>JAXHUM010000044.1:0-71952 GCA_034189325.1 Thermodesulfobacteriota bacterium
TCAAATCCCAAACGATTTGATATTTGTTGATTGATGCTTGGAATTTTCCCACGTTATTACCTTGATTGTGCTTCCATGTCCCACACAACTTTTTACATATTGGTGGGACTTTTACTTATTATTGGGGCTACAAAGGCCAAAATAGGGGCATCACCAACATTAAAACCGCCAGAATAACCAAAGTCAGCGATCCGCCGACTTTTACGTAATCTGCAAAGCGATAGCCGCCCGGCCCCATCACCAAGATATTGGCCGGATGGGATATGGGGGTGGTGAAACTGGCCGATGATGCCATCGCAATGGCCATCAGCAATCCATAAGGCGACAGTCCCATATTAGCGGCAGTACTCAAGGCGATCGGTGCCATCAGTACCACCAAGGCAGCGGTGGGGACAAAACAGGTCGCCACAAAGGTCAGGGTGATCAGGCCGAACATCACCGCCTGAGGTCCCAAAGGCCCGACGATAGCAACCACCCCTTCGGCAATTAACTTGGCGGCGCCGGTCTGATCCAAAGCCGTTCCCAGCGGCAACATCCCGGCAATCAAAAACACCGCTTTCCATTCAATTTGCCGGTAGGCTTCTTCCATCGTCAGACATCCGCTGAGCACCATCAATGCGGCACCGACCACTGCGGCTATGTATATCGGCACCCATCCGAAAAAAACCGGCAGCAACACGCCGCCCATAATCAATATGGAAAGTTTCATCTTTCCCAGCTGCAGTTCTTCCTGGGCTTTTTCCGTGAGCACAATAAAATCCGGCTCGCGGCCCAGCATGTGCAATTTGTCCCGCGGACCGAGCAGAAGCAGGGCATCGCCAAAACGCAGATCCATATCTCTTAAATTGGAGCGGTGTGCTCTTCCCTTGCGCCAGAGCGCCAGAACATTTAAGCTAAATTTTTCGCGAAAATTAATCTGTCGCAGGGTTTTACCTTCCAAGGTCGTTTGGGGTGACAGGATGGCTTCAACCAAACCGGTGTTGCCGGAGACCAAACCTTCCAGGTCAGGATCCGTTTGGCGCTCGATCACGAGTTCTTCCAGCCCGCGCAGATTATCAAAATCCCGCATGCGTCCTTCGACCACCAGGCGATCGTCCGCTTGCAGAACTTCATCGGGTTCCGGCATGATGATTGGTTTGCTGCCGCGCAAAATCCCGAGAACCCGGCTTCCCAAGGCATCCCCCAGCCGGCTTTGTTTTAAAGATTTATCCACCAGGGCTGAATCCGGCGGCACCTGCATGACCATCAACCGGTCGTGCAGGTGATAAACATCTGTCAACTCGGATCGGTCCACATAACGGAATTGCTCAAAACCGCTGGTATTTTCCAGCTCTTCCAAATGCGTCGCGGAGCCCGCCAAAAGGAGCCTGTCACCCCGCTGTAACGGATCATCCTGCAGGTTTGTGCGCTTTACTCTGCCGTTGCGGGAAATCGCCAGCACATTTGCGCCAAAACGGGCACGAAATCCGAGTGAATTAAGGGTGCTGCCGACAAAACGCGAATTGACCGGGAGTGTGACTTCGCCGATTTTCACCTCGTCCCCGTAAGGCTCCTGCAGATCGATACTGTCCTCTTCAATAATGAGCTTTCGCCAGTTTTTCAGTTCGTTTAAAGACTCGATTCGACCTTCAACCGTTAATCGGTCACCGCCCTGCAAAGTGGCGTTGGGTCCCGGCGCCAGCATGGTTTGTCCGCCACGGGTGATTCCGATGACATTCCAAGCCAAGACCGAACCCATCCGAATTTGGGCCAAAGATTTGTTGATTAAAATCGAGTTGTGGGGTACGCGGATCTGAAAAAGCCGTTCTTGCAGATCATATTGGGTCTTCCAATCGACTCTTTTATCAAGCGATGATTCTTTGGCGACATCGCGCTGGGGAAGCAAATGGCGGCCGATGAGGATCATAAATGCGATTCCGGAAAACAACACGGTCAAGCCGACCGGCGTGAAATCAAAAAACGCAAAAGCTCGCAGTTGAGCATCACGAAGGGCATCACTGACCAGTATGTTTGGTGGGGTGCCGATCTGGGTGCACAGACCGCCCAGTAGCGAACCGTAGGCCAGCGGCATCAAAAGACGCGATGGGAGTTTGCCGGTGTGCCGTGCGATGTCCATAACCACCGGCAGCATCAGAGCCGCTACGGCTACGTTGTTCATAACGGCCGACATCACTCCGGCGGTCGACATTATGACGATAATCATGGTGGTTTCGCGGGTGCCGGCCATTCGCAAAACAATACGGCCGATCGCGTTGGCCACACCGGTACGTGTCAACCCCCCGCTCAGTATGAAAACCGCCCACACGGTGACCACCGCCGGATTGCTGAAACCCGACAATGCCTCCACCGGTGTGACGAGGCCGGTGAGGGCAACCGCACCCAATGACAGCAGGGCCGTCACTTCCATTGGAATCCATTCCATCACCAGAAACAAAACGGATATAGCTAGAATCGATAATATCAATACGATTTCGGGAGTCACGGCAAAATTACTCCAATAAATTAAGTTGAAATTTTGAAAATATTTTGCTTTGTTACGTTAATTTGGTTTTACCAAGAAAATCGAAGGCATTTGAAAATGCGCCATGAAGCCAATTGCGATGAACGACATTTCCAAGATGATCCGTCAGGTGCTTAATCAAAAATGGAAAGTTTGAGTTCATGACCATATTTTTCATCATTATTGTCCATGACAGAAAATAGTGTCACAGTGAAAATATGGTACAACTAAACTCCCTTAAAATCACTGGATGAAATAAGTCGATTTGAAAACTAATGCCTGAGACAGTGCCCGGCAGACACAAGGTAAGAATGAAAATGACAACAACGATTTTATTTCTTCTTTTCAAGATTCTTTCGGAAGCAGATATTGGCAGGTCGTTTGCGGAGTGATTCAAACTCTTGAGCCACCCGCCTGGCAATCAACGGGGCGTTCCCTCCTGCCCGATTGTTGATTATGACATAGATATCGGCCTTCCGATGAGTTATCTCTCGAATAAGCTTCACCGTTTCCGAGACCATTTGCGTATCCAACATCGAACTTACCAAGGCATCGAATGGGTAAGCCCGGGCATAGGCCTCCTCGTATTTCACACCACGGGGGGTCATGAGCCTGACAATAAACTTTCTCCCGCAGTTCAAGATCCTTTTCCCCGACAATTCAAATTGATCCGATAGAGAGGGTAACCAGGTCCAGTGAGAAAGGACCTGCCCAACACCATGTTTCTCAAGTACGTCAAAGATTTGCGGGGATAGATAGGCTCCCGTACGGAGTTCAAAGTGATAACGGGTATCCTTGGGAATTGAGCCAAGAAAGGCGTCAAGCCCTGAGGCGAGCTCTCGAGGAGACGATCGTTCCATCTTCAACTGATACTCCTGCTCAAAAACAAGACCGTCAAGCCTGTCAGATAAGAGTTCAAGGGCAGGTCGATAGAACTGTCGGACAAAAATTTCCGGGTCCAGATAGTTATCGTTTGCGATATAGCCATCTTTTCGTCGCAATTTTTTGGCGGAGATAATCTGCGGCACTTTCAGGATCAGACGTCCCTCCTTGAGATAGTTACCATACCGGCTCAAGAGTTCAAAGGTCTGTGTGGGAGCGCCTTTGTTGTCCAAGAGAGGCCTGTAGAAGGTGAAATCAAGTTCGAGTACCGAGAAGTGTCGGAAATACTCTTCAACAGATTCAACAGGAAAGAGCTCTTCAACAAACCTTTCTCCCCCCACCTTTTTCGAACGACGGCTTTCTTTCCCGGCGTAGAGCCCTGCCGTATAGACCTGCCCTTCCCAGCCTTTGTACCGGTCGCTTGCCGTCCCAATAAAGAGATGGGGGTGAAGATTTCGAAATAGGAAGTTCGTGCTATCTGGGAGACCCACCTGACACCAAGACCTTTTCGTTGGGCTGTCGATCGTTCAACTTCTTAATGATCCGTAACCCAGGTTATACATCCTTCCCTGTCAATCTTATAGGTCACTCGCTTTCCTGCGGCTTACCCATACGGGCTTCTTTGACAAATCTTTCTACCCTTTTAAAATCCTTCCTGAACCTAATGGGGTGTCCCATCTTATCAACAAGATTGGTTTGAGTACAACTGTCTACACCGGCAGGAACGACTTTTTCAATGGCGGCACGGACATTTTCAGGAGAGAGCCCGCCCGCCAGAATGACAGGGATTTTGCTTTTATATACGAGTTTCCTAACCAGCTCCCAATTGCTTGTCTTTCCGGTAATACCTATAAAACCTTCAACGGGTTCGCTACCCACCCATGTATCGGCCAGGAACAGATCACTGACCGGCTCAAGCGCCTGCGCCAATTCCAAAGGAGAAAAATGGGCTGCTTTCCCATCCTGAGGGACAGGGATCGAACGAATGATCTCAAGATCCGGGAATTTCTCTTTTAATTCCGACTGAAATCGGACGATCTCCTCTATCCTGATCCTGTAATTGGCTATCCGGCTCACCGTGCCACATAAATGGATATAACGGGGTTCATAGTAGTCAATGACGCTGAAGATCGTGCCAGGCTCCTCGAAAAGCGGGATGAGACTGCTCTTTGCGCCCGCCTCTTTAGTGAGACGGATAACATCTTTGAGGGCCGGCAAACGCCATGAATCTTTGGAGAGGAGAACACTTCCAATGTGATCGACTCCTAATTCCAGACATTTCTCCGCTTCAAAAGGGGTTTGTATCTCGTAGATCTGGACTATCATTTTTTCCAACCTCTCGGCTGCCTTAATTGAATTCGCATCCTCTACGCCGGATCGATCGATTTCAGATATGTAAAACAGCGTTTCCGACAATATCAGACAATAGGGACTTTGCTTAGTGAGATAGAAATAGAAGAACAATCTATAGCTGTCAAGGTAAGACTTTCACCATCGGACAGAATGCACTAAACAATCCATTTTGATCCATCTAAATGGACCTAAGGGGCGCCTCTCCTTGAGTTGATTCTATTTTTTAACTTTAATTATAAGCACTTATACTTCCCGAGAAACGTTCAAAATCTGTGGCATGCGTCTTGCTGTTTGTACTTGCTCAATAGGATACCAAGAGATTGGATAAGGCTTTGCATGAGTCCATATTCCTGCACGGCCGTTCAGCTTAAAAGATGGGATGCGGATTAGGAGGCTGAAGGGATGTAACCTTCGAAAAGTCCCCTTATCAGCAGAGGGGTACCCAAAAGGAAGAGTAAGGAAGCAATAGAACTTGAACGATATAGCGAAACATATTGAATATGAAAACTCCCTTGACCAGGTCCTTTCCATTTTACGACACGAGTTGGGAAACCCTATTAACTCGCTCAAAATTACCTTAGACGTATTCAAAGAAAACTATGACCTTTTCGATGATAACAAAAAAAAGGAATATCTGAGAAGGGGCTCGACTTTACTGGCGAGGCTGGAGAGATTGGTGGAGGCGATGAGGTCTTATTCAAGATTTGACGTAAGAGACCGTGAAGAAATCGCCTTTCCTCATTTCTGGGAACACCTGATATCACTTATCGCTAAAAAAGCAAAAGATAGAGATATCAAACTTTCTCATAACCATGATGTTGGAGATCGACGGATTCTTGGAGACACCTCCGCTATTGACAAAGTGATTATCAATATCATTGACAACGCCATTGAAGCGACGGAAGAGGTGAAGAACCCGGAGATTGAGATAAAAGCATCGGCCACTGATGACTTCATTATCATATCGGTAAAAGATAATGGAACCGGTATCAGCGAGCAGGACTTGTCAAAGGCTTTATTACCACTCTTTTCCACAAAATCGGGGAAACAGGGCATGGGCCTACCAATTGCCAAAAGGCTACTATTCAAGATGGATGGCCAAATAAAGATGGAAAGCCTTCTCGGAGAAGGGACAGAAGTGACCGTGTGTCTCAGGACGGCTTCCGGGCAGGAAAGTCCATATTCATAAATTATGAACCAATTCTGGGGAGGATATTCAATTGACCTACACACTTGGCCAGGAGCAGCTGGATACCATTGAGGAGATCTTAGAGAAAGACATCTTTGACCTCGGTGTTCATTGTGTCTTTTTGATCGATATGGCCGGAAATATCATTGCTGATAGAGACAACGGCAGAGTGAAGCATGATATATATTCGTTAGCTGCCCTGGCTGCTGGAAATTTTGGGGCCGTAAGCAGCATGGCCAAAATCATCGGAGAAGAGGAGTTCTCTCTCTTGTTCCATAAGGGAGAAAAAGAGAGCATTCATTTCAGCAAGGTTTTGGATGACTTTCTGCTGGTCATCATATTCGGCGGGGCCACATCCCTAGGTTTTCTGCGTTTGAAGGCCGAAGAAGCTATTACAAAGATCAAGAAGGTACTTCAAGAATGAAATCGGCAAGTCTCGACTTTTGCCCGGCCTTTGAAGAAGATTAACGGATTAGTGGGCGACAAAATGCCCTTCGAGGTATCTTGTTTTGGCATTTGTAAATCTTAAAAAAAAGGAAGTTCAAGTAAAGATCGTATATTACGGCCCCGGTAGAGGAGGCAAAACGACGAATCTTGAATACATCTATAAGAAGTTCAATCATCGTATCAAGACAGAGATGGTCACCATAAAAACTCATGGAGATCGCACCCTCTTTTTTGATTTTCTTCCATTTGATATCGGGAAGATAAAGAATTATGACGTTAAAATCCAGCTTTACACGGTCCCTGGGCAGGTGAAATACGATGCAACCAGGAGATTGGTCCTCCGAGGGGTGGACGGCATTGTCTTTGTCGCGGATGCCATGTCAGTTATGAGAGAGAAGAATATCCTCTCACTCAAGAACCTTCAGAAGAACCTGGCATCTTATAAAAAGAGCATCTTTAAGACTCCACTTGTCTTGCAGTACAATAAAATGGATCTGGCAGATCAAGGCATACCGCTTCTGTCAGTTGAAGCCCTCGAAAGACAGTTGAATGGCCAGTTGAAAGTGCCATCTCGCGTGGCAAGCGCCATCAATGGAACCAATGTGATAGAGACCATGAAAGATATCATAAAAATAACCATGGCTTCGTTGAAAGAGGAGCTGAAATAGGAGGTGAACAAGTGGCAAAGAGCAGCGGAACTACAATAACCGAAGAGGTCGAGAGTCGGCTGGATGATATCTTCCAAGAAGATGACGTGCTCCCTGATTTTAATACTGAGGTGAGTAGTCATCAGGGTCCCTCACATCGGGATATCAACGAGATCTTACCCGATTCAGAGGAAGATGCGGGCGGAGGCCGAGAGTTGCCTGCCGGAGTCTTGAGTGACGAAGGACTGTCTGACCTGGACTTGACGCCGAACAACAGGGAAGAACCTCCTCCTCTTACATTGGAAGAAACACCTATGGAACTTAGGCTGGACTCCGATGATGTTGAAGACTCCGGCGCTATAGAACTGAGTAGCATCTTCGAGAATACGGAAGCCCCACCACCTATCGAACTGAAAGAAGAGGATGTACTGGAGATAGACTCAGATGATTCCGGGGATCCCCCGCCTATCGAATTGAGCGAAGTGATATCAGATGAGCTTATAACAGATGATGAGGAAAATGAGACCGTTGTGGAGGAGTTTAGTTTCGACGAGTTGAGTGAATCGAGTCAGAGCTCATCTGACATGGCAGCAGAAAACGAAGAACCTGAAGAGCTTTCTCCGTTAGAAATTATGGATGAGTCCGGGGATGTAAGATCCAACACTGATTATCTCGATAGTGCGTACTTGATAGAACAGGATGAAGAGTTGCCCCAACTGGAAGGAGGCGTAAGTGATATCCCTGGGTCTCATTTGGAGGAATTAAGGGCGATCGTTCTGTCAATTGATTGGGAAATCGATGAGCAGATAATGAATAAGTTGATTGAACACCTGGAGGAGCTGAAGGGAATATATGAAGGCGACAAAATTATCACGATATTCTTGCAGATATTAGGCTCTCTTGGAAAATACGTCAAGGTGAAAGGGGCCAATGCCCACCCCCATACCATCCAGGTCATGAATTCACTGTTTCTTGCCCTCGAAAAAGTGATCGTTCAAGATATTGATGAGACGGAGAGGAAACGTATCTTGCTTAAGGAGGCTGCCAAATTCAAGAAATTGAAGGAGGAAATATCTCTTAGAAAGGCGCGTTCTGCAGAGGAAAAGGAACCGACAGCCTTAAAAGAGGTGAAGCCTTCCCTCCCGCGTGATGAGAACGTGCTGATTGATCAGAATAAGGCGTTGCCGGTTAAAGAAGTGTCGCCTCACGAGGCCTTTGCCTATGCCCTGGAGGAGATAAAGGAAGTGATCAAAGCCGAATTCAGGAGCTTGAGGGCAGAACTGAAGTTGTGGAGGGAGGACAGCTGACATGAATCTTCCATCAAGCGAGATCCTCACAACTGTTTTCAAACGTGTGCCTAAGGAAAGTATGGGTGAATTCTCCCTTGATGCTCATATGTTGGAAATTCTGATGGAATTGGACGGCAAAAAAAGGCCGGACGCCATTGCGAAGAAGACGGGTATGAAGATCGGGACGTTAAGAGAAGTCCTGACCAGATTACTCAAGCTGAAACTGATTGAGCCTGTCACCGACACAATCCCGGTCCTGGACAAAGACTTTTTGGATTATCTCATTAGTGAATTGGCAATCGCCATAGGGCCCATCGCAGAGATACTTGTTGAAGATGCAATGAGCGATCTTGGGCATAACGCGATGAGATTCCCCAGTCACAGGGCTGCAGAGTTGGTTGATTTGTTGGCACGACAAATTGAGCGCGAGGAAAAAAGGAAAGAGTTCAAACACAATCTTGTGACAAAACTGAAGGAGAGGAAATATTAATTCATTCCTGTTAAGGGAGCTTGGTGATGATAGTAATATGTGAGGAATGCGGCAAGAAGTACCAGATAGATCCTGATAAACTCAAGGGAGAGACTGGAAAGGCCAAATGTAAGGCTTGTGGTAATCTTATCACCATAAAAAAATCGGACAGCAAAGCGCCAGACCCAACACCTCCACCGCCTCCGCCTCCAGAGGAGGAAAAAGCTCTTCAGGAAGAACAGGAACCTGTTTCAAAACCCCTTCCTGAGGACTCAAAGGAAAGCGAAAGCAAAAAGAGAAAGAAGAAATCCTCTTCAAGGGTGAGAAGTCTCGGAGTGAGAAGCAAGATGATCCTTCTCTTTGTCTCTCTACCGACTCTATTTATGTGTGCTACAGCCCTGTTTTCTATTGATCAGCTTCAGAACCTTTCAGGATTAATTATCGATGAAAGCTCGAAGACGGTAGGTCATATCTCGACGAGTTCCGTGAATGATAATGCCGATTTTATAGCAAAACGGACACAGGCATATCTCTCAAATCACCCGGATTTGAGAGAAAAGGATTTTAGCAGAGATGAAGGCCTGCGGAAAATTATTACCCGCTCTGTTGAAATTGCCGGTGACTCAACCCTATTTGTAAGATCAGGTGATGATCACACCGGGACTATCCTGCTAAACAAGAAAACCGGTCTGGAAGGCACCACGCTTGAAGACCAATGGATATCCGGGACTTTTCGTGGCGCAAAATATGATAAGCAAGGGAAAGTGATTCTCGGTGAGCATGGCTGGAGAGATTCCACAAACTACTTCTTACAAAAAGATGACGACGGCCAACTCAAGGAAATGATCCTATCACTCGCCCCTGTCTTGGGGACACCCTATGTTATCGGGTTGAGTGTCTACGCTGATCATTTTTTTGCACCCATAAATCAGCTGGATGAGCGTTCCAAGATGATTCTACTTGAAACAAGAAACGTTTATGCGGCCATTATAGGTGCCGGAATCCTGCTCATAGGCCTCGTCGTTACCATATTCAGTTACAGGCTGGCAGGGCGGATAAGGCGCTTGACAGAGGCGGCCGACCGGATAAGCGTGGGCGAACTTGATGTGGAAATAAAGATGAAATCGAAAGATGAGATCGGCGAGCTAGCCAAAGCCATTACCCGTATGCAAGATAGTATCCGCATCTCTATAAGTAGACTACGCAGGAGAAGATAAAAATCTGAGGCAAAATGCTCCGGTCCGTGCTCACAATTACTATACGTATATACCCCTTTCGCATATCACGATCTGACAGAGGATTGACATGATCATTACTCCGAAGGAAAAGCCTGTAATCGAAAACATGAACAGTTACTATCTCAATATGCCGAGATTGTTTGAACATTACCAGGGCGAGCTGGGTTCCGGCTGCGTCTATTTCAAGTCCGTTACAGCTGAAGGAACAATCTTTTTCGATAAGGACGAATTACTAAACGGCTCGTATAGGGACTATGACGGTGAGATCATAGGAAAGGATGCAATAGACGGTTTTATGAAAACGGTAGACCACAAGAGTTGCGTTGTTACGGTCTATAAAATCGATCCTGAGTCCATATACTTCTGGGCGAATCTCCCTCGATCAGAGAGGATTTATAACGATCTCAGTACGGAATTTACAGATCTTCAAGGCCTCATGAGCAAGATGGGTTCGGAAAAGCTCACCGGCTTTATAGAAGTATCGATTGAAAACAGTGAAGATTGCGGTCTTATTTTTCTTAGCGGTGGTCGGATCACTGGAGGGTCCTTTTCCTGGGGCACAGGCAAAATGAACCATTCGGAAGAGAGTCTCCAAATCCTCCTGGAGAAGACGAAGGTGTCAGGAGGGACCTTCCATGTGAGCAGCATCCCAATGGAAGAGGAGACTCCTGAAAGTGATTCCAAGAAAAACGGGTGGCAGTATTCATCCGATACCGTCAGGTACCTGGAGGAATTGCTCAATATTTTCGAGAAAACGGTCAAATCCAACAAAAGAATAAAGACTGAGTTCAGTATTCTTCTCAAAAAAAAGTTCATGGATCTGGCCAACAAGTATGATTTTCTTGATCCATTTGCAGCAGAAGTCGAGTATTCGGGGCAGAGGCTTACGTTCAAAGGGAAGGCAACGGAAGAGGAGTTGGCTAATGGGATAACAGAGTCTGTCAGAATACTTGCCGATGAACTTGAAATCAGGCATCAACTCAATGACAATTTGGGTGCCTGGTCTAAACAACATTCTGATGACCTCGCCAGATTTGGTATAGAATTCAAGTAAGCCCCATATGCTGTGTCCAAGCTTTTCCTCCATCTCAGGGTTTTTGGCAAAAATAGCATGCTTTATTTGAAGGTCGGCGATATATGACTCTAAGCCCGCCAAAAATTAATGAAGATCCATCCGCAGAATGGTTTTCCGACTATATCGGCAACCTTCCTGTTGGAATATTCCGAATGAGTATTGAGGGCAAAATCGTCTACTGCAACCATACCTGCGCCCGCATATTAGGTTATGATTCCGAAAACAGGCTCACAGGTTTTTCGGCTTTCAGTCTTTGCCACACCAAAAAAGAGGGAGATGGGTTTTTCCGAGCGATCCTCAAAAAAGGTTTTATTAATGATTTTGTCATGGGCCTCAATACAAGGGATGGGAACTCCATATTCTGTTCCTTCACTGCACGGGGAGTTTTCGATAATAAGGGAAGAATGGTCTTTTTGGACGGTGTGTTTAAAGAAATCGATCAGACAATGGAAAGTGGAGGCAAAGACGCACAGCTGGATACGATGGCGGATACCCTGGATGATTTCGTTTTCTTGGTGAATACTGAGGGGGTCTTGCTTGACGTCAACAAAGCAGGGAGCCGTTTCCTTGGACTCCCAAAGGACAAATTGCTGAAAGAATCGTTGTCCCAATTCATCTCGTCTGAATACAAAGATCTCTTCTCTTTCTTTCTCATAGACATATTAGAAACCCGTCAGTTAGATGGTGTCTTCAC
This sequence comes from Thermodesulfobacteriota bacterium, assembly GCA_034189325.1. Lineage (GTDB taxonomy): Bacteria > Desulfobacterota > DSM-4660 > Desulfatiglandales > Desulfatiglandaceae > JAXHUM01. Next base: position 11,784 of record JAXHUM010000044.1, read on the forward strand.
TATGATGGGCAAGGCAGGCGGAGAGTATCACGTTGATTTTTATGCTATTCTTGTCAAGGTGAAGGCCGCTCCTCCGTACATAAGGATCGTAGGGCGTGATATCACGGAGCAAACAAAGCAGCACAGAAAACACATAAAAAGCGCCAAACTTCAAGGGGCGTTGGAAATGGCGGGAGGTACGGCACACAGACTCAACCAGCCACTCACCATCCTCAACAATCTGATGGGGGAGGTGCTGTCTGATCGGCAGGTTAGAGATGACCTGGGTCGGAAGCTCACAAAAATCAATAGACAAATCCAGAATCTGAACCGAATAGCAGGAAAAATAAAGTCTATCAAGAGATATGAGACTATGGATTACTTGGGCGCGATAAAGATTATCGATATTGATAAGGCCTCAAACAGGGATGATTATAAAAATGGTTCCACGCAAGTCGTTGGTGAGAGAGCCTGATGACAAGGAATGTACTCATAGTTGATGATGACAAGGAGATGCTTCTGTCCCTCAAAGAAGGCCTTCAGAAGTACAGCGTCACTTTTTCGGTCCTAATAGCTGAAGATGGTTTTGCGGCCATAGAGGAGATCAAGCAAAAGTCTATCTCTCTCGTAGTAACGGACCTGAAAATGCCTCGAATGAACGGATTTGCCCTTTTATCCTATATCGCCGAGAGATACGCCCATATACCTGTTTTAATTATGACCGCCTATGGGACCGCTGAAATGGACAAACTGGCCCATGTTGGCGGGGCTGTCGGATATATCGAGAAACCATTTCTTATTGAGGATATGGGCCGACAGATCATCGATGTTCTAAAAAAAGAATCAGAAGGTGGGAAATTGCAGGGCGTCTCCTCGGGTATGTTTTTGCAGTTCATAGAAATGGAGCAAAAGACCTGCACCATCAGGCTGCTTGATAATAAGTCGAAAAAGCATGGGGTGCTTTTTTTTAAAGATGGTGAATTATTCGAGGCAAGGACAGGTGAAGTAAGGGGCATTAACGCCGCATATGAGATATTTTCCTGGGATGAAGTCAACCTCTCCATACAGAATGAGTGCTTTCAAAAGGAGAAAAAAATCGACGGTGACCTCCAGGCCATATTGCTCGAAGCCATGCGCCTTAAGGACGAAAAAGAACAGACCAGCGAGTCCCCCACTGAGCCCAAAAAATCGAAACCAAAGGTGAAGGCCACCAAGGATGTCGAGATCCAGGAACATTCTCCGGATAGCATTAGAAGAATGATCGAGAAAGGTATTGGTGAAATGTCCGGCGTGGAGGACGTGTCCCTGAATAACTCTTGGGATGGGCTTGTGGCACAGATGAAGAGGATTGGCTCCTTCTTCGATACGGGCAAATTAAAATTGGTCTACGTTGATACCGACGAGCCTAATGACTTGGTCCTTGTTGCAGGTCAAAAGACAATTGCGGTTTCAGTCAATTCGAGGTGCCCAAGGGAAAGGCTAATAGAGGCCCTGAGACATTAGAAGCCTATCCATGAGCCTGACGAATATTCAACAGATTCCGACGAATAGGGTCCTAGCAGATCTCAAATATTGAAATATCGATCAGGAAGCGGAGCTATCATTTACTGTTTGAGGAGGCTTTTGAAAGAGAATGAAAGAGGTCTTGCATCGTGTGTTGGATGTGGAGGATGTCAAGGGAGTCATGTTTTTTTCCTTGGAAGGAGAACTCCTTTTTAGAGAGTTCTTGTCCCCCTTGTCTGAAGAACCTGAGAAAAAGGACTGGTGGGATCTTTTCATCTATTCATTGAACCGCGTAAAAGAGGCTGATCTGATATATGAGAAGAATCGTATTTATATCAGAAGAACCGAAATTGGCTTCCTCCTGGTTCTGATGGGACTATATACGCCTATGGCGATGTTGCGACTTGATTGTGATATGTTGCTTCCCACCTTAAAGAAGAAGAAAGGGAGAGAGGGGCTTCGAGGCCTGTTCAGAGCAAAGAAATAATATAGGCCTTGGAAATGGATGCAACATAAAGAGACGGGACGCCTTTATTTGTAGTCCATCTGAAGACAAGACTGGAGTTTTATTCTCAAAATATGTTGTATATTCTGACCCAGAATAGATGAGGGCTATCCCCATTTTGACTCTGACGAGTCGGATGCCTATGGGTATTTATTTTCTTGAAAAGCACATTAAAATGATATTGTTTATAGCCAAAATCACGCTCCACAATCTCTTCTCAAAAGCGGCGAGGGAGTTTTGATAGCAGCTTCAGTTGTTTCCATGATCGGATTTATTCATCTTAGACGACATAAGACTTCTTGAAGACATTGTCTTCAACTATAAGAGTTCATTCAGGATCCTTCTGAACGACTTAACCTGTCCGGTGTTATGAGGGTGTCATCTGGATATGGCAGGTATTCAAACCAAAATGAAAGAGGATATAGATACCAGAATCAAGGAGGCAGAGGTCTACGAATCGATGGGACTGCAAAAGGAAGCCCTGGCAGTCTACGAAGGTATATTGCCCAGCCTCTCTGAATCAAATTCCGACCATAAAGAAATCATCCATGACAGAATTAGAGCGGTCAAAGGGAAGATCAATAGCCTTGAGAAGGAAGAGAATATGAAAGATATCTCTGCAAAGGATATCGCCTCTCTCACAGAATCCTTCTCTGATGAGGACAATCCTCAGGCCCTTTTTGAAAGCGCCTTTGCCCTCAAAGAACTAGGGCTTCATGACGAAGCGATCGTCGAATATGAAAAACTTCTCCAGTTGGACTTTCCACTTGAAAAGGTTATTCCTGCTATTGCCGTTTGCCTCCTCAAGAGCCATTCTCCCACAAAGGTTATTGAGAAGGTCGAGAAAATAATCGTCGACCAGAAACCTGGAAACAAAGAAAAGGCACAGGTCAAGTTCAGGCTCGGAAGGGAAATGGAGAAGAGGGATTATAAAGACCTTGCCCTTGAACTCTATAGATCGGCGAAACAGTTTGAACCGGATGACCAAGAGATAAAGAAGCGGCTCGATTCCATCATGGCCAGCCTCTCTTCCGGTTCTAAATACGACTATCTCATCAATGAAAAGCTGGTCACCACGGAACAACTTCGCAAAGCACTCTCCATGTCAAAGAAGACAAACAAGAGTGTCGAGTTTATACTCCTTGAACAGTTTAAGGTGAGAAAAGAGGAACTGGGAAAGTCGCTCTCATTTTTTTATAATTGTCCCTTCAGGAACTACGACCCCGACCTGCCCATTCCAACGGAACTCATTGGAAACCTGAAGAAACCGTTCCTCCTCCATGAGCTATGGGTCCCTTTAAGCTGGGGGAAAAACGGTGTTGAGATACTTATAGATGATCCAGCTAACCTCACAAAGACGGATCACATCAGGGCACTGGTAAAGACAAAAAAAATCAATTTCTCCGTTGCCATCAAAGAAGATATTGAGACATTCATCAGACGTTTCTTCGATCCAAAACAACAGCAAATGATGGAGCCCACTGATGATGACGCTGATGATTTCGACCTGATCCCCGATGTCTCTTTTGAAGAGGAGGAAGACATTGAAGATGATCGGGAAGGTTTTGATGAGGCTTCAGGGCAGGTTGTCCGACTGGTCGATCAAATTATCATCACGGCATATCGTAAGAATGCCTCGGACATTCACATTGAGCCCTCCCCCGTCACCAAATCAACAAACATACGTTTCCGGATTGACGGCGTCTGTCAAGAATATATGAAACTACCCAATGCCATGGCACGGGGCATTCTCTCACGGGTCAAAATTATGGCCGGTCTTGATATTGCCGAACGACGACTTCCTCAGGATGGAAAAATAAAATTCAGACGAAAAGGGGTCATCCCTTTTGAGCTTCGAGCAGCGACCCTTCCCACTGCAGGCGGTTTTGAAGATGCCGTGTTAAGGATTCTCGCCAAGGCCGGGGCAATGAAGCTGGAAGAAATGGCATTGAGTGAGAATAATCTCAGAATCATAAAACAGATTATTAAAAAACCTTATGGTCTCATTCCGGTCGTCGGTCCAACAGGGTCGGGCAAGACCACCACCCTTCACGCAGCACTTGGGTATATCAATGACCCCGGCAGGAAAATATGGACGGCGGAGGATCCTGTTGAAATCACTCAAGCCGGATTGAGACAGGTTGAGGCAAAGCCCAAGATAGGACTTGACTTTGCTCGAATCATGCGTTCTTTTCTAAGGGCCGATCCGGACGTCATCATGATCGGTGAGATGCGCGATAAAGAAACTGCATCGATCGGCGTAGAGGCCTCCCTTACAGGTCACCTGGTTCTTTCGACCCTGCACACCAACAGTGCTCCTGAAACCATCACCCGGTTACTGGATATGGGCCTGAACGCCCTCAATTTCTCCGACGCCTTTCTCGGTGTCCTCGCCCAGAGACTTGTCAGGCGACTGTGCAAGGAATGCAGGGAGAAGTACGTGCCGACTGAAGAGGAATTCCAGGACATCGTGACGGATTATGGTCGACAATATTTCCAACTCACAAAAATAGAATATTCTCCCGACCTTGTTTTGTACAGGCCCTGTGGGTGCGAAGCATGCTCCCGTACAGGATACAAAGGTCGTCTCGGCATACATGAATTGATGGAGGGCACTCCCGAGATTAAAAAGATGATAAAGCAACAGGCCCCTACTGAAAACATTCGCGACCAAGCCCTCAAGGAGGGTATGCATACTCTCAAGCAGGATGGCATATTGAAGGTCTTTCAGGGAATAACCGATATCAGTGAGGTGAGACGCGTCTGCATCAATTGATCGTTGACGCCTGACAAGTAAGATACAGAACACTAATCCATGGAACGTCTCTGAGACTTTTTATGGGGCCATTGAAAGATTGTATCATAGTAAGCTGAGTCGGTTTCATGCTCGGAACTCTTACGAAAACAAAAGCCAACATCTGAAGGTCATTGATTAGGATGAACAAAATGGGTAGAAAAGCCCTGGTCGTGGACAACGACTTTTACTTGGTAGAGTTCCTCACGGAACTCCTTGAAGAGAGAGGTTATCAGGTATTCAAGGCATATGATGGAAAGGAGGGCATATCAAAACTCGAAAAAGAAACCTTTGATATCCTTATTGTGGACCTCCTGATGCCGAAAATCGATGGGAAGCAGATGATCAAGTTCGTACGATCGAAATATTCCGACAGACCCCTCCCCATCATCGCGCTTTCCGAAGTCCTTGCTGAGCAAATCAAGGGACTCAATGAAATTGAAGCTGACTACCTTGTCACGAAGGCCCCGATCGAGAAAATGACGGAGCAGGTCACGATGCTTTTGGACAGGCTAGAAAAACAACCGATCCCCTCCCGGACGGATAAAAAGATATACCAGCCTGATGAATTGGTTCCCAGACAGGCAAGCGAAGAACTCATAAAGGCAGCGGATTTCTATCAAGCGGTGGTCGAGGGAATCGCTATGGGGCTCCTTGTCCTTGATAAAGATACAAGCGTCATCTGCGCCAACACACTTGCCCTTGACATTATTAATAGACCTTACGAAGATGTGTTAAATCGCAAGGTAGTCTCTCTTTTTCCCTACGAAGAGAGCGCCAGGGTGCTTCAAGCTCTCAAGAGTATCAAACAAAGCCCAGACGGTGAAAAGGCCGACATTATTCTCATCAGCGACTCCGGGACAATCCGGCTCGTGATCTCTATTCTTCGAGTCGTCAACGAAACAGAGGGCTGGATACTCGGGATTGATAGCCTGGATGTGTAACCGATCATGGTGAACGACATCTATATAGTCAGTGAAGATGATGTGAAGAGGGAAAAGGAGAAGGCAAGAGCACTCCGACGTACCCACTGGTGGAACAACAGAATCAACAAGGGAATCTGCTATTATTGTCACTCCAAAGTCGGGCGAGCGCAATTAACAATGGATCACATCGTCCCTTTGAGCAGGGGCGGGAAATCCAAGAAGGGCAATATCGTCCCTGCTTGCAAGACGTGCAATAACAAAAAGAAATACCTCTTACCCCTCGAGTGGGACGAATACCTCAAATCCTTAGAAAAAAACTCACTCGATACCTGATGTTTCCTGTCTCGGGAACCCCCTACAATGATTATACCGATACCCTTCCTCCAGGGCCCACCTCAACTTCAACACCGACAAGGCTCTCCGGATCCAAGGATAATCGATCGCATGCCCGGCCAAGATTGACGCCAATTTCAAGATAACCGGAACTCCCGATGAGAACAAGCATCTCACCCTCATCCACGTCCGAGTACTTCTGACACAGGCCATCGATACGCTCATTTCGGACTCCTACTGAGGGATGGGCGCCCCTTAAGAATCCTTTAAGGTCTTTTTCATATATATTAGTGATTAAATTCCCGAAATGGTCTACCCGAATGATCTGACCTGTCAGGATATCCCCCTTTCTCTTTACAGTCGGCAATTCCAGTTGAACAGGGTCATCTATGAGAGGTCCCATCCGAAGCAAATCAGCGCCTCGTGAAAGATGAGCCGCTACAGGAGCAAAGATATCTCTACCATGAAAAGTGCGGCTTAGATCGGGGAGAAAAAACTCCGCTTCGGTGAGATGGACAATCCTGACATCTCCATGCTTCTCTATAACCGGCCAGAAAATGCCGTTATCCGGCCCGACAAAGAAATGATCATCCGCTTTGAGAGCTATCGGGCGCCTGTTCCCCCCGACACCGGGATCAACCACCGCCACATGGATTGATCCCTTTGGGAAGTAAGGATAGGCCTCCCTGAGAACACTCGCCCCTCGAAAGACATGACCCTGTTTGACTTGGTGGCTGATATCAACGAGTCTGGCACGCTGATTAATGGTGAGAATCGCCCCTTTCATTGCGCCCAGGTATGGATCAGTGAGACCAAAATCGGTTGTCAATGTGATAATGCCGAATGTTTTCAATCAAAATCCTCTAAGAGCAGGGGAGGTGTGTCATTCTCCAAATGAAATAGGCTTGAATCAATAAGATCGGTATAAAGGCACGTTTCTATAACTAAAAATTATAGATAAGAAACCGATTGAAGTCAAGAGACGATAATTAAGGTTGATAAAAAAGACTTTTCTGTTACAATTCTTGTGACAGAAAACCCTGACCAACCATGCAAAAGGAAAGTGGATCTCCAATGATGAAAAATCTTCTGATGTTATCATTTGCCGTGGCTCTGTGCTCAGCGGGTTGCGCCAAGGAGGTGCAATATGTCAAGATGCCCAGGCATACACCTCATAAAAAGCTCATTGTTTTGCCCGATAGTCGAGACATACCCTCTCTCAGGCCCTATGTCGTCAACGGCACCAAATACTATCCCCTGCCCAATTCGGACGGTTTTGTCCAATTCGGAAAAGCTTCCTGGTACGGGAAGAAATTTCACGGCAGGACCACCTCCAGCGGCGAAAAATACAATATGTATGAGATATCAGCAGCCCACAAGACCCTTCCATTGGGCACCTACGTGCGTGTAACCAGGCTTTCCAACAAAAAGGCTGTTACGCTAAGAATCAATGACCGCGGACCATTCGTCAAAGGAAGGATCATCGATCTATCCTATGCCGCAGGCAAGAAGATCGGCCTGATCGGCCCTGGGGTGTGCGATGTGAAAGTCGTGGCCCTTGGAAAGGAGATCGGAGAACTCACATCATCTGGTGGAAGAAAACCGATCATAGAAACCGACGATTTCAGGAGGGGCGACTTTACCGTTCAGGTTGGGGCGTTCAAAGTGAGAGAAAATGCCACCCAGCTTGCTGATCGTCTAAAAGTTATCTTCAATTATGTCGATGTGAAGCCCTTTAAAGACTTGGAAGCAGGAACCCTTTACAGGGTTCGAGTCTCAAAGGCCCGCACCTTGGTTGACGCTGAAAAAACCGTTACAAAACTGGGAGAGATGGGTCTTAAAGGGGTGTTTATCGTAGGCATTTAAGTATCTTAATTAATCCTTTCGCGAAGAACTCCGGACGTCTTAAAGACAACGACCCTGCGAGCCCTTAGCTGCAAGTCTTCCGTGGTCTGAGGATTTCGGCCTCTCCTCTCTGATTTGTCCTTGACGACAAATTTGCCGAAACCGCTCACCAGGACATCTTCGCCGTTTTCGAGGGCCTGCTTCATGATTTCCAGAAGACTCTCAACAACGACCCTGGATTGGCTCTTGCTCAGACCGACTTCATTATAAATACTGTTAATGATCCATTCTTTGGTTAAAGCCCCCATTCTAGCTCCTCTCATCCTCTTTTCTAAGATCTTCAGTGAACTTGCGGAAAATCCCGACCGGTGTCCATCCGTGAAGGGTCTTTTCGATATCCCTCTTCGGAACCCCACCTCTGATTCCGAATAAAAAGACTTATTTATGGATAGATATCAGTTAGGAAATATTGCCTAAGCTGAAATAGGTGTCAAGTATTTTTTAACTCAAGGTACTTTTCTTTCAGCTTTCCGTTAACGAATTCAGGCACGAGACCGCTGACGTCTCCGCCCACACTTGCGGCCTCTTTGATAATCGAAGAACTTGTGTAAAACCACTTGTAATCCGTCATCAGAAAAATCGATTGGACATTCCGGTTCAGTTTGCGGTTCATAAGCGCCATCTGAAATTCATACTCGAAGTCCGAAAGAGCCCTGATCCCTCTCAGAATAACATTTGAATTTTTCTTGACGGCATAATCCACCAGCAGTCCCTCAAAGGTATCTATTTCTATATTGGCAAATTTTCTCAAAGTATATTCGATCATCTCTATTCTCTCTTGAATAGAGAAAAGAGGGATTTTTTGAGGGTTATTGAGGATGGCGACAGTCAATCGGTCAAATATCTTAACGGCCCTCTTAACAACACTCAAGTGGCCGTTTGTTATCGGATCAAAGGTGCCGGGATAAATTGCCGTTCTTCCATTCATGGTCAGTCCTTGCAAGTATATAAACTGATTTTGGTATCTCCGTAAAGCCGCACATCGGTTTTCTCAAGATTCCGAAAGGAATCGGGAAGCTCTTCATCTTTGGATGATTCAGCAATAACACGAGATCCTCTAGTGAGGAGATCTGTTTCTGAAAACTCACTGAGGAGGGGGGGGATAAAGTCTCTCCCATAGGGTGGATCAATAAAAACCAGTTGGAATTGTTCCTCTTTAATGGGTCGATCTTGAGGAATTCCCCTTCTTAAATCTCTCTTCAAAACCATCCCGCAATCCTGAAATCCCAAAGATCGGAGGTTATCACGTATCAGTTTTATAGATTGTTCTGAATAGTCAACAAACACGGCCCGTGCCGCTCCTCTACTCAACCCCTCTAAACCCAGACTTCCTGTGCCTGCGAAAAGATCAAGCAAGACAACTCCAAATAAATCTTGCCCAATAATACTGAAAACAGCCTCTCTGACCTTATCCGAGGTTGGTCTGATGTTCCGGCTCATTGGAGTTTTCAGACTATGGCCTTTTGACAGCCCCCCTGTGATTCTCATTTTCCCCTGACACTACTCTCCATTGACCTTGACTTCCCGCACTTCCTCAATCAGTTCCACTGAATCTGATCTTTTCTTTCTGAATCGATACAGGCTAACCACAGGTCCTGATATTATGTAGGCGGCGAGAATAAAAAACAGCGTGACCTTCGGCTTATACGCGATCACAATAAGGATAAGTATGCTGGTAACCAGCACATGGAAGGGCTTTCGCTTCCTCAGGTCGAGTTTCTTGAAACTAGGGTAATCAATCGTGCTCACCATAAAAAAGGATAACACGTAGACAAGAAAAAGGACCGACATATGCCCGAAATCCGTCAGGCCTCCAACAGTGGTCAAAAAAAGGATGAGAGAGGCAATAAAGGTGGCAGCGGCTGGAATCGGGAGTCCTTTGAAGAAATTCGGTTCCAGCCTGGAATTCTGGACATTGAACCTCGCTAGACGCAAGGCACCGCATATAACGAACACGGAACAGGCCATCCATCCCAGTCGCCCAAAAGGCTCCAACGCCCATCTGAAGGTCAGCACCGCAGGGGCAACCCCAAAAGCCACCAGATCAGCAAGGGAATCGTATTCGATCCCAAATTGACTGGTTGAGCGGGTCAGGCGGGCTATCCGCCCATCCAGCCCATCCAGAAGACAGGAGACAATAATGGCAATCGCTGCTGTCTCATATCTTCCCTGAATAGAGGCTATAATCGCATAAAAGCCACAGAAAAGGCTCGCTGAAGTGAACAGATTCGGGACAATATAGATGCCCCTCTTGCTTCCTTTCGGTCTTTTCTTAGGATAGTTTCTCATAATAAGTACCCGATGATGGTTTCTCCCGCCCTCACTTTCTTCCGTGACTCTGAGATGATCTCGCTGGAAATGGGAAGATAGACCTCCAACCTCGATCCAAAGCGTATTAGCCCAAATCTCTGTGACTGAACCACATGGTCGTTCTCTTTTACCCAGCAAGCAATACGACGTGCAATAAGACCTGCGATCTGGATAACGACAATTTTTCTGGAGCCGGACGTTTCAATGGTGATCCTGTTATTTTCATTATCCTCTGAAGCCTTATCCAGATTCGCGGAAAGGAACCTCCCCCTTCGATATTCAACGTCCTTGATAATGCCATCTGTCGGGATCCTGTTCACATGGACGTTAAAGACCGACATAAAGATGCTCACCTTGACGGCAGGCTCACCAAGGGGGTTATTGCCGTCCTCCAAACGTTGTACGCTCAGGATGGTGCCATCAGCAGGTGATAAGACGGCATTTTGTTCGACGCTCCCTCCTCTGTCCGGGTCGCGGAAAAAAAAGACGACGAAGAGGGTGACCGAACAAGCTACGATCAATGGAAACAGTAGTCTGAAATAGACTAAAGCTGCAATGATGATGGAGCAGGCAATGATAAAAGGAATGCCTTCCCTTGCGACAGGCCACCTGTTGTGAATTCGTGATTTGTCTATTCGAGAATCGATAATGTGAGGCCCAAAATAATAGATAAATTCTTTCCCCCGCAGTCTCTAATGACTCGGTCGGAGGAAAATTCAACGGAAAAGTCTACCTGTCCGATGCCTTTTTGTCAATGTCCTTGGACGGGCCGCTCTGAATCCGGCTACAAAAGGGGGCCGGGACAGTTCGAAAGACCACGAGAAGGCATTATCAAGGGAACCCCCTATCCTACCCTTTCAGTCGATCTTCCACCTTCGCCATGAATATCTTTCGTATCTCTTCAAGACGCTTCTCATCGGTGGCCTCAAAACGAAGGACAAGGACAGGCTGTGTATTAGACGCCCTTACCAATCCCCAACCGCCGTCAAATAGGACCCTGGCGCCGTCCACATCAATGACTTGATACTCCCTCTTGAATTCCTCTGCCAGTTCAGCCACAATTTTGAATTTCTTGTCTTCAGGGCACTCCATGCGGATTTCCGGCGTGTTGACCATCTTCGGAATATCATCCGTCAACTCCTTAAGGCTTTTGTCCGTACGAGTCACTATTTCAAGGAGCCTTGCGCCGGCATAAATGGCATCGTCAAACCCAAAGTACCTCTCTTTGAAAAAGATGTGTCCGCTCATCTCTCCTGCGAGCAGGGCGTTTTCCTCTTTCATCTTGCTTTTAATAAGGGAATGACCTGCCTTCCACATAATCGCCTTTCCGCCATGTTTTTCGATCTCATCATACAAGACCTGGGAACATTTCACTTCCCCGATGATCTTTCCCCCAGGGTGTCTACTGAGCAAATCGCGGGCAAATAGGACCATAAGCTGGTCTCCCCACAGTATATTCCCTTCATTATCAACGACGCCGATCCTATCGGCATCTCCATCAAAGGCAATGCCCAGGTCCGCCGACGACTTACGTATCTCCGACATCATGAACTCAAGGTTTTCCGGAATGGTCGGATCAGGATGATGGTTGGGAAATCTTCCGTCAGGTTCACAGAAAAGGGGAATAACGTCAAAACCGGATCTTTTATAAGCTTCAAGGGCAACAGGCCCTCCAACCCCGTTTCCGCCATCCACAACAGCGCGTTTCTTTACTGGTCCGCCTTCAATATTCTTCTCCTGATAGTCGATGTAAGGCCCGACAATATTGACCTCTTCTTGCCCCCCCTTGCCGTGTCTGAAATCACCTGATTCAATAATTTCTCTGATCTTCTGAATCTCTTCGCCATGGATAGATGTCTTTCCAAGGCAAACCTTGAAACCGTTAAACTCCGGTGGATTATGACTCCCGGTGATCTGGATACCGCCGTCGAGATCAAGATGGTGCAATGAAAAATAGAGGAGAGGCGTTGGAACCATGCCCAGATTCAGCACACGTAGGCCGGTCTCCATGAGAGCGGCAATGAACCACTTTGAAAGATCAGGCGAACTCAATCGGCAGTCGCGACCGACAGAAATCCTGAGAGCCCCTTTATTACGAAAATAGGTCCCTGAGCCAAGGCCGAGGAGATGAACAGTCTCCTTGTTGAGATCATCCGGAACAAGACCTCGGATATCGTATTCCCTAAAAATATGCGGTTTTATCATCACGTCTCCTTTTTCTCTTTGTCAAAGCGGCATACGACCTAAGACCCTTGAAAAACGCTCCAATGGGTCGTGAGACCGACGTCACGTCCTGTAATCGGCATTGATAGAGACATACTCGTGGGTTAGGTCACAGGTTACGACCTTGTCTCTAAATCCACCCATGTTGAGATCAATCACCAGTCTGAATTCTCCAAGAGCCATATTTTGAGACGCCCTCTCTTCATATGCAACTCCCTTGCCAAGGCCCTTCTCTACGATCAGGATATCATCAATCCAGATATCCACCCTCTCCTCGATCATCTCAATCCCCGCCCGTCCGAGGGCGGCCATGATTCGGCCCCAATTGGGATCCTGGCCGTAAAAGGCCGTCTTTACAAGGGGGGAGTTGGCGACAGTCTTTGCGGCAACGAGCGCGTCCGACGCGCTATGGGCGCCACAAATCTCTACATGTACTACCTTTGTGGCCCCCTCTCCATCCTTGACAATCATGTGGGACAGATCACTCATAACGCTCTCCAACCCTTTGGAGAAGGCCCGGTACTCCTCTTTGGAGAGTGGCCCGTTTCCCGTCATCCCGTTGGCAAGGGCAAGAACAGTATCATTGGTACTGGTGTCTCCGTCCACCGTAATGCGGTTAAAGGTAGACTCCACTGAAAAAAGGAGCGCCTCCTCCAGGTGGCCGGCATCTATCTCAATGTCACTTATGACGAAGGCAAGCATGGTGGCCATATTCGGCATAATCATACCGGCCCCTTTGGCAATGCCCATGATCCGGTAGGTCCGGCCAGCGGCACGACCCTCAAAAAAACTGAGTTTTGGGAAGGAGTCCGTAGTCATTATAGCCTCTGCCGCCAGGGGCATGCCCTCTATCGAGAGCCCCCCAGCGAGTTCAGGGATGGCCCCTGAGACAAGATCCATGTCAAGGGGTCGCCCGATAACGCCCGTCGACGCGACAAGGACCTCGTCAGGATCAATTCCAAGCGCTTCAGCGGTCAGAACAGCCATGCGACCAGCATCGTCCAACCCCCTTTTACCGGAGCAGGCATTGGCATTCCCGGAGTTCGCAATAATAGCCCTCGCAACGTGATTACGGATATGCTTTTGCGTCAGAAGCACAGGGGCCGCCTTGACTTTGTTTGTTGTAAACAGGCCTGCTGCGACCGCGGCTTTTTCCGAAAAGATGAGGGCCAGATCAAGGCCATTTCCCTTCTTGAGTCCCGCTTTCACGGCCCATGCCTTGAAGCCCTTGATAGGCTTCGCGTTCGAATTCATATGCTCTCTCTTTATTTTCTTGGCGTTGGCAGCTTTCTATCAGCTGCGTGCGCCGCAACACTTTTTATATTTTTTCCCGCTGCCGCAGGGACAGGGGGCATTTCTCCCGATCTTATCGCTTTTACGCCTGACCGTGGCAGCTCCTGTCTTGTCGTCTCCGCCGCCGCTCAGCTGTAGGGATTTTTTCTTTCTCCTGGATGTTTCTTCGTCTCTCCGGTTCACAAGTTGGAGGCGGAACAGCACACTCAAGATCTCTTCCCGGATCCGATCCATCAGTTCCTCAAAAAGGGAAAAACCCTCCTTTTGATACTCCTTGAGAGGGTCGAGCTGACCATAGCCCCGTAATCCGATACCTTCTTTCATGCTTTCCATATCTTGGAGATGCGCCACCCACTGGTTATCTATGATCTGGAGTATAACAAATCGTTGAATCTGCTGTAGGTCTTCTTTTGGGAAACGAGCCAGCCTCTCCTGGTAGACGCTGTTGACCTGTTCCTTGATCCTACTGATGAGATCATCCATCTGAAGGGCATCAAAGGTCTCTTCGCCCAAATCGTCCGGGCCTATCTTCGCGTGAAACCCAAAAATTCTTGCGAGACTATCCGTTAAATGCTCCATGTCCCAATCTTCGGGATGTGCTTTGGGATCGACCCATGTAGTAACAAGCGCATCGATTTTCTCATCTATCATGTTCTGGATGATCTCTTCCGTTCCCTCACCGCTTAAGACATCTTTCCTCAGGGCATAGGCGATTTCTCGATGCTTGTTCATCACATCGTCATACTCAAGGAGATGTTTCCTGATATCGAAATTGTGGGCTTCCACCTTCTTCTGCGCGTTCTCAATGGCCTTTGAGATAAGGTTGTGTTCTATGGGTTCACCCTCTTCCATACCGAGTCGCTCCATGATGGAAGAGATCCTTTCAGAACCGAATATCCTCAAGAGGTCATCTTCCAGGGAGAGGTAGAACCTGGAAGACCCAGGATCGCCCTGTCTTCCTGAACGGCCCCTGAGCTGATTATCGATACGGCGACTCTCATGCCTCTCTGTGCCGAGGATGTGGAGCCCTCCCATGTCAAGCACCCCATCACCAAGGACAATGTCCGTTCCACGGCCGGCCATGTTTGTCGATATGGTTACGGTTTTCTCATGTCCTGCTTGTGCGATGATTTCCGCTTCCTTTTGATGGTGTTTGGCGTTAAGTACCGAATGAGGAATACCACTCCTCTTTAACATTTTGCTCAACATTTCCGACTTTTCGATGGAAATCGTCCCCACAAGTACGGGCTGTCCCTTTTCATAGAGCTCCTTGATCTCCTCGGCTGCGGCCCTGTACTTCTCCCTCTCTGTCTTGTATATCGCATCAGGAAAGTCTCTCCTGATCATCTTTTTGTTCGTAGGGATAACCACGACTTCCAATTTGTAAGTATTCTGAAACTCCGCCGCCTCTGTGTCAGCCGTTCCCGTCATCCCGGCCAGTTTTTCATACATGCGGAAAAAATTCTGGAATGTGACGGTTGCCAGTGTCTGGTTCTCCCCTGCGACACTCACGCCCTCCTTTGCCTCCACCGCCTGATGCAGGCCGTCGCTCCACCTGCGTCCAGGCATCATTCGGCCTGTGAATTCGTCAACAATAACGATCTGACCATCCTTGATAATGTACTGGACATCTTTTTCAAAGAGCCAATAGGCCTTGATAAGCTGCTGGGTGGCGTGTAAAAGCTCAGAAGAGGCCATATATGTTTCTTCCAGGGCCTTCAGGGCCTCATCCTTTTCATCGTCACCCAGATTCTCGTCCTCCCGGATATTATGACTCTCACCATCGACATCAGGGATGAGAAATTCGCCCATCCCTGCCGAGCTCAAAAGGATGACCCCCTTTTCCGACAGTTCAACCGAGTTATTCCGCTCGTCAATGACGCAATAAAGGCTCTGATCGATTTCGGGCAGGAGCTTCTGAGAGCGCATCATACTCTCTGTCCTGTCGATCTGTTTTTTGAGGGCCTGGTTTTGAGACAAGATATCCAAGAAAACAGGATTTTTAGGGTCACCTCTCTTGATCTGAAGGAGTTTTTCGATGGTCTGTTCGTCTATCTCCTCGGCTTCCAGTTTGTCACGGACTTCTTTGAGCAGTGAACGAACAATTGTGCTCTGCTTTTTCCTCAGATTGATAACAAGAGGTTTGACCTTCGCGTAGATCTCGTTCTCACTCTGCTCGACAGGGCCGCTGATGATGAGAGGAGTTCTCGCTTCATCAATAAGAATACTGTCCACCTCATCGACAATGGCATAACAGAATTCTCTCTGGACAAATTCACTGAAGTCAAACTTCATATTATCGCGGAGGTAATCAAAGCCGAATTCGTTGTTGGTCCCGTAGGTAATATCACAGGCGTAAGCCTCTTTCCGCTCGGAGTCATCCATCCCATGGACTATCACACCGACGGAGAGACCTAAGGCATGATAGATCCCTCCCATCCATTCAGCATCCCGCCGTGCGAGGTAGTCGTTGACGGTGACCAAGTGCGCCCCCCGGCCGGCCAGGGCATTCAGATAGAGGGGTAGCGTCGCTGCCAGGGTCTTTCCCTCGCCTGTCTTCATTTCAGCTATCTTTCCCTGATGAAGGACGATCCCCCCTATCAGCTGGACATCAAAGTGTCTCATCCCGAGGGTCCTGACCGAGGCCTCTCTTACGGCTGCAAAGGCCTCTGGGAGCAAGTCGTCCAGGGACTCTCCCTGTGTCAGTCTCTCTTTGAACTCATTGGTCTTGCCAAGCAGTTCGGAATCGGAGAGGGACTGGAAACTCGGTTCCAGTGCATTGATTTTCTCAACCAAAGGGGCCAGGAGCCTCAGTTCGCGTTCATTCTTGCTTCCGAAAATATTTTTTATCAATTTACCAAACATAGTTTCCTGCTGTTTTGTCTTGGATTTTCAAGAGTTTTTTCAGTACACACTCGTGTTATATTAGAAAACTTTTCACTTCAAAAATCAAGGATTTAGTGGAGGGAAAGGTTCTCAAAGAAGGGCATACATCGTCAGAAGACTGAGAAAAGGCGTCAGGGCCTCTGCTAATTGAGGATAGTGTGACGTGGATTATCAGCCACCTTGTTCCCATGACTTTTAACTTACGGTCACATTCTTCATTTCTCAGCAGCTTTTCAGTGATCTGATCGACCCTTTTCGTTAGATCCTGCAAAAATTCCACATGGCACACTTGGAGAGGGCAATATGTTGGCGCTCATGAAAACGACATTCCGCCACACAGGATTAGGTATGCAACCGAAACATTGTCAGGATGTGGGCATATGTGTTAAGAGTTCTGTTGCCCCTCTTCAAAGGGCGGACCTGCCATCAATTCACGAATGAGGGTTATACGAGAAGATCCGGGAGATACCATATAGATGCACCTTAAAAAGGTTACAAGAGAGAATATCCAGGTATTTGTCATTGCCTTTTCGATTCTGTTTTTTGAGACCGCCTTCTTTCACATCTTGATTTTCACCCATAGTTATCTCGAGGCCAATTTCGTCATATCTTACGCCCTTTTGGGATTATCTATCGGGTCTTTAATCATATTCTTTATTGGAAAAAAGAGGATTGATTTCCAACTACTGATTTATCTCCTGATTGTGTCTGTGGCCCTCGCCTTTCTCAATATTGTCAGATTCCCTGAAAAAGTCTCTTTTTCCCCGTTCCTGGTACTCCCTTTCCTTGTCGCCAATACAGCCATAACCCTCTTTTTTGTCAGAGGTAACTCGAACAGAGTTTACTTCTTCGACCTGGCGGGAGCAACATGCGGTGTCCTGTTTTCCATCGTGGCCATCCCCCTTCTAAAGGCTGAAAATGCGTTGCTGTTGTGTATATTCCTCCTCGGCGTTGTGTCCTTCTTTTTCAATGAGGGCACCCTTAGGAAGACCCGTCTCCTCATCTCACTTCTCCTATGCCTTGGATCAGCCCTGGTGGTCTTGTTGAATTTCTATGACGGTCGCTTTGGACTTGAGGCCATGACTAAGTGCTTTGACAGGAGTCTCCCCAGGGTCTTCTGTCTCCTCAAGAACCCGCAAAAATCCCAGAGACAATACGACCTGATCCTCTCCAAAGACAGCCTGGTCTCAAGGATATCGGTCTACAGAAAGCTGCAAGATGGCCGATCCACCGTATTCGTCTGCTATGACAGTTACAGTAATGATAGGATCACACCTGGAGGTCCTTCCGTCTGGAGCAACGATCATAGGATTCCCTTCATGTTCTCTGAAAAAGACAGCCACAAGAGACTCTTCGTGAAAGATCCGAAGGTATTGATCGTTGGCAGCGGGGCTCAGGGGATTGTCAAACCGATCAAGCAGTTGGCAAGGGACTACACAGGCATTGATGCTGTTGAAATCAACCCTGCCATCATTGACATTATGCAGAACGAATTCTACGAATACAGCGCCCGGGCCTATGAAGATCTCTCCGTCGAGGTTATTGACGCACGAACATACCTGAAAAGAACAAGCAAGAGATATGATTTGGTGACACTGTTAAATACCTACAAGACTCGCAACATAGGGCATTTCGGAGAGCCCGATTTTCTGCACACCAAAGACGCTATGGAGGAGTATTTCGATCACCTCGAAGAGGACGGTTTCTTATTGATTGAAGAAAGGGATACCAATGAGAGATCTCACGCCTCTATTCTTCGTCTTCTCAACAGCGTAGCAAGCGCACTTGAGGAAAAGGGGGCCGGAAAGGTGGAAGACCATTTTTTCATCTACACCTGGTACTCAGATAAGAAAAAACGAAAAGGCTCCAGTTTTACCATGATAGTTGTCAAAAAGACCCCCATGAATCAAAACGATATCGACTTTTTTAAGGCATGGTTGGCATCGCATCAGAAAAGGGAATATGTCTCATTCGCCTCCAAGGCGCATACTCAGGCCGAATACCTGCCGGGAGAGGGGCTTAGGACTGAATTCGCCGATTTTATCAAGTCGAAAAATCGTGAAGGGTTTTTGGGTAAAAGGTTCGTTCTCACCCCTACAACCGATAACAATCCTTATATATTTGATGTTTACCGTGAAAAGACGCAGGTCAAGGGAATCATCTATAAGATAGGGCTGATTTGTGGAGGCATATTCGGTGTGATTCTTATTGTGCTTTACAGATCTTTGAGGAAAAATGGCTTCCTATCTGCTATGCCTTCTGTCCTGTTCTTCGCCTCTTTAGGTCTGGGATACTTCATTATCGAGATAGGTCTTATGGGCTTCTACCAAAACGATATGGGATCTCCCACGAATTCCCTCATCTTTATTCTGGCAACCCTGCTCCTGTCTTCAGGCATTGGGAGTCGTTTTTCCCGATACTATTCAGGGAAACAGATTGCCTTCTCCATAGTGGGTATCGTGGCTTTCTCATTATATCACCTGCTGATCAATAAACAGATTGTCGGAATTCTCCCATTTGGATCCCTTGCCCAGAACGCCTTCATCGCGCTGACGATAATACCCCTCGGCTTTTTTATGGGTATCCCCTTCCCCTGTGGTATGGAAATAACAAAAGATCGTTTCAACAGCAAACATATCTCGCTCTTCTATGCCGTCAATTCAATGAGTGCGGCATTTTCTATCGTGTTGGGCCTGTCACTCACCGTGCTTATGGGCTTTGCCCAGACCTTCGGCATCGCTATTATTCTCTATATAATAGCGCTTCTCCTGTTTTTCAGATTATCCTCTTAAAAGGCATTTTCCCAACGATCGATGGATCGTGAAAGGTCAGAACAACGACACCTGGGATCTTCTTTAGTCCCGCAAGGAACATCTTGTTCTTTTGTATATCGTAGTATGTACCTATCGGCTTTTGGCTGACGTAGTTATCCAAAAGATAACACTCATCTCCGACCAGGACATATTCCCGGTTGTTATGCTTGAAGGATACCACGGATGACCCGACAGTATGTCCGCCTATTCTTGTGATATGAAAAAAATCAAGTAGTACAAAAGAGGTGTCAAAGGTCCTGATCCTCTCTCTGTTCTCATGAAAAAAACCCTTCAAAGACACATTCTTATTAGACCTCAAAAAACCGTCCAGCTCATCCTCTTGGATATAGATATGGGCTTCCGGGAATTTGTCGACATTTCCGATATGATCAAAATGGCTATGGGTGATAATCACATCCGTTACATCTTCCGGAGGAACGCCCATTTGCCTGAGAATAGTTAAAGGATTCGTATGATCCACATGATAGGCGTCGGCCATTCTCCTGTCTGAAAAACCGGTATCGACCAAGATGGTTTTGTCTCTATACTTGATGAGATAAAACATCCAGGCGAAATCCAAGAGTCTCTTTGTACGATCTCCATGATAGATATACTTGGAGGGATATCCTGATTCTCCATACTTTATGGCATAGAGTTCCAGCCCCTCCTCACAATAAGAGGAATGGGCCATGACCAGACCGGCTATGAGGGCAAAAAAAGGAATCAGTATTTTTTTTATCATTTAAGACCCTGAATTCTCAAAACCACATGGGGTAAAGGTGGAACTCGCTGGACCGCCCCTTGAAGGCCTTCAAAATCATCTCCTTGACCACTTGAATTGAAATTCGATCTCTTCGTCGGTCCCCTCCCTCTCATGTTCAATGGAGAACACTGCCCCGGCCGGCACACGGATCCTTTCCCCGGCGACTTGAATTTTGAACGGTTTCCCGGATTCCAGACAATCAGCCAATCTCCGCAACTTGGCCACTGTGTCCTTGACTGAATAGGTCTTTTCTACGTCCCTATCGGGCTTATTCCCCATTTCCAGACCTCCTCCATTATGAAAAAAGCATCATCGTCGGGTTTATTGCCTGTATATCACCCCTCATTCTATTGAAATTCAACCTTGTATTTTGAATAGTTCACACATATGTGGTCCACTTTCGATCTGTCTTCGTAGACTTTTTTGATAAAACGAACCACCTCTTCGGGGGCTGTAATATGAAAAACATGGTCCATGTCACGAATACTAAACAGGCCTCTTGTAATGACTTCCGCTTTCAACCAGTTCATCAATCCACCCCACATATCGCCGAAAAGGACAATGGGCGTCTCACAAACATGGCGAACTTGTATAAGTTGCCATGAATAGAAAAGTTCAAGAAGCGTGCCTATGCCGCCCGTAGCAACGACAACCGCATCCGACAGGGACATGAACGTGTCGAGTCTGCTGCTGAATCGATCGAAGTCCTTCTTAATGTCCAGGTAGCGATTTCCTTCCTGCTCAAAGGGCAGTTTTATGTTTAATCCGATCGAATGAGTGCCTGACCCGGCACTCCTATGACCCGCATTGGCAGCCTCCATAAGACCGGGGCCTCCGCCGGTGACAACATCGAGTCCTGCTTCAGCGAAACCCTTGGCAATGCAATAAATGTCTTTATATTCCTTATCTTCCGGTCTGATCCGGGCAGAACCGAAAATCGCCACGCGATAATGGGGATCCATATAAGCTCCTTTCCATGGTTTTCCAGCGGGGCCTAAGTTGTCCGAAATGATTGCCCTCTTCATAAACTCGAGGAACATCATCTTTATTACTTAAGTTAGATTAATCAAGTGAGTTATCAACACGGTTTGTCTAAAGATTATTGCCTATACAATAAGGGCCTCAATCCGGTCAAGACGAATTTCATTGACCGAAAGGGACAAAAAGAGTCGGAGGCTGTATCTATTGTCGGAATCCAGGGTGTTAGGGCTGGACAGGGAGTCCTTGGTTTATAATTCGAAAGACTGCAGAGCTTGGCATACTCAGGGCAGGGCCCGACTTCAGAAATCACGAGAGGGCCATCCCTTTTGGCATCGTTACTTGAGGAAATTTGACGATTCAGTTTTCTCATGCTAATTTGATAACTTAAGAAAGACTCATTTTGTCGGATAAATGACCTGAGACAATACTATTTCTCAAAATGCTTAGACCAACTAAAAACAACTGTCGTTCTATCTTTTTGATCGTTCTTCTGCCCATGGTCATTCAGGCATTGTCATACACCTCGGCACTTGCCGATGTTCCCCCTTCCCGTCTCGTCAAAGACCACCTTAAAAAGAGGGTAGAACTCGCATCAACCCAGGAAAGATTTCGCTGCCGTGGAGAATTGATCTGCGGTGTTTCACAAATCCCACTTTTTTACCAACGCCGAGGGTTTCGTCCTGCTTGGTGTTCGGAAAAGGGTATTTCTCCTCAAGCAGAATACCTCATAGGAGAGATCAAAAGAGCTGACACTGAAGGTCTGCGGCCTGAGGATTATCATCTTGCCGCCATCCTATCATTGTCAGATACAATCGAAAACATCCAATCCATGGGGAAAAAGGTCCATCCAGGGCTTTGGGCCGATCTTGATCTCATCTTAACCGATGCCTTTATGCTGTATGCCTCTCATTTGTATGCCGGTCGCGTAAACCCTGAGACTGTCCATAGCGATTGGACGGTATCCATTCAAACGATTGATCTAACAAATATTCTTCAACTCGCCGCCAAAGAAAATCAAATAGAAAAAGTCTTTACAGGTTTTTCTCCTAATCATCCTGGTTATTCAAAGCTCAAGGCATATTTGGCGCGCTACAGGAGCATCGAAAAAAAATTCCAGGAACTCCCCCTGTTGGACCTGCCCTTGTTGCGAAAAGGCGATCAAGGTCGCTCCGTCGAAGACCTCTGTAAACGATTGATCATCTTTGGGGATCTACATCCTGACAAGAGAAGTCGGGCCGATATCTTCGATGAAACCGTTGAAAGAGCCGTTTTGGAATGCCAAAAGCGGCATGGATTGAAACAAGACGGTATCGTGGGGCCGCAAACACTGGGAGTATTGAATACTCCCCTTCAGAAAAGGATTCGTCAGATAGAACTCAACATGGAAAGGTGGCGTTGGATCCCCCGTGATATTGGAGATCGATACCTCATCGTCAATATTGCGGACTTTAAACTGTGGGTCTCTAAAGAGGGGAGCCGTGCACTCGACATGCGCGTGGTTGTGGGAAGGCCTTTTCGTCGCACTCCGGTTTTCAGTTCACGAATGACCTCCATAGTGATCAATCCCTATTGGCACATTCCACCACGTCTCGCCATTGAAGATATTCTCCCGGAAATCAAGAAGAGCTACCAGTATATCGAAGATCAAAAGATCAAGGTTTTCAAAGATTGGAGCAGCCGTTCGGAAGAAATGGATCCGAAGGCCATCGATTGGAACCGGATCGAACCTGCGAACTTCACTTACAAACTTCGCCAGGAGCCGGGGCCGAGAAATGCGCTGGGTCTCATGAAATTCATCTTTCCCAACAAGTTTGCCGTCTATCTCCATGACACGCCGGAACGTTCACTCTTCAGAGAGACCCACCGTGATTTCAGTTCGGGGTGTATTCGGGTGGAAAAACCGGTCAGCCTTGCTGCCTGTATCTTGGGGGGCGACCCTCTCTGGACGAGAGAGAAAATAGTAGAGGTCCTCAAGAGCGGAATGACCCAGGTTGTCAAAATCAGAAAGCCTATCAGGGTTCATATACAGTACTGGACAGCATGGGTCGACGAGACGGGCAGATTGAATTTTCGACACGATATCTACAACCGTGACGAGCCGCTGGATCGCGCCTTGAAGGAGCGAGGCCCCAGGACTCATTTCACCCCTCTCTATTGACCTACCACTGCCGGATACGTCCGATATCCACATGCACGAAATCGGATTTACGATAATATCCCACCCCTCCCGCTTTTAACTGAATACAGACGTCTCGAAGCCATGAAGTCTCGCAATTGGGAATTCGAATGTCGGCGGCTTGACCTTTCATGTGCAAACTGTTCTTGACGACACGACTACTCTTCTTCCTAAGCTCGGCATTTGTTTTGGGGGATCGGTACCCGGAAATAATATGGATTCGGTTGGAGCTGCCGACCTTAGCAGAAATGGAATGGAGTAGTTCGAGCAATCCTTTGTGGATAGGCTTAATCTCTTGGGTGCGATGGTCACGGAGGATATAATTGATCTTCTTCAGTGCTTCAGGCTGATACCTACCGTGTGCGTAATAACACACATCTAGGTCCTGGCCGGTGTGCATGTTGAAGAGGGACAAGTATCGTTTGTCCTTGGCCGAAGGACCCAGGGAACTGATTGCTGAAGTCGGAAATAGGCTGCACAAGGCCGCCTGGATCCCGATTTTACAAAAACGGCGTCGATTAATTGGTTTGTTGAAAGGCATATTCTCCTCATCCTATTTTGGATAACAGTCTTACTGAAATGGCCCCTCTATAAAGGATGCACAAAATATGCCGATTTCGATTGATTGACCTTCGTAGGGCATGAAAAAAACAACATTGGTTCTCATTAGGTGATATCACTCTGTTTCTCCAGCCACACCTAAATCGAGATTCCTTTGTCATTGACACCCAGGATGAATTTACATAATCTCATTTTCTTGAAATCGATCTCTCAAATAGGCGATTTGAGGACTCCAGAAATTTCTTTGAGAGACAGGTTTCACCACCAATTGGTTCACACGTACAAACGGAAGGGAAGCTTGTGGTGAGACACCGAAATCGGAAAAGAGAGGGCCTTTCAGGCGTCACAGGCTATAGGCTATTGCCATGTCATCAACAGATATCACCCGCGCACCATTAGGGAACACTCTGGCTCTTTTCCTGGCTGGATGCTTTCTCCTTTTTCTTCAGGCATCTGCTTGCGCCCCCACGGCGCGGATCAAGAGCGGCTCAATGAAAAAAACCGCCCAGCTCCAGGCCTACAAAGGTCCCAAGGCTCGTATCGCCGTTGCCAGCTTTGAAGACAAAACCGCCAGGGGTTACCAAGGGATTGGAGAGGGTATGGCCACCATGTTCACCACGGCCCTCGTCAACTGTGACCGCTTTATTGTGCTGGAGCGAGACCTCATCAACGAGGTCATCCGTGAGCAGGATCTCGTTCTCCAGGGCAGGGTCAAGGATGGCAGCGGAGCGCCGGCAGGTGAAATCGAGGGGGCAGGCCTGATCTTGACTGGTGCCGTCACCGAATTTGAACCGGAGAGATTAGGATTCCTGGGAGGGATAATCGGCCTGGGGACCTTTATCACCAGCGTCATACTTCATGAGAAAAACTCCCATATACCGATCGCCGCTGCAACCTACCTCAAGTCTCACATCGCCCTGGACGTGCGCCTCGTAGACACGGCAACCTCCCGTGTACTTGCTTCCCTGAGTGTAGAAGGGTACGGACGGGACTGGGGAGGAGGCATTATCGCAGAAGTGGGCGGAGGCAGTTCGCGCCTCCCACTCGCCTTCGGCGGTTTCAGGAAGACGGCAACTGAAAAGGCCATCCGTCAAGCCATTGATCTTGCAGTGACTTCCATTGCATTGAAGGCGCCGAGAGAGGTCTTTATCTATGGGGACGAGGATTTTGCCGAAGGTCGGATGCTTGGATATTCGTTTCTTGACATGCCCGGCATTTCAGGAGCCGGTTTTCCCACACAGGGCCTCCGCGTGGCCGACAATGTCGATGAATGGAAAGCCCTTGCTTCTGATCTGGGACTGGCAGAAGAAAATGGAACTCCTCCCGTGGATTTTTCAACCCGGCAGGTCATTGCCCTCTTTGCCGGGACCCAAGAGGAGCCTGGAAGGGACCTTTCCATCGAGAAAGCGGTTGCGTACTCTGACCGTATTGAAATCATCGCCACCCTCTCGACCCCGTCCAGGCCTGCACAGGAGGATGCTAATAAACTGGAAAAAGAGGCTATCCGCGATAAGAAGGGGGCACTTAATCCCCTCGTCTTATTCCATATCAAGAGGACAACACTCCCTGTAAAAGTGGTCTGGCTCGACAGCGGCGAGGTCTGAGTCTCTCTAAGAGGCTGTCCGAGAAAGCCCCTTTTTCGCTGAGATGAAAGGGACTTTCCAAACAGGTCATGAGGTGTTCTTGGATCCTTGGAAATAGGAGACAATATTTGATGCGATGGATTGACTGATGCCCGGGACCTTTAGTAAATCGTCCATGCCGGCCCCGGCAACGGCCTTTACATCCTTGAAATGACCGAGCAAGAGCTTCTGCCGCTTCTTACCCACCCCGGGGATCAGGGACAATTCAGAGGAGGTCAGGTCCTTGCTTCTCAGCCTCCTATGGTATGTGATGGCCCGGCGATGAGCCTCATCTCTTATTCGCATCATCAAAAGCAACACAGGGTCGTCCGCCCTGATTTTAAGAGGATTTTTCCTTCCCGGAACGTACAACTTGTCACTTGACTCCCCCCTGTTTTCATCAGGTTTTGCTATGGCCGCCAGGGCCGGGGAATCTGATTCGACGTAAAGGTCAAGGGCAGCTTTGACAACAGACAGATGCCCCTTTCCTCCATCGATCAGAATCAGGTCGGGAAGTCCTCCCCTCTGCATCCTCCTCTTTGCCAATTCGGCCATCATTCCATAATCATCAATGCCAACTGTCGCCTTTATCCGATAGTTTCGATAGCCTCCTTTGTGTGGCTGACCATCCACAAAGGAAACAACTGTTCCCACGGCCAGCTCGCCATGGAAGTTGGAGATATCAAGGCCCTCAATGAAACGAGGGGGGCTTTTGAGGTTCAGGGCCGACTGAACCGCCTCCATAATATCCCTTTCCGCTACTTTTGAACGACCTTCCAGGAGCTTCTCGGCGTTCTTCACAGCCATGCCCACCAGGCGGAGCTTTTCCCCTCTCATCGGTCTGTGTATCGTGACCCTTTTTCCCGCCAGATCCGACAGCCATTCCGAGATGGAATTGAGATCTTCTATTGGATCAGGGATAAGGATCTTCTTTGGTATGAATGTCTCGCGAGGGTAGTATTGCTTTATAAAGGCCTCCACAGCTTCTGCTTTTGATCCTCCCCGATTCTCGAGGCCGTAATAGCGGCTTCCGATCATATACCCCTTTCGGACAAACAGAATGACCACCTGGTGGAACGCCCCGGATCGGGCCATACCAATGATATCAAGATCTTCCATCCTTGGAGAGACCACATCCTGATGCTCGACGGTCTTTTCGATGGCACTAATCTGATCTCTTATGGTTGCCGCCTTCTCAAAGTCGAGTTCCTCCGAGGCCCTCATCATATCTTTCGTCAGCCGGGTAACCAACTCCCGGCTACGATCTTCCAGAAAGAGTCTCACCTTGTGGACAATCTCCTGGTAACTCGACACAGGGATGTCAAAGGTACAGGGTCCAAGGCACCGACCCATCTGATAATTCAGGCAGGCCCTTGTTCGTTTCGGCGGCCCCTTTCCCTTGCATTTCCTGAGCTGAAAGACACGGTCGATAATATTGAGGGTGTTCCGAACAGCGAGAGAAGAGGAAAAAGGCCCAAAATAGAGGGCCCCGTCTTTCTTGATCCTCCTCACGATGGCAAGACGGGGATAAGGTTCCTTGATGTCAAGTCTCAGACAGGGATACTGCTTGTCATCCCGAAGGATCACATTGTAGCGGGGCATATGCTTCTTGATCAAATTGCTTTCAAGAATAAATGCCTCGTTTTCAGTGGAGGTGACGACAAAGTCGAGGGCCCTGGCCTTTTCTATCATAACGGCCGTCTTGCGTGGCAGTTCCTTGGGCGGCCTGAAATATGAAAGGACCCTTTTTTTTAAGCTCTTCGCCTTACCAACGTAGATCACCCGGCCGGAACCATCTTTGAAAGAATAGACCCCGGGAGAATCGGGAAGGTGCCCCCTTAATCGGATGAAATCCAACTCATGTCCTGAGCCGCTGTCATGGTCGGGGCTGTTTTCTGAGAATTGCATCAGCATGGTTCCGGTCTACTCCGATTTCATCAAAAGTCCGAGGCGATGAAGGTTGCGCAAATGTAGGTTAAATGATATCTATTGATTGAGTCAAGCGCCCGGGTTTCCAATAAGACGCAAGGCCATGGGAATATGGAGATAATTCAGTACACGACACGAAGGTGGATATTCTTTTTCCTGACAGCAGGCCTGGTTATAGGCGGATGTTCCGGGATAAAAAGAACACCGCCTCCCCTTGCTTTTCTGGAGGATGAGCCTGCCCATTTCAGGGCCGGGACAATCATTCATACTGAGTCGGGGAAGGCCATAAAATTTGATACACTCATCAGCCAGTTGGCCGAAAAAGAGCTGGTCTTTGTTGGGGAGGTCCATGACAATCCAGAACATCATCTCATTCAGGTCCAGATCCTTCAAGCCTTGACACGGGGCAGACGCCCTGTTGTGGCGATGGAGTTTTTTGAGAAATCCCGGCAAGCGGTCCTCGACAGTTATGTGTCCGGGATTTTGTCTGAAAAGGAATTCTTGAAGGGTGTCGAATGGAACGACCAATGGAGATTTGACTATCATCTCTACCGTCCCCTCATGCTTCATATCAGGGAAAAGAGAGGCAAGATTCTGGCAATCAACGCTCCTGCTTCACTTGTAAGGAAGGTGGCCAGATCAGGGATCATGAGTCTAAAGCCCCATGAGAGGGACAGGATAGCAGAAGATATTGACCTGGAAAACAAGAAACACAGGGACTATATAGAGACCGTTTTCAAGAACCACATTCATAAGGATCTGGGAAGTTTTGATTTCTTCTATCAGGCCCAATGCGTCTGGGAAGATACAATGGCCGAGAGCATCGCCCAATACTTGACAAAGAACCGGGAAAGAGTCATCGTTCTTTCGGGAAACGGTCATATTATCAACAAGTACGGCATCCCCGACAGGACCTCGCGACGGACAGACGTGACCTTGGCCACCGTTCTTCTAAAGCCTTTAACAGGTCATGTGACTTTGAAGAAAAGAGAGTCCGATTATATCTGGCTCACCAATGATTGTTCTCAAAGGCGCTTTATGACTCACCCTAAGAAATGGACCATGCCTCGTGCAGAAAGGTCCGAGTGATTGCGGTCGAAGCAAGGCCTGATCAGCTGGAAGCGCGAGAAAGAGTATGCACCATCACAATCCTCATTTCAGGTATTGCCCGGTATGCGGTGGATTATTCAAGACCGAGCGACCAAGAGATATGGATAAGCCTCGACCGGTGTGTACCAGGTGCGACTTTGTCTTCTACCTCGACCCCAAGGTGGTGGCCTGTTCCATCGTGGAAATAGAGAACCGGATTGTCCTCCTCAGGCGGGCCATCAAGCCACAAAAGGGGAAATGGGTCATGCCGGGGGGTTATGTTGATCGAGGGGAGGCAGTAGAGGCGGCGGCCATCAGAGAAACAGAAGAAGAATGCGGTCTTAAGACTGAAATAGACAGGCTTCTCGGCGTCTATTCCTACCATTCGGAGCTGGCCGTGATTATTGTCTATCTGACACGACATGTTTCAGGGAAATTGATCTCCGGGGATGAAACAATGGAAGCGAGGCTGTTTTCCGAAGGGGATATCCCCTGGGAGGACCTCGCCTTTAGGAGCACGAAAGATGCCCTGAAAGACTACTGCGAATTCCGCGGTTATAAAATATAATAATTGTAGTTCCGTAAAATCTTCCAGATCAAGGACTCCAAATCTGAGGAATGAGCCGCTGTTATTTTCCGCCGTAGTGACGAAGGATGCAGCGTAACGCAGATAGTGGACTTTTTACGAGATTGACAACAAATAGAACGAACTTCTAAAGGAGCTTTGGAAGACACGAGAGGCATGCATGGCCCAGAAGGGCACGATATCCTCTCACTTTGTGAGAAGAACTGTAAAACCATAGAATAAGGAGATGAAATATTAAATGAAAATCAAACCTGAAAGAATTGACGACCTGAGCCTTGAAAAAAGGAAGGTCGTTATGGAAAGATCCATGGAGGACATCTCTTCCATATACGAAGATGTCCGCACGATTATGTCTGAGATCAAGGCAAAGGGCAACAGTGTTCTCCTTTCCCATTATCGGAAACATAAAGAGGATATCTCCCCACCCGACCTGGAGGTGACCAGAGAAGAGATTGAAAAGGCCTATTCCGAGACCAGCGACGAGGTGGTTGACTGTCTGAAACTTGCGGCAGAGAACATCACGAAGTTTCATCAGGCCCAGCTTGAACGTGATATGTGGTCCATAGAGGTGGATGAGGGGATCCTTGCCGGTCGAATTACAAGGCCGATGGACATTGTCGGTTGCTATGTCCCGGGAGGGACAGCGGCCTATCCCAGCTCAGTACTGATGACGGTCCTTCCCGCCAGGGTCGCCGGTGTGGATCAGATCGTTGCGGTGACACCGCCGAGCAGGGGGATGGTTGCCAATCCCAGCACACTTGTTGCCGCTGACATTGCTGGGTGTGACAGGATCTTCAAGGTTGGAGGACCCTGGGGAATCGGGGGGCTGGCCTACGGAACAGAGACCATGCCGAGAGTGGATAAGATAGTCGGCCCCGGGAACAAATATGTGACCGCTGCAAAAATGCTGGTTTACGGCCAGGTCGACATCGATTCTCCCGCAGGTCCGAGCGAGGCCTTGATCCTCTCCGACGAAACCGGCGACCCGGAGCTTATTGCTGTAGATTTCCTTTCCCAGATTGAACATGACCCCGATTCCGGTGCCGTCCTTGTCACCACCTCCGCTACGATTGCCCAGGCGGTTTGCGAGGTCATTGAGAGGGAGTATGATAAGCTTCCGAGAAAAGAGATTATTGATTCCTCGATCACGAAACATTCTTATGTCCTTATTGCCAAAGACATGGAACAGGCAATTGATTTCACCAATGAATATGCTGCGGAACATCTCCAGATTCTGACCCAAGAGCCCTTTATTACTCTCAACGGGATCAAGCATGCCGGTTCCATTTTCATG
Organism: Thermodesulfobacteriota bacterium; assembly: GCA_034189325.1. GTDB lineage: Bacteria > Desulfobacterota > DSM-4660 > Desulfatiglandales > Desulfatiglandaceae > JAXHUM01. Next base: position 42,255 of record JAXHUM010000044.1, read on the forward strand.
GGTCCTTACGCTCCGGTACCTGTGGGCGACTATGCCTCGGGAACAAACCATGTGTTGCCGACCGGACAGTGCGCGCGCATGTTTTCCGGGTTGTCGGTTGACGACTTCATAAAAAAACCGACCTTCCAATATCTGAGCAAAGAGGGCCTGGCCGGTCTGAAAGACACTGTCATCACCCTTGCCGAGGCGGAAGGGCTTCCCATACACGCCCAAGCCATAAGGGCGAGGTTTAAATAGAGATTCGCCTGATAGGAGATGGCCCTCTCTCCACTGATTTGCGCTGAATCCAGTGCTGAAACATAAGCTCGGGACTCGAAAGAATTCGACAATCGGCCATGTTGAGCCTGAGATTTTGAGCCTTGTCCTTTGCCGGGAGAACAGCGGCAGTCTGTTTGTCAAGTATTTCTCTAAAAACAAAAGGAGGTGATTTTCAATGAAATACAGTACCTTGTTAGTTGAAAAAAAAGATGGTGTTGCGATTGTCACCCTCAACCGGCCTGACAGGCTAAATGCTGTTAATCTTGAAATGAGAGTGGAATTCCTCGACTTCCTCAACGGAGCAGTGCTCGACGATGAAATCCAGGTTGTCATTGTCACAGGGGCCGGGCGTGCCTTTTGTGCCGGTGCGGATATCGAGGAGCTTGGGATGGAGGACAATGAGACGAGGAAAAAGATTGTCCATACCAAGGACACCGTAAAAAAAATCTATGAATTTGAAAAACCGATTATTGGGGCAATCAACGGGGTTTCCGCTGGAGACGGCTCTCAGTGGCTGCTGGCCTTCGATCTTAACGTGGCCTCGGAAAAAGCACAATTCGCCTGGCCTGCGACAAGACTTGGCATCCTCTGACCTTACGGCATCATTCGACTTCCGGTGGAAGTCGGGCGCTTTAGGGCAAAGGAACTGCTGATGACCAATAGGTATCTCAGCGCCAAAGAAGCTTATGATTGGGGGTTATTAGCCAGAGTGGTGCCTCCGGGGGAGGTCATGAAAACGGCATTGGACCTAGCCAATGAGATAAAAATGATGCCTCCCCTGTCCATCAAGGCTGTCAAAGAGGCGGTTAACAGAGGGATGGAAGGTTATGAATATGCTTCCCACGTGGTCAGCAATCTATTGAATACGGAGGATTGTGCGGAAGGGATGGCCGCATTTATGGAAAAAAGAGAACCTCATTTCAAGGGCAAGTGAAAAACACGCGCAGTCTCACATTCTTTTAATGAGTTGGTTGGCGGCGGTGAGCATGGGGTCCCACACTGGGCTGAAAGGCGGAGCATAGGCCAGATCGCACTGGCTGAATTCCTCTACCGTCATTTTTCGGTGCAATGCCACGGCCGTGGCATTGATCCTGTGAGCAGCTCCCTCTTTTCCCACCAATTGGGCCCCAAGGAGGCGGCCGGTGCTCCTGTCGCCAACCATCTGCACCCAGATCGTCGAAGCTCCCGGGTGAGCATGTGCCCGAGAGCGCGCCTTGATGACCACTTCTACAGGCTCAAAATCCGCCTTTTTTGCCTCAATTATGCCAAGTCCGGTTCGGGCCACCTCCAAATCAAAGACCTTGAACACGGAAGTTCCAGCGACGCCGCTCAATTCCACCCTTTTCCCTGTCAGATTGTCGGCGACTGCCCACCCTGCCCTATTCGCCCTCAGGGCCAGAGGTATCCAAGTCTTCTCTCCCGTCACAACATGAAAGGCATCGGCACAATCACCTGCGGCAAAAACATCTTCGTCACTTGTTCTCAGTGTTCTGTCAACAGAAATGGCCTTGGAAAGACCAAGATCGATTCGAGCGTCCGAGGCCAATTTGCTGTTAGGGGTGACACCCACGGCCACCAATACCATCTCACCTTCCAGAGTAAGATCCGAGCAAACAACCCTTAACATATTTCCATTCCTGTCAATATGATCAATTTTATGTCCGAGATGTACCTTGACACCATTATCTTCAACTTCCTTTTTGATCGAAGAGGCTAATTCATCAGGCATCCAGGGGAGAAATATGGGCCGAGGTTTTACCATATGAACCTCGATTTTCCTGGCGCGCAGGGCCTCACACATCTCCAACGCAATGTACCCCATGCCGATAATAACAACCTGTCTGACATCTTGCTTGTCGATGAAGCTCTTGATATTCCGGCCATTCTCAAGCGTCTTGAGGCCCATGACCCCATGTTGATTAAATCCTGGAAGATCGGGGATGATGGGTGAGGCCCCGGTGGCGATCAAAAGTTTGTCATAGGGGATATTGAATTCTTGTCCATAGAGGTCCTTACCTGAGACTCTCTTCGTTTCTCGATCAATAGATTCCACGCAATGCCCGAGCCTCAGGTCGATGCCCTGTTTATCCCTAAAGACTTGGGCCTCGCGAACCACAAGATCATTCATCTCTCTATGAATGTCCGCTATGTTATATGGCATCCCGCATGCGCTATAGGAGACGTCGTTTGTTTTCTCCAATACTGTAACTTCGAGGGTCGGAATATTTCTTTTTGCCCTGCTTGCGGCGCTCATTCCAGCCGCATCACCTCCAATAACGACGAGTCTCAAGTTATACTCCTTTCCTACAAAATGAAAATCCAGAGACTTCCATCCCTGGATTCTCCATGGGTTGCGCGGGTTTGTGATGGGCCGCAAATAGGAAACAACCGTTCGCACAGTCATCTTCCCGCTTACGACTCAGCCATCTTATGTTTGTATTCTGGGTTTTTTATGAAAAAAAAGCAATCGTTTTGCTTGAATCCAAATCACCTTTTCGGTTATGTATACCCTATCATTAGTAAGGTCTCAAAAAATCCGGGACGGGGGAGGCGGCGGCGGTGTCTTTTTAGAAGTCCGCATCACCCACGCAAAATGTAATCATACACGTCCAGCCTGGATTCCAGGCAACGGAAAAGGCAGAGAAGGCCACATTCGCCCGGGAGTCGCCCTGTTCAAAGACCCTCATCACAAATTGCGTAGATTGCTGCCGTCAGCCTGGAATGACTCACAAATATGCGGGCTTATAAAAAGATACTGCCGCCGCCCTGTTTCAACTGCTTTGACCGAACTCTTTGAGATCTTCCATCATTTACCACTACACAGGGGGAAAACATGAGTGCTGTTAGCTTGGGTTTATCGGACAAAGTGGCTGTGGTGACCGGGGGCAGCCGGGGTTTGGGCCATGCTATTGCAGTGGCCATGGCACAAGAGGGAGCCAAAGTGATGATCTGCGGGAGAAAGCAGGAAAATCTCGATAAGGCGGTTGAGGGATTCAGCAAGATGGGCCTTAAGATCGCGTCTCATGCGGCAAACGTGGGGGATTCCGGTCAGGTCGCGTCTCTCTTTGCAGATGTCAAAGACCGATTCGGGGAGCTGGATATCCTTGTGAACAATGTGGGCATGAACATTTTCACCCCATCAGTCGCGGAGATGGATGAAAAATTGTGGGACAAAATTATTGAGACCAATCTCAAGGGCACCTTTCTGACCTCCTGTGAGGGAATCAAAATCATGAAAGAGGGAGGCGGAGGCAAGATCATCAATATCAGCTCTGTGGCCGCGAGGAAGTCGGCTCAGGGAATGGGGGGTTATTGCGTGGCCAAGGCGGGTCTTGAGATGCTGACAAAAGTCCTTGCAGCTGAAAACGCGAAAGATAGAATCAATGTCAACGCCGTTGCTCCGGGCATGGTGAAGACCCCGTTCAGTCAGCCGTTCTGGAGCAACGAGAAAATGTTGAAGCAAATAACTGCCACTGTCCCGATGGGCCGAATAGCAGAGACGGACGACGTTGTCGGCGCTGTCCTGTTTCTGTCATCCGGACTGTCCGATTATATAACCGGTGAAGTCATTACAGTGGATGGCGGGTCAATGGCATAAAGTTTTTCTTCGGGAGAGGCTCAAAACCTGTAAGATTGCCTGGGCTCAGAAAGCCTGCCTCTCAAGAGATATCGGGCATGAGGACTGCCGATTCTTCCCGTGGTTATGCAAAAGCTGCCCTGTAAGATGTCACGAGGTAAATTCGTCAAGAGTAAGGAGTAACATGCTATGAAATGTCACGAGGTCGATTATGAACTCTTTGGTGAAGAGATGCAGATCGTTGAGGTGGAACTGGATCCCGGCGAGACGGTCATTGCCGAAGCCGGCGCCATGAATTACATGGAGGACGGCATTACCTTCGAGGCAAAGATGGGTGACGGCTCCAAGGCCGATGAGGGGATGTTGGGAAAACTGCTGAATGTGGGCAAACGGGTGCTCACTGGTGAATCCATCTTCCTGACCCATTTTTCAAACCAGGGGCAGGGAAAAAAGAGAGTCGCGTTTGCCGCGCCCTATCCAGGGAAGATCATCCCCATAGATATGAAAACCATCGGGAGGGAACTCCTTTGCCAAAAGGACGCCTTTCTCACAGCAGCTCTCGGAACCGAGGTGGGCATTGCCTTGACAAAGCGGCTTGGGACAGGATTCTTTGGAGGTGAGGGATTTATCTTACAGCGGCTCCGGGGAGACGGCATGGCTTTTCTCCATGCCGGTGGAACGGTTATCAAAAAAGAGCTGAATCAAGAGACTCTTCGCGTCGATACGGGTTGTCTGGTGGGATTCACCAAGGGGATCGATTACGATATCCAAAGGGCCGGAAGCCTGAAATCGATGTTTTTCGGTGGGGAGGGACTTTTTTTGGCCACCCTGACCGGCACGGGGACGGTCTTTCTCCAGAGTCTTCCCTTCTCCCGTATGGCCGATCGGATTCTTGCCCATGCCCCCTCAGCAGGCGGCAGTCAAAGGGGTGAGGGGTCCGTGCTTGGACGGCTGGGGAATATGTTGGATGGGGATTGATTCGTTGAAGGGAGTAATTTAATGGCCGCATCTTTGGGAATATTGGTAAGATCCTGCGACCACCTGGATAAGCTCATAAGGCTCACAAAAGCGGCCCGGAAAAAGAGGATAGACGTCACTATTTTCCTGACCCATCTTGGGACACTCCTGATACAGGATCCGAAGTTTCCTGAACTGGAGGACTTGGCTGAAATTACTGTTTGCCGAGTGGCCTTTGAATCTCACGGAATGACCCCGGCGGATGTTGATAGGGACGAGAGTCTATTTGCGACCCAGGCCAAACACGCTGATATGATCTATGAATGTGACAGATACGTGGTGTTCTGAGAGGATTCTGCAATATGCAAAACATCAAACATGCAGCCTTCTTGATTAGACGGAAAGAGGACCTATGGGAAGGCTCTCGCTCGGCCCTGGGTTTGGCCGTTGAGAACTTCTTCGTTCATATGTTTGTCCTGGATGTGGAGGTGGAAGGAACCGAGCAATACCTGGAAAATCTTGAATGGCTCGAGGACATGGAGGCATCCTATTATTCAAATAACAAGGCCAATGCAGACAAGTACGGCTTTCAATATATGAATCTCGAAGAGATCGGAGAGAAGCTGAGGGAGATGGACCTCATCATACCTTTCTAGGTGAAGATTATGAAAATCCTGCACATCATGAAAACCGCCCCTGACACAAACACTCAAATGCTGATTGATATTATTTCCAGAGACAGTACCAGCACACTTTTTACGCTCTACAATGATGAGGCTGATTACGACAAGTTGATCGATCTGATTTTTGAAAATGACCAGGTCGTTTCCTGGTAAAAGATCGAGCGGGACAAAAAAACCCGCCTTTTAAGGGCGGGTTTTTTTCTAAGAATATTTTTGAGCTTCTTTAAGCCATCAAAGACCAACTTCAGCCAAATCCGGTCCCAAGTACTCGCGCTCATTTTCACCCAAAATACCGAGTGAGAGACAGATCAGGGTCCACAAATGTACCGTATGATAGTCTGCCTCGAAATGATCGGAAAGGTCATGGATCTGGGCATGGCAGTTGTGGCAGGGCGTGATGCAATAATCGGCCTCTGTAGCCAAAATCTGGTTCAACTTGAGCTTACCATACTCACGCCTCGCTTCGGAGTATCCTGACTGCAGATAGCCTCCTCCTCCACCACAGCAGTAATTGTTGGACTTGTTAGGGGTCATGTCAATAAAATTTTCTTCCCCTACCACGGATTTGACTACAAACCGAAGATCTTCCGCCACTGGATCACCAAAGCTCTTTCTCACCAGCTGGCAAGGGTCTTGAACAGTGAACTTCACTTTCAGATCTTTGTTCCAGTCGGAGTTGACCTTGAGTTTTCCCTCCCTGATCCACTGGGCGTAATATTGAATGATACTCTTAATCTCGAAGTTGTAAGGAACGTTGAATTTTTTCAGTCCGGCCCGGACTGCGAAGAGTTCGTGGCCTCATTCAGTGTTGAGCCAGACCTTGCACCCCAGATCCTCGACGGCCTTGGCCTTGACCCTGGTAATATGCTCCCAGGCCTCCCAGTCCTGCAAAAACATGCAGTAGTTCTCCGCGGCCCAGCCCTTTGTCCCGTAGGTCCAGTCGGCTCCGACAAGGTGGAGTATCTTCCAGAGTGGAACCATTTCATCGGGCTCTGTCACAGGTTCCCTGGAGTTCTGGTTAAGAAAGTAGTAGGCGCCTTGTTTGTTTACAGGGGCCTGGAGATCCTCCCAACCCTCCTGATCCTCCCGCACCTCTTCCAACACATCTTCCACGACGAATTGAAAATCTTCCTCAGAGGCGCCCATGGCGCTGCAGGTGTCATGTCGAAGGGCCATATCGCATGATCCGAGGATACCTTTTGGTCTCTCCTCCCGAGGCCAGGTCTGTCTCGCAAGACCGACCATCTGGGGGATATCTACCTTCATGGGGCAGGCATAAACACAGCGCTGACACATACTGCACATCCATACCCATGGGGTCGTTGTAACCTCTTCATCCATACCCAAGGCGACCATTCTTACAAACTTCCTGGGATCCATGTTTTCAAGCCCCGTGGCAGGACAGCCGCTGGCACAGGTTCCACATGTCAGGCATAGATTCAGGTTTCCATCGGGAAGGAGATCTTTCACTTTCTTCCTGAATTCACCTTTCAATTCATTAACTTTTATTGCTTCGTCTGCCATAGGCATTTCCTCCACTTATCCTTGTAGGTCTTTTAGAGACAAACAGTTTTCAGATAGGGACTACCTGAGAAATCTGACAACATTGCTTCTCATATAATAATTTGAAGTGATCTTTTACCCTGTTCTTGATTGAAAGTCAACCTGTAAAAGCTGGATTTGAGGGTGAATACATAATTCGGTTGCCAATCGCCATGGAATGGTCTAGTTTTTTCGACGTAGGCCTGTGTACAGGATCTTTTTGTTCAGTTCTCATGTCATGATGGCAAATAATTCAGCGAATATCAAATAGATGCCTTCAGTTGTCTGGCAACCAGATCTTGTTATTGAAAAGGCAGGCGACCTCAAGAAACGCCGATATCCAAGCATTTTTGATAGCCACCAACCTGATCAATTGACCCCCTGTATGCTGACACCATACCCTGGGAAAAGGAGAGAGGAGCCATGGAATTCAAGCTAGGTGAAGAATTAGAGATGTTGCGTGAGATGGCCCGCGATTTTGCCGCGGAAAAGATTGCTCCATACGCAGATGAATGGGACGAAAAACACTATTTTCCCTACAAAGAGGTTATCAAGCCCATGGGGGATCTTGGTTTTTTCGGAACGGTCATCCCGGAAGAATATGGCGGAAACAACATGGGATGGCTTGCGGCGATGATACTGACGGAGGAAATCGCAAGGGCATCCAGCTCGGTGAGGGTCCAAATCAATATGATGGGTCTCGGCTGTGCCTTTACCATTTTCAGATACGGATCAGATAAAACAAAGGAGAAATACATATCCAGGCTTGTTTCTGCGGAGTATGTCGGCGGATTTGCCATTACAGAGCCAAATGCCGGCTCCGACGTGATGGCCATCAAATCCACGGCCGTTGACAAGGGTGATCATTGGCTGTTGCACGGTTCCAAGACCTGGATCTCAAACAGCAGTTCCGCGGATGTGATCATCTATTACGCCTATACGGACAGAGAGGCCAGGGGGAAGGGGCTGTCGGCCTTTGTGATTGAGCCGAAGAACTTTAACGGCATCACCACTACAGAGCTGGACAAGCTGGGGACCCGATCGACCCCTACAGGCGAGTTGTATCTGGAAGATACGAGGGTCCCAAAGGAAAATATCCTCGGCCAACCGGGAGACGGCGCCAAAATCGTGTTCGGTTCTCTGAATCAGACGCGCCTTTCCGCAGCAGCCGGAGGTATTGGCGTGGCCCAGGCCTGCCTGGACGCAATTACCGCCTATTGCAGCGAAAGAGAACAGTTTGGAAAGCCTATCGGACAGTTTCAAATGAATCAGGACATGGTCGCCCAAATCTCCGCTGAGATAGAGGCGGCCCGTTTAATGGTCTATAAGGCGGCATGGCAGAAGGACCAAGGTCACCTGGGAAACAACCTGGAGGTGGCTCATGCGAAGTATCTGGCCGGAGAAATCGCTGTCAAGGCGTCGCAAGTGGCCATGAAGATCATGGGAGCCTATGGTTATTCGAGCGAGTATCCGGTAGCAAGATATTACAGGGACGCCCCAGCCTACCAGCTGGTTGAGGGATCGGCCAATATCTGCAAATGGATCATCGCCTTGGACCAACTCGGCATCAAAAGAGCGGGTAAATAGACCCATTCCCTCAGGATAGAGCCGCAATCCTCCCACTTCCGAAAGAGGCTGGGCCTTTTGAAGGGTCACAAAGGGCCTATAAAAATAAGAGTCAACCGAGACCGGAGGCTCTTCAAGAAGAATCCAGGCCTGGTTGCCTGGTATAGCGTGTCAACATCTTATCCCGGCGTTGGAGAATGTGATTGGAGCCCTTCTTTCCTGCGACATGCTTTTCAAGAAAGGCTATCGAGTATTTTCGAATAACCACAAACTCTTCCTCTGTACCACTCAACCGCCTTGTCATGGGTTTGTCTACAAAGCGATTATTGAACGAGAAATGGCTTGCTCCCTTGACTTCCAGGAAGTACTTCGGAGGAGATAGATTCCTGTAGATCTTGTCCGTAATCTCCGACATGGTCTTTCTTCCACGCTGTTGGCCTTTTTCCCTTTCGCCCATGAACAACATCGAGGGGATCCGGACAGAGGCTAGCTCGGTTTCTCTAAACAGATATCCCCCAGCCCCGGTCGAAAAGAGCAACACCGCTTTGATGCGGGGATCATGTCTCTCTTGAATCGTCCCGCACAGTCCAAGGGCTGTGTAGCCCCCGAAAGAATGTCCACCAACAGCAACACGTTTGTTGTCAATGATCCCTCGGAAATCTTCGGAAGAAACCATTCTGTCCACGACGAATCTCATCTCATCAAGGCGGTAAAGGTACTTGCGGCGATCTTCGGGATCGGAAGCGCCGAGTTCTCGGGCACCCCGCCAAAGGCCCCTCCTGCTGAAATCCTCCAACTGGCCGGTTCGTATGCGCACAGCGGAATGCCTGTCGTGATGGTCGGGAGCAGCGACAATCCAGCCGCGAGCCGCAAGTCTCTCAGTAAAGAAGACTGAGCCCAGTCCGCTGCCCCCATACCCGTGAGAGAAGACCAGCATGGGATATGGCCCCTTCTCTGTCAAAGGAAGGGCATCCATCGCGATTCTGCCGTTGGTCGGTCCTCCATAGTTGTGTGGCTTCGGCTCTCTTGCTGTCGGATACCAGACAGCCACAGTAAGGGTCTTGATGCTCCCACCCTTTTGGGACTTGAAATCCAACACCCTGTAACCGACATTGAAGAGGGTCTGGGTTGGCCTTTCTTCTGCCTCCGCGCCCATATTGCTGCAAATAAGTATCCCCGAAACAAGGGAAATGAAAGTTTGTCTAAGAATGCTCATGAGGCACCAGGAGTTCTATTGGGTTCATTGATAGTGATTCCAAAAGGCACAAAATCCCCTGCCTATGGCTTGACGGTTGTGAAAAGGCTGCCGTTTCTCCGTTCAATAATGCCTCGCCGAAGAAAGTCATTCATAATTTCATTATATTTCAGTTCATATTCTCGACGGAAATAGTGATCAATGGTCTCCCTGAACCAAACCGTACCCATGAGGTATGAAAAAAAGGATTCTTCATCATACCCCTTCTTCATCAACAGGGTATAGACAGTGATCTTTTTGAGCACATCGTTTCCAATTGCCTCTCTATTAACCATATAGTTTTCAATTATTTCCTCACTCTTTGCAATAGCCTTTTTTATGTTTCCAAACGGTTTTCCATGGCCAGGGAACACAATTTCTACATCAAGGGATTTTAGTTTTTCAAGAGATTTCAGTTTGTGAAAGAGAGCCGTGCTACCCTCAACGCGAGTTGTCACAACGGCCACATCGTTTTCCCAGAGAGAGTCCGAAGAGATAAGGGCTTTCTCCTTCCTATTGAAGAGCACAATGCCGTCAGATGCATGACCCGGGGTATGGATGACCTCGAATCTATGAGGTCCCAGGGCCACAGTCTCTCCATCCTCCAGGGCCTCTGTACAGTCGAAGAAATCAGCCTCCTGGCTATAGTACTTCCACCATGTGGACCAATCATCTCGTGTATCTATAAAGAACTTTCCGATCGTATGCATAGCAATGTCACAACCGGATCTGTCCTGAATGATTTTATTGCCGCCGATGTGATCACAGTGGCAATGCGTGTTGATAATCTTGCTCGTATGTGACAGGTTGACTCCCAAGCCTGCGATCAATTCCTCGGTTTCGTGAAAATCGGAAACACAACCAGTATCTATGAGTATAGGATCGACAGACCGGTAAACGAAATGATTCCCATTCAAATATCCTCTTTCGATAAAAAAAAGATCTTTCATCACTTCCTGAACAGCCATCTCTTCTTTTCCTTAATATTCACCTTTAATGGTTTGAGAAAGCATTGCCAAAAAGTGCGTGCCCGCTGCTGCTTGGGTTATACGAAAACTTCTTGATGTCGGCCCAATGAAAATCTCAGTTTATCAAAGATCCCCCCGGCACGAGGCCCCTTTTGCCAACCAATATGCGACAACACACTATTTGAATTTGTCAAAGGCACCAATAAGGACCTTTTTAAACGCTTCAACCTCCTCATCCGTGTATCCGGCCTTTATCTCCTCATTGACTCCCTTAACGAGTGGCAGTGCCTGGATGGCCAATCGATCGCCCTTTTCCGTCAGATGAATAAGATACCCCCTTCGATCGCTTGGATTCTTCCGACGCTCCACGCAACCCGCCTTCTCGAGCCTATCGACCAGCCCGGTTACGGTCGAGTTTTCAATCATCACGCCTCTGCTGAGAGCGGTGAGGGAACAGCCGTTGTTCTTCTTTAGGAAGAAAAGGAGCATGACCTGAATCGGCGTGATGTCCAGTCCTTCCTGAACCAAGGATCTCTTTAGACTAATCATCAGCCTTTGAAAAACTTTGGATATCAAAAAAATAAGCCTGTCCTCTCTTTTCATGTCGCCAACCCCGCTTATTATTTAGCATGCTAATTTTTTCGATGCTAATATATCTCTTGAGTTCTGATTGTCAAGGCGTTTTCTTTCCCATGCGTCGGAGGGGCTTCCTGAAGAGTACCTATCCTCTCAGGTCTATTTCTCGCGTCCTATTCTTCGGTCAGAAAATCAAGCTCTTTTGCCTGGTTTTCCGACACAATCATTCCACTTGAGAACTCAATAAAGGTTAATGAACCTGACAGGTTCGGATTGCACAGTTCCTTGTCACCCATCTGTATGTCAAGGGTCCGTTCAATATGGCAGGCCTTTTCCAAGACGTCTGATTGACTTGTCCCGAAGAACTCACATATGGCCTCTCGCGGAAGGGATTTTGACTTATTTTTACTAAACAGATGATTTATGCGGGCAATGACATGGATGATGGCAGAGGCCCAGAGTCCCGTTGTTTCTCCGTCAAAGAAGAACGACTTCTTTCGACCAAGCCTTTCCAAAAGCCTGAGGGCATAGCCGGCATACTCATCACTCAGATTCTGTTGGGAAAAATCGACAATACCCTTTTTTATCTCCTCAAATTGCCTTTGTCTTGTTTCTTCTTTTTCCACCGTCGTTCACCTCATCTTTGTCGGTTTGCATCGAATCAACATCCCCTGGCCCCATGGACCGATAGGCAGCCTTCATTAAGCGGCAATGCTTCGACATATAAAATCTTTCATGGTCTGAAACACCACAGTCTCCTGTTCCTGATGGGGATTATGTCCACAATTGGGCGGTACCAGTACTTCCACCCCGGGGCCGGCATGACGGACAATCGATGCTACCTGAGCCGAGGTGCCGTATTCGTCATTTTCTCCCTGGATGACGAGCACAGGGACATGGATTCCCGATACGTAAGACTCCAGATTCCACTTTCTAAAATCGGGCTGGAGCCACACCCTGTTCCAGCCCCAGAAGGCGCAATCCGTATTGCTTCCATGGTATTTCTCAAGTTTCTGCCGAAGGGTCCCCTTTGCAAACATCTCGCCCGCTTTTCGGATCGATCGGACGGTGATATCCTCGCAAAAGACATGAGCCGATTCAGTGATTAAACCGAGGAGGGATATCTCTGGACGGCTCCCAGCGTAAATAATGGCAATGGACCCGCCGTCCGAGTGCCCAATAAGAATACACCTTTGAATACCTACCAACCTCATCAACTCGGGAAGCACTGTTTGGGCTTCTTCATGCATAAAATTAATCGACCGAGGCAGAGCACAGGGATCGGAGCCACCATATCCTAGACGACTATACACCAATGCGCCGCACCCTGTGGCAGCTGCCAGCCTAGCCGGGAAATCACGCCACATGGCAACGCAGCCGAGCCCCTCATGTAAGAAGACGAGGGTCGGCGCTTGATCGGGTGGTGGGCCATGCCAGACGATTTCATGCCTCTTTCCACCCACCGGCAGTAGTTTTTTTTCGTTCGTCATCGTTCGGATCTTGTTTTAGGCTTCAGGCAATCGAGCGAGAAGGACGATCCGGGCGGAAGTTGAAAAAACCATCCCCTGCTTATCAAATAGAGACCTCCGAATTATTTTGTTTCGCATGCTCCTGCTCAGAGTCCGGGATTTTCGACTTGATCTTGAACAAAAACTCTCATCTGTGGTATGAACACCAGATAACCATAACCACATAAGGTGCCTTATGTCAAAAGACTATTATGATATTCTCGGTGTTTCCAAAGACGCATCAGAAAGTGAAATCAAGAAGGCCTATCGGAAGTTGGCCAGGAAATACCATCCTGACATCAATCCCGGCAATGAAGAGGCGGAACAGAAGTTCAAAGAAATATCTGCATCCTATGACTGTCTCAGCAACAAGGAAAAAAGAAAAATCTATGATGAATTCGGGGAAGAGGGTCTCCGGGCGGGGTTTGACGCGGAAAAGGCCAGGGAATACAAGCAGTGGAGTTCCTTTCAGCAGGCAGGAGGAGGCTCCCGACAGGGATCTGGGAAATATCAGGCCTATGAAGATATCTTTGGTGATCTCTTTGGTTTCGCTGATGCACGGGATGCCTACAAGACAAGCAGGCCTTCCAGGGGAAGGGATGTCCAACATGAGATGACCGTTGATTTGGTATCGGCTCTAAAAGGATTTGAAACAGAGATATCCATGCAAAAAAACAGGGAGTGCCCAGGATGTCATGGGACCGGCACGGACCCAAACTCCCCCATAAGCACCTGCTCCACCTGCGGCGGTTCGGGTCGGCTGAATGTGGCAGGGGGCCCCATGAGATTCACTCAAGCCTGCCCGGATTGTAAAGGAGATGGTAAAAAGGGCACACCTTGCAGACAGTGCGGCGGTGCCGGTCAAGTCTTGGGCATGGAAAAAATCAGGGTGGTGATCCCACAGGGTGTCAAAGAGGGGTCTAAGGTGAGAGTGGCAGGGAAAGGCGAGCCGGGATTCAATGGCGGCAAACCAGGCGACCTCTATCTGATTATTCGTCTGAAGCCACACCCCCTTTTGAGAAGAGAAGATGATAATCTTTACATGGAAATACCTGTGACCATTCGCGAGGCCATGGCAGGCGCGACCATCACCCTACCCACCATAGAAGGCCAGATAAAACTCAAGGTCCCCCCAAAAAGCCAGAGCGGTCAAACCCTCAAGCTGAAGGGGAAAGGGGCCCTCAATCTCAAAACGAAGCAGATGGGTGACCTTATGGTGAAGCTGGCAGTAAAAGTACCTAGGACGGACGACCAGGAGATCCTTGAAGCGGCGGAGAAGATAGACAGGGCCTACCCAGATGATTTGAGAAGGGATATCAGATTGTAACAACACTGATTTCAAGAGTTTCTGTTGAGTCTTTTTCGGAGCTGCCGGACCAGTTCCTCAAGGATAGCGTCAAATTGCCTCCGCATATCGATCATACTCTGCCTCATTCTGAGGGCCACCTCAACACCTGCCAGATTAACGCCCATATCCTCAACCAGGCTTTTTGCGAAACGAAGTCTTTCCAGATCATCGTTAGAAAACAACTTAGCGGGAGGATCCTCCCGGCAGATCGGACAGACGATATCCTCCGCCTCTAGGTCTTTGAGGAAACGCTCTTCGATCTCAAAGACCTCGATCACCTCAGAGACCGTCCAAAACTTCTTGTTCGCAGGCTTAGGGTCACCCATCATTGAACCCCCTGATAGAGAACCCGAATGGAAAAAACATCAGGATCCAAAGGTTATTGACAGAATCACTACGCTCCAAAACAGGGCGAAACACATGCATTTAATCTATCAGACTCTTGACAATTGTTCAAGACGCTAATAGGCATTTACCATCCATCCTCTGGCAGCCGGTCTGTAGCGATCCTCGCATCAGTCTATATATCGTTTACAGAAATATCATTATTTGGTTGAAAAAATAGCCAGAGAGAGAGAGAATGACTTCCATCGAGGATGCACATCACCCGTGTTGCATGGCTATGTCTATAGAGAACGAGGACATCCATATCCATACGGATCGGTTCGAAAAACCGGGGCACGCGACGTCTTATCAGGTTATCTAAACATAGTGACAGAAGTATGAAAAGGGGGAGATTATGAGCTTTCAGTCGTTTGAAGAGATTATCCGTTTTGCCATAGACAAAGAAAAGGAGGCCGTGACATTCTATCAGGAGATCAGCTCTCATGAGTCCTATTCCGGTTCCAAAAAGGTGTTTCAGGATTTTGCCGAAGAGGAAAAGAAACACCAGGCTTTTCTGGAAGGATTTCTCGGCGGGGAAAAGAAATTACCCGATTATGACCTCAAATGGATTCCTGATATAAAGAGAAGCGACTACATGGTAGACATTACCTATGAAAAGGGAATGCCTTACACAGACGCCTTGAGACTCGCCATGAAGCGCGAAGAGAAAGCACTGGCCTTGTATAATGACCTGAGGAAACAGACCGATAATGAAGAGCTGATCAAGGTATTTCAGATGCTCGCTCAGGAGGAGGCCAAGCATAAACTTGCCCTTGAACAACTCTATGATGATTACATGGCCAAACAGGGAGATTAGGCGATAGACCCGTAAGATGGATCAATTAAGGGGGAATAATAATGCAAGAGCCTGTAAAGATGTATACGCTTAGTACCTGTGGTCATTGTAAGGCCACGAAGGCTTTCCTTGACGAGTGCAAAATCGCCTTTGACTTTGAGGACGTGGATCTCCTCGAGGGCGAAGAAAGGGCAGCTATTATTGAGGAGGTTAAGAAATGGAACCCCAACTGTTCCTTTCCTACCATTGTCATAGGAGACAAGGTGATCGTTGGATTTAAAGAAAAGGAGATAAAGGAGGCATTGGGACTATGAGCGAGGGCCAAAAGCTCTATGAGACCCTGAAAAAGGTTCAGGAACCTAAAGGTTACTTCTTCAATAAGAACAGGACATATGTGATGGAACTCCTGGAATCGCTCCTGATGAATAAGAAACGATACGGTTATATGGTTTGCCCCTGTCGACTAGCTTCAGGAGAGCGAGAAAAGGATAAAGATATTCTCTGTCCCTGTGTTTACAGGGCGGAGGATGTAAAAGAATACGGGAGCTGCTACTGTAATCTCTATGTGACCAAAGAGTGGAACGAAGACAAAGTACCACATGTATATGTCCCTGAGAGAAGGGACCCCGTCTTCTAAACCACGACAGCCTCCTCTTCAGCATTCAGCATGAGTCCACAAAAAGGAGGCCCCTACACCGCAAGTCGACTAAGTTCGCATATACTTGTTATATAGTTCAAAGTAGACAGGACAGGTACAGATCTGTCTGTATCCAAAGGGGTGTCTATAGGGACAGCTATCAGGTTCTTCGGTGTTCAGAAAAAGCACGTTCTTGCCATTGGCGTACCAGACGTTACACATTTTGTTGTCTCTGTGTTGCTCGTTATTGATACACGCATAGTTATGTTCACATTTTGTTGCCTCTTTTACTACTTCATGAGATATGTCAAAAAGCATAGACAAGCTCCTTTTTCATGTAGGCCCCCCAAGACCTTATGATTCATTGGTTCGCTTTTTAGGGCTTCAAAAGTACTATGTTCCGAGATAAATCGACACAACCGAAAGATACATAAAGACTCCGTAGCGTTAGACAGACGTCTAATAGCAGACTTGGAAACGCGACGCGAATGAAATAAAGTATTTGATGATAAGAGAGATGACAATTCATTTCAAGTCTGAAATGACCGCAATTCTCATAAAACCGAACGTTTTGTTGGGAGGCCGACCCAGAGTGATTCTTCACACCGGAGCTTTCCGCCTCCGTTTATCGTTGCCGATTAAGACTTCCGGTCTAAAAGGAGAACAAACAATATGAAGAAGACTTCCCTCATGATGGTCCTGATCGCAATTTTTATGCTTGTCTCGCGTTCTGCTTCCTTCTACAGAGAGGCACTGGGGGCGGGTGACGCCTTGGAGACAGAAAGCTCATTTGGAGATCCACATGACAAATCCGGTTTGCCCGTTCTGACGGATAAGTCCATCCTTGACGACTATGTTCATTATGCCATGCTCAATAATCCCGGTCTTCAGGGGGCTTTCGACCGCTGGAAATCAGCGCTTCAAAAGGTCGCAGCCTCTCAGACTCTTCCGGATCCCCGCTTTACCTATAGCCATTATATAGAGGAAGTCGAAACAAGGGTCGGCGCTCAAAAACATGCATTCGGCATCACCCAGATGTTTCCATGGTTCGGCAAACTTGACCTGAAGGGAAAAATTGCCTTGGAAAAGGCCAACGTTGAGAAACAGCGTTTCGAAAAAATGAGATTAAAGGTGATCGATAAGGTCAAGCAGATATATTGCGAATACTACTTTCTGAAACGTTCAATCGACATAACCGGCGAAAACAGGGCCTTGCTCCATTACCTGGAGAGTGTGGCTCGAACAAGATACAAGAGTGGCGACGCGAGGCAAGGCGCGATCATAAAGGTCCAGGTTGAGCTGGGGAAACTCGAAGACCGCTTGAGTTCTTTGAGGGACATGATGAGAGTCTTAAAGACCAAACTCAACAGCACGCTGAACCGGCCCGCCCATGCGCCCCTCTCCGTGCCAAAAATCCTGTCACAAGAGACGTTCAACATGGAAGACGAACACTTGGTGTCGTTGCTGCTTGCCAACAATCCGGAACTGAAAGTGTTTGATATCATGAAAACCAAAGAGGACTTGGAAGTTGAACTGGCCTCAAAGAACTACTTTCCCGACATGACCCTCGGGCTGAACTATATTCAAACCGATTCCCGCACCGACATGAACCCGGAGGATAACGGCAAAGATCCTGTTATTGCCCTGCTCTCCCTAAACATACCGATCTGGCGAAAAAAATATGATGCCGCCAAGCAAGAAGCCCTTATCCGCCGGAGGGCGGTTGAAGGTGAGCGTAGCGACAAGAAAAACAAGCTCATTGCGGATCTTGAATCAGCTCTTTATGAACTGCGGGATGCCATGCGCAAGATAATTCTTTACCGTGACACATTGATTCCACAGGCGAAACAGGCCATGCAAGTGATTCAAACCGCCTTCATGTCTGGTAAAGCGGGACTTCTGGATCTTATTGATTCGCAACGGATCCTCTTGGACTTTGAGCTTAACTATGAAAGAGCCTTGACCAATCGTTCGCAACAGATCTCTGAGATCAAAAGACTGGTGGGAGAAGAATAAACCAGACCGCTTTAAACGAGCTGGTTTATAAATGCTATAAATAGATCCATGAGGTTTCAGATGAAAAAACTTTTTTTTATTACGCTCCTTATCGGTGTTTCTTTTGCCGCGGGTTTCATCCTTCGGGGTGGCAAAGATGTGCCTATCGCTCATGTCGACACACATCAGGGTGGACAGGACATGGAAACACCGGGGGCGGAGAAATCCAGAATATGGACCTGCTCCATGCATCCACAGATAAGGCTTGCCGATCCCGGACAGTGCCCCATCTGTGGGATGGATTTGATCCCTGCTTCAGAGGAGACGTCCGGGGACCAGGTCGGATCGAGGGAATTACTATTATCTCCCGGCGCGATAAAACGGGCCCAAATACAAACCGCTCCCGTGGAAAGGAAGTTCGTCTCCGCCGAGATCAGCTTGGTCGGGAAAGTAGACTATGATGAAACCCGTCTGGCCAATATAACCGCATGGGTACCAGGGCGAATCGACCGCATGTTTGTCGATTATACGGGTGTGACAGTGAAGAAAGGCGATCATATGGTCGATCTCTACAGCCCTGATCTGCTAACCGCCCAGGAAGAGCTTATCCAGGCACGAAAGACAGTCAAAGAGCTTGAGAAAAGCGGGAGTAGGAGTGTAACAAACATGGCTGCCGAGACCTTAAAAGCAGTCCGCAAGAAATTGAGATTACTGGGATTAACAAAAAATCAGATAAACAGTATTGAACAAAAAGGAAATCCGTCTGACCATATAACGATTTATTCCCCTGTCAGTGGGATTGTCATTCATAAAGAGGCTGTCAAAGGGATGTATGTCAACACGGGAAGTAAAATATACACCATCGCCGACCTGTCCCATGTTTGGGTAAAGCTTGATGCCTACGAATCGGACCTTGTCTGGATCAGGTATGGTCAGGAGGTAGAGTTTAAAACAGAGGCGTATCCCGGCGAGATTTTTAAGGGGAGGATATCTTTCATTGATCCCGTGTTGAATGCGAAGACTCGAACCGTGAAAGTCCGTGTGAATGTCCCCAATAGCGATGGAAAACTGAAGCCTGAAATGTTCGTGCAGGCCCTGGTCCGTCCCAGAGTTGCCGCAGGGGGAAAGGTCATTGACGCGAGCCTTGCAGGAAAATGGATCAGCCCTATGCATCCGGAAATCGTCAAAGACGAACCTGGGTATTGCGATATCTGCGGCATGCCCCTTGTCCGTGCCGAGACCCTGGGTTACGTCACAGAGGAATCTGAAGAATACGGGGCACCCCTTGTCATTCCGGCATCCGCTCCTCTCATTACGGGCAAGCGTGCTGTCGTCTACGTGGCCCTGCCTGAAAAACCGGGCGCATTTCAGGGCCGAGAAATAATACTCGGGCCAAGGGCTGGAGACTATTATCATGTGCGGGAAGGCTTGAAAGAAGGTGAGCTTGTGGTTGTCAACGGCAATTTCAAAATTGACAGCGCTGTCCAGATTCTCGCAAAGCCGAGTATGATGAATCCTGAGGGAGGTGGGGCCTCACCGGGCCACGCCCATCACCAAGACATGGCAACATTGGAGTCATCCAAAAAGAACGGATCCATACACGAGAAAAAGGAGCACAAGAGAAGATTCCAAACGCCCCTCAAATTCAGGAATCAGATAGATAGTGTTCTAAGAAGCTATTTCAAGATTCAGGAGGCCCTGAACAAGGACAATGCAAAATCCGTTACCGAAGAGGGCCTCGGTCTGGAAAAGGCCATCGGTAATGTAGATATGAAACTTTTGCAAGGACAGGTCCATACTGCCTGGATGGATGTCTTAAAGAGTCTACTCAAACAGACAAACAGTATCAAAGAGACCGGAGATATTACAAAACAGAGAGAGGCCTTTTTTCTCCTGTCGGAGACTCTCACCGACGTCGTTAAACGATTCGGAGCAGGAGGGTCCGAGCCTGTTCTGAGATATCATTGTCCTATGGCCTTTGGCGGGAAGGGGGCCCACTGGCTCCAGAACAAGAGCGGAACCGCCAATCCCTATTTCGGCCAATCCATGTCCAAGTGCGGCGACCAGACAGACGTTCTGGTCCCCATTAAATAATGCCTCTATGCCCGCATAATGTACCGACCTAAATTGCCTGGAGCTTGTGATGGTGAATAATCCGAAAGATGAATCTCCTGCCGCCTATTCACTTCTGGATAGAGTAATACGCTTTTTTCTGGAAAGAAAGGCCGTAGTGCTCCTGATGATCGTTGCGGTTTTGGCATGGGGCCTTATGGTGGCTCCTTTTGATTGGAAGATCGGCCTGCTTCCCCGTGATCCGGTGCCGGTCGATGCTATCCCTGACATTGGTGAAAATCAGCAGATCGTTTTCACCCAGTGGATGGGACGATCTCCCCAGGATATTGAAGATCAGATTTCGTATCCGTTGACCGTGGCCCTATTGGGTATCTCCGGTGTAAAAACGATCCGAAGTTATTCCATGTTCGGATTTTCAACAGTCTATGTAATCTTCAAAGAAGATGTGGAGTTCTACTGGTCTCGATCCAGGGTTTTGGAAAAACTGAATAGCCTGCCTCCTGAAACCCTTCCCCAAGGCGTTCAGCCGATGCTGGGTCCGGATGCCACCGCATTGGGACAGGTTTACTGGTACACACTGGAAGGACGCGACGGCGATGGAAATCCTACTGGTGGGTGGGATCTGCATGAGCTTCGCTCCATACAGGATTGGACGGTTCGTTATGCTCTGATGTCTGCCGATGGGGTCAGCGAGGTCGCTTCGATCGGGGGCTTTGTGCAGGAGTACCAAATAGATGTGGATCCTCACGCCATGCGGGCCTGGAACGTCAAAATTGAAGAGGTCTTTCGTTCGGTGAAGATGGCCAACAAGGATGTTGGCGCCAGGACAATAGAGGTCAACAGGGCGGAATATATTATCCGTGGTATAGGATTTGTAAAGAAACTTTCTGACCTGGAACATACGGTTATAAAGGTCAACAACAACGTCCCTGTCTATCTCAAAAACGTTGCCCACGTCAGCCTGGGTCCGGCCTTGAGGCGGGGGGCCCTTGATAAAGAGGGCACGGAGGCAGTGGGTGGCGTTGTTGTGGTGCGATATGGTGAAAATCCTCTTGCCGCGATTAAGAATGTAAAAAAGAGAATCGCGGAGATTTCTCCGGGCCTTCCCAAAAAGATCCTCCCTGACGGCACGGTCAGCCAGGTGACCATTGTGCCCTTTTACGACCGAACAGGACTGATCTATGAAACTCTGGAAACGCTGAACAACGCGCTGACTCAGGAGATCTTGGTCACCATCATTGTCGTCATGTTCATGCTCATGCATATGAGGAGTTCCATCCTGGTGGCAGGATTGCTACCCCTGGCCGTGTTGATCTGTTTTATTGCCATGAAGCTTTTTAGGGTAGATGCCAATATTGTTGCGCTCTCAGGAATCGCCATCGCCATAGGCACGATGGTCGATATGGGAGTGGTGCTTTGCGAAAATATCTTAAGGCGTCTACGTGAGGCAGGGCCTGAAGAAAAATCGCTTGAAGTGATATTTCGCGCTTCAAGTGAAGTGGGAAGCGCGGTTTTAACCGCGGTTTTAACAACCATCGTGAGCTTCCTCCCCGTGTTTACCATGGAGGCCGCAGAGGGCAAGCTGTTTACCCCTTTGGCCTATACCAAGACGTTTGCCCTCATTGCATCGGTGATAGTGGCTCTAACCATCATCCCCCCTCTTTCTCATATCCTTTTTGCAGGGAGAATAAAAAACAGGATTGTGGAGATCGTTTTTCACTCCCTCATTGTTGCGGTGGGCCTTGTGACATCCTTTTTGGGGCCCTGGTATTTGGGCGCTATCATAGCCTTTATAGGGGTGTATCATCTCATCTCGATGCGGATTCCAGCAATTGTTCAGAAGACTCTGACGAACCTCATCCATATCCTTGCCATGCTTTTTGTAGCCGTTGTCTTAACCAAGCATTGGCTTCCTCTTGGTCCTGAACAGGGGTTTTTCTACAATCTGGCTTTTGTTGCAGGTATGATAGGAGGCATCCTCATTCTCATCCGTTTTTTTATGCACGGCTACGGCAATATCTTGGCATTCTGTTTGGAACATAAGATATTGTTTATGACGGTTCCCCTGATTGTCTTGCTGTTCGGAGGCCTGACATGGTTCGGGTTCGATGGATTGTTTAAAAGGCTGCCGCTTAGCATAAGATCGAGTTCTTTCGTTTCCGCCATCGCCCACAAGTTCCCTGGATTGGGTAAAGAGTTCATGCCGCCTCTTGATGAAGGATCCTATCTGTATATGCCGACGACCATGCCCCATGCCTCCATCGGTGAGGCCCTTGATGTGCTGCAAAAGCAGGACATGTCATTTCGAAGTATTCCTGAACTTGATACGGTTGTCGGCAAACTGGGTCGCGCCGAGACTCCGCTTGATCCCGCCCCGATCTCAATGATCGAAACCATTATCAATTACAGGGGCGAATATGTGACCGATAAAAAGGGAAACCGTCTGACCTTTCAATTTGATGAAGACAAGAACGACCTGTTTAGAGACTTTTACGGAGTGCCTGTTCCGGCAAGAGATGGAAAACCCTATTATGTGAGGGGTCAGTTTCCCCGTGATGAGGAGGGACGGTTGATCCCTGACGCAGAGGGGAAACCTTTTAGACTGTGGCGTCCTCCTCTTAATCCCGATCTAAATGAGGGCCGACAGGCCTGGAAAGGGATCAAAAACCCTGACGATATATGGGAGGCCATAGTGGAGGCGGGAAAGATTCCCGGGTCAACATCGGCGCCCAAGCTGCAGCCCATTGCAGCAAGAATTGTCATGCTTCAGAGCGGTATGCGGGCCCCAATGGGAATCAAGGTTAAGGGACCGGATCTCGAGACCATAGAAAAGGTGGGGTTGCAGCTCGAACAGTTGCTGAAGAAAGTCCCATCCGTTGAACCGGCCGCCGTGATTGCGGACAGGATTGTTGGAAAACCCTACCTTGAGATCGATATCGATCGAAAGGCGATTGCCCGATACGGCATCATGCTCGAAAAGGTCCAGGACGTCATTGAAGTGGCTGTTGGGGGTCAACAAGTCACCACAACGGTTGAAGGACGAGAACGTTATCCGGTGCGAGTGCGATACAAAAGGGAATTGAGGGACAGCATTGAGGAGCTTTTAAGGATATTGGTCCCGGCGCCGGGAGGGGAGCAGATTCCCCTTTCCCAGCTTGCCGACATCCGTTATGTGAGGGGACCGCAGGTGATCAAAAGCGAAGATACCTTTCTCGTGGGCTATGTGCTCTTTGACATGAAAGAGGGCTGGGCAGAGGTCGACGCTGTTGAACAGGCCTCAAGATATCTTGAAGACAAGAGAAAGGCCGGCGAGTTTGAACTACCTCCCGGTGTGAGTTATACCTTTGCCGGGAGTTATGAAAACCAAGTCAGGTCTGAAAGGAAGCTCGTCGTGGTAGTCCCGCTTGCCCTCTTTATTATATTTCTTATTCTTTACTTTCAGTTTGAATCGGTCCCTACTACCTTGCTTGTTTTTTCAGGCATTATTGTGGCCTGGGCAGGCGGCTTTATCATGATCTGGTTTTACGGCCAGGACTGGTTCATGAATTTCTCAGTTTTTGGGACATCTATGCGTGATTTTTTTCAAGTTCATCCGATTAACTTAAGCGTTGCCGTATGGGTCGGATTTCTGGCCCTGTTCGGTATTGCCACCGACAATGGTGTTATCATGGCGACCTATCTTAACCAAACATTCAAGGCCAATCAACCGTCATCCATTGAAGCGATCAGGGAGTCCACCCTTGAGGCCGGCAAAAGGAGAGTCCGTCCCTGCCTTATGACGACCGCTACAACCATACTGGCCCTTATTCCCGTTCTTGCTTCAACGGGAAGGGGCGCTGATATTATGGTGCCTATGGCGATTCCCTCCTTCGGTGGCATGGCCATTGTCATCGTATCTATATTTGTGGTTCCCGTATTGTACTGTGCCATTGCTGAAATCAAATTCCGGTTCCGGACCATGAATGATCAATCTATTGAATAATCTGTTTGGAAGGATATAATGATTTCCCAGACCCATTTTGTGAAGACCGCAAAGATCAATACTAGGAAGCGACGCTTTAAGACAACATAACAAACGAAGATAAAGGAGAATAATATGGATGAGATAAAAAGAAACAGGTTTGTCATATGGAATATAGCCATGATCGGAATACTCGCATATGTTTTTCTGGTCAGCCCTGTGAAAGCTTCTGCGAACAAAGATGATGTCTATTTTACCTGCCCTATGGAATCTCATGCGGATGTGGCGGAGAGTAAACCGGGAAAATGTTACAAATGCGGTATGAAATTGGTCCCCAGGAAAATGGATGGAACAAAATTCACCTGTCCCATGGAATCTCATGCGGATGTTATCTCGGATAAGCCGGGCATGTGTCCCAAATGCGGGATGAGGCTTGTTCCAAAAAAAATGAAAAAGTAATCTCATGGCGGCCGAAAACCTTAGGGATCGGAGAGGGTTTGTTTTAGGACTAACTGTCAAGTAGTCAGCGGCACCCCGATATTTGAGCACTTGTGAGACCTTCAACAATGAGCCGACCAGTATGGGATAAAGGAGGGATTCATGAAAAAGATCTTGGCTCTGGCAGGGAGTCCTCGCACTAAGGGACACACCAGATACCTTTTGGACCAGGTCTTGGAAGGCGCCGAGAATGCCGGTGCCGACGTGGAGACTATTCATGTCGCCAAAAAAAATATCAGCGGGTGTATCTCCTGCTATAAGTGTCAGGAGACAGACGAATTCAAGTGCGCCCTGGAGGATGATATGCAGGGCATCCTTCAAACGATTGTTGATGCCGACGAACTCATACTGGCCACGCCTGTATACTGGTTTGGACCGACCGCCCAACTCAAATCAGTCATTGATAGACTTTTCTGTCTCTTCAAATTCGACCCGACCAAAGGATACTACGGCCCCCTGCAGGGAAAAGGATTGTCTCTTGTCGTGACTGCCCAAGGAGACCCTTTTTCCGGAGCCGACCAAGTGGTGCAGCTTGTACAGAGGATTGGGTCCTATTGTCGCATGGCCTACAGGGGAACAATAGGGGCCTATCAGGTTCAGGATGTAAAACAGATCCAGGGAAACACCCTCTTGAGGGAAGAAGCCAAAGACTTCGGGGTTCAGCTCGGATGTTTATAAAGCGCGGGAACACAGGATAGGGTCGTCTTCCAATGAGCCCCTGAATTCTCCTTTCACTTAATCGGTGTTAAAGATATCTCCCTCGATACACATTTTTTGTGTTTCCGAAACCGGTCAAATAACGTATATTAATCACAAAATTGTTCCGTTCATAAACCTGATGAGAAGAACAGGAGGAGCTGCTACCTGATAAGAACAGAGGATTTCGCAATGACTGAGGAAGGACTGGCGTTCAACTGCTTCTATTCCGGATAGGCATTGACCATATCAAAGGTATCTGGGATCTTAACCCCTTCCTATCAACCAGGATGACAGAGGAGGCTGAATTTTGGCGGATAAGTTTGTGAGTATGAGGAACCTGCGCTTTATGCTGTACGAGGTCTTTGATGTGGTCTCATTGACACGGTATTCGTACTATGAAGAATATGACCGTAAGATGCTCGATATGTTTGTTCAGGCCGCCTTGGAACTGGCGGAAGGACTTCTCTGGCCCTATTTTCAGGAGATGGACAGAAATCCACCGGAGCTTGTGGACGGGGTGGTGAAAGTACATCCTTCCGTCAGAAATGCCCTAAAAGAATTAGGCGAGGGTGGGTGGATTGCCATGACCGTTCCGGAAGAATTGGATGGACAGCAGCTTCCACAGATCATTGCCGATTGCTGTAACTTCATCTTCTGCGCCGCCAACTACTCAGGGAGTGTCTATACAGTGATCACTGACGGGGCGGCCCGTCTTATCGAGAATTTCGGAAGCACGGACCTTTACGAGACTTTTGTACCGAATATGCGAGGGGGACGGTGGCAGGGGACCATGGCCCTGACCGAGCCTGAAGCGGGAAGCTCTCTGAGTGATATCACCACCACGGCAGAGCCCACTGAAGAGGGGTACTACAAAATTCGTGGACAGAAGATCTTCATCTCCGGGGGGGATCATGATGCGGTCGAAAATGTTGTGCATCTCATGCTCGCCAAGATTCAGGGGGCCCCCCCCGGGGTCAAAGGAATCTCTCTGTTTGTGGTCCCGAAGAAAAGGATAGATGAAGAAGGTGATCTCATTCCTAATGACGTTGTGGTCTCCGGGATTTTTCACAAGCTGGGATACCGGGGGTGCCCCCTTACGCAGCTCAGTATCGGGGACAAAGACGACTGCCGGGGTTACCTGGTGGGAGAGCCCCACAATGGTCTCCGGTATATGTTCCAGATGATGAATGAAGCACGGATCGGAGTCGGCATGGGTGCGACGGCCATCTCCTCGGCCGCCTACTACTCCTCTTTGGACTATGCCACCCTTCGAAAACAGGGCCGGAAGATCGAGGAGAAAAATCCCGACCTGTCTCCCGTTCCCATCATTGAACACGCAGACGTGAAAAGGATGCTCCTGTTTCAGCGATCGGTAGTGGAAGGCTCTTTATCCCTCTTGCTCCAATGCAGCAAATATGTGGATATGATTAAGGTGGGAACCGATGAAGAGAAGCAAAAGTATACCCTTCTGCTGGATCTTCTCACACCGGTGGCCAAAACCTATCCATCGGAGATGGGTATTCTAGGTATCAGCCAGGGACTTCAGTGTTTCGGAGGCTCCGGATACTGTGACGACTATCCCCTGGAGCAATACTATCGGGACGCTCGGATTCATCCCATCCATGAAGGGACCACCGGAATCCATGGGATCGATCTTTTGGGACGGAAAACCCGTATGCATGGGGGTCGGGCCTTTGATCTATACAAGGATGAAGTTGCAAAAACCATTGGAGAGGCCGAGAAAATACCCTCCCTGGAGTCTTATGCGCTGGCGTTGACGACTTCTATTGAAAAGCTTGAACAATTGACGGCTCATCTGGCCGACATCCAGAAAGAGCACGGCATAGAGCACATTCTGGCTGATGCGACGCTTTATCTCGAATTGTTCGGTATTCTCACCGTGGCATGGCAATGGCTTATGCAAGCCATTAAGATTGTCAGGGCATTGGATGACGAACCCTCGGGAGCTGATAAGGATTTTTACGAAGGGAAATTCTATACCTTCCGCTATTTCTTCGCCTATGAACTCCCCAAGGCCGAAGGCTTGTTCAACCGTTTGTCCCATACGGACGGGTTGACCGTTCAGATGAAAAAGGAATTGTTCAGAGATTAGTCATTGCATTCCATTCACTCTTGCCCACACAATGACAACCCTTGAATCCTGGCAGAGACCCCACATGGTCTTTTGAGTTGCAGCCTGGTTAGTCAAGTTGGTTATTATAGGGGAAAAGGTCGATCCAGTCTGAACAGTAGGCAAGGCCCCTGCACTTGCTCGACTGGTCTTACCCGCCTGCTTTCATGATGGCCCAATGCGGTTTTTCAGGTCTGCAACGACCAGATGGGCACTCTGGGCACAGGCCGGAAGTCCTACCATGCCCGAAGGCTTTACCCCGTCCCCAACATTATAGAGGTTTTCAATCGGCGTCTTTTGGGGGAGATCATACCCGGACCAGGTACGATAAAGGGGCCAATCCCTTTGAAAACAACTGGCCATCAATATCTCGGCCTTTGCATCGAATTGCGGCAATATTTCCCTCAAGTCCTGATGACACAACTCGAGTTCATTTTTCATGTCAAAAGGGGGCAGCGACTGTGACGGTCCTGCAGCGGCATACAAAAGATGTTTCCCCGGTGGGGCGAGTTCCGGGCACAGAACGGTGGGGCATGAAATACTGTGAAGCCTACGGGTGCCGCTCAACATCAAGATCATCCTGTCACCGAGGAGGGGCTCCTCCGCCGCGATGGCAATGAAAATATACGGAACCGGACGAAGGTTCTCCTTCACCTTCTTGAGATAGCTCTTTTCGAAGTTCTCCTGTCCGGCCAGATCCACGGTCTTCTGAGGCCCGGCGTTGCTGATCACGGCCTTGGCCTTTATTTCGATCACTTTTCCTTCCCTCTCGACCGTCAGACCGGTAACTGTGCCTTCCTCCACAGTGATCCGTTTCACGCGACTTCGAGTCCAGACCGGGTTTCCCCTCTGTTCAATAGAATCAGCCAGCGACCGCATCAGCTTCCCTGTCCCCCGGGGTGCGATACCGAAATTGCGAAGGTGGGAGGTCTCCCTCAGGGTATAGAAAAACTCAGGGGCAGGCAGCTCGTCTATTCTGAGACCGTACAAGAAGTTCACCATGATCTGAAACACTTCCAGTATCCCTGGGTTATCGGTGTGCTGTGCAAGCCAGTCACGGAAGGAAATGGAAGAAGAGGGCACCTGACCCATTGCCGTCTTCTGAAGTGCTTCCATCACCTTTGTTGCCTCCTCCTCTTTACTGACAAAGGAGAGGAGGGTTCTCAGGGTCCCCTTCCCATCTCTCACCTCATGGTCCACCCCGTTGATACGATAATACTGGTATTCCGGTTGAGGGCGCAGGTCAAAGTCAGCGCCAAGCTCTCTAAAAATCGGCTCAATCGGCCCCCCATCCATAGGAAGGATGATAACTCCCGTACTGAGTTCAAAACCTTTGTAATTGAAGCTGGAACATCTGCCCCCTATGAGAGGCAGTTTTTCAACCACAATGGTCTTATAGCCGGCAAGTGTCAGGAGGCCGGCGGCGGTCATTCCACCGACACCTGAACCAATGATCGCAACATCACATCTCAATTCATCTGAAGTCATCTTATTCCCTCGTTCTTTCACCCTTCGATCTCCAGGGCATCGGTTGGGCAGTAGGCAACACAATCGAAACACTCAGAGCAGTTTTCCTCAACAATCACTACGGTCCCCCAGACTCGTAAAGCTTCATTCGGGCAAAAAGGAACGCATAACCCGCATCCGGCACATTTTTCAGCATCAGCCACCAGCATATCTATTCCCCCACATTCTTTGATCGAAAAAAAGATGAGACAATACTTGTCGTTTAAACGTAGAGTAATTCCCATTATGAATCAAGCATTAAAACATCTACGGGGTATATGAAAAACTTGAGAGTCTTGTCCCCGATTTGTGGAAACTTCGGGAAATCATGATCCACTCAAATCGTCGAAAGTGCTCCTCATTAACATCGTCCTCGAACCTCCAAAACCCTCAAATAAAAAATGTTAAAGGATATGTCGCTTCGGCTACCGACTGTGTAACAGATGAATTGTCCTTTGACGTCACGAGAGAACAGATGTCTCGTTTATCAAGCTCTTGAAATTTGATTCATTCTCCTTTACAATCATTTTTCCC
The DNA here is from genome assembly GCA_034189325.1 of Thermodesulfobacteriota bacterium. GTDB lineage: Bacteria > Desulfobacterota > DSM-4660 > Desulfatiglandales > Desulfatiglandaceae > JAXHUM01. The sequence continues at coordinate 71,686 of JAXHUM010000044.1, forward strand.
GAGCCGCCCGCACACCGTTCATTCAGACAAGAGTAGCAGAAGTAACCGTTACAGAAAACCGCAGACCTTATCGGGCCGATTTTTTATGATCTTTAAAGAGCCCCTCCAGGGCTGAGGTTTGATGACAACTATTTTATCGACAATAGTCTCTGCACCAAAGAGCCTTTTGTTCCATTTTAGAAGACGAATTAAGGACGGAGAAACCTTTAACCTTTTGCGCCGTGAGCAATCCGGACAAAATCAAATGCAAGGAGGAGCCGCATGAGT
>JAXHUM010000045.1:0-16216 GCA_034189325.1 Thermodesulfobacteriota bacterium
TTAATTCCCCACCTCTTGAAATCCACCTCCAAAACATGTGACGACGTTTTGGGGATGCTCACTCCTGAATTCAGGATGATTCGTCCTTGTGGCTTGATTTCCTTAAGGAGGTTCCAACCACGATCCACACCCTCTTGAGACAAAGCGAACACCACATCGGGATGTTCCACGCCTGTGTACGCGACGGCCTTTGGTGAGATGATGACTTCGGTTACGGAGGGGCCTCGCATAACCGTTATATTGTAATCGTTTTTCTGAGTCACATGCATTCCTGCCAATATCGCTGAATGGGCCAGTAAGGTCCCCGCGGTAATCACTCTGGCCCCTGCGTCACCCAAAAAAAGGACTTCCCGTCGTTTGTCGATGGAAGGTTCGACGGACTTTTCCATCTCCATCCAGTCATGTTCCCCAGATTTTCTTTGTGATCTCTCCCGGTAATGGGAGCCATATTCCGGACGCTCATTGGCCGGCACCAGGCCCCGAAAAGGGGGCAGGGCCTCCAGGACCAAGTCAATACCCTTGGGAGACAAGGGGTTCTTTTTCGCATATCGTCCCGTACAGATTCCCCATATGTCCACAACGGAAAAACCATCAAAAGAGAGGGCCTCCACAAGAGATTCAGACAGATCCTTTTTATAAGCCGAGGTCCGAGTCACAAAAGGAGCCCCTGCAGCGGCCGCGATGGTACAGACATCCATTGGTTTTTCAAGGAGATTGAGAAACCCCGATGCTGAAGAGGCTGTTTCGGGCGTTGTACAGGAGAATTGACCTCCCGTCATACCGAAGTTGAAGTTATTCAACACGAGGAGGGTGAGATCCAGATTCCGGCGACAGGCCGCAAGCAGGTGTGTTCCGCCGATACCGAGACCACCGTCTCCCATGGCGACAACGACTTTTGCATGTGGTTGGGCCAGTTTTATGCCCGAACCATAGGTGAGTGCCCGGCCGTGGAGCCCGTGGAACGCATGGGTTCTGAAAAAGGTGTCGAAAAGACCTGCACAGCCTATGTCGCTCACAATAATCACTTCATCCTCTGTGAGGCCCATCTTCTGGAAGGCGAGGTCCAGGCCTTGGAGACTGCGACTGTGGGAACAACCTGGGCAGAATGCCGGGGGACGATCGGGGTTCAGGAGACTAGCCACGTCCGACCTCCTCAATGATCTCTCTGGGAGAAATCAATTGACCGGACATTGTGCCCAAAAAGTCGACTCTATAGTCACAAAGGATTCGACGTATTTCTTGGACATACTGACCCAGATTCATCTCCACCACCACGACACGCTTCATCCCCTCTGCTGCACGGCGTAAGACCTCCTCCGGCACGGGCCATAGAGTCTTTAGGACGAGAAGGGAAACCAGAGTCCGGTCGTTCTCAATAAGTTCTGCCACAGCGGCCCGTGCTGCTCGTGATGTCACCCCATAGACAACGATAAGGGTATGGGCCCCTTCCACCTTTTCAAGTTCGTAATAGCTGAACAGAGACACATTTGATTCGATTTTTCTCTGCAATCGCTCCAACCCGGACTGAATCTCCGACGCATCCATGGTGATATAGCCTTCAGGACCATGGGTAGACGATGTCTGCCTCACCGGAACAGGCCCACCCATGGGCCGGAAAAAGGGAACATCCTGTCCTTGTTTCACATCAAAAGGAAGAAAAGGTCCGGATGTATGGATGATCCGATCAACGGCTTTCGGTCGCTTGAGGGATTCCAAGTCGATGGTTTCACGAGTCATGCTGATTTCTTTGTTGGAGGCTATGAAAACCGGGCAGCGGAACTGCTCGGCCAGGTTGAAGGCATGAATGGTGAGTGTATAGCAATCTCTCACGTCGGTAGGGGCAAGAGCAATGATCGGCAGGCCCCCGCTCGATCCCCAACGGATGAATTGGACATCCCCGTCGGCGCCTCGGGTAGCGGAACCTGTGGAAGGACCCTGACGCATCACATCAACGATAACCAGGGGAATCTCACCGGCAACGGCAAAGGAGATGTTCTCGCTATACAGGCTGAGACCAGGGCCGGATGTTGCCGTCATAGCCTTCATACCTGCCATAGAAGCCCCAAGACAGTAACCGATAGAGGCGATCTCGTCCTCACCCTGAAGAACAATACCTCCCTTTCCAGGGAGGATCTCCAGCATGGACCCAAGAAGGGTGCTTGCCGGTGTGATGGGATAGGCGGCAAAAAACCGGCACCCTGCATGGAGAGCGCCCATTGCTATGGCCTGGTTTCCCTCTATGAAGATTCTTCCCATTTTTCCAGGTTAGCCTTTGAGGGTCTATGCAGCATGGATCAAAGGCCTTCGGAAGTGGGCCATCAATGGCGAGTGCCCCTATCCGATCCCGAACTCTATGCCCTGGGCCAACGGCATTTCTCTGGACCAATTGATGGCACAGGTCTGTCTGCGCATATAGGCCTTCCAGGCATCAGACCCCGACTCACGACCTCCACCGCTATCCTTTTCACCTCCAAAGGCGCCTCCGATTTCAGCACCTGAGGTCCCTATGTTGACATTGGCTATGCCGCAGTCGCTTCCTCCATGGCCAAGGAATTGCTCGCTTTCAAGCAGATCGTTGGTGAAAATCGCTGAACTCAGGCCTTGCGGCACGCTGTTTTGGTAAGCAATCGCCTCCTCCAATGTTTCGTAGGAGATGACGTAAAGGATCGGCGCAAAAGTCTCCTTCTGTAATATGGGGGCCTCGTTGCGCGCTTTACAGATACAGGGGGACACATAGGTGCCTGTATCGTAGAGGCCCCCTGAAAGGACCTCACCGCCATAGAGAATTTTCCCGCCCTGACTCTTGAGGGCTAATAGGGCCGCCTGCATATCTTCTACTGCCCGTCGGTCGATAAGGGGCCCCATCAAGACCCCTTCCCTTCTCGGGTCACCGATCTTTACCTGGCGATAGGCCCGAATCAGGCGCTCGACGAGATCCTCCCAAATATCCTTTTGGGCAATGACCCTTCTGATAGTAGTGCATCGCTGGCCGGCTGTTCCCACGGCCCCGAAAAGGATGGCCCGTACAGCAAGGTCGAGGTCGGCTTTCGACGTGACGATAACCGCGTTGTTCCCTCCCAACTCCAGAAGTGTTTTTCCCAGTCGACGGGCAACCACCTGGCCTATATGCCGGCCCATTGCCACACTCCCTGTGGCGGAGATAAGGGGCAAGCGGCGGTCGACGATCATTGCCTCGCCCAGATCCTCTCGCTTACCTATAACAATGTTGAGAATTCCCTCAGGCAGATTGTTCTCTCTTAGTACCGGGGCAAGGACCTTCATGGTTGCTATGGCGGTGAGCGCCGCCTTGCTCGAAGGTTTCCAGATTATCGGGTCACCTGCCACCAAACCGATCATCGCATTCCATGCCCACACAGCCACTGGAAAATTGAATGCCGTTATGACACCGATGGGTCCGAGGGGGTGCCACTGTTCATACATCCTGTGTCGTGGACGTTCGCTATGCATGCTCAGTCCGTAGAGCATACGGGATTGACCCACGGCGAAATCACAGATATCAATCATCTCTTGGACTTCGCCCTCTGCCTCGGCTCGGATCTTTCCCACTTCGAGGCTTAAGACACTCCCCAACTCCCTTTTGTGGGCACGGATTTGGTCGCCTATTTGCCTCACGATTTCTCCACGTTTCGGTGCCGGCACCATGCGCCATTCCTTAAAAGCGCGCTCAGCCTTGGCTGCAATACGGTCATAATCGTTCGCTGTGGTCTGTCGTATTCCACCCAAGATTCGACCATCTATGGGGGATTCCGACTCCAGCACGTCTCCTTCACATTCCATCCATTCAGTGCCTGTTCCTGCTCCCTGATTCATGTCCGCCAGGCCGAGTGTCTTGAATATATCCCTCATATGATACTCCTCCCGCACCCCATCATGGAGCCGGCAATGGTCCTATTCCGAAATATTTCTAAAGGCCCTTTTTGTGCTACTTGAAAAGATCTCTCAGGCTTTCCTCGAATATGTTGAGAAAGACATCCACTTCCTCACTGCTCACCGTGAGGGCCGGAGAAATGCGAATGGTGTTCTCGCCGCACCCGAGAAGGAGCAAACCCTTATGAAAGGCGTTTTGAACGACTTGATCACGCCAATCATCAGCGCGCTCTTTGGTCTCACGATCTTTGACCAATTCAACGCCGATCATCAGACCGATTCCACGGACATCTCCGATACATTCGATGGAATTTTGAAGCTTCTTCAAACCTGCCATAAGCTGCTCGCCGCGGAGAACGGCATTTTCCATGAGACCGCCTTCCAGCAGTTCGATGGTTGCCAAGGCCGCCCGGCACGAGACCGGATTACCGCCGAAAGTGGAGGCATGGGATCCGGCCTCCCAGTTCATAATATCGGCACGGGCCATCATGGCGCCCAGGGGGAGACCCGAGGCGATCCCCTTGGCAGAGGCGACAATCTCCGGTTTTACCCCGAAGTGCTCCATGGCGAACATCTTCCCTGTTCGTCCCATGCCCGATTGGACCTCATCGGCCACTAAAAGGATGCCGTACTTCTCGGCCAACTGAGAGAGTTCCTGGTGAAATTCAGGTGGAGGCACAACATAGCCCCCCTCACCTTGTATCGGTTCAACAAAGATAGCCGCCACCTCTTCCGGGGGAACAGTGGTTCGAAAAAGGGTCTCTTCAAGCCACCGGACACAGGCGGTTCCGCAAGTCGGATAACAAAGCTGGTAGGGACAACGATAACAATAGGCATAGGGGATATGCGTAATACCGGGGACCAAAGGGTTGTAGTTTTTCTTCTGGATGGTCTTGCTGGCCGTCAAAGAAAGCGCGCCCATGGTCCGACCGTGAAAGGCACCGAAAAAGGCGAGGTTTAATTCACGTCTGGTATGCCACCGGGCCAGCTTAAAGGCCGCCTCTACGGCCTCCGCACCTGAATTGCCGAAATAGACCTTATAGCCTTTTGAGCCGGGGAGCAGGCTTACAAGTTTCTGTGAGAGCTCTATCTGGGGCGTGTAATAGAAATCGGTCCCCGACATATGGAGCAGCTTATCGGCCTGATCTTGGATTGCCTGTACGACCTTCGGGTGGCAATGTCCCGTGGCACAGACGGCGATTCCGGAAGTGAAGTCCAGGAAAGTGTTGTCGTCAGGATCTTGGATCCATAGGCCCTTGGCGGATTGAGCTACAAGTGGATAGTTCCGCGTGTAAGACGGCGACACGAACTCGTGATCTATTTTTATGAGCTTTTGTACCCGCGGGCCGGGAAGAGCGGTCTTGATCGTGGGAAATTTCATGATATCCTCCCCTTTTCCATTCCAACATCAAAACGAACCTTCTTGTCTTGGCCGCATATATATTGAGGAGGCACAAGACCTCCAGGACTGTTCCCAAAAGGTTCCAACCAGTGGATGGAGTATAATGATACCTCCCGGCTGGGTATCCGGTCCGTCCATGCTTTGGTGTGATCTTCTCGTGATGAGCTTTCAAAACGCCACGGGTCTAACGGTAAACACTACAGCGAAACATCGCACTTATCAATAAGAGAATAAAGTATATTTCATCTGAACCAAAGGATTGTAATATCTCAATACCGTTAATAACATGCCAGTCGGCACCACTGCTTCAGGCCCGTCGACTGGTTCGGCGGGTTGACATCTCTTGCCGCCAGTAAGTAGATAAGGCGTTTATTGATCTTTTCGGCTCAGTATTTTGCCCCTCGCGCTGATCACTACCTCTTGCATTGGAATGCTCTTTCCAGCGCCATCCATGGCCCGCTTTAAGATTGCAGGAAGACCTGAACAACATGGGACCTCCATGATCAGGACTGTGATCTCCTTGATATCGTTCGCCTTGAAAATCTGTGCGAATTTATCCACGTAGGCCTCAACTTCATCGAACTTGGGGCATCCAAGCAGTACCACCCTGTCTCTCAGAAAATCCTCGTGAAACCTGGGATAGGCCACTGGCGCACAATCGGATGCCACAAGAAGGCTCGCCCCTTTGAGAAAGGGGGCTGTCGGAGGCACGAGACGTATCTGGACGGGCCAATGAGAGAGTCTTGATTCCGTACCTGTCGGCCTCACAGGTTCTTCGGCCACTTCGCAAGAGATATCGGGGATGAAGGTTTGAACCTGGTTGGACGGGCAACCACATGCAAGGCTCTCCGTGTCGGGCTTACGCTCTTCTACTTTCTTTTTGAGGTGCTCTTCCACGGCTTCGGCGTCAAACTCATCCGTCTCTTTTTCGATGATTTTCAGGGCCCCGTTGGGGCAATCACCGATGCAGGCCCCCAAGCCGTCACAGAATTTATCAGCGACTACCCGCGCCTTCTGATCAACAATCTCCAGTGCTCCTTCGGCGCACTCGATCACACACTGGCCGCACCCGTCACAACGTTCCTCATCTATTTCGATTATTTTGCGCATCACTTTCATGATAACACTCCATTGTTCTCTTCATTGTCGTTTGGACTACTATTATTCGGTTCGTATCTTTAGGAGGATTTCTTTCGCCTCCCTTCCACCGGACTCGGTCAGGAAGGATTTTTCGATCGTCTTTTCCAACCACTCCGGGTCTATTGTTCTTTCTTTGTGTTCGTCCTCAATGTTGGTAATCAGATCCGCATCATAAAGGACCTTGAAATTGGTCGTCTCTTTATCCCGTGGGTGGTGATGATGTCCTATGATATCGCACACCTCATCAATCAATTTCTCATCAGCCCCCAGTTTCTCGAGTATGGACCTGGCTATAGGCGGACCTAACTCCTCCTGATATCTGGCCGCGGCGCTGTGATACTTTTCTTCCGCCTCATGAATGCCGATATCATGGAGGTAGGCGGCGCACAATATAACGGCTATATCCCCTCCTTCATGATTGTTGATACGCTCGGCATACCGGGCCACTCTCACGGCATGGCTGATACGCTCAAAGTCAGACTTGAGATATCGCTTCATTTCTATGGCCACCCGATCCTTGAGAAGGTCCTGTTTCTCAGCAAGAAGCTCCGGAGGAAGGTTGCCTATACACTGTTCCGCGTATTGGCAATAGGCCGCGCATCCGAAGTCCATTCTGGGATTAAGAAACCTATGCCCGCATGCCCTGCACTTGCGAGTGGTGTCATCCTTAAAGAACTCCACCTGTTGACCGCATTTCGGGCACTCAGCCTCATAGATGGCGCCAGGTTTCCAGTATTGTGTATCTTGTCCGGGGCATTTCATATGCAGGCTCCTTAAGATGCAATGGTCTCGATCAAAGACCGGTGGAAAAACACCGATCTTCGATCTTTCGTTTCATATTATCCTAGTATCTCCTGCAGGTCTTTGTCCACCGTGTCGATAGGCATGATGTTAAAATTCTTTACCAAGACGTCAAGGACATTCGGCGTGATAAAGGCCGGCAGGCTTGGGCCGAGTCTTATATCCTTTATCCCCAGGTAAAAAAGCGTCAAAAGAATCGCCACGGCCTTTTGCTCGTACCAGGACAGGATCATGGATAGGGGCAGATCATTGACCTCGCATTGAAATGCGTCGGCCAGGGCCACGGCAATCTGGATGGCCGAATAGGCGTCATTACACTGACCCACATCCAGCAATCTCGGGATACCCCCGATATCACCCAGGTCCTTGTCAAAGAATCGAAACTTGCCGCAGGCAAGTGTGAGGATCACGCAGTCGTCAGGAACCTTTTCGGCAAACTCGGTGTAGTAGTTCCTACCTGGTTTGGCGCCGTCGCAGCCCGCGATGAGGAAGAAATGTCTGAGGGCCTTTCCTTTGACCGCCTCAATGATCTTATCCGCCACACCCAGGACGGAATTACGGGCAAAACCCACCATTACCGACTTACCGTTCGTATCCTCGGTGAACCCAGGCATATCAAGGGCCTTGTCGATCACCGGCGTGAAGTCCTTATCCGATATATGGGTAATGCCGGGCCAGCCAACCAGGCCGGTAGTAAAGATATTGTCTTTGTAGACCTCTTTGGGCTTCTGGATACAGTTGGTGGTCATAAGGATTGAGCCGGGGAATTCAGAAAATTCCCTACCCTGATTCTGCCAGGCAGTCCCGTAGTGACCGTAGAAATGCGGGTATTTTTTCAGCCCCGGATACCCATGGCAGGGAAGCATCTCACCATGAGTGTAGACATTGATCCCCTTACCCTCGGTTTGCTTTAATATCTCCTCCAGATCTTTCAGGTCGTGACCGGAGACTAAGATGGCCTTCCCTTTCTTTGTTCCCAGCGGCACCGAGGTCGGGACCGGATGTCCATATCTCCCTGTATTGCCGGCATCCAGGAGTTCCATGGCCCGAAGGTTGATTTCTCCGCACTTGAGGACCAGTCCAACCCAGTCATCAAGACCAAGTGTCTTGTTCAGCGTCGCTGCAAGGCCCTCATGGATAAAGGCGTAAACCTGGTCATCCTCCTGACCGAGGATGGCGGCATGATCTGCATAGGCGGCCACACCTTTGATGCCGTAAGTAAGCACCTGCCGAAGAGAATGGATATCAGGGTTTGTGTCGGGATCGGACTTTACTCCGACCGCCTCGCCCTGGCGGATGAGCCCCTCAAGGGTTGAATCGGGCGTAAATTGGGCTGGACCCTCTGCAAAATCGGTATGTCCGCCCGCCTCCTTTACCTTGGCTTTGAGCTTGTCCCTCAGTTCAACACATCGGTTGATCAGCGGCACAAACCTGTCCGGGTCAAAATCGACGTTGGTGAGCGTTGAGAAAACCGCCTCGCAGGTAAAGCGATTGACCTCCCTATCATTCACCCCCGCCTTTCTTCCCTCCACTGCCATCAGCGACAGACCTTTGAGCGCATAGATCAAGAGATCCTGCAACGTTGCTACCTCGGGTTGCTTGCCGCATACACCGATCTTGGTGCACCCTTCACCTTTTGCCGTTTGCTCACATTGATAACAAAACATCTTTTCCTCCTCCTTTTCCTCTTTGGTGTCCTGATTTTTCGGGCCCTAAGAATCGCCCTGACCTACCATTTCCTGTTTTGAGATTGATTATGCACTCTAAGGAGAATAACTTCCTTGACTTAGATCAAGAGCCGGTAAAAACGAATCCGAATCAGCAAAAGAACAAAGAAAAGAGTCTGGGTACGGGACTTTCTTATTCGAAAAAGGGATATCGCTCAACAGGCTGAACTTTTCTCTTGTGTGCAGAGGTTGTTGTGTTAATGTTACCGACAGTCAGACAAAACAGCCTTAAGAAAAGGAGAGCAGATGGCGAGTGAATCCGATCTACGCATTGAAAAGGAGGGTGCCGTATGCACGCTGACCATTGATCGACCGGAAAAACGGAATCGGTTGACACCGGCGTGTCTACTTGAGATGACAGAGGTCCTTTCAGAGCTCTCCAAACAGGATCTGATAAGGACCGTTGTGATACGTGGATCTGGAGATCAGGTCTTTTCCGCCGGTTATGACCTTTCAGCTCTCCCCACACACCCCTCGGGCGAAAAGGAGAAAATGCTCAAAGAGACTCCTCCCCTGGAAATGGCGCTTCGTGCTATTCGCCGTTTTCCTTACCCCGTCATCGCCATGATAAACGGCAGTGTTTACGGAGGCGCGTGCGAGCTTGTTGTCGGGTGTGATATGAGGATAGCAGCGGCGCACGCGAAGATGTCGATGCCTCCGGCCAAGCTCGGGCTTGTCTATCCTTACACCGGATATCGGCGTTTCTTTAACCTGCTGGGCCTCGGCCCTACCCTCGAGATTTTTCTCACCGGCCAACAGTATGATAGCCGGCGGTGCCTGGACATGGGCATGTGGAATTATGTTATAGAACGTGAAAAACTTCAAGACTTTACCTACAGTCTTGCCAAGGAGTTATCGGAAAATGCCCCTCTTTCCCTGAAAGGGAGCAAACAGGCCCTCTATAAAATCGCTGAAAACACCCTCTTAACTGAAAAGGAGGAGGATGCGCTCAGGTCGATGTTCATCCAATCTTTGAGGAGCGAAGATCTTGAAGAGGGAAAGCGGGCCTTTGCGGAGAAGCGCAAGCCTTGCTTTAAAGGGAGATAAGCCTGTCTTTCAAAAAGCAGGGTCTTGTGATCTGAGAGGCCTCGGAATCGTTCCATCGCCTCACACAAACCCTATGAGGAAGAGATGTGTCTCATTGTCCTGGGAATCAAGTCGCATCCTGTTTACAAGTTGGTCTTTGCGGCCAACCGGGATGAATACTATGACAGGCCCTCCGCCCCGCTCGATTTTTGGAAAGAGGCCCCCAACCTCCTTGCGGGGAAGGATCTCCGTGCCGGCGGAACCTGGTTCGGTATCACCAGGAGTGGTCGCATTGCCGCGATCACGAATTTCAGAGACCCTGCGTCGCACAAGGATGAGGCCCCTTCACGGGGTGAGCTGATAACCCGGTTCCTGCTCGGTGACGATGAGCCCACAGACTATCTTGAGGCCCTTCGCACTGACAAAGACAGGTACAATGGTTATAACCTGATCCTCGGTACCAAGGACAACCTCTATTGGTATTCCAACAGGGGCAATCGCGTGAAAAGGCTCTTGCCGGGCTTACATGGCCTGAGTAATCACCTCCTGGATACGCCATGGCCCAAGGTGGTCCGGACAAAAGAAGCCATGGGCCGTCTCCTCGCACGAGAGGACCAGCCCCACCCCGACGAGATCTTCCATTTTTTGAGTGACTGTCATGTGGTTGACGAAGAGAGCCTTCCCAACACCGGAGTGGGCCTCGAACTGGAGCAGAAGCTCTCCTCGGTATTCATCACGATACCTGATTATGGAACCAGGTCGTCCACGATTCTCCTCATCGATAGGGATGACCATGTCACATGCCTTGAAAGGACCTTTCATCCGAACCATGGAGCGGCAGAGACTGTAAAACACTCCTTTACGATTGAATCGTGACTTGACGGCTCGCCTACACAGCCCCCAAACCATTGGCACCTCACAACCACCAGGGGCAGCATCTCCTTAAACTCGGCCCAGTAAAGGCGGGCCTCTATTGGAGATTCCCCGTCACTTATCCATGGATGCGAAAAGAAGCATCAATCCTGGATATCAAGCAGCGAAAAGGTCCCTGGGGTTTTCATCCCAATGACACAGATGGGTTGAATAAAATCTCAAATTCTGGTAACTCAACAGGCTGTAAAGATACCCGTTTTAATTCCAAAGGAGCAACTTTTTAGATGGGAACAGAAATCATAGGAAAAGCTTACGAACCTCGTGACACTGAAGACAAATGGTACCAATACTGGGAAAAAAACGGCCTGTTCAAGGCACGAGAAGGTGATGGGAATGATTCCTTCTGCATTGTGATTCCCCCCCCCAATGTCACCGGAACCCTACATATCGGGCATGCCCTCGACAACACCTTGCAGGACATTCTGATCCGGTACAAAAGGATGCAGGGCATCAACACGCTCTGGCAGCCCGGCACCGATCATGCCGGTATTGCCACCCAGAATGTGGTCGAGCGAGATCTTGCCGACAAGGGCACTAACCGCCATGCTGTTGGGCGGGAAAAATTCATTGACCTGGTCTGGGAATGGCGGAAAAAATATGGAGGCCTGATCCTTAACCAGTTAAGGAGATTGGGCTGCTCATGCGATTGGAGCCGGGAGCGCTTCACCATGGATGAAGGCCTGTCAAGGGCGGTCCGGGAGGTCTTTGTCACCCTTTATGAGGAGGGGCTCATCTATCGCGGAGACTACATTATCAACTGGTGTCCCAGGTGCCACACGGCTCTGGCCGACCTCGAGGTGGAACACAGGGAGGTGGAGGGGCATCTCTACCATCTCCGGTACCTGTTCGAGAGTGGCAAGGGACATGTGACTATCGCCACCACCCGTCCGGAGACTCTCCTGGGCGATACAGCCGTGGCAGTGAATCCTGAAGATGAACGATACAAGGGCCTTGCCGGAAGGCGTTTAATCCTCCCGGTCCTCCACAGGCCGATTCCCCTTATTTCCGACGATTACGTAGACACCACATTCGGCACAGGCGCTCTCAAGATCACGCCCGCCCATGACCCTAACGACTTTGAGATCGGCAAGACCCATGAACTCGAAATCATCAATGTGATTGACGAAAACGGGATCATGACCGAACAGGCAGGTCCCTATCAGGGTATGGACAGGTTTGAATGTCGTCGGAAAATCCTGGATGATCTCCAACAAGCAGACCTGGTCGAGAAGATAGAGACTTACCAACACGCGGTCGGCCACTGCTACCGCTGCAAGACGGTCATTGAACCTTTGATATCCAAACAGTGGTTTGTCAAGGTAGCTCCTCTGGCCGAAAAGGCCAGCCAGGCCGTCAAAGATGGGAGGACAAAGATATTCCCCTCCAATTGGGAATCCGTTTACTTTGATTGGATGTCGAATATCAAGGATTGGTGTGTTTCACGGCAGATCTGGTGGGGTCATCGTATCCCAGCCTGGTACTGCCAGGACTGCCAAGAGGTCATTGTTGCCAGGGAGACCCCTCAATCCTGTGGTTCCTGTAGTGGGACCCGGATGGTCCAGGAGACGGATGTCCTGGACACATGGTTCAGCTCGGCCCTGTGGCCCTTCTCGACCCTCGGATGGCCGGAAGAGACCAAAGAACTCACGACATTTTATCCCACGTCCGTGCTCGTCACCGGTTTTGACATCCTCTTCTTCTGGGTAGCCAGGATGATGATGATGGGACTCCACTTTATGGGAGATGTGCCTTTTAAAGAGGTCTATATCCATGCCCTTGTCAGGGATGGAGAGGGGAAAAAGATGAGCAAGTCCAAGGGCAATGTCATTGACCCCTTAGAAATTATGGACCGTTTCGGCACGGATGCTTTTCGCTTTACTCTGGCGGCCTTGGCGGCCCAGGGCAGGGACATCAAGCTTTCTGAAGAGAGGATCGTCGGTTATCGCAATTTTGTAAACAAGATCTGGAATGCCGCCCGTCTTATCCTCATGAACCTGGATGGTGAACCTGAGACAGATGATGACAAAAGGGTTTACACCCTTGCCGACAAATGGATAGTGACCCGGCTCAGCCAAGTGTCGGAAGAGGCGGCTCAGGCCCTTGATGCCTACCAATTCAATGAGGCGGCCGGGACCTGTTATCAATTCGTATGGCATGAATTCTGTGATTGGTATCTTGAGATGGTCAAGTTGAGTCTCTACGGAGAGGATGAGATCCTCAGAGAGTCCTCACGCGCCACCATGCTTGAGACCTTCAAGGCTGCGCTCAAACTCCTTCATCCCTTCATGCCCTTTGTGACAGAGGAGATCTGGCAGAAGCTTCCCGGGACCGATCAAAGTATCATGATTTCCCCCTTTCCCAAGGCGTCAGACACGCAGACGGATGAGGCGGCCCTGGCTGATATGGAACTGCTTATAGGCATTATCACCGGCATTCGCAACATCCGGGGCGAAATGAACATAGGGCCTGGCAAGAAGGTGGATGTCCTGGTCGATGTCTCCTCTGAAAAAGAGGCGGCTGTCTTGCTAGACAACATGGATCATATCAAGACACTTGCCAAGGCCGGAGAAGTGACCCTCGCCTCAGGCGCTGAAAAACCAAAGGCATCGGCCACCGCGGTCTTTGGTCAAAACCAGATCCATGTGCTTTTGAAGGGTCTTCTCGATTTTGAAGAAGAAAAAAAGAGGCTCTCAAAGAAGATCAAGAAGATTGAAAAGGAAGTTGGAATCTCAAGAAACAAACTCGCGAATAAAGGCTTTCTGAAAAAGGCCCCTCCTGAGGTAGTCGAGGAAGTCAGGGGAAAGGCGGAGGCCCTGTCCCTCAAATTGGAAAAACTGGAGAAAAACCTGCAATTTTTTGAGGTGATCAATGATTGATGACCATTCTCTATCGGAGAGGATTATTCGCCTGGCCCTGGAGGAAGATATCGGCCTCGGTGATTTGACCACGACATCTGTTGTCGATCCCGACAGCGTCGGCAAGGCCTCCCTTGTGACCAGGAGGGAGCTGGTGCTTGCCGGGCTTCCCGTATTCAAAAGGGTCTTCCATTGCGTCAGCCCCGATATTGTATTCAAAGACGCCTTTGGGGAGGGCGATGTCGTTCCCGCCGACAAAGAGGTGACCCTTCTCTCGGGCCCCCTGGCCGCTCTCCTCACCGCCGAGAGGACAGCCCTCAACTTTTTGCAGCGCATGAGCGGTATCGCCACCCTGACCAGGCAATTTGTGGAACAGATAGGCCCCTTGAAGGCCAAGATTTTAGACACCAGGAAGACGGCACCCGGCCACAGGCTGTTTGATAAATACGCGGTTCGCATCGGAGGGGGCGTCAATCACAGGTTCGGCCTCTTTGACGGAGTCCTGATCAAAGATAATCATATTGCTGCGGCCGGATCCATTACCAGGGCCGTTGAGCAGGCCAAAAAAGGCGTCCCCCACACGATCAGAATTGAGGTCGAGGTCGAAGATATGGAAGGTGCCAAAGAAGCGCTTGCAGCGGGGGCGGATATTATTCTGCTCGACAACATGCACCCCAGCCGGATGGCCGAGGTTGTCCGCATGATCAATGGAAAGATAAAGGTCGAGGCATCGGGGAACATGACTATCGACAGGATTAAAGAGGTGGCGCAAACCAATGTGGATTTTATCTCTGTCGGCGCCCTGACCCATTCAGCGAGTGCGGCTGATTTCAGCCTGGAGGTCGTCCCTGAATAGGGAATCCAGTTGTTATTTGAGGGGTGGAGTGATTGAAAGACCTGGATGTTGAGTCATAAGAATCCAATATTTGAGGAGCCATAATCATGCAATGGGATCTGTTCATTGGCAGGAAGAAAAGCCGGCCGGCCAAACAAAAAGATGATTTTGACAGGCTGATAGATGCTATTGAGAGTTTCGCGCCCAAAAAACACCTCGGCAAAAGAGAGGCCTTTTACTACAACTACAGGACTATCGGCCCTTATAAGAAGCCTCTTCTTCTCCTCCTCCAAACCATATCGGAAAACAGGGGGGCTCTGCCTGAAGAGACCTCTTGTGCCAAGGATCTATTTGATCAGCTCAAAGCCTTCTACGACCTGAAAGACAGGCTATCCCCTGAGGATGCTGTAAAGGATTGGGGCCTGATTAGAAAATACAGAGAACTCTTCCAGTTCTTTTACAACATCAACGACATATCAACAGAGGAACTCCTCAGTTGGGTGGGGAAAGCCGATTAGGGACCCCAGGATTTCAGTGCGATTGTATCGTGAACGGTCTGGGAGGCACACCCTTTCCCGGGACAGGGGTTCCAGACACCCTCCCAGTCACCAAAACATTCACCCTAGTGATACACAATGAACTTATAAAAGAATACCAAGATCTTACAAAAATTCAAACAGGGCGTGCTTTTATCTACCTCCCCCACCACCCCACAGGTGTTGCGGCACCTGTCGGTTCACAGTGAGAAACCCCCAAGCTTTCATACCTTTCACCCTATTCACCGCGGCTTCTTGAACCATGGATGATCCTTGGTCCAGGACCAGGGATTAAAAGACCATGGAAAACCCGGCACCATACATCATCCGCGCCCACCTCCCATCATTCTACCAACTGCGATACCATAGGCCCTCATTGCCGGAAACACAGACCAGATGGATCTGATCCTAGAACTAAACGAACAGCAAGACCTGGGAAACTCCAAGGCCAAAGAATGGATCTCATTCGCCATCAAAAGGCTATCTACCCAAAACGCTCGAGACTTGGCTAACAAGATAACAAAAACCCACAGTTCCGATTGGCGGTTCGACACAGAAACAGACTTGTGGATAAATGGCACGGGAAACCATTATGAAAGGGATTAGGCTCCTTTTGCGCGCCAGCCGGCTAACAGTAAATGAGAGTCTGTATTGCGGCCTCGTCGTTCTTTCATATAGGCATATTGTTGGCGATACAGAAGGCCTTTCCAATACAATGCGCCCAAAAATCACTTCGCACCTATCAGGTTATACTTGTTCGACGTACTACACCCATTGGCATATCAGATCCTCAATGGGGAAACTACCAGAGCAGCAAATTCCGCGGCTCCTTTTCCACCTTTTCCCGGATCGGTGTCCGTTGTAAAGCTAAATATAAAGGCGAATTTCGCATATAGGCTGACAGCCGGAAATCAGTAATCAAGGGAAGATATCAGGTTCTCGTCCATACTTTTTCCTTCTTATTTTCGGACGCAAGCTATTTAAGAATGGCTCTTACAAGAGAAATCAAATACAACCTAAAAGCCTTATGGCTCGGCGTTAGTACCCCAAAACTACTCGCTCTGGGTATTATA
>JAXHUM010000045.1:16316-62497 GCA_034189325.1 Thermodesulfobacteriota bacterium
GTGATTTTCTGTCCTTGCTTACTGCTTTAGCAATCGGAAAGCACACACAGGCAGGAACGCTTCTAATCCCGCCCAAAAGACCGGGCTTTCAGGGTTCAGCAAATCATTCTCATTCCGCGGGCCTCTTAAGCGGGATATCCCATTTTTTCATATACTTCCAAATGGCGGTTCTGCTTAGTCCCACCCGCCGGGCTACTTCTGCTTTGTTCCAATCGCATTCCTTCAAAATTTCCAGTAAATTTACGCGTGACAGCTTTTCACGGTACAAAGATCTGACCACCACGGGAGATGCGGCTGCTGTTTTACCCGAGGGATACGGCAGCTGCCGAATTTCGACGGGTAAATCAAAAATATCGATGTAGTCCATTTCGCAGAGAACAAAGGCGTGCTCAATTGCGTTTTCCAGTTCTCGAACGTTTCCAGGCCAAGGGTAGTCCATGAGAATTCTCATGGAAGACTGTGTAACGCCAGCTATGTTCTTGCCTGTTTTTCTATTCTGTGCCGAGATAAAATGGCTGACCAGAAGAGGGATATCCTCTTTTCTTTTCCTAAGTGGAGGGATAGTGATGGGAAAAACCTTAAGACGGTAATAGAGATCTTCCCGGAAATCTCCGCTTTTGACAAGGTCAATGAGCTTCCTGTTCGTGGCTGCAATAATCCTGATATCAATTTTCCGTCTTTTGGATTCACCGACCCTTTCAAGCTCCCGTTCCTGCAAAACGCGAAGGAGCTTAACCTGAATGAGAGGGGTGATTTCCCCAATCTCGTCGAGAAAAATCGTGCCCCCGTCGGCTTCTTCAAAACGACCCAAACGGTCGCGAATTGCTCCGGTAAAAGCCCCTTTGGCATGACCGAAGAGTTCGCTTTCTAGAAGGGTCTCCGAAAGCGCACTGCAACTCACCGGCACAAAAGACATACCGTTTCTGGAACTATGATGGTGGGTAGCACCTGCAACAAGCTCTTTGCCTGTACCGCTCTCACCCTGCAGAAGTATGGTTGCCTCACTCGCGGCAGCCGCTTTCATAGCCGAAAAGACCAACTGCATGGCATGGCTTTTACCGATAATATTATCGAACCTGTGGCTCTCTCCCAGGCGTCGATTCGCTTCTTCCGCTTCACGTCTGGCTTTTTCCATTTCCGTCAGATCGGTCACGGTTTCGACAACGCCCCTTATGGAAGCATTTTTGTCCCTGACCAGCCTGGCGCTTTTTATTACAGGAATATCGTGTCCGTCTTTGTGGCGCAAAAAGCATTCCCTTCCGTCAAGGCGGCCGTGCTTGTAGATCCCGCACTCTTCGATACCCGCAGGACAGGCCTTTTGGAAGCAACGTGAAAAATTGAGCAACGTACATTTCTTACCCAATGCCTCAATACCTTTATAACCGGTAATACGTTCCATGGCAGGATTCCAGGATGATATCTCTCCCTTTTCGTTCAAAGTAAAAACACCTTCTGCAATTGCATCCAACAGCAGACTTGAAAAGTCCGGCTCCAGTACATTTAGCTTTTCATCGTCCGAAATGAAAATACCCTTTTCCATGAGCACCCTTTTTGAATAATCACGAATAAGCATACGAAGTTAACGTTACCCTAACACTATCTACATAATAAGTAACGTTACCGCTTTCTGTCAAGTTGATTAAATCTAATACGCTAATCTGTCGGGGGCCCTTGAGATCAGATTTTGATATGGCATTTCAAAATGTTAACGCCTTCCCCCCAGGGAATACCATTCAAAAATCCCCACTCCGATGACCGGCATGATTCTTGATTGTATAAGGTGAAAACACCCACACTGAAGACTATGGCTGAGATTTCATTGTGAAATTGGGGTCAAAATTTTGGGAGTAGTAGAGATAAAATCCGGCGAGGATTTGGAAAAAGCAAAAATGAAAGGTCTAGTCCTCATAGATTTCAGCGTGCCCTGGTCCGCTCCTTGCCGCTTGCAGGAGCCGATAATACAGCAACTTGCCGGTCAATTTGAAGGCAAGGCATTCATTGCATCCGTTAATATCGACAAGAACCTTGAAATGGCTTTCAACCTGGGCATCAAAAGTATCCCCACATTGATCATTTTCAAGAACGGCAACGAAATACAACGTTTTGTGGGGCTTCAATCACAGGCAGGGCTTTCAAAGACCCTAATGACCTTTCTAAAATGACAGGGCTGTTGTAGTAATGACATAGAAAATTTCAGGGACATCCCATATCTCTAGATCGCTTTTAATCAATTCTCTTTGACCAACTGAAAAAACTACGTGCCATCTGAATGTAGAGTTATGATGAGAACTGAACAACTGGAAAAGGAACCATGGAAGCTTGAGGAAGAACTTAAAGATTGAAAGGACGCGCTGTTGGCCCATTCAGTCAAACCTTGGCAGCTTCTTTTAATTGAGGAGCTAGAAACCCTTATTGAGGAAAAACGAAAACGAACTGGTGGAACTCAGACTACGTCTCGGGTCCGCTCAAAACAAATACTTTAATTCATAAGGAGGAAATAGCGGATGAAACCTAATGAAAAGCTGCTAATAATAGGATGCGGTGGCGTTGGAGGACCGGCCTCCATTCTTTCCAAAAAACTCATGCCTGAAGTTGATGTGATAAACATAAGGGATGAGAAGCACTTCATAGTCAGGTGAGCGCTGCCTCATGTCGTGGCCGGTCTGGTCACAGGAGATTCAATTGTAAATCCGGACAAGAAGCTCTCTGATGCCGGAGTGAATGTTGTCATTGATCACGTCACCGATGTAGACCGGGGTGCAAAGAAGGTCTCTACCGAGAGCGGAAATGAGTATACTTACGACAAATTGATCATGAGCACCGGATCAAGCCCTGTGCTCCCACCGATTCCCGGGAAGGAACTTGAGGGTGTTTTCACTCTTCGCTCACTAAGACATGCCGAGGCAATTCAAGAGTTTATGGCAAGACAAAATCCCAGGGAGTTGACCCTTATTGGAGCCGGCTTTATAAGCCTGGAAATAGCGGTCCTTCTCAAGCAGGCAAACCCCGACCATGAGATAACCATTGTCGAACTATTGAAACACCCCCTCTCGGCTATGCTTGACGAGGAGATGTGCAACCGGGTTGAGGAATACTTGAAGGGAAGAGGCCTTAAGTTGAAAATGGAGGAAAAGGTCGTTGAAATTCGGGGCAACGGACGTGTTTCAGCCGTAAAGCTGGAATCCGGTGAGACAATAAAATCCGACATGGTTTTTATGAATGTTGGTACGGCACCGAATCTCGGATTAGCGAAAAACATGGGGCTTGAGATAGGCCCATACGGCATCAAAGTCAACCAGTTCCTGGAAACATCCGATCCTGACATCCTGGCTGCGGGAGACTGTGCCGACAACAAGCACTTCGTAACAGGGAGGTCGAACCCAGGAGCTCTTCGCGGACCTGCCGTTCTCATGGGAAGGCTGGCGGCAAAGCGACTAGCTGGATATGAGATACCGTTTCCTGGGATATTGAACGCATCGGCCTGCAACCTGATCGATATGAATGTGGCGGCCACTGGACTCACCGAGGATCAAGCACACAACGAAGGCATTGAGACGGTAAGCGCGGCCGTAGACTCCAGGAGCAAGCACGGTATGATACCAGGTACCAGCCCCTGGACCCTGAAATTGGTATTTGATGCGAGCAAGAGGACAATCATAGGAGGGCAGATATTAAGCACGGATATTGCTCCCGTAAAAGAGATCGATACCGTCAGTGCCCTGATTCTGGGAAAGAAAACGGTCGAAGAATTAACAGTCTTCGCTGCTGCAGGGAACCCGGACATCTCTTCCGAGCCCAGCATGGAGCCTATAACTATCGTCGCGGAACAGTGCCTGCAGAAGTTAGGGCGGCCCTGAAAAGTCTATGCGTAAATAGATTTTCAGCCTTTTCATTAATAAACAATGATGCAAGGATTAGAGACCAACACCCTTTGAGGCATTGTAAGAGGTCTGATATTTGCCATGGCATCCTCTATGGAGATAAAGAAAGGCTACAGAAAACTGGCCCTCAAATACCATTGGATTACAATAAGGGAGACAAATTATCACAGGACAAATTCAAGGAGATAAGTGAGGCCTATGCACTCCTGGCGATCCCGTGAAAAAATGCAATATGACATGTACGGTGTCGAGGGTTTTTAGGACAGGTTCTCGCAGGAAGACATTTTTAAGGGCTTCGACTTCGGCCATATTTTCAGTGGATTTGGTTTCGGAGGAGGAGCGGTAGGGCAAAGTATATTCAGCCAAATCTCCCAAGATATGGGGGAAGGACCGGTCAACACAGTTGCCGGAGAAGGCGTTCTCTATTCGGGTCTGCCGCCGATAGATTCAAAGACCGTACTCATAGGCCCAGAGGTCAGGATTTGGTGTATGAACTCTCACTGACTCTCGAAGAAATACTTGAAGCTCCGAGCTAGACTATATCTTGTCAGATAGAAATTCTATATCTTTAGATGTCGAACCCATCAATTTTTGTCTGACAATGGGGACAGTTGCCATCTTTCAAATGATTTTGTTTTAATGTTACACCATACCGCTCAATAAGGATGGCGTTGCAAGAATAGCAGTATGTATTCTCACCTCCTTCACCGGGTACATTTCCCTCGTATACATAACGCAACCCCTCTTCAATGGCGATCTCCCTGGCATGCCGCAGGGTAGAAACAGGGGTTCGTGGCAGATCCGCCAACTTATATGTGGGATAGAACTGGGTGACATGCCATGGTATTTCGGGACCGATGCCTCTTATGAATTGTGCTATATCACGGAGTTCTTGTTCACTGTCATTGCATCCAGGTATAATGAGTGTCGTTACTTCTACCCAAACCCTCAGCTCTTTCATCAGGCGGATCGTTTCCAACACAGGCTTGAGATGGGCTCCGCAGATTTCATTGTAAAACTTCTCAGTAAATGCTTTTAAATCAATGTTAATACCGTCCAGATATGGTGCAATTTGTTTTGTTGCTTCAGCACTCATATAGCCATTACTCACAAATATATTCCTGATCCCTTCCTTTTGAGCTAGTACGGCAGTATTGTAGGCAAATTCGAAAAAGACTGTTGGTTCAGTGTATGTGTAGGCTATTGATTCGCAACCAGCATTTTTTGCGGCCGCAACAATCTGTTCCGGGCTCCGATCCTGTCCTATAATATCCCCATTGTGTTCACGGGGGTATTGAGAGATATCAGAATTCTGGCAATGCTTACAGTGAAAGTTGCAGCCCACGCTTCCAATAGAAAATGCCCTTGACCCAGGCACGAAGTGAAACAAAGGCTTTTTCTCTATGGGGTCGATATGTTCAGCAATGATTTTGCCATATACGAGACTATGAAGCGTTCCGGCTCTATTTTCTCTCACACTGCAAACACCTCGTTTACCATCCGCGATCTTGCACTGATGATTACAAAGATTGCATTTTAGTTTGTTCCCTTTAATTGCTCGATAGAATAGCGCTTCTTTCATCTTTTCCCTCTTGCAATGGCAGCGGCTGAATCGCTGTGAGCGACCAACTTCTGGAAATCCATATCTCCCTGTACAGACATCAATTGTCAAAACTTACGCATGTTTTCATTCTCTGGTACACCTCCTCAAAGACGTCTGTCAGCCGCAGGACACCCACAATCTCTTCACCTCTCATTACAAGCAGAGATTGATGATGCCCCATGACGAGTTGATGCATTGCTTCGTTGAGAGACGCACTCTCTTGCACATATTCATCCTCAGTCGGCATGTACATGACATCTTCGACTCTTATTTCAGATGCCTTGGAACAGATATGATCCAATGGTCTTTGCCATAAATTGTATTTCTCTATCATCGATTTAAAGAAATCAGGGCTGAAACCGGTATGTGATATGCCTTTGATATTCCCTATTTCTTTGTATCCCGGTTCCAGGCCTCTGATCACATCCAACTGACTGATCTTTCCTGAGATATGATTGCCTTCATCAAAGACAATGATAGCTCTGTGCTTATGCCTGTCTTTGTCGAATCTCTTCTGAGCGTCTTCCAGGGCCATGACCGCCTCATACAGAGTTGCCCCTATCGAAATTGTTGCGTATTCATCAATTGCGACCATTAAGTCTTTTACGATTAGGTTTTCCATAATAGTCCTCCTTCCACAGACATTGGAACCCTAGTGGCTCAATTGTTGAGTAGTGATCTGTCCCCACATATGAAAATTACGCACTATTGTAGATCTTCATGGCTTCTTCTACATTCTTTTTCTCCATACGTATTGCATAAACAGCATTGCACATACGGATTGTTTCGTTTAGAGACTTCTGATAAATATTTCGCCCGGCGGCATTTTCCGCGGCTCCACCCACTTGGATTTGGTCGTATAGTCTTTTGAGAAACGATTCGACATCATCACTGGAGCCAACCGCGCATACTACCTTTGTACGGTCTGTTGCAAGGACGGCTTCCTTCAAGATCTCGCTCGATTCACTATCCGCTTTTTTGGGATAATTGATTCTTACTAAATCGGCCCCAATGCGTGCGGCAACACCTGTAGCACCAGCAATAAGACAACCGTCCAGCCACTGGTCATTGAATGGGTCGGGCTGGTCGGTCTTCACAAGATGAGTCTTGGAATTGAGTTTCACGAAATAAGGAACATCTTAATAGTCCATGCCGTAACGGCCAATCGCATCGAGTTGAGTGGCAAAAGCTCCTATCCTCTCTCGGCTTGCGATCCTGAATAGGTGTTCAGGGTCACCATCATCCGGGTGAATTTCTTTATTATAGAAATCATCACTACACCTCTTGGGACTTCAGTGGGATAATGATATCATGTTCACCTAATCAAATTTCCACCATTTCGAGATTTATCGGCCTCATAGACGCGCATGACACCTTCACCGCATGCGGGCCCGCTCTGAACTTAGACTCTCCTGCTGTGGCGCCTTGTCCCGATCATATAATATCCCGCGGTCACATTTCCTTTGACGTCCAAGCCCGTTTTCGCAATATCTCTTCCCCAAAAAGGGGAATTCTTATCACCTCACCAATCCGCCGGCATGCCAGCCTACTGGAGTGTGTAGTAGGGGATGCGATCCTTGTAAATCCGGGAGATCATGCCCTCGTCGGAGAGGTCCTTGAGGCATAGGAGCACGCGCTGTTTTTCCTCGCCGAGGGACGTCACGATGTCTTTCAGGTGAATGACCTTGCCCTCGCTTCTGAGGTAGTTCACGAGACGGATCCGAAGGAACTCCTCTATCACCACATCCGAGAAGGTCTCATCAAAGGCCAGGGCGTTTCGCTGATCAGCCGGATAGATGGTCTCCCAGGGCCTTCGAAGGCTGGCACCCAAGACCCACCGGACGCGCGAATTATTGAGCGTGTCGTAGAGGTCCCGGATCTTGGTCATCATGGCATAGTCCCGGTTGATGGGCCCGATCTCGTCCATCATGGCCATGAAACGGTTCACCGTCTTGGCGAGCTGCTCCGGACGGTTCAGATCTATGTGGGCCAGGGCGATCCGGTCACGCTCCAGGCCGATCAAGGTCAGCAGCTTCCTGACGAGCAGGACCCGGCTCCAGGTGTGATCCAGACCGTAGCTGTGATGGCACTCCTCTGGCGGGCATCCCAGGAGCAGAAGGCCGTTCGCTCCTTCCAAAAAGGCTCGTCCCATGACCACGGGGTCGAGCTGTCCGACGCAGTCGATGGGCAGGAGGTGAAATCGCTCATCGTAGTGAATGCCCCGCACGCCTGCGTTGTCCGTTGCGGCGGCGCCGCCCCACTGGCAGCCGAAGCCCATGATCTCCCCTTGGGTCAGCCGGTTGGCCAGGGCCGTGACCCGGGCCTCCCGCTGGGAGGTCGTGTTGTTCTGGAGGGAAAGGGCGTGGTACGGGCAGGCTGCTGCACATGTTCCTCCGCCTGTGCAGGTCATGGGGTCCACTACCCGGGGGATGTTGCCGCCGGGGCCCTCCACGGGGACGATGCCGCCGCAGTCGCAGATCTCCTTGCATAGGCCGCAGCCGATGCACTTTTCCTGGTCCACGGTGCATACCATGCGGGGGGCGTAGAGATCGCCGGCCATTGCTCTCTTGATGATCTCCGTGCACTTGTGGGCGGCTCGCCGGCCTTGTCTGAGGGTCTCGTGCAGATCGCACGGGTTCCGGGCGGAACCAGCCAGGAATTTCTCCTCCATGCCCACCTGCTCGGGGCGCACCATCTGCGGGTTTCGCTCCAGAAAATCGTCTCCGTTCACATCGAGACCGAGGATTTTCGCGACCTTGAGCTGCTCAGTGCCGGGGTAACGTTTCGGCGAGAGCACGAGCTGATCCCAGGGCAGCTCCCGTTCGATATGGCTGCCGGGCTCGTCATAGGTGATGAACCCGTCCTGGACCGTGGGACGGACGTGGTGGTCATAGGGAATCCACCGGATGTTCATCTTTCGGGCCTGAACACGTTCTGCCGTGCTAAGCGGCAGGGTGGTGGTGTCGTTGTACAGGATGGTCACATCGCATTTTGCGTTGTTCTCGCACATGTAGAGGACCATGTTCCATGCGGTCCGAGCGGATAGGTTGGCATAGGGACGATCCGTTTCGAGGTCGTTGATCCAGAAGACCAGACAATGGCTCGGAACGCCGTGCAGCCAGATGTACTCCTCCATCTCGGTATGGCAGAGCACACGCTTGCCGTCGTGACCGAATTCGGACCCCTGGTTGAGCATCTCCCCGTCCAGGGCCGCAATGATAGTGCCAGCCTGATAGACGCTCGGGGGACCGTCTCCTTCGGACGAGAAGGTCACGGTGTAGTCGCCCACGCATCCGAGCACCTGCTCTAGCTCTCCTACTGCTATGCGCGTGATCAGGGCGCTCGAATCCACCTCGGTCATGATCTTCATCAGACGATCGTGATAGTGACGCTCGCCGGGATACCGCTCGTGGAGGATTCGAATCTCATCCTTGATGTCCTCGGTCTTCACCGCCATGAGGGCCTCGATGCCGTTGCGGGCGAACTCCTGGGCCGCGGAGTAGGTTGCCACGCCTCCGCCGAGGATCATCACCGGGCCCTTGATCTCGATCTTTTGGGGCTCGGCGGGGACCAAGGCCTTCAGACCGGCCGCTGAGGCCGCTATGAGCTTGGCCGCCTTTTCGGCCAGGGCCTCGGGTTCGCCCAGATTCACCGCGGCCACGTAGTCGCGAACGTTGACCAAATCGATCTGACCTTCGGCTAGCCCCAGATCCTTCAGTTCCTTTTCGAACTTGCTCAGGAGAATGCGCCGCTCGCAACCGGCCACGATCAGCCGCTCGATCTTCTGCTCGGTCACGGTCTTTCGAATTTCACTTAGACCCGGCAGGATGCAACTGTAGGGCAGGATCTGAACATAGTCCACTTCCGGGATGGCTTTTACGGCTTTTTTCAGATGGGCCAGATCCACCTTGCCGTCGATTTTTCCTCCGCACTGACAGAGGAAGACGCTCAGCTTGGCCCCTGTCACGGACGATTTTTTGGAAGTCGTCTTTATTGTCATTTTTCCCTCCTTAATGGGCAAAGCCGTGGCCGGTTCGTTCGGAAATGTCACCACGCACCCTATCCAGACGCGCCTGCATGGCGCCTGTCGGGCAGACGGTGACGCAGGATCCACATCCGATACAGGCCTGGTTGGGGATCATGTATGGTGTCGCCACATACTTGTGCACCCCCCGGGAACCGAACGAGATGGCTCGCACACCCACCACTTCCTGGCACACGCGGACACACAGACCGCAGAGGAGGCACTGCTCCTCCGGGTTTTTCACCTTGAATCGGGTCTTCTGGACGCCGTACTCTGCGGCCAGCTGTTGAATCTCCTTGGAGGCTGGGCACTCGGCCAGAAGCATCTCCAGAATCCAACGGCGGACATTGAGAACGCGCTCGGATTTCGTCTCGATCTCCACGCCCACCGAGGGGGGGTACATGCAGGAGATGACCACCTTGGACCAGTTCCCCTGCTTCGCCTCCACCACGCACAGGCGGCACGCGCCGCTGGGCTTGACCGCCTCGTGGTAGCAGAGAGTGGGAATGGGAATGCCGTAATGCCGGGCCGTGTCCAGGACCGTCCACCGCGGCTCGGCTTCGACGGCTTTGCCGTCGATGGTGAAGCGGATCTTTCCTTCGTTTTTCTTTTTTTCTTTGCTCATGATCTCCCTCGCTATTCCACAACGACTGCGGCGAACTTGCAGGATTCCATGCATATGCCGCAGCGAATGCATTGGGCCTCGTCGATGGTATGGAGCTTCTTCTCACCGGTGATACACTGCTGGGGGCAGCTTCGGGCGCACGTCCCGCAGCCCGTGCAGGCATCGGGATCGATGCGGTAAGTGATCAGTTCCCTGCAGACCCCGGCGGGACACTTGTGGTCACGAATATGGGCCTCGTACTCATCCCGGAAGTACCGAAGCGTCGTCAGGACCGGGTTGGGTGCGCTGCCTCCCAGTGCGCAGAGGGCCCCGTCCTGGACGGCCTTGGCCAGGCTTTCCAGGTCCTTGATGTCGTCGATCGATCCTTCGCCCCGGGCAAAGGCGTCCAGGAACTGGAGCATGCTCTTGAGCCCCAGCCGGCAGGGAAGACATTTCCCGCAGGATTCGTCCTCCAGGAAACGGAGGAAGTATCGGGCCACATCCACCACACAGTCGCGCTCATCCATCACGATCATACCGCCCGAGCCCATCATGGATCCGGCCTTGGTCAGGGAATCAAAGTCCACGGGCGTCTTGGCCAGATCATGGGGGATGCAGCCCCCGGAAGGCCCGCCTGTCTGGACGGCCTTGAAATGATCCTGCCCCGGCACGCCGCCCCCGATCTTTTCGATCAGGTCCTCCAAGGGCATGCCCATGGGGACCTCCACCAGCCCCACGTTGTTCACCTTACCCACCAAGGAGAATACCTTGGTGCCCGTGCTGTGAGAGACACCGAGTCCAGAGTACCAGTCCGCCCCGTTCTGGATGATGATCGGGACATTGCACCAGGTCTCCACGTTGTTCAGGACCGTCGGGTTGCCCCAGAGCCCTTCCTCGGCGGATCGGACGTACTTGGGTTTCGGCTCGCCGGCCCGGCCCTCGATGGAGGTGAACAGGGCCGTGGACTCACCACACACGAAAGCGCCCGCGCCTCGGTTGATCTGCACGTCGAAGGAGAACCCGCTGCCGAGGATGTGTTCCCCGAGGAGTCCCAGCTCCCGGGCCTGTTCCATGGCGATGTTCAGGTGCTCGATGGCCAGGGGGTACTCGGCGCGCACGTACATGAAACCCTGGTGGGATCCCATGGCGTAGGCACCGATGATAAGTCCCTCTATCACGGCGTGGGGGTCGCCTTCCATCAGGGTACGGTCCATGAAAGCTCCGGGATCACCCTCGTCGCCGTTGACCACCACATAGAGAGGCTTGTTCTTGCGCTGCGCGGCCCGGATCGCCGTCTGCCACTTACGGCCTGTTGGGAAACCGGCTCCTCCTCGCCCCCGAAGCCCCGATATCTCCACTTCGGAGACCACCTGCTCCGGGGTCATGCTGGTCAGCACCTTGGCCAGCCCCTTGTAAGCGCCTGCTGCGATGCTGTCCTTCAGGTCACGGGGGTCTATATGGCCAATATGGCGCATGACGATCCGTTCCTGGTACTTGTAAAAGGGGATGTCTTCGTGGTAAGCGATTGGCTCTCCTGTCTTGGGATCCTTGTAGAGCAACCGCTCCACGGGTTTTCCCTCCACAAGGGTCGTCTGAACGATCTCCTCTGCATCCCCTGGCTTGACCTGCTGGTAAAAGATACCGGAAGGCTCCATGATGACAAGGGGACCGCAGGAGCAGAATCCGTGGCATCCCGTGGCCTTGATCTGTGGAATCACCGCTGTGTCCAGCTTCGCTGCGCGGATGGCCGCCGTCAGGGCATCGGCCACCTTGGGGCTGCCGTTCGCCCGGCAGCCAGTGCCATGGCATACGATGATGCAGGGGCGATCCGGATCCCGTTCGGAAAGGAGCTGTTCCCGGAAGATCTCGAGTTCCTCTACCGATTCGAGGCGCTTGCCACGTTCTTCCGCCGTACTCACTTGAGCCATGGTTTCCTCCTTAGTCCGATGAAAGCTTCTTGATGATTTTGTTGAGCTTCCGGGACGTGACTTGGGACTGGTACTCCTCATCCACCACCGCCATCGGCGCCAGTGCGCAGGCGCCGAGACAGTTCACCGTGTCCAGGGTAAACCGGAGGTCCTGCGTGGTCTCTCCGGGTGCGATACCGAGCTCCCGGGTCAGGTTGTCCACGAGCCGCTCTCCTCCCTTGAGGTGGCAAGCTGTGCCGAGGCACACCTTGATCTCGTGCTCGCCACGTGGCTCCAGGCTGAAGGACTTGTAAAAGGTGGCCACGGCCCAGGCCTGGGTCAGGGGGACCTCGACGTGGTCGCAGATAAGGTTCATGTTCTCCTCGGAGATGTAGTTGAACTCGCCCTGCACGTCCTGGAGCAGGCTGATGAGATACCGCGGTTCCCCAGGGTAGCTCTCCAGAATGGTGTCGATGTTCTTGCGCTCCTGTTTCACGTTGCTCTTCCTTTCTCATAATAGGGTCATCATATGGGTCGTCACCGATAATTGAGCCTTCTCTGATTGGGAACAAAGAGCAACAGGTGTGCCATAAGATAAACCTATTGAAATCATGTAGGATTTAAGGATTTGCAGTGGACTGGAAGGTTGTTTTTGTGTTTCATGATTGAAACAAGACGCACTGAATGAAACCTATAACTAGCCTTAAACAATAATGTAATTATATAAAATGGCTTTGCCGTGTTTCATGCATGACGTTTCAGCAGGTTTGAAACAATTTTATGTATTTATGAAATAGAGGCAACGCAAAGAGATATGGCAGGGCATGAAGAAGTCAGATGAGCCCGTGGCTCTTCATCTTTCGCCAAAGAGTGCTTCGGCTGATACCCAGCATGTAGGCAGCGGCATCTCGGCGGCCCTGGGTCTTTTCCAGGGCCCGCTTCAGGGTGATCTTTTCGTCTTCCCAGCTGTTGGCGGCTCTACTAGGGGGCGGGCCGTCGGTCTTTGGAACCTGGGGGCTTTCGAACTCGGGGAGGTGGGAAACCGTGATGATGGGCCCCTTGACGAACACGAAGGCATGCTCCAGGGCGTGTTCCAGCTCCCGGACGTTTCCCGGCCAGGCATATCGCCGGAAGAGACGAAGGACCTTGGGGTCCACGCCGCGGACACTTTTTTTATACCTTCGATTGAAGACCGTCAGAAAATGATCGATGAGGAGCGGGATGTCGGAGACGCGTTCCCTGAGAGGGGGGATGGAGATGGGGACGGTGCGGAGTCGATAGTAGAGATCCTCCCGAAATCGTCCCCGCGCCACCTCCCGGGCCAGTCTCTTGTTCGTGGCGGCGATGATCCGCGAGTCCATGCGAATCTGCCTCGTGCCGCCCACCCGCTCGAAAACACGCTCTTCCAAAACCCGCAGGAGCTTGATCTGGATCTCGGGCTTGATTTCACCCACTTCATCCAGGAACAGGGTCCCGGACTTGGCGAGCTCGAATCGGCCGACCCTGTTGCTCAAGGCCCCGGTAAATGCCGCCTTGACATGGCCGAAGAGCTCGGATTCGAGCAGGGTCTCGGCCAGCGCAGAGCAGTTGACCGCCACAAAAGGGCCTCTGGCTCTGGGGCTCTGGGCGTGAATGGCCTTGGCGATCAGTTCCTTGCCCGTTCCGGACTCACCCTCGATAAGCACCGTGGCGTCTGAGGCGGCCACGTCCGGGAGCATGCTGAGGACCTGGTTGAGTCCGGGGCTCTTTCCGACGATCTGGTGGGGACGCTCTCCCAAGGTGACACCTGATTCCTCCGACGGATCCACCTGGGCGATCGGCCGAAAGCTCTCTACCGCACCCATCACCAGGCCGCGCTTGTTCTTGATGACCGACGTGTTTACGAGAATGGACTGGGAGTGGCCTCCCTTATCCACGATCCGGACGTCCTGGTCCATTCTCAGGACGCCCGTCTCCATGGTGATCTTAAGAGGACAGTTGCTCTTGCACAGGTCGCTGCGGAAGATATCCCAGCAGTTGCGCCCCAGGACCTCTTCGCGCCGGAACCCCGTGATCTCCTGAGCCCGCCGGTTGAAGGAGGTGATTCGCCACCGGTTGTTGACCGTGAAAATGCCTTCGGCCAGGTGCTCGAACAGGGAATCGTATTCCCAGACCGGTTCACGCCACCGATCCGGCCGTTTGGGCTGCGTCGAGGCCTGATCTCTAAGGGTGAGGAGGACACCGATCACTTTCTTCGCCCCTTGGCCGTACAGGGGATTCATGGAAAAGGTGACCGACACGGGTAGCCCGGAGTCCAGGTAGACCTTGGCCATCAGGTTGGATCGGGAGTGGCCCTCAAGGGCCTTCTCCCAGGCGTCCATGGCCTCCTGTCGGTATTCCGCCGAGATGATTTCATTGAACCGGAGGTCGCGACCACGGGGAAGCCTTCGATGAAGAAGCCTCTCTGCCTGAAGGTTTGCGGACATGACACGTCCCGTGAGGGAAAGGACCGCGACACCATCCCCTTCAGGGAATTCGTCGAAGTCGACTCCTTCTTCCATCAGGTCTGTGGGATCCCGGTCACCGTCTTCCATGATCGATTCCTCTTGCCTCGAAATCCCGATCTTCCAGCACGGAGGAGATGTTCCAGCATATCTGCAGGACCACTGAAGGGTCCAGCCCTCGCTCCAGAACCTCTTTCCCGGGCTGGCACCCACGTTCATGGGCCAGATTCACCATGGCCTTGAGGTCCTGGTTCCCCTTTGTGTTTCCGTCCTGGATTCCCTGCTCGTAAAGGCGGCATAGGGTGTTGACGTGAAGCACGGTGCAAATTCTGCAAATACGGTTACTTTCCATAGGGCATCCTTCGATTTCGGTTGAGGGCCGGTTCCCTGTTTAAGCCTAATCCATCAAATTCGCGCAGGATTCAGCCTAACGATTTCTCATTTTCGAGTCAACCGGAAGGGGATGCCGAGCCCCCACTGTGTCGCAAGGATGCTTCGAGGACCTACTCCCTGGTAGCCGCATCGATATCCAGATTTTTTTCCCATGACGTAATCTTTTGGTGCGTATTGCGTAATTCGTTTAAATTCTTCTGTTATTTTTATCATTTTTGAATTGTTTTCTTTCAGCATTCGAATTCTTTTGCTGGCTTGAGGGTCGGCCACGGCGTGATACATCGATGTTAATACCGTCCAGATACAGTTTAATTTGTTTTGTTGCTTCAGCACTCATATAACAATTACTCACAAATATATTCCTGATCCCTTCCAATGGAGCCGGCACCGCAGTATCGTGTAGGCAAATGCGAAAAAGACTGTTGGTTCAACTGTATGTGTAGGCTCACTCCTGTCCAATAACGATCTTTAGATAAAATTTAAAAATTGTCCTCCAGTTGGGGCATTTTGGTTTTGGAAACGAAACTTAAACCCCAAAATAGAAGGACTCATCAATGGTACGCTGTGCGAGTCTATTTAGTCAACTGATCGGTGTTTTCAATCGCAATGATTCTTACAGCCTGGTCATCAAACACAAAGCTGAACGCTATGCCAAGGGCTTCAATTCTTGGGAGCACTTTATTGCCATGCTCTTTTGTCAAATAGTCCAAGCAAAAAGCCTTTGAGAGATTTACGGCGAACTATCTTGCTGTATGGGAAAACTTGGTCATTTGGGGATGAACGGTGCCCGAAAAAATCAACACTGCCCTATGCGTATTCTAAAAGACCTTGTCAAATGTACCGTGACTTGTTTAATTAGCCCCTTGAAATCTGCAAAAAATCAGCACCCGCAAAACACAAATTCCGATTCAAAAACAGACTTCTCTCACTTGATTGTTCCACCATGGCCCTTTGTTTGCCTCTGTTTCTATGTGCCAAGTTCCGAAGGACCAAAGTGACGGTAAAGATCCATCTTCTCCTGGGTCAGGATGGATATTTGCCAACTTATTCTTACATCTCAAACGGCAGAAAACATGATGTCACTGCCGCCAGAAAAGTGCCTCTTACTCCATGATCTATTGTTGTCATAGATCGTGCCTATAACAATCACGAACTGTTTCCGCTCTGGACCAGCAATGACATATATTTCGTCACTCGATTAGAAGATAACGCTGAATACACAGTCATTTTTAGATCGCAAGATGCTGTAAATGGTCGTTTAAAAGTGAGCCACCCTGGTAGAGGTAAGGGATCAAGACTAAGATGAGAAGTTTAATCCCAATTTAACAGGAGGATGGCCTTGAAAAAAGGAGACCATATTGGACATAATCACCTTGCATAAAAAAGGTCTTAGCCAACGGGAAATCGCCAGGACATTGGGAATCGGCTGGAATACGTTTAAGATAGTACCTTGAGGACCCTGAGTTTCCAGATAGTCAAAAAAAAGCGCAAAAGTCTTCTTGATCCGTATATTGGCAATATTGAATCATGGCTGTCAGGGGATATTGCCTATGGCGGCACATAGATTTATGACAGGCTGATAGATGCTATTGAAAGTTCCACGCCAAAAAACACCTCGATATAAGAGAGACCTTTTGCTACAAATACAGGAGTATCGGCCCTTATAAAAAGCCTCTTCTTCTCCTCCAAACAATATCCGAAAACAAGGGGGCTCTGCACGGTGAGAACTCTTGTGCCAGGGATCTATTTGATCAGATCAAAGCCTTCAAAGAACTGAAAGACAGACTATCTCCTGAGGATGCGATAAAGGTTGGAACCTGACAAGAAAATACCGAGAACTCTTCCAGTTCTTTTACGACTTCAACGACATATCAACAGAGGAACTCCTCAGTTGGGTGGGGAAAACCGATTAGGGAACCCAGGATTTCAGTGCGATTGTATCGTGAACGGTCTGGGAGGTACACTCATTTCCGGGACAAGGGTTCCAGACAGAGCATATAACTGTAACATGAGGATATCTCAAGACAACCATCTTTTCCGTCTCTTATAGTGTTTGACCTCCCGATAGTTCTTCCTTTTACCAACGTTGCTTAACCCGAGATAGAACTCCTTTATGTCTTCATTTTCTCTCAGTTTTTCGGCAAAGCCGTCGAGCACGATTCTTCCGGTTTCCATGACATAGGCGTAATCGGCAATAGAAAGAGCAGCCATAGCGTTCTGTTCCACAAGAAGAATCGAGTTTTTCCTCTCCTTGTTAATCTGCTCAATGACCAAGAAGATCTCCTTGACCATGAGAGGGCTCAAGCCCAGGGAAGGTTCATCCAACAACAGTAGTTTGGGGTTTGCCATCAAAGCTCGGCCCAACACCATCATTTGCTTCTCCCCGCCCGATAGATAGCCACTGACCCTTTGCTTCATGCCTTTTAAACGGGGAAAATATCCGTAGATCATTTCGATATCTTTCTTGACACCCTCCCTATCCTTCCTACGGGAATATCCCCCTACTTTCAGGTTTTCATCCACTGTAAGTTGCTCAAAAGATGGTCTACCTTCTAAGACCTGCACGATACCCCTTTTCACTATCTCCTCAGGATCTGAGTTGTCAATTTGATCCCCGTAGAATCTGATATTTCCCTCCGTCACCTCACCCAATTCTGTTTTCAAAAGGCCGGATATGGCCCTGAGCGTCGTAGTCTTACCTGCGCCATTGGCCCCCATTAAGGCAACAATTTGTCCGTCTTCGATACCGAGAGAAACCCCTTTCAGCACCAAAATCACATCGCTATAGACCACTTCAATATTATTTAATTCGAGCATACTTTACGGCACCTTCATGATTGTGAAAGCAAATGAGTGGGTTTAAGTTATCAGTTCATGCAAATAACAAATCTCCAATGTAGGTGTCATGAAAATCTTGATTGGAAAATATCCGCGATAGCACCCGCTTCTTTAAAGCCCTGAGATAGTCTGTCGTTGACCCAAGGGATCAAAACCATTTGTGTTCCTTAAGGTCCACCAAACAAGACTATCCCAGGCCTTCACGGGTTCTAATAGGATTGCGGGAAATCCGACGCCTCTCTTACAGCAACTACCTACTTCTTCACCGGAACTGTCAACTGGATAGTCGTGGCGGCCTCTCTATCTGAATTTGCACCGGAGGCCCTGATAGCGTAATTACCAGGGGGGAGAGGTTTGAACGACTTAAGGTCAGGCTTAGAAGTTTCGGGATCAATATCTCCTCTGAATATGGTGTAGACTTTACTCAAGGCACCCATTGTTGTTTTGATATTTCCCTGGGAATCTGCCGTAACAAAACCGATTCCTACGGCATCTTCTCCTTCACCCATACCAGGCATCTCTATACCTTTAGGAATAACCCAATCCAAAATCACCATCTCATTAGGCTCCCAATTTGAACCCACAAAGACTACAGGAGTCTTAAAAATTGCCGCACCTAGGGCCAACGACGCCGGATCGACCGATAAGGTTGCCGTTGGTTGTCCTGAACCTTTCATGGTCTGGCAGGCACAAAAAGAAAATAGAATAACTGTGGTTGCTGCAACAAGAGCAATTATACTCCTTCGACCTTTCATAGACGCCTCCTCTCTTTTTCTGTCACATTATGTGGTATCACCAATTCTTATGATAGCTTATAGTATCAGGGCTCTTTGTCCAATCGCTTAGAGGGACAGCCTTTCCTCCTTTAATCCGATAGAACTTCACAGTATCCGTTCCTCTCCGTGATTTGGGGCCATAGGCACAAGGTCCGGAGATTCCACCGTTTTCCAACCCGGTAATTTTTTGATACGCCTCGTACATCGCTTGTCCGTTGATTTTTTCATACCCGACGTCCGCAAGAGCCTTCCTTAGAGCACCCTCAAAGAAAATGGCAATTCCAACCCCTACCGTGTATCCTGTGGTTACGTAGTCCAAGGAACCACGATGTTTGATGGCAAGATCACGCAAAAGCGGATGTTCTTCAGCCTCCGGGCCTCTAAGCACCCAGCTGACAACGACTGTGCCCTCCAGGGCCTCCGGATGTGACTCGATACCCAATTTTGTTGCGCCCCAAGGTCCATGGATCATTTGTATCTTCTTGGTAAGCCCGAGGGCATGAGCATCACGAGTTATGTATGTTGGCGTGGGATCACAAACCTCCACGTAAATGTAATCAGCCCCGCCTTTAGCCAATCGTGTCAAATAGACGTCGAATTTCAGGGTTCCAGGAGTAAAAAGCTCTGGAGGAAGCAATTTTATTCCCTTTGATTCAACATATTCTTTGCCGCCTCTCATAACCTCATGGCCCCACGCATTATCAAAGGCTATATAACCCAACACCGGCTTTCCGCTCTTACCCTTGGTCTTCCAATCCTCCATTAGCCAATCAACGGCAGCACCAAATGTGTCTTGATACGGCCCATAAAAACAAAAGCCACGACGGAGATGCCCTTGTCTTTCGCCAGAGCCGGGAGCAAGGAACATTGATTTATCTCTTTCTATCATCGGCTGAATGGCATCGCCCATCCCACTGCTTGATGACATGGTAAGCAACAGTTTCGGTCTCTTTCGGTAGCGCTTGTAGGCAGATACGGCACGTGCAGTATCGTAGCGCGAATCAACCCCGATAACATCGATTTCAATACCGTCCACGCCCCCTCCTTCATTCACCGATTTGAAATAATCGCGGACAGCACAATCTATGGGAGTGGACAAACCAGCAGCAGGCCCTGTCAGGTCCGCCAATGTTAGGAAAAAAACCTTCTTTTCTTTGGCAATTGATGATGAGGACAAAAGGGTGATACTTAACACCACACCCAAGAGACATACCAATAACACAGCACTTTTTTTTCTCATAACATTGCTCCTAAGTCTTAAGTTATCTTAAAAGGATAGATCCTATAGGAAGCCTTAAACACTTCCCATCTATGCGCCAATCCTCTGGGCTCGAACTTCAGAAAAAGAATAAGCACCGCCCCAAAGGTACTCAGTCCTAAAGATGCTGAAGGAGATGGGCCCAGCCAGCTAAAGATCTGACCCAAGAAAGGTGACGTAAACATGACCACCTCGTTCAATGTCCTAATAAAAATGACACCGAAAAAGACGCCAGGAACACTCCCCATGCCTCCTACGATCAGCATACCAATGTATTCCAAAGAATGTATTAAGGTGAACTGTTCAACATTGATTACGGTCATAAGATGGGCCCACAAAGATCCGGCTATCCCACCATAAAAACAAGCCATGAAAAAACCCAGTAGTTTATGGTAATAAAGATTGATACCCATAACCTCGGCTGCGAGATCATTGTCACGAATTGCTATAAATGCTCTGCCCACACTGCTCCTTACCAGATTCCTCGCAAAATAGGTCATCACTACCATGACCGTACAAATGATATAATACATACGATCATCTGTATCGAAGGCAAAGGAACCCAACTCGGGGGAGGGTGGGAACATGCCCTTATACCCCCCCGTAATGTTGAGATGCATAATAAGCCAGATGACCAAGGCGTGGATGGCTATCGTTGCCAGAGCAAGATACATTCCTTTCACCCTTAGTGAAGGAGCGCCTCCGATAACGCCGATTATCCCAGCCACCACTCCGGATAATGGGAGGGCCACCCAGAAAGATATTCCATACCGCACCGTCAAAATGGATGAAGCGTATGCCCCTACGGCCATAAAGGCTGATTGGCCGAAAGAAACAAGTCCGCAATAACCGGTAATGATTTGGAGACCAAGAGCCACAATGACGGAGATCGCCAGGTAGTTCACAAAACTGATAAGATAATAAGAGCCGAAAAATGGGAAGGCATAGAGTAGAATCAGTCCGAAAATCAAGACGGTCCAATGTTGCCAGGTCCTTACAATAGCTATATCCTGGCCGTAATTTTTGTCAAAGACGCCACTGGGACGCATTTCTTATATCCTTTCTATTCGCTTCAGGCCGAAAAGCCCATAAGGTCTAACCAATAAAACCAGAAGAAGTATCGTATAACTGGCAACATCCTTGACACCACCACCAACCAAGGGATCCAGATATCCGGAGCTTACATTTTCTACAATCCCCAAGAAGAGGCCGGCAATCAGCGCACCTATTATCGAATCTAGTCCGCCGCATATAGCCACGATGAGGCCGGTAATGCCGATATATGGGAGAGAATGGTATATATCCATAACATTGGCCGTTGCAATACCGGCCACTGTAGCCACCATAGACGACAGAATCCATATTGAAGTAAAGATATTCCGAACACTAATACCAGCGCTCTGTGCCAAATTATGATCTTCAGCAGTCGCCCTCATTCCCAGTCCCACCCAACTGAATTTAAAAATAAGGCCCAGTACAATAAAAAGAATGATGGCAATCCCAAAGCTGATCAGCTGATCAACAGGCACAAAAAGTCCGGCAACGGCAAAATTTCCCTTTGGGAGAAATGGAGGCAAGGTCCTGGACCCGCCCATGAGGTAAAGGAAAAGAAAACCCTCCAGAAACAAAAAGATAGCAAAAGTCATCAGGAAGGAAGAAAACAGGGACTCTCCAATCATCGAACGCAAGGCAAATCTCTCAATAAAGAACCCCATTAAACCGGTTATCATGAGAGCAGGGACCAGACTAATCCAAAAAGGGAGATTAAGTTGAGCCATGAAAATCCAGAAAGCCAAAGCTCCGAAGGCAACAAGCTGCCCATGGGCAAGGCTTACCACATGGGTCGATTTATAAACCAAAACAACAGATGCCCCCACTAAGGAATAAAGGCTACCAATCATCATGCCCGTTATGGCAAGTTGGAAAAATTCAATCATTTCTGCTACTCATCTAGTGTGTTGACATATATGGAGGTTTCGATAGTTCCGGTTCGTCCGTCTCGGTACGTAATGGCAGCCTCAACTCGATATTGGTCTTTGTTACTATAAAGCGCTTCAATAATGTCTCGATATCGATGCTCAACAAAGCTCCGTCGCAATTTTCTTGATCGAGTGAGTTCCTCCTCATCGGCATCGAACTCCTTATGAAGATTAATGAACCGGCGTATCCTGGTCCATTCAGGAAGAGATTTGTTCACCCTCTCAATTTCTTTGGCAATCAGAGCTATCACCTCACGCTTTTGAGAAAGATCAGTGAATGTCGTATAGGTGAAATGATTTGCTTCAGCAAAAAGTCCGACATTATCAAGATCAATATTGACAATGGCCGTCACATACTCCCTATCCTCGCCACCAACTACAAGGACATCTTTAATGTAAGGACTGAATCGAAGCCGAACCTCGGTATATTGGGGGGAGAATTTTTTGCCCCCGGCCAGGGGTGTCAGATCATCCATCCGGTCGATAACAATCAGATGACCCTCATCGATATGACCGAAATCACCGGTGCGAAAATAGTCTCCTTCCATTTTCTCCTTTGATGCCCTGGGATCTTTATAATAACCGCAAAATTGGTACTTATTCTTAATAAGGATCTCTTTATCTTCTGTAAACCCGGCCTCCACCCATGGGACCGGGGGACCACATGATTCAGGCCTTAAGTCTCCGTCTCTTGGAAGACTCATCACACCCATCTCCGTGCTCCCATAGATGAGCTTCACTTCAATATTGAGGGCCTGGAAGTATCGTATGATTTCCGGACTGACCGCCCCCCCGGCCGAATAGACTATTTTGGCGCTGGGCAGACCTATCCTGTCCCGAAGCTGTCTGAATACTGCATGATAGGCGAGAAAATATAAGAATTTCCATCCGACTGGGATCTCTTTTTTGTTATTCTTCATATCGGCTACTTTATGTCCGATATTCAGACAGGATCGATAGATAAAGCGCCTCAAAGCGGTAGAGTCGATCATCCTGGCTTGTACCATTCGATTCAGGTTTTCCCAGAGCCTGGCCCCATAGAAAAGCAGATCAGGCCCTATCTCCCGTATATCTTCCTGGACGGTTTCAGGTTCTTCGGGAAAATTCACCACCATCGGCGCCAAGATCCCCCCTGCCACCCCAATGGCCTGCTCGGTTATCCATGCCGGAGGAATAAAGGACAGATACTCATAGTCGTTATCATTCCAGCCACCAAGGGAACTCCATTCGAGGACACTGCCAGTCATCCATTTGTGGTTCCACATCGCCCCTTTCGGCTTGCCGGTAGTCCCCGATGTATAGCAGATCAGGCAGAAATCTTCCCTGTCGCCCTGATCCAACAACTGGTCAAAGAACCTGGGATCTTTCTTATCATAAGACTTCCCGATATCTATCACTTCATCAAACGATATCAACATGGAATCGCTGTAACTCCAGAGGCCTTTCGGATCCCAATAGATTATCTTCTTCAGGTTCGGGAGATCCTCTTTAATCTCTAACGTCTTATCAACTTGTTCCTGATCGTGGGCGACCACAAAAACAGAATCAGAATGATCTATGTAGTATTTTACCTCATCTGGAAGACAGTCTGAAAAAATGCCAACAGCGACACAACGTGCCGACTGCACAGCCAACTCCGCCCAAAACCATTCCGGATTGTTTTCTCCGATGATGGAAACCTTATCAGATCCGACTTTGAGCCCAAGACTTATCAAGCCAAGAGAAAAGTACTTCACTTTCAAGAAATAATCTTCCCAGGTATATTCCTTCCATATCCCCCTCGTCTTGACCCTCATGGCCACCTTGTTGGAGGAATATTTCTTGTAATTTTCTCTTAAATACTGAGGCAATGTATCAAGTTTCATGCTGTTCTACGCTTCTCCCAGATATGCGGATACGACTTCCTTATTCACAGCTACCTCCTGAGGAGACCCCTCCGCAATTTTCTTTCCAAATGCAAGAACATCTATCTTCTCGCTTATGTCCATTAACACGTCCATGTCATGTTCTATGAGAATGATGCAGATCTTCTTCAGTTCATAAATATCAATTATGAACCGTGCCATGTCCTCCTTCTCTTCAATATTCATCCCTGCCATAGGTTCATCGAGGAGCAGAACTTTGGGTTCCATAGCCAGTGCCCTGCCCAATTCAACCCTTTTTCGAAGACCATATGGGAGAAGGCCCACCTTTGACTTTCTGATATTCTTTATCTCGAGAAGATCGATCACATCTTCAACCACTTCCCTATGCTCTATCTCTTCTCGTCGAGTACGGCCAAAATGAATGCCGCACTCTAAAACAGTATTTCTGAAAAGCATGGTCCTTGCAGCCATCAAGTTTTCTACCGTGCTGAGGCCCGTGTACAGTTCGATGTTTTGAAAGGTCCTGGCTATACCGAGTCGAGCCCTTTTTGTAGATGGGACCCTTGTTATATCCTTTCCGCCAAAACAGACTTTTCCTTCTTGAGGCCGATAAAAACCGCTGATCACATTGAATATACATGTCTTTCCTGCGCCGTTGGGCCCGATTATGGCAAATATGCCCTCTCGCTGGAACTCCATGGTGACATCATGGAGCGCCACGAGGCGTCCGAAAGAGAGATGGATACTTTCAACACTCAACAATGTCTGAGACTTGGTTTTATCTTTGTTTGCCAAACTCACCGCCTTAAATTCTCGGAAAATTCTCTTTGAACTTGCCAACCTACCAAACGCTTGGTAGGTATTGTCTTAACAAAAAAATTGCCATCTAATGTGTTTTTTGTGTCTTTCCTAGCTAGGGGTTATTTTTTAGTTTAATTTAAATACTGGGGTTTTGTTGGGCTATGGGTTTAATCCGTTTTTCCCAAAACAAATTGATATACTACATACGCTTCAAAGACTTATAATAAACCCAACCTATGGGCTTTTTTTGATATGATAAGTTCCAAACTCTCAGTATGGATGACTTTTAGGAGATTATTCATTACGATATTACGAAGAATTTCATGATGTCAATAAAAATTATCAAAAAGATGATAATTAATGTCGCATGAACTTGTGTATGAAAATAGGGGAGTAAAAACGAGACTTCAGCTTCTGATGAAGACATTACCTATCAGCGATGATGGGGCAATCAATATTCGACCTGGCGATCATCCCTAAATGCGGATTGTGAAGCCGTTAGAATTCCTTGGACGCCTCTTTAGAGCCAACAGCTTGTTTTTGGAGATTTTCCACAGGTAAATATGAATCCATCGCCAAAGTGTTCCTTTTTCACTCTCCTATACACCTCTTGTCAAGGAAGTGCTCTTGTTTCTTCACTTTTACCAACCGCTCACCCAGAGGATCATACTTTGGTTTAGATAATATTCTTGATCTTCATGTCTCACTAGGAAAGAAGGTCCTTGGAAATAGGTTAAAGATATATTTGGGCACAGGATGCACGATCGGATTCAGCTAGCCACCAGCTGAAGGCTGATAAACCGATGCGTCATCGACGCAGTTTTTCAGATCTTCTTCACTAATGTTTTTCGGGTCTTTTAGATATTCAGCACTGCAGACATATTCGTTACCCGCTTTATCCTTTACCCATACGAAATTCGTCCTCTTTGTCGGGGTGTACGCTTCTTCCGCCATCTTGATTCCCTCCTTTCATTTAATATCATTGGTTTTTTGATGCCCTCTGGGTGTGCGCTTGATAAAAACAAAACACCTCCTTGTATCGCCTCTATCTTCCCGCACAGCAAATCTCCATTTCCAACTGGAAATTGCTGAATCGTTGATCATAGGAACAGGATTCTAGCAAACCGAATTTTGCAACAGGAGTAGAGATTAAACGCGATGCATCAGAATAGGCGGTGGAATTGAGAATAAAACAGATTCCTGTTGTTCCCGTTCCGAATGGGTGTTTTTGAGATCTGAGCTCAGAGACTGTTTTGAATTGAGAACCGAAAACCGTATGAAATTGGTCAAAAGGGACTTCTGATTTGCGAAAAACTCATGTATTAAATATATAGTATATCCTGCATCTTTTCAAATGTTAATATTGACAAACCCTAAAAAGACCGATTGCGTTGAGACTGGTATGAGGTAAGAGAAATCACAAAAGGTCTCTTCGCCTTTTGACACAGGCCTTAAGGCCGGACCTAAAACCTGGTACGGAAGATGATGAGCGCAATTTCCGACTCCTCGGCACGACTGTTCAGGGATGAGTTTGCCAATTTGTCCGCCGTGGTCTATAAAAGGCTGGAGTTGGAGTGGCAGTACCATCTGAGACAAAAACAGGTCCCCGACGTCCATCGCCTTTTCCAATACGCTATTGAATTCGGACGATTACTGCAAGTCATTTACCGACACAAATTATTCGACTCTCTCCATAAAGAGGCGAAATGGTATGCGGCGGTCTTTGAGGCAAGAGGATCAGGACATAATTCCTTTGCTGTAGTCCTGGACAGTTGGATCATTGCCATTCAAGGAACGATCAAACCTCCTGAATCCCATGAACTCGTTCGACCACTTCAAGACCTTAGAGATAAGTTGCCTTTGCTGATCGATCAGGCCAAGGACCCGGAGGAGATTCAGAGTCAGAAGGCCGAGTCCCCCCTACTCCGGCACCTGGTGCGGGGAGATATGCAGGGTGCCAGGGAGATCCTGTCCTCCAGGTTGAGTAGAGGAGAATCGCCGGAGCGTCTGATTGTCGACCTGTTACTCCCGACCATGGTGACGATCGGACAACTGTGGGAACTCAATCGGGTGGAGATCTTTGAGGAACACCTAGCTACTGAGGCGATCAGGAATCTCCTGTCCGGTCTTCCAATAATGATAAGGGGCGCCCTGCCCGCAACCGGGCACAGGGCCCTTGTTTCATGCAGCCCTGGCGATGAGCATAGCCTGGTGCCCATGGCCCTTGCCGCTTATTTGGAAATCCGGGGATGGGCCGTAAGGAACCTGGGCGGAAGTCTGCCCGCCAGTCAAATTGCCCTTGCCGTGGCCTCCCTCGACCCGGAGGCCCTCTTTCTGGCATTCACCATGCTGTCGCGTCTAGATGACGCTTTAGAGGTGATCGAGCAAACAGGCGAACGTTCCGGATGCCGAATCATATTCGGGGGGCGTGGAGCCGTCGCTGCCCGCTCTATTCTGGAAAGCAGGGGCGCTCTTGTAGCGCACGATTTCGGCGAGGCGCATCTCCTGGCATTGAGGAATCCAAGCCATGCGTAGTCTGACGGCCTTTCGTATGGTTGTACACGACCGATCCTCCACTGCAGGAGCGCTTTTGGGAGTGGTGGCGATCGTATTCTTAGTAGGCCAGCAGCTCTCCATACTCTTCGGACTCCTGAACTACATGTCCGTGCTGGTGGACCACAGCAGGGCGGATGTCTGGATCACCAGCGCCAACGTTCGAAACGTGGACGCGGGCAATCTTATCTCGGCCCGCTACATCGACCGCGCCATGGGCCTACGCGAAGTGGAGTGGGCCGAGCCGGTTCTGATCGGCAGCGGGCTGTTTCGAACCTCCGACGGCTCTTTCGAATCGGTTCGCGTTGTCGGAACCCGGCGGCCACGTCTTGCCGGAGGACCGTGGCAATATTATAAGGGCGACGAACAGGCACTGCTGGATGTTGAATCGGTGACCGTCGACCGACTCGATCTGGCAAAGCTCGGTCACCCCGTACTGGACCAGGTGACGGAAATCGGCGACCGCCGTGTTCGAGTGGGGGCGATCAGTGAGGGCGCACGGGGATTTCAAGGGACACTGGTTTTTGCACCATTAGACAAGGTCAAAGAGATTTCCCGGACCCCTCTGGGACGCTATTCCGCGATCCTGGTACGTCTCAATCCGCATGTTGACAAGGAAACAGCCCTTTCGCTGTTGCGCAGGGTCCTCCCGGAGTGCTCAGTCTACAGTTCGGCCGAACTCTCGCGCCTGACACGGCACTACTATTTCACCGAAACAGGGATTGGAGGCAGCTTCGGCTTCTC
Organism: Thermodesulfobacteriota bacterium; assembly: GCA_034189325.1. GTDB lineage: Bacteria > Desulfobacterota > DSM-4660 > Desulfatiglandales > Desulfatiglandaceae > JAXHUM01. Next base: position 44,026 of record JAXHUM010000045.1, read on the forward strand.
AACTATCATCGCAGTCTTAATAGGAGTGGTCATTATCTCACTGACCATGTATACCAGCGTCCTTGGCCGATCTATGGATTTCGCGGTCATCCGCGCCATTGGAGGACGACGCCGGGATATTGCCGTGGTGGTGATGAGCGAAGTCCTGATTATCACTGGAATCGGTTTGTTCGTGGGTTTTCTCCTACTCGCTACCCTGCTCAATGCCACAAGCGGCTCCTCAATTCCCAGCTACTTCCCCACGCAAGTCCCTCCTATCCTCGCGGGCGGGACCATCGTCGTCAGCTTAGTCGGTTCTCTGATAGCCTTGCGCGTTGCGCTGAAGGCGGAACCTGCATCGGTATTTCACTAACAGGGGGAAACAGTCCATGGCAACGTTGACATTAAAGAAGATCGCGCGGGACTTTTCCGACGGCCGTCAGGTGCGGCGCGTGCTCTTTCCAACCGACCTGGACTTCGCGCCGGGGGAATTGACGGTCCTTTCCGGCCCCTCCGGCAGCGGAAAGACAACCCTGCTCTCGATCATGGGGCTTGTCCTGAGGCCTTCAGAGGGTCGCATGTTTCTTGATGAGCATGAGGTGACAGCCCTTTCAGATCAGGAGGCGGCCGCTATCAGGTTGAAGTACTATGGTTTTGTCTTCCAACAGCCCATGCTCATTGAGGGGTTGAGTGTCGCGGAAAACATTCTCCTGGCCTTTGCCGTCCAGGGGGACCGGTTGCCTCCCGATGCCAGGCAGAAAACGGCAACTTTCCTGAAGACTCTCGGCCTTGAGGGAACGGCCTATATGCAACCACGCCTCCTCTCGGGCGGGATGAAACAACGCACCTCCATTGCCCGGGCCCTGATCAAAGACCCTGCCATCCTCCTGTGTGACGAACCGACCTCGGCCCTCGACGCGGAAAGCGGCCAGGCGGTCATGAGGATCCTCAAGGGCATCGCGGTGGATGAGGGCCGTGTCGTCGTGGTCGTCTCCCATGACGCCCGGGTATTTCCCTATGCCGATCGTCTTTTCACCCTGGAAAACGGCACCATCGTCTCTGATATCCGTGAAAACTACATCCCTGAAAAAGGAGACGCCCCATGAAACCGCGTTCGATTGTCGGACTCCTCTTGCTTGTTCTCGTTGTGATAGTCGGCTTGAATTACATGCGCCTGTCCCTTCGAAAAGCGGCGGCACCGCCGAAGCCCAGTCGAACGCCTTCTCTTGAGGACGCCCCCTTGAGGGTATACGGTCGTGTCGAGCCACTGGGCCGTGAGGTCTTTGTCGGACCTCAGCAATCCCGGCGTGTCACGAAAATCCTTGTCAAAGAGGGACAGGATGTGATTGCCGAGCAGGTCCTTTGCGAACTTGACGCGGATGTGGAACGGCAACAGCTCCAGGTGGCCTTGGCACGGGTGCGGGAAATCAAGCGACGTCTCGACCTCACTATCGATGATCTTAATCGAAAGCAGACCCTGATGCCCTCAGGCGTGATCCCGGAATTTGAATACAATCAGAAATCCTTGGAGGCGCAATTGATTCGTCAGCAGATCGTAACGGCCCGGGCCGAGGTGGAGTTGATACGCCGCGAACTGGACACACTCACCCTGCGCTCACCTATTACAGGACGCCTTTACAAATTCGACGTTCGTCTCGGGGAGCTGCTCACTCCCCAGGATGATGAGCGGATCGTAGTGGGCGAACATGCCAAGCAGATAAGGCTCTATGTAGAGAGCTACTGGATGGATAAGGTTCGCGTAGGTGATCGCTTCATGGTTCAGGATGGGGAAACGCTTCGCTCCTTGGGTATGGGCAAGGTTGTCTCGGTTTCAGGATATGTGGGAGCCAGGGATTTTCGCACCGATGACGCCCTGGAACGTCTGGACACGAAATATGGCCAGGCCATTCTCCGGTTCGACGAGGCTGTGGACATTCCTCTGGGAAAGCTCGTTCTTTGCGAACGCCCCGAGGTCTTGGGCCGAAGCCCAGAAACCGAGCCACGATGAAAACATCATAGCAGAGACATAATGGACGACCTTATAGAAACGACCTGGGGGGAGAAACAATCAACCTTTTCCCCTATTGACCGCGGCTTCTTGAACAATCGATTAGTCCCGATCAATCGTCCCTCAACTCGGAACTAACCCTTTATTTGTTCCCCTTCTTGCTTTCGTTTCCTGCTCACGACATATCGTTTCATTCCAAAACATAGAAGCACAGCAAATGAAATTGCAGATGAAATACTTGCAGTGAATTTGAGTATCGAAATATTCCTTAAGTCCGAACTTACACCAGCAATATGTTCTGGGAGAAAAACAAAGGCAAGGGGGGTGACGATCATAACTAAATCGTTTGCGTATTTCAGGATTGAATCATGCCACCCATCAAGGCAGTCTATTGCCATGCGTTCCTTGTCCAAATTGTCAATCTGATTCCTTTGATACCACCATGAAAGATAGATTGGAACGAGAAGGACGGATGGAACAATAAGCAAAAGAATCCTGTCTTCAGGTTTTTTTAAGCCCAAAAAAACACCCGCACACGCCCCGCTCGCCGCGAGGAAAAACAAGTATAGTTGATATTGCGTTTTTCTCCGTTCAAGAATTCCGTCACAAACGAATCCGTATATCATTTTAGTGAGTTCCTCTCTACCCAAGGCCATGTTTTCGACTCCTTGTTGTTACTGAACATTCGCTTCAGCCGCCGGAGGTCCGAGCCTCGGCTGCAAGCGATTGTTCCGGCGTTTTGTCACTGGGATAATATCTGTCAACAGTTTCTTCAACTTCGCGCAGCCAAACGATCCGTTGTTTTTCACTGCTTGTAACGATAATATTGAACATTCTCCTGTAAAAAGTTGAAACACCGCAGAGACCGAAAACGCAGTTCTTCCAAATTGTTTCAAGAGGATCCTTGAATGTCTCAGACTCCCGAGTGGATTCGGTATTGGACGTATTAAAGACCAAGGCCGATTTTGCGCGGAGTAACCCTACAGGAACTCCCTCTCCAGAGTCTCCCTCAATAAATTCATATGCGACACCTGGCCTAATCACTCTATCTATCCAACCTTTTAGAATCGCAGGGGGCTGCCCCCACCAATTGGGATGAACAATAATGATTCCATCCACAGTAGAAATCTCGCTGCAATGTTTTTGGATTTTCTCAGGCAGTTCAATAGAACGAGGAATTTCATTCAATGGCAATATTGCCTCGAAATTTTCTCCGTACAAATCATGGAAAAAAACTGTGTGCCCATTTCTTACAAGGGTATCAAAGCAACGCTTTGCGATCGCGAAGTTGAAACTACCACGATCCGGATGAGCTATAATCAGTGAGATCTTCATTCCCATTTCCTTGTGGTTGGCGGCGGATTAAAGCCAAAAACATCTTTTTCTGATCATCTCAACGCAAAAAGCTCGTGGATACCGGATGAAATACGGGATCTGATCCGCCTGCATCACCCTCTCCCCCCTCTACTCGGAGGAATTCAAAGAATATATTTCTTCATGTATTGACGCACTCGAACCTTGCGCGCCGTGTTTTTCGAACTCATGTAACGAATCTTTCCAAAGATCGGTCTTTCCGGTCCCCAGGGTCTGTCATAACGGCCCAGAATCCAGAATATTCCACTGTAGGAGTTGGGATCTCTCCCATCCAAGGCATATTTGTTATTCAGTTCCACCATGGTGTGAAGGGCCCGTTGAGGGGTCCTGCTCCAGTGGAGAATCTTTTTTCCCCAGAGCATCCTGATGTAATTGTGTATCCCACCCTCCGTGAGTAACTGGACCTGTGCCGCGTTCCAGAGGGGGTCATGTGTCCTGCCGAGTTCAAAATCTTCAAAGGAATATTCATAAGGCCGCGGATCTCTTTCATGTTGGCTCAGCGTGGTCAAAGCCCAGTCGGGGAGGGACAGATATTGATCATAATCCGTCCTGCGCCGGCACATATTGAAGGATAGTTCGCGCCAGGTGATAAGCTGATCGAGAAAGGCCTCGGCAGGATCACTCATTCCCCACCAGCCGGAACGTCCTCCATGGGCCTTTCCGGAAAGCCGGTCAAAGAACCAGTCTTCCGCCTCCATAAGTTCATGGAAAACCTGGTGGGAGGAAATCTGTCCAAAATGCAGATAGGGTGACAGGCCACTGGTGACTTCCTGCTCCGGCTGGTTCCGATGTTCCATGTATCGGGGGAGACGGTCTTCCAAAAAAGTCCTCCAGGCCTTTAGGGCCTCATCCGTGCCGCCCCGAACAGGAGCGGTCCCAACAGAATGGTCGATCGCAAGTGATCGAAGAAGGCGCGGCCCGTCTTTGAGTTCTGTTATGGATGTCTTTGGCCACCGTTCCTTGAGGCCTCGGGGAAGAGAGCGGAGCCCCCTCAGTCTCGATTCCTTCAGGGGATTTGCCGTGGGCTTTTCCAGGAGATGGGGCAGTAACTGCTTTTGGAGAAAACGCCTGAACGCATAGGCTGTCTGAAATACCCGGTTTGTCTCATTCATGGGGAGCAGTCCGTTGGAATCGACCTTTTCCATAAGGAGGGGGATCTTCCTTGAAGCAACGGAAATCATCTTGGGAATGAAAAAAGAGGGGTAATCATCTGTGACGATGACGCAGGCCTTGCCTGCCAAGGCCTCCAGCAGGCCCTTTCCTTCACGCCTCTGTCTCTCCACATAGGGGTAATAGGAGGCATTCATGCCTTTGAGATGCCGTGCGTGGTGCAACATCCCATCGAGAATAAACTGATGGAGCCTGTCACTGGCCCATGGGTAGTCGATCCGGAGCGCTTCGAGAATGAGCAGTGGTTTGTTCAGTTCGAGGGCCCATTGCACAGCCCGATCAAGGCTGTAGTTCCAATGGATGCGCCGGTTGGCAACCATCCAATAGAGGACATAGTGCCCCTTCGGGTTGATTGAACGGTCGTTGCACTTCCGGATTCGAATAGGCGGCACGCTATTCATGAAGGACTCCTGAGGGATCTTTCTCGGCGAAACGCTATTCTCCGGCCATCCCTATTCCAGGATTTCAAAATAGGCTTCGGTGGGGCCCTTTAATAGAAGAAAGGAAACGATCTTTACACGTATAATCTCCGAATCCAGGGCCTCGATCAGAGGCTGGATATGCGGGTGTTGTGAGACCATATCAGCCTTTATTTTGGATATCTTATGATCATCGTTCAATGAGGAAACAACACCTGAAATGGTAAGGGCCCTTGCCTCCGGATTTTGATGACCGGGGTCTTCCCCTCGCGTATCAATGAGCAAACTGACCGAGGGGTTTTTTGTAAGATTACGGAATTTTTTTGATTCTCTTCGGGTCACCATGTAGATTTCGCGGCAATCATCGTCCGACACATAGGCCATCAGGGAGCAGTGGGGTTGGTTTTCCGATGCCGTTGCCAGAACGCAGGTTGTCTTTTCTCGGACCAGGGTCTTCATCTCTTCGAGCATTTATTCTCCTTTCCCTTCTTCAGGCACAGGCAGCCTAACAAGGGACCCATATTGCCGCCACGTCCCCTCAGGTCATCAAGCCGATTATAATACAATCCTTACAGGAATTATAAGGCGACTCCTTTCTGTTGATGACGAGTATAGCCTATGGGCATTAAAAAAATCAAATCATCAATCAGGACTTTTCTCAATGCCTATTCGTTGAGATATGGCTGAGGACCTTGAAGAACCTATTTTGCCGAACCTATCCCCAGCCAATAATCTCACCTCAACCGGCATGGGGGAGAACCCCCTGCACAACTTTGCGCCTGATTTCTCACAGGGCCATGGTCTAGTCATCCACCATCCCATCTCTTAAAGATCTGGGGGTCTGAACCGGAATCGGCATACAACGATCCTTCTCGGGGTTGTACATAAGTCTGTAGGAAGCGTTCTGGCCTATCCCTTGGCTTGTGCATTCCCAGCCCCTAACATAATAGGGACATGCATCGTTAAAGCAGACATACATGTGGTCATTATCCCACGTTTGAACAAAGGGATTATCCGGCACAGCCCACTTGCTCAATTTCATTTGGCAGTAGGGGCAGAGCCGAGTCTCCTTGATCTTTCTCTTTCTCTCTTCCAGTTCCTGTTTATCGATAGGTTCTCCATACAACAACTTAATGAGCGGCCTCGATTTCATTACCGAGGTTTTTGCTCTCTTATCAGCATACACGGCGTAGATTGGATCACTTGGGATGTTGAGGTGAGCATACTTATCATCCGGAGGCCTGGGTCTGCCTTTTGATACAAAAACCGCCGGTCGATCAAAGACGCCGGAGCGGTGGAAATATTCCTCGACCAAGATCACACGTTCCTCTTCATCTGATTCTCTCCATACCTTGACCGCTTTTTCCTCAAACATCCTGTTCGAAAAGAGGACAAGAAAGAGACCGCCCGGTTTTAAGATTCTTCCAACCTCTGAAAAAACCTCCACAGGCTTTGTCATATAGTCCACCGATACGGTATTCAAAACAACATCAAACATGTTATCCGGAAAGGGGAGAGAGGACTCCTGATTAAGATCATGAATCACATACTCGCTCAGGTCCCTGTTTTTCGACAATTCGTTTCTGTTAAGACCGAGGCCGATTAGCTCGGACGGTTTGAGGGTCCCCGGGAGATGAGAATCCCAGCCGGCCATGAGATCGAGGACAACCGGATCTTGCTCAACAATCAACGTCTCTATAATTTGCTCCACGGTTTTTTGGGCAACCCTGTCGATATGATCGACGAATCGATCGGTTGCGTAAAACAGCTTATCATCCGTTTCGTCGGATCTTGCAAAGGCTCCTTCAAGATCTATGGGACTGATCTGCGAATCCATCGTAGGGCTTGTCATGTTTTTCTCCATTTTCCAACCTCCATAAAAAAAGCCGGATCACATTGAGTGTCACCCGGCTCGTAGCCCCATGTTGTGGGCGGGTTTTTTACCTATTTAATACTGCCTGTTTTAAATAAAACTTAATAACGATCAGGGCCATGTCAAGACGAAGCTGATCTCTAAACGCTATTCCAAAGGGCCCTGAAAAAGATCCCTACAGTCTCGGGAAAGAGCGATTTTATAACGTGGAATAGCGGGGGCCGGGTTCTCGATGGGAATGCCATCTGCAAAAGTTGAAGACATTCCGATAGGCCCTTTATGAGGAGGGAGCCGGGCCATTCATCAAAACTGTTTCAAACAGGATAGAGATTTGGCATATTAGCCGGTGTTTCCCTGCACAATGCGAGAATATGGATCGACCTGATTAGAAGCGCAAAACATCTTTTCACGCCTGTTCATAGGCGCCTTTTTATCTGGCGATCTGACCTACGGGTAAAGTGTCACTTCATCGGGAATAATAAACAGGTTGATGATTACGACTCAAAAGACTAATCTGAGATTATCGCACAGTGGGAATGTTGATTCTCTATAAGGAGGACTTCTATGCGCCTTGGTATATTGAAAGCAGACTATTCTGATCCCAGGCTTTTATAATATGCGTTCACCCTACCGATTCAATCTATTGGAGCTCTCAGGTTCTTTGGGCGATCTTGGGACTCTCCTACCTCTTGCCATCGGCATGATTATGATCAATGGCCTCAGTCCAGCCGGTGTCTTACTCACCGTCGGACTCTATTATGTCATGTCAGGCCTCTACTTCGGGGTGACGGTCCCGGTACAACCCATGAAGGTGATCGGGGCCTACGCAGTGGCCACAGCCGTGAGCGCATCTCAACTTATGGCAGCGGGGCTGCTCATCGGTGTTTTTCTCCTGGTCATAGGCGCTACCGGTTTGATGACGATCATCGGCCGATACATTCCCAAACAGGTCGTGAGGGGAGTGCAGGTGGCGACAGGGACCCTCTTGATCGGTCAGGGGGTCAAATTCATCATGGGCTCTTCCAGTTTTCAAGTTGCCCAGGCCGCTGCGGAACCCTATTTGACCTTACAACATTTAGGTCCTATACCGATCGGCATTGTCTTCGGGATAATCGGTGGGATCACCACCCTATGGTTTCTCAACAACAAGAGATTCCCGGCCGGTCTCATCGTGGTATTGGCCGGACTCGTTCTCGGCCTGTTTTTGGGCACCCGTCAAGGCTTTGATACGCTTCGTTTAGGCCTCTACCTGCCCGGATGGTTGCCTTTTGGCCTTCCTTCATGGACGGATCTCAGCCTTGCCTGTCTCATCCTGGTCTTTCCTCAAATTCCCATGACCTTGGGCAATGCTGTTATGGCCTACGTTGATTTATCACATCAATACTTTGGTGAGCAATCCCAAAGGGTTACCTACAAGGCCTCTTGTATCAGTATGGGGTTGGTTAATCTTTTGTGCGCCTCTGTGGGAGGCATGCCCTTATGTCATGGCGCAGGCGGACTGGCCGCCCATTACAGGTTCGGGGCCCGGACCCCGGGCTCCAATTTGTTGATCGGGTTTGTTTTTGTCGGTTTGGCCCTTTTCCTGGGGGAGCATGCCTTGTCGATCATTTACCTCATCCCCCTGTCTGTTTTGGGGGTGCTCTTGATCTATTCCGGGACTCAGTTGGCAATGACCCTGATCGATATGAGAACGAGAAGGGAATTATTTGTTGTTTTTGTGATGCTCGGAATCACGCTTGCCGTTAATCTTGCTGTTGGCTTTATCGCAGGCATCGGACTTGCCTACCTTTTGAAATCCGAGAGACTCTCTGTGTGAACAGGAGTTGTTAAGACATTCAATCGAGGCAATATTTCATGGTTTCTCGTTGTCTATTAATTCTCCTCGATGGTTTAGGGGATCGAAGCTGCCCCGTCCTAGCAAATCGAACGCCTTTACAGGCGGCTCGCACTCCGAACCTGGACAGGCTCGCCCGCTTGGGGGCAAATGGTCTTTTTCATGCTGCTAGGCCTGGAATCGTCCTCCCGAGTGAGAATGCCCACTTCCATATGTTCGGGTACAAGGCGCAAGAATTCCCCGGTCGTGGTCTCTTTGAAGCCTTAGGGGCCGGTATCCCGGCGACACATGATGATGTCTTTGTTCTGGCCCATATGGTCACTCTAAAACAGCAGAAAGGCCATTTAAAGGTGATGTTTGAGCATCCTAAGGCCCCAGAGGAAGAGTGCACAGCCCTGGCAAGGGCCATACAGAGTCTTACATGGAATAACATTGACTTTCGTTTTACCCAGACCCATGGTCCTGACGGTATTGTCAGGCTGAAGGGCCGGGGCTCACCCCGGATCACCGATTCCGATCCCATGGCTGAGGGCCAACCCCTTCTTGAGGTCAGGCCGGTGATCAGCGATGAACAGGATGAGAACGCTGTTGAGACTGCCGAGGCCCTGAACGGGTATCTACGCTGGTGCTACGAAAGATTGGAGGGCCATCCGATTAATATCAAAAGGGCGCAACAGGGGGCCCCTCCTCTTAATGGACTGGTCACGCAGCGGGCAGGGGCTTGGCGCCTGGTGGAACCTTTCACTCAACGGTGGGGGCTCAAAGCCATGACGATTGCTTCAGGTCTCATTTATTGGGGCCTGGGAGAGTTCCTCGGTTTTGATGTCCACAAGGTGAGTGACACCCAAGATCCCGGCTCTGATTTGGCGGAACGCCTGAGAATGGCTCATGCCCGACAGGGGGATTATCAGTTCATGCATGTACACACAAAAGCGCCGGACGCCGCGGCTCATACCAAAGATCCTTATTTAAAACTCAAGACCCTCGAGAGTCTGGATGAAGGAATTGGGAGGGTGATCGATCGATTTCTCGACGATAAGGAAACAATCATCATTGTCACATCAGATCATTCAACACCCAGCATAGGCCCACTCATCCATTCAGGTGAGCCGGTTCCTATGACGGTTGTGGGGCCTGGCGTATGGCAGGATCAGGTTCAATACTTCGACGAGATACATTGTGCCGGCGGGGCCTTGGGACAGATCACAGGAGGTGATTTCATGCCGATGGTACTCAACTATCTTGATCGAGCCAAGCTTCGAGGCATCATGGATACCCCAATAGACCAGCCCTACTGGCCGGGCTGTCGAAGACCATTGGTTTTGGATATTGAAAATGATTAAGACCGGTGTCATACATGGCCGCTTTCAACTGGTCCATAACGATCATATGAAATATTTGCTGGCCGGAAAAGAAAGATGCAAGCACCTGGTGGTGGGCATTACCAATCCGGATCCTGAAAAAACCAGGCCCGAGGCCGCTGATCCGGCTCGGAGCGAGGCAACGGCCAATCCCTTCACTTACTATGAGCGTTATTGCATGGTTCGAGCTGCCTTGACTGGGGAAGGAGTCGACCTGGAAGAGTTTTCCATTGTCCCCTTCCCCATCAATCTCCCAAAATTATACAAATACTACGTGCCTCTTGACGGCACCTTTTTTATGACAATCTACGATAATTGGGGCGAAAAGAAGCGTCGAATGTTTGAGGCTTTGGGTTTGACGATCGAGGTCTTGTGGCAAAGGCCCCTCTCTTTGAAAGGACTATCATCGACAGACATTCGCCGAAAAATCATCTCTTTAGAGCCCTGGGAGCATCTAGTCCCCCGGGCGATTGTACAGGTTATGGAGGCATTGGATCTTATCAAACGTCTGCAATCCGAATAGAGACCAGAATCCCGAGGGTCGGACCTTATTGGTTCTCTCAAAAGCCTGTCCCAACAAAAACAGTTTCCTATACTGAGTGGCCGGGTAAGTTGACTTATAATGGACTATTTTCCACGTATGACAATTTTTCCCCTAAAAGTCTTTTAAGGACGCGGGGCACTTTCCAAAGAAGTAGGGCGACCTCAAAAGATGAATCACGCCTCGAATTACTGAATTTCCCCATGAATAATTGTGCTTTACATATTGTAAAAATTCCTGACATCTTTGCTGACATTTTTGCCCTTAGACCATCTATACAATAGCGAAATGTGGTCAAGGAATTTAATCCGATAAGATGTTGCCCGCAGTTTCGATTCACCAAACTCTGTTAAGAGAAAATATGAGGAAGAGGCTGAATGAACAACATCTTTTGCCATCCATCATTTATCCCTTCGCCCTCCAAAGAAAGACATTAATTCCCATTTCCGTTTAATAGTACGGTCCAAAGCTTATCATAGGTATGTTTATTGCTTTTTCCATTTATGAAATGCTTTGACAAAAAGTCACCTAACAACACAACGACAATTGTTGAAAAGATCCATTGCTTATGAACGCTCGCATTATCAGCCTAACAACCAACTTTGTTGCCTTATGAATTAGAAAGGAGGACCAATAATGATTACTAATATCGGTGACTTAAACCGTGATGTGTCGATTATAGGGGTCGGATGCACTCCATTTGGAAACGTCCTTGAGACTCCTGAAATCAAGGGTATGACCGAAAGAGAATTATTTGCCTGGGCAGCCATGGAAGCCATGGAAGATGCTGGGCTTGAAGCCAGTGAGGTGGATGCCTTTTACATTGCTCAATGCATGCCGGAGACCCTCTCACATAGTTTTGGCGCCTACGCCATGGTCGCGGATTGGATCGGGATGCGCAACAAACCAGGCTTCCACCATGAAACCGCGTGCTCTTCAACTAACACCGGACTGAGGCATGCTGTGATAGATGTGGCTTCCGGGGCCCATGACATAGTTCTATCAGGTGGTATCGAGATTACTAACAGCTATCCAATGGAAGGCAAACCCCCACATATGCGTAAGGCGTTGGATCAGGGGGAACTCTGGTATCGGACGAACTACGGCGCTGATCAGGCATATTGGTACCCTGGGGGAATGTCAGTGGGGTCTCTGTGTGATTTTGCCTGCATGAATTACGCTAAAAAATACGGCTTGACCCTAGACCAGATGGATCAGGCTTTAAGCGCCGCTTCCATAAGTAACCGGCGTAACGCAGTCAGGAATCCCTTGGCCACCTTGGCCCTCAAGGAGCTGGCCGAGGAGGCCGTGGAACATGGTTTCAATAACCTCGACGAGTACATGAAGTCCAACTTTGACCCGAAATTGGGGACAATCATGCGGGCCTTCCATGCAGCTACCCCGGTAGATGGCGCGTCCGCCTTAATAGTGTGTCCTACATCGATGGCTGGAAGTTTTACCGACTTTCCTATCGACGTCATCGGGTTCGGTTCATCCACAGGCATTCCTTACCACGAAGTAAACGCTGTTTTGGATTTGGACAAAGAAGCCTTTGCCCAAGCATACAAAATGGCCGGGATCAACCCCTATAAAGATATTGACTACATGCACGTTCATGATTGCATGGTCAACACTCACTTCACAACAACCGAGGTCGGAGGTTATTTTCGTCCGGGCGAGGCTTGGGGCGCGATTATCGAAGGACGCACCGCTTTTGATGGTGACAAACCTATTAGCACGACCGGTGGACGTACATGGATGGGACATGCTTGGTCCGCTTCGGCCGGGGCCGAAATTACTGAGGCAGTCCGTCAGATGAGGGGGCTGTGCGGCAACAGACAGATTAACCCCAAGCCTAAGGTAAGTGTTGTCCATAACTTGGGGCATGGGCTTCACTGTAATGTCACCGTGTTACGTGCGCAGGCATAAGGAGGGATTAAAAAATGATACAAATGCAACCAGTTGTCAAAAAATGGTATGACTTCTTTGAGGAAGGCAAAGTCATGGGTCTCAAGTGTACAAGGTGCGGATCGTTCGAGTTTCCTCCTGTGACTGTCTGCAACAACTGCTCAGGAACCGACTTGACCTGGGTGGAAATGAGCGGCAAGGGCAAATTGGTGAATTTCACCCTGAATCAATATCCAGATCCGCCTTTTGCCGAATTTGCACCTTTCTTCTATGGTACGGTTATTCTGGATGAAGGCCCCTCTTATGCTTCCATGGTTTTGGGTATTGAACAGGGCAAGGAGGCAGAGCTATTCCAGAGTTTACCTGTTGACGTTACGTCCGAAATCCAACAAAGGGAAGGGTACAAATTTATAGTGTTCCGGGTTAAGGAGTAGCGATTGTGTCACGATAAGCGATTGTCCGGGCTGAAGCCCAAGGGATTCAGCCCGGCGGACAAAAGCATATGCTTTTGGCACCGCGGGGAAAATCTATATCCAGGTCAACGGACTGGGCCTCGAAAAAAAATCGGGCACAGCAAACCATGCTCATTTCCTATTTTACTGCTGATGGCTTGAGGCCGGAGTGGTTCCAGTACCAGACAAAAAGAGGAAAGAAAGATTACCATGGGAATTATGTTGGAGTTAGAAAAAAGGGCCAAAAGTTCTCCTTGCAAGGTAGTCTTTCCCGAGGGGGAAGATGAAAAAATTATTAGAGCGGCAACACTCGCCGCCCGGGAAGGAATTGCGTTCCCGATTTTGCTAGGCAAGACTGACGAGATAGAGGCCAGGGCCGCTCAGTGTAACGTTAACATGGCGGATATCGATATCATTGACCCTGCTGATTCACCTAAGCTGGACACCTATGTGAAAGAGTACTGTGAGATGAGGGAGATGCCTGAAGGTGCCGCTCTCAGAATTCTCAGGAAGCCCCTCTACTTAGGGGCGATGATGGTTAGAGTAGGTGATGCCGACGCAATCGTGGCAGGAATAGCCAATCCCACCGAAGAGGTGATAATGGCCAGCGAATTAATCATTGGCATGCAGAAGGGGGTATCAACTGCATCGAGTCTCATGTTAATGGATATCCCAGGGTACGAAGGGTTGGAAGGAAGCCTCTTGGTCTTCTCGGACCCGGCGGTTAACCCTGACCCGACGTCCGAGCAACTGGCCGATATCGCTATTGCCAGCGCCAGGAGCGCGCAGGATCTGCTGGGATGGGAACCGCGAGTGGCCTTACTCTCCTTTTCAACCAAAGGAAGTGCTATTCATCCTCTCGTGGACAGGGTTGTCCAAGCATACAACCTGACAAAAGAGCGTCAGCCTAGTCTACTAATCGACGGTGAATTGCAGGCTGATTCGGCTATTGTCCCCGTGGTGGCTCAACAGAAAGTCAAAGGGACCAGCGCCGTGGCCGGCAGGGCTAATATTCTTATCTTTCCTGACCTGAACGCGGGAAATATCGCCTACAAGCTTGTTCAAAGACTCGCCAAGGCCGAAGCTTATGGTCCGCTTTTGCAGGGTTTTGCCAAACCTGTAAGCGACCTCTCTAGGGGGGCGACGGTCGAGGATATAGTGGGCGCGATTACCATGGTGGTCGTCCGGGCACAAGCACAATGAAAGTACTTGTCATAAATTGCGGAAGTTCATCGATTAAGTATGAACTTTATGAAGCTGAGACAGGGCAAGCTCTTGCCAAAGGGATTGTCGGCTGTATAGGAGAAAAAAACTCCTTTATCAGACAGGATACCAGGGGACGGGAGATACGGAGGCAGGTCTCTGTCTCCAACCATGGAGAGAGTTTTGAACTGATTTTCGAAAACCTTACAAATCGGCAAAACGGCGTGCTCCGAGACATTTCAGAGATATCAGCAGTTGGGCACAGAGCAGTACATGGAGCCGATACTTTTATTGAGTCTACGCTTATCAATGAGGATGTCATTAGAAAACTGGAGGAATGCATTCTATTGGCCCCGCTTCATAACCCGCCAAACCTACTCGGAATTCAAGAATCGAGGAAGATTCTGCCCAGCATTCCTCACGTTGCGGTTTTCGACACGGCCTTTCACCAGACAATGCCGCCGAAAACCTATCTCTATCCCTTACCAGGGGAGTACTACCAGTCGTTTAAGGTAAGAAGATATGGGTTTCACGGAACATCGTGCCGATATGTAAGCCAAAAGGCCGCCAGTGCCTTGGGAAAGCCCCTAGAAGAACTCAGGATGATCATATGTCACTTGGGCAACGGCGTTACTGTTACAGCCGTAGACGGTGGCAAGTCATTAGATACTAGTATGGGTCTCACACCTTTAGAGGGGCCGATGATGGGAACGAGGTCCGGTGATATTGACGCGGGGGTCATTTTTTTCCTACACAGACAAGTTGGTCTCAGCGTTGACCATATAGATAATATTCTCAACAGGGAGAGCGGTCTGCTGGCAGTATCGACCGTCAGCAACAACATGGAAGAAATCACCGAAGAAGCTAAAAAAGGAAACGAGCATTGCCAGCTTGCGATGGAGATGTTTGTCTATCGTGTAAAAAAATATATTGGAGCCTATGCAGCTGCTTTAGAAGGACTCGAGAGCTTGGTCTTTACAGCAGGAATCGGCGAAAACTCCCCTATCATCCGGGCAATGATATGCGAAGGGCTGGAGTTTTTGGGACTAAAGTTAGACAAAGCAATAAATAAAGATACTTTGGGCGTCGAACGAATTATAAGTTCGTCGGATTCACGGGTAAGCATTGTTGTCGTACCGACCAATGAGGAACTGATGATCTTTTATGATACCCTGAAAGTGGCTGGTTTGAACCCATGAAAAAGACGGATCCAAAACACAAAAAGATGTTTAAGGAGATGAAAGCCAATGTCTGATGATAAATTGATTGAAGAAAGAACTATGAAATGCGTCGCGAAAGTGTTTCACAAGGATACATCGCAAGTGGGCCGGGAAACTCGTTTTGTTGAAGATCTCTTTGCCAAGTCGATAAATATCATAGAGCTTTCAGCCCTATTGGAGAATGAATTCGATATCGAGATTCCAGGCGCTGAAGCCAGAAAAAATAAGACGGTGGGTGAGGCCATTGAACTCATTGAAAGACTGCTTCAAAAATGAGCTTATTGCCGCGAGAGTCAGAGCTCTTCTGCCGGTGACGTCAGGCCTTTAAGATGAAACCATTTAAATCATATGAGGATTTGAAGGCTGTACCCGATTTTATTAATGTATAGGGTTGACTCTCATGGATCTTATTTATCCAGTTATACTTCCTGTTCCCGAAGACAACAAACATCTCGTCGGTCGGGATCGTCTAGCTTATTTGAGCAGTCTGGCCAGAGAAGCCGTTCAAATTTCAGCTCGCAAGCGTGGAATTATTATACGATCCTTTTTAAAAAACAAAAATGGGGCACCCCTGCCCTTTGGCGATAATTATTGGTCAGTAACCCATCAGCTTCAATATACGGGAGGGATAGTATCGCCGATGAGGGTTGGTATCGATATCGAGAAAATCAGGCCGGTTTCCAGGTTACTGTTCATGAAAACAGCATCCAAAGGAGAATGGGGGCTGTGGGGTAAGACGACGTTAAGGAATTTCTTTTGCTGCTGGACTTCAAAGGAAGCGATCCTCAAGGCGATCGGCACAGGAACAGAAGACCTCCTACTCTGCCGTCTTATTCAGGTCATTGACAAGAACCATCTCTGCTTTTCTTACCAAGGAAAGGAGTATCTCGTTGAAAACACGTTTTTTGATGGGCATGTTGCATCGGTGGTTAAAGACTCGCTCCATGTTAGATGGCAATTCATAGCAGATGCCTGCCATCCTGGGAGTTCCCCACTTTGACGGCACCTTTTTATGACAATCTACGATAATTGGGGCGAAAAGAAGCGTCGAATGTTTGAGGCTTTGGGTTTGACGATCGAGGTCTTGTGGCAAAGGCCCCTCTCTTTGAAAGGACTATCATCGACAGACATTCGCCGAAAAATCATCTCTTTAGAGCCCTGGGAGCATCTAGTCCCCCGGGCGATTGTACAGGTTATGGAGGCATTGGATCTTATCAAACGTCTGCAATCCGAATAGAGACCAGAATCCCGAGGGTCGGACCTTATTGGTTCTCTCAAAAGCCTGTCCCAACAAAAACAGTTTCCTATACTGAGTGGCCGGGTAGGCTGAAGCGAACGAGACCTAATTCAGAGAATCATCCTTCCAGTACTTTGTCCCTTTGACCGTGGCCTGAAGCGCCAATCCGCTTTCGGTTAATTGATAGATCGTAATGTTATCCAGCAGGACTTCTCCACCCACGGCCCCGCCTTTATCACTCGCTTTGGCAGCGGCGTCGGCATGCCCGCCGAACTGCCATCCACTGTAAATAAACTTGTTCAATGTATTTTTGTCGTTGAAGATGAATACGGCGCGAAAATCTTTGGCGCCCAATCCCAGGCCTATGCCGAATTCACCCATTTTCATATAGGTATGTTTGCCGGTTACACTGTCTTTAACAACACCATAACCACCTCCGAAACTGGCGAAAATGATGTGAACATTGGCATTGCTGAAGACTCCGTATCCCGGCGCCTTTTCGACTTGGGATTGCGCTGACGGCCGAATTTTGTAAAGATCCGACAGGGTTTTGTTTTTCATTTCCAAGATCGCCTGCCGTTTATCCTGGGGGGTCCTGCCCTTGGTTGTCGCACAACCTATAGATAAAATAACAAGAAGACAGAGTCCAATTCTAGAAAGCTTCATCATCTCTCCTCCGTTTAAAATTTGATGGACCTTAAAACCCGACTATCGATCTATTGCGCAAAATACTTCAGGTACAAACAGAGGCTTATGTATCGTTTCATTTATTCGTTTGTTGGTTATGATGCCTATTCCAGTTCCTTGTGTTCGTCTTTATACTCCGATGTCGAGTTAAGAATAGGCACTGTCCCTCGAAAGGCGTGAGGCAGTAAATTCTTCCGAGATCTTTTCTTCTTTATTGTGATAACGGCCTCATGGACCATCTGATTTCCCTTCACGCTCCTGGTCCTCCTCCTTTTCAAGATAACAGTTGCAGTGAAGGGATCCACATTCCGTACAGACATAAACCGGGGGATTTTCCTCTTTGTTGATGTGGGTTCTGCGTTTGGCAAACCAAAACCAGAGAAAAACTCCCACAGCCAGTATCAGGACAATCAAAACCACTTCCATGACGAAGGCTCCTCGTTCCTTATGTTAGGGTATTAGGGTGCCATCGGTTAAAGAGGAGAGGGGAACACCTCACGATGGCATCTCTCTTTTCCAGAACATCACCACACCATCCGTACCAAAGAAGGTCTGAACGAGTTCCCACCCGTCAGAACCCCTCGTATTGAAGAGCCCTTCCAGTACCTTGGTCTGGTCGGATGGAACCTGGTCGATTGAGCACTCTCCTTCGCCCGTACAGAAATAGACCAGGTTGGAGAAATCCTTGTTCGGATGTTTGGTCACTTCATATTCAAACCGTTTCATGAGACCTCCCCGAAAGCTGTGCCACATTTATTTTGGTTGTTTTATCTTAGCCCTCGATCCTTATGCCACTGCTTCCTGTAAGGGTTGCAGGCCCATGCGGTTGATCATCTTGCCCAGGCGCTCGCCCTTCTTGGCATTGGCTTTATAGAAATCGACTATCTTTTTTACCGCCTTCATGGTCTGATCATCATCCAGTCCTGACACAAGTTCATCGGCGATTCGAGGTTTGGCCCCGACATTTCCTCCTGCAACGATCTTCCACCCGTCTGCCTCACCGATCAGCCCCACATCTCTGACCCAGGACTCGGCGCAGGACAGTTTGCAGCCGGAAACGGCCATTTTGAATTTTCCTGGAAGTTCATAGCCATGGTAGAGCACATCCAGCTTCATCCCGAGTCCCAGGGCATCCTGTTTCCCTATTGAACAAAAGGTGTTTCCAGGACAGGCCCGAATGCTTCGGACACACAGGCCCACAGCGGC
>JAXHUM010000046.1:0-13451 GCA_034189325.1 Thermodesulfobacteriota bacterium
GGGCTGAATTCCACCGCCAAAGAACGAACAATACCGAGACAAAGGATGAGGAGCCCAAAGCCCAGGAGTGTGTCCCAGGTTACGTTCTCGTGGCTGTAGAGCTTGACGATCAGTTCTCGAATCACAAAGACAATCGCCGGGCTGATCATTGTATGGAGTCTAAATCGGTAGGCTTCAAAATACTCGACAAAGCTCCTGAACAGCTCAATGATGACCAAAAAGGTGAGAATGTCCGTTACGGCCGCGTTCAATGCATAGGCTATGGGTTGATTGTCCAAGAACACCTTGATCCCGGATAGAATCCTGAAAAGACCTATGACCAGGACCAAAATGATGTATATCACGAGGATATTGATGATGTACTGTATGGCTTTGCGGAATACCGACTGGGGATTGCCTAATTTCAAGACTCTCGACCATCCTTTCTTTGAGACTTTTCGAAAATGGAATATGTATACGGTCGATTATAAGCGAGGGAAGATGTCTTTTCCGCAAGATCATTGTAAAATTAAGGTTAGGTCGGAAACTTTCGGAAAGCAGGGCCTTTGAGGTGATTATAGAGAATCGGAAGGCTCGACAAGAGGGCTCTTGTTGTGTCCGGGCAGGGGAAGATGAACCGAAAAGGTGCTTCCCTTTCCAGGCGCGCTTTCCACGGTCACATGTCCGTGATGGACCTGAACGATGTGTTTGACAATCGAAAGGCCTAGGCCGGTGCCGCCCATATTCCTACTCCTGGCCTTATCTGCCCGGTAAAAGCGCTCGAATATCCGGGATAGATGTTTTCTTTCTATGCCCCGACCCTGATCTCGGACGTGAATGACGCTTTCATCGGCGGCCTGGATTGCCTCCACGGCAATCGCCTTTCCTTCCGGACTATACTGGATGGCATTATCGAGGAGGTTGACGATAGCCTGTTGCAGAAGGTCCGCACTCATGTCCGCTGTTAAATCGTCGGGACAATCGAGGATAATCTTCATGCCCTTGTTCTTGGCCTTGATTTCACAAAGACCTACTGCGGCTTCAAGAATATCTTTAATACGGCCTGGAGCGAGAGAAATCGTTTCTCCTTCCGCCTTGTCCTCGATTCTAGAAAGGTTCATCAGGTCATCAATGATGGCCTCAAGCCTGTTTGCATGCTTACTGATGATGGAAAGAAAACGTCTTGCATTATCAGATGAGTTCACGGCGCCGTCTTCCAGGGTCTCGACGAAACCTTTAATGGCGGTAATGGGCGTCTTTAACTCATGGGAGACATTGGCGGCAAAATTCCGTCTCATATTTTCAAGTTTTCTCAATCGGGTGACATCGTCCAGCACAATGAGAGCCCCTGTACGTTCGTTTTTCTCGTCATGCAGAACGGTTCCATAACAGTGAAGAATACGCTCGCTATCAGAAAACAGAGAGAGATCTTTTTCAACAGGGTCCCAACTGGCCAGGGCCCTTTTCACGAAGTCGAGAAATCCGGTATTTCTTGAAACTTCGTGAATCCCTCGTCCTTTCACTCCCTCCTGGTCACAGTTAAATATATGGGACGCGGCCTGGTTCATCCGAATCACCCGCTCTTCCTTGTCCACTGCGACCACAGCCTCCACCATGCTCGATAGGATGGCCTCCACTTCCCTTGTTTGCCGAGTGACGGCACGGATAAGATCGTTGAGAGCCCGGGCCATATCATTCATTGTTTCGGAAAGACTCCCTATCTCATAGGCGTCAAAGTCGGGAAGGCTCCGGCTGAAATCACCGCGGGCAAAACGTTCCGCCCCCCTCTTGATCTCCTCAATGGGCCGGCTGATCCGGCGGGAAACCATGAAACTCACCAGGGCGGCGATGCAGGCTATAATCAGACCTCCCAGGAATATCTTGACCTGGACGCTGTGGATTACCTGTGTGATCATCGTCAGAGGGAGGGAAGTCCTGACAACGCCGACCGTTGCTTCCCCATCCTTAATGGGAACGGCAACATAGAGCATGTTCGTTTCAAGGGTAAGGCTGTAGCGAATGGATACACCCACTTCGTTCTTTGACGCCCCGATGACTTCGGGTCGGTCCAGATGGTTGTCCATTTCTTCTGGATCTTCCATTGAATCACCTAAGACTCTTCCTGAGGCGTCTGTAACGGTGATACGCGTTGAGATCAAGCCTCCGAGGCTCTTGCAGAGTTGATCGATTTTTGAGACATTGAGGGGATGAAGAAAAGGGAAGACCTGTCTTCCAATAATCATTGCCCTTGACTCGAGATCCGAAGTGGTGCTTTCCAGGTAGAGATCTCTCAATGATTTGGATGCATACCAGGTTATGGTGATCAACGATAGTATCGTTATCAGGAGATAGGAAGGATAGAGTTGCCAGATCAGTCTTCTTCCTTTTCCCACACGTCACTCCCTGAATCGATATCCAATCCCTCGGACGGTCTCAATACACTTGCCGAAGGACCCAAGTTTTTTTCGAAGGCCCACTATCTGAACATCCACAGACCGGTCTGTTACAAAGTAGTCTTCTCCTTTGACTCCATCCATGATCTGAGAGCGCGTAAAGACCCATCCTGGTCTTTTGGCCAGTAAATTCAAGATCCCGAATTCCGTGTATGTCAAGAGAATCGGCTGTCCCCCAGCGTATACTTCATGCTTGCCCGGATGAATCACAAGGCCGTGGATTCGGACAACGTCAGGTTCTTCATCATAATCCCTTGCCCTTCTGCGAAGAACGGCCTTGATCCGAGCCATCAGTAACTTTGGACTGAACGGTTTGGCTACGTAGTCATCCGCTCCCAGTTCAAGACCGACAATGACATCCTCCTCCTCTCCTTTAGCCGTGAGCATTACAATAGGGATAGAGATGGTCTTTTGATCACTTCTCAGTGCCTTTGTCACCTTTAATCCATCAATCCCCGGGAGCATGAGGTCCAACACGATGAGATTGGGTCTTTCCGATGCCGCTTGAATGAGCGCTTGTTCGCCGGTGGAGGCGCAAGACACCCTATAACCTTCCTTTTCCAGATTAAACTTGACCAATTCAAGGATATCCTCTTCGTCGTCAACTACAAGGATATGTTCTTGTGTCATTTTGTCCGTATGTGGCTTCAACTCCATTTGATCACTATTGCATCGAGTGTTTTCGTTCTTATCATGAAAGTCGTTAAATGCCTTCTGTTGGATCCTTTCTAGGAATAATTTGTTAGCATTCTGTGAGGATCGTGTAAAGAATTAGTTGGGGAAGGATTTGGGACTGATGAAATGGGCCTTTTTCCTAGAAGGACACAAGCCAGGAAATGGAAGCGGAATAGACAGGAGATGGGCAAGCCCATGTGTAAGGTTCAATGAAAACAGAAAGACGTTCTCATCGGTGTTTCCCTTTTTTCTTGAAATCTAAGGACAATCCTTCTATTTTTCCTTTCCTAGAGATCCTCTCGTCCATCTAAGGGTTTTGGAGCATAAGTATACTATGAAATTATTCATTTGCCTGATCGGGCTGGTGCTCGTGGTTGAGGGGTTGCCCTATTTTGCCTTCCCAAGCAAGATGAAACAATGGATGTCCGCCATTCAAGAGATCCCCGATGTCTACCTGAGGATGATGGGTTTGATCGCCATGGGACTGGGTGTTCTTTTGACCTACTTGTTCAGGGAATAAAATCGATTGACATTGAAGAGTATCTTTCCTAACGTGGCTAATTCGATAGACATATGTTCGACATTGAAGATTATAATTACCAGTTGCCTGAGAGATTGATCGCCCAGATCCCTTCCGCAGGTCGGGATGAATCACGCCTGCTGGTTGTCGATCGAGCAAAACAGTCTCTTTCAGACAGCCGTTTTTTCAATCTTCCCCGCTTTCTCAGGGCCGGGGACTTGGTAATCGCAAACGATACGGAGGTTGTACCTGCCAGGCTGTATGGGCGGAAAGAAAGCGGAGGACAGGTCGAGCTCCTGGTGCTTGATCACCCGGTCTCGGCAGAAGAGGACCTCTTCACCCGTGCCTGTCTCGTCAAGGCGTCTAAGCGGCCTAAGGAGGGGAGCCTCTTCCTTTTTGACTGTGACGTGAGTGGTCGGGTCGAAAAGGTTTTGGACAGCGGCCTGGTCAGGATTCGATTCGAGGGTGACAGGTCGATTGATGATCTCATGGAGGAGAAGGGTTCTTTGCCCCTGCCTCCCTATATTCGAAGGGAAGGAGACAGTGGTTTATCACGGCTGGATCGAGAAAGATACCAGACCATCTTTTCCAGGAGCCGGGGGGCCGTAGCAGCTCCTACAGCGGGACTGCATTTTACCACAGATCTTCTAAAAGAACTGGAGAAAGCAAAGATATCGATTGCGTTTGTCACTCTTCATGTGGGGTATGGAACCTTTAGTCCTGTTCGGACGAAGGATATCCGAAAGCATCCTATCGGAGCAGAGTTTTTTCGTATCACAGATGAGACTGCGGAGGCCATAAGAGCGACGAAGAAGAACGGCGGGCGAGTTATTGCAGTGGGAACGACAGTGGTCAGGACCCTGGAGACCGCAACGGACAGAGATGGATCCGTCCTTTCCGGTGAGGGGATGACGGACCTTTTGATCACCCCCGGTTTTTCCTTTAAGGCCGTGGACGCTCTGATCACGAACTTTCATTTGCCGAAAAGTTCCCTTCTTTTTTTGGTCTCCGCCTTTGCCGGTATCGAACTGACAAAAAAGGCCTATAAACAGGCAGTTGAAAGGGATTACAGATTTTACAGCTATGGGGATGCCATGCTGATTATCTAGGAGGCTGTTCAAGGTTAAGGCATGAAAAAAGTGCATGTCGGTTTCTAAATTTGAATTTAGGGTCACTCATAAGTCACGGCAAGGCAGCGCTCGGGTTGGAGAGATCAAAACCCCTCATGGGAATTTCGCGACGCCGGCATTTATGCCCGTAGGGACCCAGGGCTCGGTCAAGGCGGTTTCGCCTGATGAGCTTTGGGATGCGGGAGTGAAAATCATCCTGGCCAATACGTATCACCTTTACCTTAGACCCGGGCATGAGGTTATCGGCGACCTGGGGGGACTCCATGAGTTCATGAACTGGGCAGGACCTATATTGACCGACAGCGGGGGCTTTCAGGTCTATAGTCTCTCCGCTCTGAGGACAATAGCCGAGGAGGGGGTATTCTTCCGCTCACATTTGGATGGGTCACGGCACTTTATAGGTCCAAGAGAATCTATTGAGATTCAAAAGGCCTTGGGTGCAGACATTATTATGGCCTTTGACGAATGCGCTCCGTTTCCTGCTGATTACGCCTACGTGGAAAAATCTGTTGCGTTGACGAGTCAATGGGCACGCATATGCCTCGAGAGCCCAAGAGGAGATGGGCAGGCCCTTTTCGGAATCGTCCAGGGCGGAATGCATAAGGACCTCAGGGAAAAGAGCGCCAGGGAATTGACGGGCATGGAATTCGATGGTTTTGCACTGGGTGGTCTGTCTGTCGGCGAAGACAGGGATACACGGTTGGAGGTGATCCGGGCAACGCGTCCCCTTCTTCCGGACTCCAAGCCGGTGTACCTTATGGGGGTGGGGACACCTGAAGACCTGGTAGAGGCCGCATTGCTCGGGATTGACATGTTCGACTGCGTCATGCCCACTCGGAATGCCAGAAACGGGACGCTTTTCACAACCAAGGGCAGGTTGACCATCAAGAATGCCCGTTATCTTAAGGATGAAGACCCGATTGATGAAAATTGCGGGTGCTACACATGTTCCCGTTTTTCGAGGGCCTACCTGAGGCACCTCTTTATGGCCAGAGAACTCCTGTCTTATAGGTTGAATACAATTCACAACCTGTATTATTATCAGCAGTTGATGGAGGGAATAAGGCAGGCCATCAAAGAAGACGGGATGGATGATTTCAGAAAGAGATTCTACGAAAATCAAGGAATAGTTTCTCACTAAACCTGGTTAGGACTATGCTCCAAGCGGATGCGCTGCAAGGATTCCATCAGGTTTATCACTCAACATTAAACTAAGGAGGTTCAATGATGGTTGGTTTGGCTTACGCAATGGGTGGAGCTGGTGGAGCCGGTGGAGAGGGAGGCGGTTTCGGGGCTTTTCTCCCCCTGATCCTTATGTTCGCCATCTTCTATTTCTTGTTGATCAGACCGCAGCAGAAGAAGGCAAAGCAGCATAAACAGCTCCTTGCCGCCTTAAAGAAAGGCGATCGCGTGGTCAGTTCAGGCGGTCTTCATGGTGTCGTCACCGGTCTGTCGGAAGATATTGTCACAGTGGAGATTGCGCCCAAAGTGAGGGTGAAGATGTCAAGGGGGTCGATTTCCGGGGTGACCGGCAAGTCATCTTCATGAATATCCGGGCTATGGGATGACCTTATGGAAGTCCCGCAATGCCTTAGGCACGTATTGAGACAAAAAGGGAGTGTATAGTGACTAAAAGCATGGGGTGGCGGAGTGCGGTCGCCTTGGTTGCTGTTCTGGCGGCATGCATCTATCTCATCCCCTCCTGTACCGATGGACTTCCAGGCTGGTGGTCAAATGTCCTTCCGAGGGACAAGATTCATCTGGGCCTTGATCTCCAGGGTGGTATGCACCTCGTTCTGGAAGTAAAAGCCATCAAAGCCGTGGAAAGCCACCTGGAGCGTACGGTGGAAGATATGAAAGGGGATCTCAGGGCAAAGAAGATCCGATACAGGGAACTGAGGCGTGATGGGAACGAACAGATCTCTCTGACCCTGATGAGGTCCGCTGATAAGACGGCGGCCCTGGAAATCGTCCAGGCCAATTACTCGGATTTTGAAGCCAAATCGATATTCGGCGGGCAAGGCCAGGGAGTGATCCGTTTGATCCTCTTATCAAAGGCAAAGACGCGTATCATGAAAATGGCTGTTGATCAGGCCCTGGAGACAATCAGAAACAGGATTGACCAATTCGGCGTTAGTGAGCCCGATATCAGGCCACAGCATGATAACAGGATCCTTATCCAATTGCCGGGGATAAAAGACCCGAAAAGGGCTATAGAACTTATCGGAAAGACTGCCCTTTTGGAATTCAAACTTGTTGATGAGGATAACAGCGTTGCCGACGCCCTCAAGGGTAATGTGCCTCCTGGTGATGAAGTTTTGTATCAGGTCGTGCCGGACCCGGACAATGTCCAACCAAAGAAAATCCCCTACCTCCTCAAGAGGAGAACCCTCCTGACCGGTGAATATATTACGGACGCCAGGGTACAGATAGACACCCAATACAATGAACCTTATGTGTCTCTCTCGTTCAATAAGACAGGGGCAATGCTTTTCGAGAAGATCACAGGGGACAACATCAAGAAGAGGCTCGCTATTGTCCTTGACAAGAACGTCTATTCCGCCCCTGTTATCCAGGACAAGATCGGTGGGGGGCAAGCACAGATAACGGGGCGTTTCAGCATGAACGAGGCCAGGGATCTTGCCATAGTGCTCAGGGCGGGCGCGCTTCCCGCACCGGTTGAGATTATCGAGGAACGGACGGTGGGGCCTTCATTGGGGAAGGACTCAATTGAAAAAGGCTTTCAGTCGATGCTTATCGGAGGGATCATCGTACTCCTCTTTATGGCGGTCTATTACGGTCTTGCAGGATTCATTGCCGACATGGCCCTTGTTTTGAACATTCTGTTTATTATGGCGGGCCTCGCATTTTTCGGCGCCACTCTCACCCTTCCCGGAATTGCCGGGATCATTCTTACCATAGGCATGTCGGTAGACGCCAATGTGTTGATCTTTGAACGTATCAGAGAGGAAATAAGACTTGGAAAGACCCCGAGGACTTCCATTGAAGGGGGTTATGGGAAGGCACTCATCACAATCCTCGACGCCAATGTCACGACCCTGATCGCCGCCCTTGTCCTTTTTCAATTCGGGACCGGACCGGTCCGCGGCTTCGCAGTGACCCTCAGCATCGGGATCCTTTCCAGTTTATTCACTGCCATTTTCGTTACCCGAATTGTCTTTGACTATCTCTATGTTCAGAGAAAGCTGAAAAAGCTCTATATATAGGATGGAGCCAACACCGGAGTTATTCTATGGAATTCATCAAGCCGGGGATTAATATTGATTTTGTTGGAAAGAGAAAAGCCGCATTTGTCATATCCGCACTCCTGATCGTGATAACATGTCTGCTTTTGATCTGGAGAGAAGGGCCGAACTACGGAGTGGATTTTACCGGTGGGGTCTTGATACAGGTCAAGTTGGATCAGGCCCGCACGCCTGCGGAGATCAGGGCGGCCCTTGAATCGGTCCAGCTCCAGGACAGCATCATACAGGAGTTCGGAGAGCAGGGAAAATTTGAATATCTGATTCGAGTCAGGAAGACAGAGATCGAATTGTCAGGCCTTAGCAACAGGGTGAAACAGGCCCTTATCCTCGATCTCGGTCAAGGGGTTGAAATCAGGCGGGTGGAAATGGTTGGCCCGAAAGTGGGCGAAGACCTCAGGCAGAAAGCCCTGTTTGCGATCTTCTATGCCATACTCTTCATAGCCGTTTATATCTCGGGACGTTTTGAGCTGAAGTGGCTGATGAGTATGATTATGGGGCTTTCCCTCGCTTTCGTGGTCTATATCAGCTCAAGCTTCAACATGAGCGTCACGTGGCTTATCGTGGTTGCCATGATCGTGACCATTGGCCTTTGCTGGGTTTTGAACCTGAAATATGCCCTGGGCGCAATTATCGCTCTCATCCATGATGTCACCATTACGGTGGGGGCCTTCGCCCTTACAGACAGGGAAATATCACTCTCTATAATAGCCGCTTTTCTGACTATTGTGGGATACTCACTGAATGATACGATCATAGTCTTTGACAGAATCCGGGAGAATCTCGGCCGATTTCGAAAGAAGCCCTTTGCTGAGGTGCTCAACCGGAGCATCAACGAGACCTTGAGCCGGACCGTGTTGACGTCTACCACCACACTGGTCGTTATCCTGGCCCTCTTTTTCCTGGGAGGTGGAGTCATCCATGATTTTGCCTTTGCAATATTGATAGGCATCCTTGTGGGGACCTATTCCTCTGTCTTTGTGGCAAGCCCGATTCTCATGATCTGGGAAGGTGACTTTGCCGGAAAGACGAGGCTTGTGAAGAAGTAGAAGTGAAAGAACTCCCCGGTGGGCTCCCTCTAATTAATAGACAGTAATGACGGGTGGCATAGACGACACTCGGTAGAACAATGCCGGAACCAGCCATTTACCAGAGTAACTCCGGGTGCTGAAAAAGAAAACTCCTATAGTCCGCAGGGCCTCCTTCTGGTTGCTGAGCCTGCTGGTGATCCTTTGTGCAGCCTCGTACTGGGTGTTTCGGGGCAGTGTATCCGTAGTGCCTCCCCGCTTTCACTACCTCCACATCACATCGAATCTCGAGCCCCATAAGCTGGTATCCGGCGAGACCCACGTTTTCCATCCCCATGACAAGGTCAAGATTCTCGAGATCTCGACGAACGTTCCTTTTGACTTGAACATCCGTCTTGTGGCGGATGGCTTTGATGTGAGCGCCCTTCGATATGATGAAATGGCCTTGTCTGAACTGATGCCGGAAAAAGAGATCTTCCATCACTACAAATTCAGGGTATACGTCAAGTACCGCAGCCAAGAACTGGGGCACGTGGACTGGGAGATCAGACCTTTTGCGGAGGACTGGTTGGATAAGGCGGATAGGACCATTAATCCTAAAAAGCGGATAGATATTCTCAAAAATGCCCTCTGCCTGTTGCCAGAACAGGAGAGTATTCGAAAGAGGCTCCTTGATGAGTACCGATCACAAAAGCTCTGGAACCAGGCTGCGCTTTTACTTGAAGAAACAGTAAAGAAAAAACCGGACGCCGGGATATTGACTGAACTCCTGGAGTTGTATGGTGCCACCAACAACATCAACGGCACGGTCTCGGTTCTCCAGAGGCTCATAGCCCTTGATCCGGATAACATCGAAGTGCGGATCCAGTTGGCGGAGATTTTTGAGAAGAAGGGCAAACTTAAAGATGCCATTCGCGAATACAGGGCAATGCTTGATCGAATCGAGACCAAGGACAAGATTCCGATCTACAAACAGCTCGGCTACCTCTATGCCCAATTGGGTCAACCTAAACCGGCTATCTCTTTTTATGAAAAGGCGGCTGCCCTCGATAAGACAGACGCCAATCTCTTTTACAATCTCTCCTATCTGTTTGGAAAAATCGGGCAGGAGAACAGGGCCGACCAATACCTCGACAGGGCGGTTCGTTTAAAAGAGGGGGACGCAGAAGGTCGGCTCAAATTGGCCCAGAGTTTCATCGAGAAGAAACAATGGAAGCGGGCCGAAGAATATCTTCAGGAGATTCTGAAAAAGGACTCTCAATCACTTGACGCCCTCCTATTGATGGCTCAACTCCTGGAAAAGAAAGGGGATAAATCGAGGCTGGAAGGGGTCTATAAGAACATTGTGACCATTGACCCCGAGAATGAAGCCGTACTCTATAACCTCGCCATTCTCCAATTTAACGCAGGGAAGCTCTCGTCAAGCTTAAAGCACTTCAGCATTTATCTAAAGGGGCATCCAAAGGACACCATTGCTCATAAGGCGGTTTTTGAGATCTACAAGAGACTGAAACAGGATGGTAAGGCCTTCGAAAAGGCCCGGATCCTTGTCACATTGACCCCAAAGGATATGGACCTCTATGATTACATGTTTGAATATCTCAAGAGCCGAAACAATTATGAAGTCATGGGCCGTGTGATGGAGGGGGGACTGAAGGCAAACCCCAAACAGACCCGACTGAGGGAATATCTGGTGCTGGCATACCTGAAGACCAACAAGACGGAGTCTGCGATCAAACAGATCGAGGAGGTCTTAAAGGCTAGACCGAAAGACCTGGAGCTCCTGCATCATCTGGCAAAACTATTGGAAAAGCAGGGACGTCCCTCAGAGGCCCTCAAAACTTACAGGAGAATGCTTGACCTGTCTCCTGATCATGAAGAGGCCCAAGAGGCCTATCTCAGACTAAGGCTTGAGGTCGTCAAGGGGGAAAAATCGGATTAAGAATCCCCCAGGTTACGGATAATTCTCTTTAGTGAATAGATTCAATAATTATTGAGGTGAATGATGTTCTATAGGAAAAGCAGCAGCGGTTACAAAGAGGTGATGGATGGTATTCATATAAAAACACTGGTCTACGGCGATAAGACCCTCTTGACCGAGTTTAAGCTTGAGAGGGGCAATGAGCTTCCCAAACACAAACATCCCCATGAACAGACCGGTTATCTCGTATCGGGGAGGATAGACCTGATAATAGGCGATGAAATATATGAGACCAGGCCTGGAGACTCCTGGTCTATCCCTGGAGATATGGAACATGGAGCCAACGTTATTGAGGACTCTGTGGCTATTGAGGTCTTTTCTCCCGTAAGGGAAGACTACTTGCCTTAAGAGAGCCTCCTTAAGAGATAAAGGTCCCACATCGAATGACACAATAGCCTTTTTTCCTCTCAGCACCACGCCCCTGTATGGGAACTCTGTCAGGAGCCTTTCAGAAGGTGAGACCTTTGCAAAACGCCCGTTTTTGCTCAATTGCGGTGTCAGGTTCAAATTTTAATCCTCGAAATATTCAATATATTCCTCCGGTTAAAATTTTCGCCTTCCTTGCACTTGAACAAAATGGAGCATTTTTCAAAGGTCTCAAGGTCCCGGTAATGTCCCCTTGTGTCGGACATGGATTCCCTATTCGATTGTATCTCAATGCATTTGGGTTAGGCGGCGGTCTCTTTTTATTGGTCCGTATCACCCACGCAAAATCTGAGTATACGCGTCAAGCCTGGATTTCAAGCAACACAAAGACAGGGGATGCTGATTTCCCCCAAATCTCCTAGGAGGTTCCTATATATGCTGAAAAGGCATAAAAATTGCTTTGGTAACTGAGGTGATGACTATAGGAACGCATAACCTACCAGGGGCTTCATTAAGAGGGTTTCTGAGAAATAAAATGGTGAAAAAGGAGGACCATAATGGCCGCAAAAGGAAATTGCGAGTTCAAGGGAAACGGGGGGCAGTACTTTGTAACAGTTTTTATTCATATGTTCTTGCTGAGCATTGTCACTCTATACATCTATTCACCATGGGCCTGGGTGAAACTGCTGAAACTAAGGGCCTCTCACACGCGTATGAATGGAAAACAGGTCAGTTTTGTCGGAACAGGGGGACAGCTCTTCGTGATCTGCCTGACCAATCTTGTCCTGATTATCCTCACACTCGGTATCTACAGCCCGTGGGCAGCCTGTAAGTACTTCTCGTGGAGGGCCGGCAATACCGTCGTGGAGGGTAGGCCGAGCCAGTTCGGCGGTACGGGCGGATCGCTTTTCCTTTTTTACCTGATACACCTCGTCATCCTTCCCCTTTTGACCTTCGGAGTCTACGGTTTTTACGGAATGTACCGGCTCTATGCGTGGAAAGAGGAACATACCCGGTATGGAGGCGAAAAGACTTCATTTGGCGCAAGTTTCGGCGGTTTTTTAAAGGTCAGTCTCTTGGGCTGGATATTGAATTCGATCACCTTCGGCCTATTTT
The DNA here is from genome assembly GCA_034189325.1 of Thermodesulfobacteriota bacterium. Classification (GTDB taxonomy): domain Bacteria; phylum Desulfobacterota; class DSM-4660; order Desulfatiglandales; family Desulfatiglandaceae; genus JAXHUM01. Next base: position 12,512 of record JAXHUM010000046.1, read on the forward strand.
CTCCATGGGCCATGTGCATGCTCTACCAGTGGCAGACCGAGAACCTCACTGTGGGCGACGGAGACATGGTAGATCATTTTCCACCGGTCAAGACGAATTTTATCATCGTCCTTGTTCTTTTCCTTGTTGGGCTCATCCCATTCCTGATTGTGGGTTTCTTTGTTTACCAGTCACAGAAACAGATGTCCGCAATTTTCAAAGGAGATGTCACTTCATCCCAGATAACCATACAAAAACGTGATAAAAAAGCGACAAAGACTCGTCCTTTGAGAACCAGACCTCTCAGTACCCAAAAAGTCGCCGAGAGGCCCTCGCGAACCCCGGAAAAGATCCTACCAAAGCCGTTGACAGGTGAGCAGGAGATCAAGAAGCTCGATGACCTGATCCAGAAGGGCGATAGGAAGAGGGATGCCCTGTACAACCGCGCGTGGATCTATGCGTCACAAGGGAACATTGAACAGGCAGTGAATGACTACTCCAAAGCGATTGAAATAGATCAAACCTTCTCCGACGCGATTTATAACCGGGCGCTTCTGTATATCACAATGAAGCAGTATGATCTGGCCCTAAAGGATCTGTCCAGGGTCTTAAAAGCGGAACCCCGAGCTGTCGATGCCTTGTGTAACAGGGGTAATGTCCACTACGAGAAGGGAGAGAAGGATCTTGCCATCCAGGACTACAATAAGGGCCTGACAATATCACCTGCTGACGGGGACCTCTACTTCAATCGTGCTGTTGTCTATCTGTCTCAGGGCAAAGAAAAAGAGGCTTCGGCAGACATGGAGAGGGCGGCGGACCTGGGTCATGAAGAGGCAAGGAAGTATCTCAAGATGCCTGCCCCATCAATGACCATGTCATCTGGGAGCGGCTCCGCCACAAAGGCCGGATGGACAATGGATCTGGCCGATGCCCGTATCTCTGACTCAATTGCCGCGGGCCT
>JAXHUM010000046.1:13551-43718 GCA_034189325.1 Thermodesulfobacteriota bacterium
GTGTAAGAGTTATTCAGGCAGGCCTTTGGCGACCTGCCTGATTTTCTTTTTCAGAGTCTCATCGTTTCCGGACAGCTCGGCAGCCTTTCGCAGATGAAAGCGGGCTTTTTCCCCCGCTCTCTCCTCCTTGAAAAAGATCCCGAAGTAGTAATGGGCAAGGGCGAGATTATTTTGCCTTCCGTGGGAAATCCCAAGATGATAGTAGACCTCTTTCTTGACGATTCTGCGGACGGCCAACTTTTCCAGTATCCTCACCGCCTTGTCGTAATCTTCGAGGTTTTCATAGGCTCGTGCCAACAACAGCATCGTGGTGCTATCCTGGCCGTCAATCGTAAGGGCCTTATCCAGGACTTTTACAGCCTCTCCGTCCTGGCCGTTCATCTGATAAGTCTCTCCAAGAGTCCTCATGATATGAAGAGACGTGGGAGCCTTTTTCAATGCCGTTGTCAGATGCCCGATTGCCTCTTCCAACCTGGATTGTTGTCTGAAGACTATCCCGAGGCCAAAGTGGGGCAAAGGAGAGGAGGCGTCTCTTTCGAGGGCCCTTCTGAACAGTGTCTCGGCCTCCCGAGGCTCGAGGCATCGAGCCCTGAGGGTTGTCTGAAAAAAGGAGAAATCCTCTCTAAAATGGATGGCCTCCTTTTTTAGGTCTTTCCGGGTATAGCCGCTCATCATCGAGTCAAGATTAGACATCCTTTCAGGACCAGTAGGGTGCGTCGTGAGATAGGCAGGGACTTCTCCGTCGCCGAACCAGCGTCCTTTCGCCATCTTTTTGAGGACCCGCTCCATTCCTCTGGGATCAAATCCTGAAGAGTCCATGTATTTGAAACCGAGTTGGTCAGCCTGTCGTTCGTCCTCCCGACTATAGTGAAGCTGCGCCTGTAGGCCCGCCGCTACAGAGCCTGTCATCATGGCTTCTGACAATTCTCCTCCTATCAAGGCCCCGGCCAGAATTCCGGCCATTGTGGCGAGTCCGATTTTTTTTGACTGGGCTATACGCTTGGAAAGGTGTCTGGCCGTAATATGTCCCATCTCATGACAGATTACCGACGCCAGTTCATCCACGTTGTCCAGGACGTCTGCAAGGCCTGAAAAGACAAAGATATGTCCTCCTGGTGCGGCAAAGGCATTCAGAGTATTGTCATCGATGACATAAAAACGAAAAGGAAAGGGCCTCGTGTCAATTGACATGGAAAGGTAACGACCCAGGTCATTCATATAATCGGAGACAAACTCGTCATCAATGAAATCAAAATGTTCTTTGATTTGGGAGAGGAATTTGTCGCCCAGATTCCTTTCTTCTTCTATGGAAAGGGCAAAGGTATCGGCCGTGAAAAGGAATAAGTTCAAGACCAGGAAAAATAAGAAAAAGAGAGACCTCACGACCCTTCCTCCGGCGGGCGATGGTCTCCCGTATCAACTCTCGGGGCCTCTATCCAGAGGCCTTCCAGGTCATAGAATTCTCTAACAGGCTCATAAAACAGGTGAATAACAACATCCCCATAGTCTAAAAGCACCCAGTGTCCCTCCTGCAGACCTTCTATGCCCAATGGTCTGAATCCCTCCTCGCGCAATCTTTTGCGAAGGTGCTGCGTCATGGACTGGACTTGCCTGTTTGACTTGCCCCCAGCCACAAGGAAATAATCGGCGATTGAAGTGAGTTTACCAACCTCAAACAATACGGGATTAACCGCCTTCCGTTCAGAGATGATCTCCAAACAGAGCCTTGCCTTATCGAGCGTCTGCATGGTTTCTGTATAATCCTTTTTCAATGATATAGCGCCTCACAGGATCGGGCACTAGAAAACGCATAGACCTGCCCTGTGCAGCGATCTTCCGGATAGATGTGGATGATATGTCCAAAAGCGTCGTAGTCTTGAAGATTACCTGGTTGCCCGAAGGCATAACAAAAAGATCTGCCTGATCAGTTTTTTCAACGTTCAAACCAAGTTCCATCAGAAAGGCATGTAAGGTGTCCCGTGAGAACCCGGCACGATGAACAACGAAAAAATGGGCATAGTCAAAGAGCCTCTGATAGTCCTTCCACGTCTTGATGTCAAGAAAGGCGTCCGCCCCCAAAATGAAAAAGAGTTCCAGATCCGGCCTAAAGGCCTCATGCAACTCTATGAGCGTTTCAATGGAATAGGACAGCCCCGTTCTCCTTCCTTCCAGATCCATGACATCCAGCAGGGGATCATCCGTCACCGCCGATTTCACCATGGCCAGCCGATGGTCAAATGTGGTGATGACCTCTTCCGTCTTGTGGGGCGGTGACGCTGAGGGGATCAGGCAGACCTTTTCCAGGTGAAGTTCTTCGCAGGCCTCCTCGGCCATGCGCAAGTGGCCGAAATGAATCGGATCGAATGTCCCGCCTAAGATACCTAGTCTCAAAAAAACCTCTAAACGGATGGATTTCCCTTCGAATGCTACCATCTGAAAACAGCCGTGACAGGGCGGCTCGATTAAGTCCTGAGTTGCCCCTGACCATGCACCACAAACTTCTTAGTCGTCAGCTCTTTGAGACCCATGGGGCCGAAGGCATGGAGCTTTGAGGTGTTGATCCCTATTTCAGCCCCGAGCCCGAGCTGGTTCCCATCGTTATACCTGGTCGAGGCATTGACAAGTACGACCGATGAATCCACCTCCTCTATGAATCGACGGGAGCGGTCATAGTCCCTAGTAATGATAGCCTCTGTGTGGCTCGAGCTGTATTTGTCAATGTGGCTAAGGGCCTCATCCATAGTCGATACGACCTTAATGGCCAAAATGAGATCGAGAAACTCGGCAGGCCAATCCGCTTCGACAGCCGGCCTTGTCCCTGGGACCAGCTCCACTGTCTTGACGCATCCCCTTATCTCCACCCCGGCATCTCGAAAACGTTGGCACATGGAGGGCAAGAAGGACCCTGCCACAGCCTCATGGACAAGCATTGTCTCCATGGCATTGCACACCCCCGGTCTCTGGACCTTAGCATTGAAGCAGACTTCCTCGGCCATCTTCAGGTCGGCGAACTCATCCACGTATATGTGGCATACCCCTTTGTAGTGCTTTAACACAGGTACCCGCGCATGAGTCGTGACAAAGCGAATCAGCCCCTCACCCCCCCTGGGGATAATCACGTCAAGGTAGTCTTCCAGGCTGATCAGGATATTCACGGCTTCCCGTTCAGTGGCAGGTATTACCTGGATTGATTTGGGCGGAAGTCCGGCCTCCATCAGCGAATCTTCTAAGAGCTTGCCCAGTATGATATTGGAATGAATCGCTTCGGAACCACCCTTGAGTAGGACGGCATTGCCCGACTTGAGGCAGAGTCCAGCCGCATCAACGGTGACGTTCGGTCTTGATTCATAGATGAATCCAATAACGCCCAGAGGTATGCGGACTTGCCCCACGACCAACCCATTGGGTCTCTTCCACATGCCTGTCACCTCGCCTACAGGGTCTGGTAGGGCGGCAACCTCCATCAACCCATCCGCCATCCCTCTCATCGCGTTCTCGTCCAATGCCAGACGGTCGATCATTGCGGGAGAAAGGCCCGCTTGTCTTGCACGATCCAGGTCTTTCCGATTCTCTTTAATGATATCAGCCTGTCGATCAATCAGATTGGCAGCCATCCTTTCAAGGGCCGTATTCTTCTGAGTGCTTCCAATCCTCCTTAATTGGCTGGCGTTTTGTCTGGCATCCCTCGCCATCTTTTCAATCAAGTCCGCAAGCGACATATATCTTCTCCCTCTTGGAGTTGGGTCGTGAGCACAAGATTGTCCCTGTGGACAACCTCATCGTCATGCTTAAAACCCAGTCTCTGCTCTATATCATTGGTATTGGCGCCCATGATTTTTTTTATATCACCCGAATGGTAGTTGACCATGCCCACGGCTATTTCCTCCCCCCTCTCATTTACCAGTAGGACGGAGTTGCCCATGCCAAACCTGCCTTTGACATCCAGGATACCGGGAGGGAGAAGACTTTTCCCATGCTCTATAATCGCCCTTTCAGCCCCTCTGTCAATAATGATCTCTCCTTTTGGTGACTTTGTAAAGACAATCCAGTGTTTCCGACACGAAAGGGGAACTTCCCTTGGCATAAAAAGCGTGCCTTCCTCTTTTCCCGAAAATATCGTCTTGAGAATACCGGGCCTGAGCCCATTGGCGATAATCGTCGGAACCCCCGCAAGGGCAACGGTCTGGGCTGCCCGAACCTTACTTGCCATGCCGCCTCTCCCCAAAAAACCGGGTATGGAGCCGGCATACCTCGCGACTTTCCTGTCTGCTTTGTGGACGATTCGGATGAGCTTGGCGTCTTTGTGCGTCCTGGGATCTTTGTCAAAAAGGCCATCCAAGTTGGTCAGGTTGACAAGAAGACGTGATTCGGTCAGGTTGGTCACCATAGCGCTCAGGTTATCATTGTCCCCGAATTTTATCTCATCCGCCACCACCGTATCATTTTCGTTGATAATTGGGACGATATTCCAGGACAGTAGCGTAAACAGGGTATTTCGGGCATTGAGGTATCGTTGCCTATGGGTAAGATCGTCACGGGTAATCAAGATCTGGGCCACTTTTCGGTCATGACTGGCAAAGGTCTTTTCATAGGCCGTCATGAGGCTGATCTGTCCCACAGCAGCGGTTGCCTGTTGCTGTGACACGGATTCAGGTCTTTTGGAGAAGCCAACCTTTTTGAGGCCCGAGGCGATAGCACCGGATGAGACGAGTATGACCTCTATGCCCCTCCTCCCGAGTTCGCATATGTCCGCGGTGAGGTCATCGATAATGGGAAGGTTGAGACCCCCTTTTCCGGTCAAGACACCGCTTCCCACCTTGACAACGACCCTCTTAACCGGTTTTATGATCCCTTTCCTTAATGTATCGGTCATGTCATTTTCATGGCCCAACATGGGTAGATTTTATGGAAAAGTCTTAGTCGGCTTCTTCCTGAGGCATCCTGACCGATCCTTCAGGATGACCTTTTAGAGCCATTTGTTGAAAACAAACCCTTTTAACTCTTCCAGCCCTTCGCCTGTCAATGCCGAAATCGGAAGCGACTCAACACAAATCTCGTCAAGGGCATCTTGCAGTTGGCCGAGATCCCTGCATCCGGTCCCGCAAAGGTCGATCTTATTGATCAGAACCACGTATGGCTTATCAAGAAGAGCGGGATTGAATATCTCCATTTCCTTACGGACGACATGGAAGTCTTCAAGGATGTCCTGAGGAGATTGGTGGGTTATGTCCAGGAGATGCAAGAGAAGGCGGGCCCGTTCAATATGTTTCAAGAAACGATGACCGAGTCCCCGGCCCGAACCGGCTCCTTGGATCAGTCCGGGTATGTCGGCAATGACCATAGCCCGTTCGTCTTCAAAGCTCATAACACCTAAATTGGGTCTGATGGTCGTAAAAGGGTAGGAGTCAATTTTGGGATGAGCCATGCTCAGGCTGGACAGGAGGGTTGATTTGCCGGCATTGGGCAGCCCGACCAACCCAATATCCGCAAGGAATTTGAGAGAAAGAGTCAACCCTTTTCGGCAACCTGGGAGACCTTGCTGGGCGAACCTTGGGGCCCTGTTGGTGGATGAGGCGAAATGCCGGTTTCCCTTTCCACCTCTTCCTCCTGTCGCTACGATGACTTCCTGGGCGTCGATGGTCAGATCAAAAAGGGTCTCATTGGTTTCGCCGTCCTTGACAACGGTTCCCAGAGGGATCTCTACAATGAGATCAGCGCCGCTTTTGCCGGATTGATTATTTCCCCTCCCATGTTTTCCATGACCTGCCCTCAAGAGCCTGCGTTGCTTGAAATCCGCCAGAGTATGAAGTCTCTTGCTGGCCCTGAAGATGACGCTTCCGCCATCCCCCCCGTCACCACCGTCCGGTCCACCTCTCGGTATAAATTTCTCCCTTTTGAAGCTTACGCAACCCTTTCCACCATCTCCCGAGACAACCGTTATGGCCGCTTCATCCAGAAAGTTCATGTTTTAAGCTCGAGAAAAGGGAGGTCGAACGGTTTTAGGATGTGTAAACGCTGGCCTTTTTACGGGTCTTTCCGAGACGTTCATACGCAACGATCCCGTCGGTCCTCGCAAAGAGCGTATAATCCCTGCCCACACCCACATTGAGTCCGGGATGAATTTTGGTCCCTTTTTGACGGACAAGGATATTTCCTGCCAGAACCTTTTCTCCGGCATACTTCTTGATCCCGTATCTTTGGCCGGCACTGTCTCTCCCGTTTCTGGAACTGCCGCCCGCTTTTTTATGTGCCATCTTTTTTCCCCTGCAAAAATCGGCGCGTCATGTGAGATGCCGAGATCCTCCATCCATTTAAGTCGCCTTATGGATGGATAGGAATTACGCTTCACCCATACTGGCGCCGATGTTTTCTATCCGTACGAGGGTCGAAAGCTGTCTGTGTCCCTGCTTTCGACGATACCCTTTTCTCCGTTTGTACTTGAAGACAACAATTTTCTTGTCTTTGCCCTGACGGGTAATCTTCCCAATCACCTGTGAATCTTCCAGAAAGGGCCGTCCGACTTTGACATCTTCGCCGTCAGAGGTTAAAAGGACCTTGTCAAATATAATCCTGTCCCCCACCTGTCCTCCGAGCCTTTCGAGCTTGATCTCTTCGCCCTCGGTGACCTTGTACTGCTTTCCGCCGCTGGTAATGACCGCATACATAAGCTTACCCCTTTTCGCACAAATAAAGTTTTAAAATATAAATTGATCATCCTTTGAAGTCAAGCTAAAAAACCGCGTATTTAAGGGCCTGCTCAAAGGGAATTGGTGGATGAAGATGGCGGACATGTTTCCGTGAGATAAATTTCCTAGATATTTGGCAGGTTGTAATTATAATGGAAATTAGGTAATGTTGATCGTAAAGGAAGTATTTTTTAAAAGGTTCGTGCAAGAGTCTCCTGCAGGTCGTGCTGCGCTGTGACGGGTGGAAAGGTTCCTGGAAACCCTGTCTATCGTTTACAGGGACGACTGAAGGCCACGTAATGCCCATCTTCGACGATCTACCGAGTCGATCTCGGCATGAGGGCTACAGGCCAATCTTCAGCCGACCGGATCGGGACCATTCGTTGATTCTCACATGCCGTGAACGAGAACAGGAAAGGGTTCTTGCCGGCCTGAAAGTCTTTGATTAAGTTAAGGACACTGGCCACACTCCATATGCAAAATACTTGTTTGTGGAGGGGCACCAAATATAGCAGGGAGGTTACCCAAAATTGAATCCTTTTTATAAAAATCTGGCTCTCTGGCTTGTCATCAGCCTTTTGATGGTCATGCTTTTTCAGATCTTCAAACAACCCTCAAGGCAGAGCTTGCCTGTTAGTTACAGCGATTTCTTAGGCATGGTCGAAAGCGGTGGTGTTATGGAAGTCCTTATTCAAGGAGACAACATCTCAGGAGTCTCCTCTCAAGGACCCTTCAGGACCTTTGCTCCGAAAGACCCTGAACTCATCCGCTTACTGAGAAGCAAAGGCGTCAAGATATCCGTAAAACCACAGGATGATTCCCCATGGTTTCAGGTCTTGCTGTCCTGGGTCCCCATGCTGCTATTGATCGGTGTTTGGATATTCTTTATGCGACAGATGCAGGCCGGAGGAGGCAAGGCCCTTTCTTTCGGAAAAAGCAGGGCCAGACTTATGAGCGATTCCCAGGAGAAGGTCACTTTTGATGATGTCGCTGGAATCGATGAGGCTAAAGACGAACTGGAAGAAATCATAGAATTTCTTCGGGACCCAAAGAAGTTCACCCGCCTTGGAGGCAGGATTCCGAAAGGTGTTCTCCTGGTAGGTTCTCCGGGGACCGGGAAAACACTTTTGGCCAGGGCCATTGCCGGTGAGGCCGGTGTTCCCTTTTTCAGCATAAGCGGCTCTGATTTTGTTGAGATGTTTGTCGGCGTCGGCGCCTCGAGGGTCAGAGATTTGTTCATTCAGGGAAAGAAGAACGCCCCCTGCATTATCTTTATTGATGAGATTGACGCTGTTGGCCGTCACCGAGGGGCCGGGCTTGGAGGCGGTCATGATGAACGTGAACAAACCTTGAATCAGCTCCTCGTGGAGATGGACGGCTTTGAATCCAACGAAGGTGTCATTTTGATTTCAGCAACAAACAGGCCCGATGTGCTCGACCCGGCACTTCTCAGGCCGGGCAGATTTGATCGACAGGTCGTTGTCCCCGTGCCCGACATCAAGGGTAGAGAGGGCATCTTAAAGGTCCATTTCAATAAAAAACTGATTGCAAATGACGTAGATGCCTCTGTCCTTGCGAGGGGGACTCCTGGCTTTACCGGAGCAGATATTGAGAATATGGTCAATGAGGCAGCCCTTATGGCGGCAAGACGGGGTAAAGACAGGGTTGAAATGGCCGATTTTGAAGACGCCAAAGACAAGGTCCTTATGGGTACTGAGCGAAAGAGTATGATCATCAGCGACAAAGAGAAGAAGATCACCGCCTATCACGAAGCGGGCCACACGCTGGTGGCTATGTTGCTACCTGATTCAGACCCAATACACAAGGTGACCATTATTCCGAGAGGACGGGCCCTCGGTTTGACCCAGCAACTCCCGGTGGATGAAAAGCACACCTATCCAAAGGACTACCTCTTGAACAACATAACGATTCTGATGGGCGGCCGGGCTGCCGAGGAAATCGTCTGTAAGATTCAGACAACAGGGGCTGGAAATGATATTGAGAGGGCATCGGACCTTGCCCGGAAAATGGTCTGTGACTATGGCATGAGCGAAAATCTGGGGCCTCTCACGTTCGGCAAGAAGGATGAGGAGATATTCCTGGGACGGGAGATCTCCCAGCACAGAGACTACAGTGAGGCCACGGCCCAAAAGATTGACGACGAGGTAAGGGCTATTATCACTGAGGCCTATAGCAAGGCCTGCCGGTTTATCGAGGACAAGAGAGATATCCTCGAAAACATGGCCAATGCCCTGCTGGAGATGGAAACACTCGATGCTCAAGACATCGATAATATTATGGCGGGCAATCCGCTCTCCGGAGGGACTGAAGACAGCGTGGGGGCCGCTTAGATGCCTTCTAGCCAAAAGGAGAACACCCAAAATGACTTGACTCTCAAGTGGGGAGACTGGGTCCTTCCCCTGTATGAGAGGACCCATGTCATGGGTATCTTGAACGTCACGCCTGATTCGTTCTCTGATGGAGGGCATTATTTTGATTTGGGCAGGGCCGTCGAACATGGCATTGAAATGGCCCGTGACGGCGCAGACATCATCGATATAGGTGGTGAATCCACCAGACCTTATGCCCAGAAGATCTCCTCCACAGAAGAGATCGATCGGGTTATTCCTGTCATCGAGAGACTTTCGAGAGAGATCGCCCTTCCCATCAGCATTGACACGTACAAGTCGGAGGTTGCCCGAGAGGCCCTGAAAGCAGGAGCTTCCATGGTCAACGACATCAGTGCCCTAAGATTTGATCCGGAAATGGCCTCTGTTGTGGCCCGTTGGGGCGTCCCTGTGATCCTCATGCACATGAAGGGGACACCCCAGGACATGCAGGACAATCCCACGTATAATGATCTCCTCTTCGAGGTGATTGATTTTCTGAAATGTGCGGTTGAACGAGCTGAAAAAGCGGGGATTGACAGGAGCCTGACGATCGTAGATCCTGGGATCGGATTTGGAAAGACCTTCCATGATAATCTCATGATCATCAAGGATCTTCAAAGATTGAGAGATCTGGGACGACCCATTCTGTACGGACCCTCCAATAAGGCGTTTATTGGTCATATCCTCCAAAAGGAGGCCCATGAGAGAGGCACAGGGACCGTGGCGGCTATTGCCTGTGGAGTATTGAACGGAGCCGACATTGTAAGGGTACACAATGTGAAGAACGCTGTTGAGACTACCAAGATAACGGATGCCGTCAGGCGAGGGACTATTGGATAAACCAAGAGATTGGGAACATGTTGTTTTGCATTGATGTGGGAAACACGAATATCGTGTTGGGTATTGCCGACGGGGATAAGATCCTCCATAACTGGAGGATACGGACGGAAAGGGACATTACCTCAGATGAGCTTGGAGTCCTGGTAAGCAGCCTTTTCGGGCTAAAGGGCGTAAGACATGAGCATATTAAGGATGTTATCGTCTCCTGTGTCGTGCCGCCCCTTTTGAACGCCATCGTGGAGTTTTCCAATCGCTATTTCAATGTCAGGCCGATGATTGTGGGGCCGGGCCTCGAGACAGGCCTTGAGATCCTCTACGACAACCCTCATGAGGTGGGTGCCGACCGGATTGTGAACGCAGTGGGCGCCTATGAAAAATATCACACAGCCCTGGTCGTGGTGGATTTTGGGACTGCCACGACTTTTGATTTTGTCTCAGGTGAGGGAGGCTACGTTGGCGGGGCTATCGCGCCCGGGGTTTGGATATCTTGCGAGGCCCTGTTCCAGAGTGCCTCTAAATTGCCCAGGGTTGAGATATTCGCACGGCCAGAACGTGTTATAGCCAGAGACACGATCAATAGCATGAATGGGGGTATCATCTACGGTTACGCCGGATTGGTCGATGGCATAGTGAATCGAATGAAGAAAGAATCCGGGGAGGACGTGACAGTCGTCGCCACAGGTGGTCTGGCAAGTGTCATCTATGATGCATCGGAAACAATAGACTACGTTGAAGAATTCCTAACACTCGAGGGGCTCATGATTATATTCAAAAAAAACAGGCAGATTAGTGAGAACCAAAGAGCAGATTCCCAGGCCCCTGATTGATCTCCTTCCGATCAGATCCGGTTGATCCCCCGGATCTATTCCCTCCAGCTGAAAGCATCCTCTCCTTTTTTTCCATTCATAGAGGCGTGACTTCTCTCTAATTCTTAGTGCAGGGAGATAGTCCTTACCTAAAAAATCGAGGCTTTAAGGGCAGGCAAACTGAGAAAACTCCTCCCGCAATACATAACGACTGAGTGAGCCAATGATTTAGAGCCTTAGGGCCGAAAGGGCGGTCATCCATTGCGATGTACGGCCCTTTTTTCGTCTTCAAAGGGGTGACAGGTATAGACAGGGCCTCTGTCTCAGGGGTGAGCGCGCCAGACAACCGCTTCTGAGGGGGGAACCTAAGATATCGTGGAAAAACACAACTGAGTGTCGGAAATTCCGACATTGATTTAACTGCCTGATAAAACAATGATTATTCTATGGAAGCAAGCAGGCCGTCTCTCTAGTTGTAGGATATCTCCTCAGTCTCCGACCCGACCTGAGGGACCAGGTCACAGTCCTCCTTTTTTGTATTTTTAGATAAAGCTTTGGAATGTTTGGCAATTACGGTTAGAGCCTTTGATGTTACAGTCAGTGGTATTGATTTTGCTCTAGAAAGTCTGAAAGCAAATTGCAAAAAGAATAAGAAAAAGGAGCAGAAAAATGGCTGAAGAGATCAGGGAAGGTAAGAGAAGTCAGGTGGGGTTTGGATCCTCCTATGACAGGGGAAATGCAAGGGCCATGGGTCCTGAGTCTCCAATCCATGCGGTCTTGGGTGGTCAGTTGTGGAGAGTGAAGCCGGATAAAGAAGCCAAGGCAGTCAATCCCTGTCTCTGGATGAAGGCAGGCGTGGTTGCCTTCAAAGACTGCAATAACTTTTACGATTGCACTACCTGCAAATACGATATGGGTATGTCGAAAAAGGCGGAAAAGGGGAAGCAGATAAGCTGGCAGGATGCCATGCGAAAACGGTCTGATATGGATAGAGTTTGCCGACACAGCCTTACCGAACGCATTGAAAAGAGGATTTGTGCCTATGATTACAAATGTTCCACGTGCGATTTCGACCAGTTCTTTGAAGATGTGTGGACTCCCAAAACAGGGAGTATTCCGCATGAAATGGAAGAGGTCAAAGGCTTCAAAATTCCTAAAGGCTATTATTTCCACAACGGCCATGCCTGGGCAAAAATTGAAAGTGGAGGGTATGTCCGTGTTGGAATGGACGATTTTGCCCTGAAATTATTTGGTAAGGCCGACGCATTCGACCTGCCTCTCATAGGAAAGGAACTGGATAAAGACAAAGCGGGGTGGGGTATGAAGTGCAAAGATAACACTGCGGATGTCCTATCACCGGTCGGTGGGGTGATAGTTGAGGTCAATTCACAGGTAAGAGATAATCCCGCCTTCGTCAATGAAAAAGGCTATGAAGAGGGTTGGCTCTTTATGCTTCGCACGCCTCATATCAGGGATTCGTTCAAACTGTTGATGGATGATAGGGAAAGCATCGATTGGATCGACACCGAGGTCGGTAAACTGGAGAATATGATCGAAGAAGTGGCCGGTCCTCTGGCAGCGGATGGTGGCCATCTCAAAGAGAATATATACGAAAGGCTTCCAGGTCTGGGCTGGAAAAATCTGACAAGGACCTTTCTGAAGACCTAGGCACAGGTCCGTATCATCTTACTCATCAATGCAAAAAAACATTGAGAGGGAATTTACAATGGAACCAACTCGTTTGACGAATCGGTTCACTGACAAACTCCCCTGCGTCTGGATGCAGGGAGGAGTTGTCAAAAAGAAATTCTGTGAAAATGACTACCTCTGCTCAGACTGTCATTTTGACAAGGTCCTGAAGCGAGTTGCCGAAAAAAACATGAGGATCATTGAGAGTGGTGAAATCCCCTATGGAAAGCGTGGCACAATAGTGTCCTGGAAGGGCAAGCTTAGGGATCTTCCTGCTGCCAGACGACCTTGTATACAACACATGAAGGGTCGAATCCCTTTTAAGGTCTGCACAAATGACTATTATTGCGGAAACTGCGATTTTGATCAGTGTTTCAATGACCAATATATGGTCAATGCCGTGATCACTCCCGTTTCCGTCTTTGAAGTGGAAGGATTCAAGGTCCCGCAAGGATATTATATACACAGCGGACATATGTGGGCCAAGGCTGAGGAGGGGTCCAACGTCAGAGTGGGAATCGATGATTTTGCCGCACGTTTGCTGGGCCCCCTTGATCATATTGAGGCTCCTCTCATAGGCAAGGAAGTGAAACAGGGTCGTGGCGATACCCTGGGATTTCGTGGTAAGCGTCGAGCAGGATTTCTCTCACCCGTCACCGGCGTAGTCACGGCCGTAAACACCACCCTCCGAGACAAGGGGGAGATCGCCAACAAGGCCCCCTTTTCAGAAGGATGGATCATGAATGTCTATGCCCCTACCCTCCGAGACGACATGAAAAATCTGATGATCAACAGGGAGACAAAAGAATTTATCAAAGAGGAAGCAGACCGACTCTACAGCGCAATAGAAGAGGTTGCCGGCCCTTTGACCACTGACGGAGGGCAATTGGGACATGATATTTACGGGACTCTACCTGAGCTGGGATGGGACAGATTAACCCGGTGTTTCCTTCATTCCTGACAGGCCCTCAGCCTTTGCAGCTCATCCTCCAACATGATACTGCAATACCTGCAGAGCTGATCTGATTTTCTATCTACATCTCTCAAGGAACGGCAATAATGCATGATACAGGTAGACTCCTTGCAATGACGGAGCCCGAAAGTATGGCCCAGTTCATGAATAGCCTCTCTCACAACCCTCTGTTGAAATGTCTTGTTCCCGCCCGCCGGTGAAAGGCCCTCTTTCAACCGGTAGGTTGACACAATACACCCCTTTCCTCCCAATTGAGCCTCTCCATAGACGTGCGTGAGGATAGGAATGAAAAGGTCCAGATGGGTAATGGCAAGGACCTTGATGCCTTCAATGGGAGCCTTATTCGCAAGCTCTTCCAGTATTGCAGTGGAATGGTATTGGTTCCGTTCCCGGTCAAAAGAGAATTCTATCTCATGGAGAATCGGGCGTATTGCCGTGGGGAAGGTAAAGACCTGTTCGATATCCTCATCGAGCTTTTCAAGGATCTCCCTGTCCGTATCCCCTATCGGAGAAATAATGATGCTGTTTCTTAGTGGAATATTCAAGCCGGCTTGGGTATTTTATAACGTTTGATTTTGCTATACAGGGTAGAGCGATCAATTCCGAGGATCTCGGCGCTTTTGGAGATATTCCATTTCATCATATCGAGAATATGAATAATATGGGTCTTTTCGATTTCAATAAGAGAGTTCATTGGGGAGGATCTTGTCTGTTCCGCATTGAAAATCGGGAGATCTTCGGGGAGTATTCTCCGACCTTTGCCGACAACAACCGATCTTTCTATGGCGTTTTTGAGCTCTCGAACATTTCCGGGCCATTCATAAAGCATCATTTCATCAATCGCCTGCCGGCCTATTTGATCCATCGGCTTTTTTGTCTCTTGAGAAAAATAACGGAGAAAATACTCTGCTAAAAGGGGAATATCATCTTTTCTGTCTCGAAGGGGTGGTATGACAAGTGTGATGACATTAAGACGGTAATAGAGATCTTCTCGAAAAGTCCCTTCCCGTATCAACATCGTCAGATCTTTGTTTGTGGCGGCGACAATCCGGAAGTCCGCCTCCAGGGGTTGTGTGCCTCCTAATCTGTAAAAGATATGATCTTCAATGATTCTCAGAAGGTCTATCTGCATTCTCATGCTGATTTCCCCGATTTCATCTAAAAAAAGCGTCCCTCCATGAGCCAATTCGAGTCTGCCCTTTTTGGTCGTCTTGGCATCGGTAAATGCCCCTTTCTGGTAACCAAAAAGCTCACTCTCCAAGAGATGTTCCGGAAAGGCCCCGCAATTTACAATTACAAAAGGGCCCTCAGACCTGGGACTATGTGTATGGATGGCTTTGGCTGCCAGGCCCTTGCCTGTGCCTGTTTCACCTGTAATGAGAATCGTCGAATCAGTGGGGGCGATATCCCTGATGAGGTTAAAGACAGTCTGCATAGGCCCGGATTGACCAATCATGTTTTCAAACCTGGTTCGGTCTTTGTATTCCTCCCTTAAAAAAAGAGTTTCACGCCTCTCTGCTTCGTGTTTGACTATCTTCTCGATCAAAACACCCAGTTCGTCCGGATCAAATGGTTTCAGGAGATAGTCGTAGGCCCCATTTTTCATGGCCTCAATTGCCGTGGAAATAGACCCATAAGCAGTAATCATGACAACGACCGTATCAGGATCGGTTTTCCTCACTTCCTTCAAGACTTCGAGACCGCTCATCCCTTCCATCTTTATGTCAACCAGGAGAATATCAAAACGGGTCTGTTTTAGTTTCTCCAAGGCCTCTTCCCCGCTTTCGGCCTTTACTACATGATGGCCATCCCTTTCGAGCCAGCCGGCAAGGGACTCCCTCATGATTAGCTCGTCATCAACAATCAGAATCTTGGTGCTTCTCACTTCAACCTCCCTGTTGACTTATCCCGTCAGATGGCTGTGTTATGGGAAGTTCAATTATAAAAGCTGCGCCTCCTCCCATTTGAGAGTCAACTTTTATGGAACCGTGGTGTTCTTCAATGATACCGTATACCAAGGATAGGCCGAGACCAACGCCTTTCCCTTTTCTTTTTGTTGTGAAAAAGGGCTCAAATAGTTTGGGAAGATTTTCTTCCGGTATTCCAATCCCCTGATCTTCAAATCTTACGGTTACGTGATTATCCTTTTGAGAAGCCCCTGTGAGGATGGTTACTAGGCAGCCGTCAGTCGTCTCCATCGCCTCAACGGCATTGGAAAGAATATTCATAAAGACTTGCTGAAGCTGATCCTCTGATCCCACAATGTCCGGTATACTCGGATCAAAGACTTTCTGAATCTTGACCCCATGAATTTTCAGAAGGTTGGCATTGAGTGAGAGTACCTTGTCAATGAGAAGGTTGAGATTAAGAGGGTTCATCTCCATTTGGGACTCCCTGGAGAAAACGAGCAGGTTGGAGACAATTCGACTGACACGCCTGGTTTCCATTTCCATAAGGTTCAAATATTGAAGAAATTGATCATTTTGCTTCTGATCACATCCACCCTCTCCAACAATTCGCTTGATCAAGAGGGTCAGGTTTAAGATTCCGGCAATCGGATTATTGATTTCGTGTACAACAGAGGCGGAGAGTTTCCCGAGGGAGGCCATCTTGTCCTGATGAAGGAGAATGGCGTGGCTTTTCTTTAGCTGTTGGGTCCTCTCCTCAACCATCTGTTCCAGACGTCGAGTCGTTTTTTCCTCCTCCTTCTTGCGGTCCGTGATATCTCTGCTGATTTCTATAAATCTTAGAATCTTACCATCTTTTTCCCATATGGGGAAAATCGACACTTCTATAAAGCGGTGTTCGTCATTATGGTCCAGCCGTGTCAGGACCTGTTGACTCGGCCTTTTATTGCGGATCGCTTCATTCAGAGGACAGACAATGTCGTCGGTGTTGCATTGACGGTTCGTCCTTTGGAACACTTCATGACATTTTTGCCCGATTATCTCTTCTCGTGTATAACCCATCTGTTTCTGAAAGGCATCGTTAACCTCGACTATTTCCTTTTCCGGAGTGATTACCACTATGGAATCCTGTATCCCGTTCAGGATAGTCTCCATCTCTTCACTCCTCTCCTTCAGCCTCTTTTCCTCAACCCGGATCGCCTCCCACAGGAATCTGAAGACTGGGAATGAAAGAACACGGATGTCGGGGGGTTTTGTGTCGATAATATCAAGGAGTATATTCTCATCCGGGAGCAATATGATCATCAGGTGGAGATTGTAAACGGAATCATATAACTTATGGTAATCACTGACAGTTGTCAGGTGGAGGTCCCTGGCAAGCAGCATGGCGGGCGCATAGGGATCAGGATCGGCAACAGCAATTATTCGGGCGTCAACACCCTCTTTGTTATATTCCAGAGCGGTCTTTTCAATGAATTCTTTGGCAAGAGCGGTCCCACCAACCACACCGATATTGAGGTTTGATGCTTCTTGCCTGTTCACCTGTCTGCTCCCCCGGCCGACTGAATGATCGTAAAGGCCGGACCTACCAGAGTTTATTAGAGATAATCTTGGCAGGGTTAATCGCCTTAGATTGAGACCTTTGCAAAACGCCCCCTTTTGCCCAATCGCGTTGACAGGTTCAAATTTTAATCCTTGAAATATTCAATATATTCCTCCGGTTAAAATTTTCGTCTTCCCTGCACTTGAACAAAATTGAGCCTTTTTCAAAGGTCTCCGATTGACGTCAACTCACGGAATCGTCCCTTGGAATCGTCATAATCCCAATAGCTTGAACCATAACATTCAAAGACCTGATTTTCAAGATTGTACTGGGAAAGAGATTTTCTCCCCCAAGAATCTCTTAAGTATGAATCCTTTAGATGTTACCGAAAAGCAGACAGCATGGAGGAATCAGAATATCGTTTACGCTGTTCCCATAGGGATGGTCCTAAGATTCTGGTTGACAACACCAATCACTACACAGTAAAAATGTTATCTAATGGCTCTCGTGAAAGGACCCCCTTTTTTGCTTTCTTGAGTCAATAAAACCTATAATTACAGGAAATTACCGGCAACTTGCCTTCCCTTAGACCAGAGAAGAGCAGGTTTACGCTGTGGATTGCCGAATGTAAAACCATAATCTTTTTGGAATAATGTCTGAGGAGCACACTATGCCCAATAATACTATCGGATCCGTCATGGTTGTCGGGGGTGGAATTGCCGGGATGCAGTCCGCCTTGGATCTTGCAGATTCCGGTTACTTCGTACATTTGGTTGAAAAGTCCCCTGCTATCGGGGGCGTGATGAGCGAACTTGACAAGACATTTCCCACTAACGACTGTGCCATGTGAATTATCTCCCCCAAACTGGTCGAGGTCGGCCGGCATCTGAATATCAACCTGATTACATGTGCTGAGGTGGAAAAGGCTGAGGGTTCAGAAGGTAATTTCACGGTTACTATGCAAAAAACGCCCCGTTATATTGATGCATCGAAATGCACGGCTTGCAATGATTGCGCCGAGATATGTCCGGTGGTCTTGCCCAATGAATACGATTGCGGCATGTCCGACAGAAAGGCGGCCTTTAAGAAATATGCACAAGCCATTCCGGGGGCTTTTGCGATTCAGAAGGGGGATAAGGCCCCATGCCGTCTGGCCTGCCCAGCTGGTCTTAATGTCCAGGGATACGTTCAGTTGGTAGGTCAGGGGAAGTGTAAAGAGGCTCTGGCAATCATCATGGAAGACCTCCCTCTTCCGGGAGTGATCGGGAGGATTTGTCCTCATGGTTGCGAAGATGCCTGCCGCCGCTGTGATGTGGATGATCCGGTGGCAATCAGAGATCTCAAACGATTGGCTGCCGATCAATTTGATCCTCGGGAGATAGAGATACCTTGCCTGCCCGAGAGAAACGAAAAGGTAGCCATCATCGGCTCCGGCCCGGCAGGTTTGTCTGCGGCCTATCATTTGGCGCGAAAAGGAATTCTCTCCACCATCTTTGAGGCCCTTCCCGAGGCTGGTGGCATGTTGAGGGTAGGCATTCCGGAACATCGGCTGCCAAGAGAAATTCTTGATAGAGAGATTGAGGTGATAACCAAGCTTGGTGTCAAGATCGAGACCAACACCCCCTTAGGCCCGGAATTGACCATTGACAGCCTTCTGGATGATGGCTTCAAGGCGGTCTATCTGGCAATTGGGGCTCACAGAGGAATTAAACTCGGGGTCCCTGGGGAAGATGCCGTAGGGGTCTATCAGGGCGTAGATTTATTGAGAGAGATGAATCTAACCGGCAAAACCACCGTAGGTGGCAAAGTTGCGGTCATAGGGGGGGGGAATGTAGCCATTGATGTTGCCCGTTCGGCGATCAGATTTGGGGCCGGGGAGGTGAATATCGTATACCGCAGGACCCGGAATGAGATGCCTGCCTGGGAAGAAGAGATCGAGGCCGCCGAGGCCGAAGGCGTAAAATTTACCTACCTTTCCGCTCCTCAAGAGGTCTTAACGGAAGATGGCAGAGTCATCGGGCTTCGCTGTATTCGCATGGAGCTGGGGGATACTGATTCATCAGGGAGAAGAAGGCCTGTACCTATCCCCGGCAGCGAGTATGACATTGAAATTGATCAGCTTATTCCCGCTATTGGACAACAAGCGGATATCTCCGCTGTGGAGGAGATATCTGACCTGGGTTTCACTCGCTGGGGTACGATAGAAGTTGATCCGGTCACCTATGAAACAGGACGAAAAGGAGTCTTTGCCGGAGGAGATGTCCAGACCGGTCCATGGGTGGCTATTGGAGCGATTGCAGCAGGACGGGAGGCAGCGGAATCAATCGTCAGATACCTTGATGGGCGGGACATGTCGGAGGGGCGAGAGCCTATTACAGTTGAAAATCCCCGTTACCGCCCGGTTCCGGACAACGAACCGGTGAAGAACAGAATAGACATGCCCAGGCTCTCGGTCCCCGATCGGGTAGGCAACTTCGATGAGGTGGAATTGGGTTATGATGAAAGGGCCGGCCGGGAAGAGGCTCATCGCTGTCTGAACTGTGGATACTGCTGTGAATGCTACCAGTGCGTGGACGTTTGTAAGGCTGATGCGGTTACGCTCGAAACACATCAACAGGTGCCGGAATCACTTCAAATTGACGTCGGCTCCATTATTCTTGCCCCAGGCTTCCAGACATTTGATCCAAGCAAGTATGATATCTACCAGTATTCGTCATTTCAGAATGTCCTGACAAGTATGGAATTTGAGCGTATCTTATCCGCCACCGGCCCCTATCAAGGGCATCTCCTGAGGCCTTCCGACAAAAAAGAGCCCGCAAGTATAGCATGGCTTCAGTGTATAGGGTCGAGGGACATCAACCGGTGTGATAACAGCTATTGCTCTTCGGTCTGTTGCATGTACGCCGTTAAGGAGGCGATCATTGCAAAAGAACATGGTGTGGCTGATCTGGATACGGCCATCTTTTTCATGGACATGAGGACCCATGGGAAGGATTTCGAGAGATATTATGATCGTGCCCAGGTTGAAGAGGGGGTCAGGTTCGTTCGCTCCAGAATTCATTCCATTGAGGAGGATCCAAAAACCAGGGATCTATCTCTCAAATATGTAACTGAAGATGGCATTATTAAAGAAGAGCAATTTGATATGGTCATACTATCGGTGGGGATGGAGACACCTCAGGCCCTTATCGACACGGCGGATCGACTCGAAATAGAATTGGATGGAGACCGGTTCGTCCAAACCGGGGCATTCAATCCTGTAGAGACATCACGAAAAGGCATTTACGTGTGCGGGGCTTTTCAGGAGCCAAAAGATATCCCCTATGCAGTCATGGAAGCGAGTGCCGCGGCCTGTGACTCGGGAGCCAGCCTGTCCGAGGCTCGAGGTTCACTGGTCAAAACCAAAGACTATCCCGATGAAAAGGACATTTCCTCAGAGGTTCCTCGAATTGGTGTTTTTGTCTGTAATTGTGGTACCAACATAGGTGGAATCGTGGATGTGCCGCAGGTAGCACAGTATGCCCGCTCTCTTCCCGGTGTCACCTACGTGGAGGAGAATCTCTTTACCTGTTCCCAGGACACACAGGAAAAGATCAAAGAGGTTATCGAGAGCGAAAGACTGAATCGGGTCGTCGTGGCGGCCTGTACCCCCAGAACACACGAGCCCCTTTTTCAGGAGACTCTCAGGGATGCGGGTCTCAATAAATACCTGTTTGAAATGGCCAATATACGAAACCAATGTTCGTGGGTCCACAGTAATCAAAAGGATGAAGCCACTCACAAGGCTCAGGACCTGGTACGCATGGCAGTTGCCAGGGCACGGCTGATCCGACCGTTACCTCAACCAACCGTTCCGGTTGAGGACAAGGCCCTAGTCATCGGCGGTGGTATCTCCGGCATGGCCTCAGCCATCGGCCTGGCCGATCATGGCTTCCGGACATATCTGATTGAGGAGACCGGAGAACTTGGAGGTAACGCCCTCAAACTCGCAGAGACCTGGAAGGGCGAGAAGGTCGTTGACCAGCTCAGGGGGATGATTGAGAGGGTCCATAATCATGACTTGATCGATGTCTTGACAGAGACTTCCATCAAGGAGGCTTCCGGGTTTGTGGGGAATTTTGAGACGGTTGTCTCGCAAGGCGGTCAAGATATCACCTTACGCCATGGTGTCGTGGTTGTGGCTGTTGGTGCCAAAGAGCATAAGCCCACGGAATACCTGTATGGAAATGATGAGAGGGTCCTCACTCACCTGGAATTTGATGAGGCCTTAAAGCGTGGGGATCGGAAGATCACTGATGCTAAGACGGCTGTCTTTATCCAGTGTGTCGGTTCAAGAGAGCCAGAAAGGCCCTATTGTTCCAAGGTGTGCTGTACCCATTCTGTCAAAGCGGCCTTGAAGCTTAAGGAGATGAACCCTGAGATCAATATTTATGTCCTCTATCGCGACATTCGTACATATGGTCAGAGAGAAGGGCTATACAGGGAGGCGAGAAGTAAAGGTATTCTGTTTGTCAGATACGACCTGGAGGGTAAACCAAAGGTTGTCAAGACCGGAGAAGGTTTTACCGTGACGATTAGAGATCATATCCTGGGAGTGGATATGGATATCCCATTCGATCTCTTGGTCTTGGCATCAGCCATTGTTCCCAACGATAATGAATCCTTGGCCCGGGCCTATAGGTTGCCCGTAAACGAAGATGGGTTTTTTACAGAAGCCCATGCCAAACTCCGACCTGTGGAATTCGCCACGGATGGGATATTTCTCGCCGGAATGGCGCATTATCCCAAACCTATTGAAGAGAGTATGGCCCAGGCAAAGGCGGCGGCGTCAAGGGCCTCGGTCGTTCTTTCAAAGAAACAGATTATGGCGGAGGGTGTTGTTTCACATGTGGATGAACTCTTGTGCCGGGCCTGTGGCGCGTGCGTGGATGTATGCCCATACAATGCCATTGTCCTTGAGGAACGGGAAAACGGCAAGGAAGCGGCCTTTGTCCATGAAGCCCTCTGCAAAGGATGCGGTTCCTGTGCTGTCACCTGTCCTACAGGTGCTGCCTCTCTTGTCCACTACGATGATCGTGCAGTCCTGACTATGGTCGAGGCGGCACTGGCATGATAAGTATTTAGAGGAGTTGCTTTATGAGCCAAGAATTCAGTCCCAAGATCGTTACATTCGCCTGTAACTGGTGTGCCTATTCTGCCGCCGATCTGGCAGGTGTGAGCCGGTTTCAGTATCCTCCCAACATGCGGATTATTCGAGTGATGTGTTCCGGCAGAGTCAACCCTAATTTTATTCTTAAGGCATTTCAAATGGGTGCTGACGGGGTTCTTGTGGCCGGCTGACACATCGGCGATTGTCATTACCTGGATGGTAATGTAAAGGCCGAAAAGATGTTCGCTATGACTCGAGAGCTGGCAAGTATTCTCGGTATCGATTTGGAAAGACTACGGCTGGAATGGATTTCCTCGGCTGAGGGTACCAGGTTCGCCGAGGTTGCAAGAGAATTCACTGAAAAGCTTAAGTCCCTTGGTCCGGCTGGTCTGGAACAAGCGGCCTGACAATAATCAAGGGCATTTAGAGGCTCAACCAATGAATGAGATAGCTGAATTAATAGACACAACCCAGACTTATTACTGCCTTGATTGCGGGGTATGCACGGCGAGTTGCCCTGTTGCCAAGGTGTACCCCGATTTTTCACCCAGGCAGATCATCGAGCGCTCGCTCTACGATCTGGAGGAGCCTCGGGACAGCTCGATATGGTTCTGTTTGACCTGCGCTCAGTGCAGTGTCAGGTGCCCTGCGAACATTGATTTTCCTGAATTCGTTCGGCTTTTCCGTGGAAAGGCACACACGCTCGGCTTTGATGGAGCGCCATCCCACAACGGAATGCTTCAGACGATTACCTCAATCCAGACCCTTGGTGTTCGTCAGGATCGAGTGTCTTGGGCCGAAGAGGGTAGAGTATCTGAAAAGGGAGATGTCTTTTATTTTGTCGGGTGCAGACCCTATTTTGACGTTATTTTCAGGGATATTGATGCCGGTTCAATCGCAGGGGCCAGGAATGTGCTCAAAATCCTGAACGCTTGCGGTGTGGAGCCGGTAGTCAGTAATGACGAGAGATGCTGCGGTCATGATGCGCTCGTGAACGGTGATGAAGACAAATTCAAACAACTGGCCCGTTTGAATATAGATCTAATTCATGCCTCCGGCGCCAAGAAGGTGGTTTTTAGTTGTCCGGAAGGCTACTTCACGTTCAAGAAGTATTATGCCAAGTATTTTGGCGAGTTAGATTTTGAGATAATCCATATCCTTGATCTCATAAATGATAAAATTAATGAAGGAGTCCTCAGTTTCAAGAAGTCTGACCGTGTTGTTACGTATCATGATCCTTGCCGATTGGGCAGGATGGCAGGAATCTTCGATACACCCCGAAACCTCATCAATGCGATTCCAGGCCTTGAGTTCGTTGAGATGTCCCGTTCTAGGGAAAATGCCGTTTGTTGTGGTACAACAGGATGGATGAATTGTTCCAGTTGCTCGAAGGAGATCCAGATGGATCGACTCAACGAGGCTGAAAGCACAGGAGCGGATACACTGGTGACAGCCTGCCCAAAATGCCAGATACATTTTCGCTGTGCCCAAAATGCCTTTGATGTGAAAATAGAAATCAGCGATCTTCTTGACATCGTAGTAGATCGGTTACAATAAACAATGTTTTGGATAGATATCTGAAGACTGCTCGGTTGTGAAGAGTCTCGCAAGTTTTTTAACCCGGTATGGATGGATCAAAGGAGTGTAGTTGTGAATAAAGATATTTTAGTGATCGGTGGAGGGATTGCAGGTATTCAGGCCTCTCTTGATCTCGCCGAAATGGGAATCAAGGTTCATCTTGTTGAGGCGTTACCGAGTATAGGTGGTAAAATGGCTCAACTGGACAAGACCTTCCCCACCAATGACTGTTCTATCTGAATTCTTTCGCCTAAGATGCTGGATGTCGGTCGACATCCCAATATCGAACTTCTTGCTTATAGCATGGTCGAGAAGGTGGAAGGTCAGGCCACAGATTTCAAGGTGACGGTCCGGAGAAAGGCACGCTACATTGATGAAGATAAGTGTACCGGTTGTGGGTCCTGTGCAGAAAAATGCCCGTCCGTCGCACCTGATGCCTTTAACGAAAACCTGGGCACACGCAAGGCGATTTATGGCTACTTTGCACAGGGTATACCTTCCACCTATACGATTGATGCAGATTATTGTCGTCAGTTAAATGGGAAAAAGTGCGGGATATGTGCAAAGACCTGTCAGGCGGATGCCATTGATTTTGATCAACAGGACAGATTCATCACCCTCGACGTAGGTGCCATTATTATAGCGGTGGGGTATGATGTCTTTGATCCTTCACTTATTCCTGAATACCGTTACAAGGAAATCCCCAATGTCGTCACGGCCATTGAATTTGAGAGACTCCTGAGCGCGAGCGGCCCAACCGAAGGGCATTTGTATAGACCTTCTGATCGGGCTGTAGAAATGCAAATTTCCGGCCTTGAGAAAGAACTAAAGAAATCGCTTCGCTCCCTGGCCAAGTTTGAAAAAGAATATGCGGAAAGGTCCGACAAATTTTACAAGAAGTACAAAGCAGGAAAAGAGAAAGACAAAAAAGATTTTAAAAAATGGGCTAAAGCGTATGAAGCTCATCTTCACCTTACCGAGTCCCTGGATACCCTCAAAAAAAGAGCGGAGTCATTCACCGTGGCAAAGAAGCTGGCATTTATACAATGCGTCGGATCAAGAGATTTTCGATTCTATCCCTTTTGCTCCGGTTACTGCTGTATGCATTCAATCAAGGAGGCGATCATTGCCAATGAACATGAGCCGGAGACATCCTCCACCATTTTTGGAATGGATATTCGAGCGGTAGGAAAAGGATTTGAGGAGTATAAGGTGCGCGGGGAAAATCAATCAGGAATCACTTACGTTCGCGGTCGAGTGGCTGAAATTGCCGAAGGGCCGGACAACAATCCGACGGTGACTTTTGAGGATACCCGTGAGAGAAAAGTGAAAAGCGAGGATTTCGATATGGTCATCCTGGCAACTGCATGCGCTCCAACGCATGGCACAATAGACTTGGCGAATATCCTGGGGGTTGAACTGGACAAATACAACTTCATCAAGACATCACCCCTGGCCCCCGTTGATACAACCGTTCCGGGGATTCATGTTTGTGGTTGCGCTGGATCCCCGATGGATGTACCCGAGTCTGTGGCGCAGGCATCGAGCGCCGCTCAATGTGCCGCTGAGACCCTTTTTAAGTCGGAATCTGAAAAGGAGAAAGCCATTGCCTGATGTGAAAGATAAAAACATTCGGATTGGTGTGTTTGTCTGCCATTGCGGCTCGAATATCGCCGGTTATCTGGATATGGAGGAGATCTCAAACTACGCGGAAAAACTCCCCAATGTTGTCCTTGTGCAGAGGAACCTCTATACATGCTCTGAAGGGGGCGTTAATGAGATCAAAAATGCGATCAAGGAAAAGGAGCTCAATCGCGTAGTCGTTGCCTCCTGCACACCCAGGACCCATGAACCTCTCTTCCGAAGTTCCTGTGCCGAAGCCGGCTTGAATCCCTACCTCTTTGAAATGGTCAACATAAGGGATCAATGTTCGTGGGTCCATATGAAAGAGGGTAAGGATGCCACGGTCAAGGCAATGGATCAAATCCGCATGGGAGTCGCTAGGGCTGCCCTATTGGAGCCTCAGGAGTCGATCATGAGCGGGGTGCAGAGCCGGGCCTTGGTATTAGGGGGTGGCATAGCCGGAATGACAGCCGCCCTTTCTCTCGCAGGTCGTGGCTATGAGGTCGTGCTGGTGGAGAAGGAAGAAAGACTGGGCGGCATGCTCAATCGCCTCAATAGGGTCGGAACCGCCATGATGGATGCCGCCGACCTGGTGGAAGAAAAGATCCGAAATGTGATTGATCATCCAAAAATAAGCGTCTTTACAAAGGCCAAAGTAGTCAATGCCGAGGGATTTATAGGGAAGTACTCAATCGGTATCGAGGTTGAATCGAATATCACAAACATAGATCTCGGTGTCATCATCGTTGCCACTGGAGCGGATCTATTTGTTCCCGAAGGCCTTTTCGGTTATGACGGGCATCGCGTTGTAACCCAGCTGGAGATGGAAACCCTTCTTAAGTCCGGGCTACCTCAAGATATTAAGAATGTCGTTATGATACAGTGCGTCGGCAGTCGTAGTGAGGAGAGGTCATATTGCTCAAGGATCTGCTGTCAGACAGCCGTCAAGAATGCGATGTTGATCAAGGAGCAGGTCCCTGAGGCAAAAGTAACCATCCTGTACCGTGACATGCAGATGTATGGCGTTGAGAATGAAGAGATGTTCCGGAATTCAAAGGCTAAAGGAGTCCGGTATGTAAACTATGATCCGAAAAAGCCGCCTGAGGTTCATCCTTCCGAGGTTCAGGTCTATCATCCATTAATGGGCCGTGAAATGGAGTTGGCTGCTGACCTTGTCGTACTATCCACTCCCCTTATTGCTCACGAGGATTCTGTTGAGATCTCTCAAATGTTCAGGGTCCCTGTGGATCAGAGCGGCTTTTTCTTGGAAGGTCACGTGAAGTTGAGACCACTCGATTTCGCAACCGATGGAATTTTTCTCTGTGGGAGCGCCCGCTTCCCAACCAACATCCGTGAGGCCGTGGCCCAGGGGCTCGGGGCTGCATCAAGGGCCTCCATACCCTTGACCAAGGGATCGGTTGTGGTAGAGCCGACTATCTGCGTGTTGGCTGACGGGGACGCCTGTATTGCCTGTGGTCTCTGTGTTGCCGTCTGTCCATATGGGGCGCTTGAAATTCGTGAGACGGAAAAGGGTCTGAAGGCGCATGTAATAGATGTTGCCTGTAAAGGTTGTGGTTGTTGCGCCGCCGCCTGTCCACAGAGGGCACTCGACATCAATCATTTTCTGGAAAAACAGATCATTGCTGCAATAGAGGCTGGTGGTGAGGCCGTCCAATAAAGAGGCAGGAGATCAAGTATGAGTAAAGAATTTAAACCAAAAATATTGGCATTTCTGTGCAACTGGTGCGCTTACGCGGCTGCCGATTCGGCCGGTGTATCTCGACTCCAATATCCTCCAACAACGCGTGTCATTCGAACCATGTGTTCGGCCCGTGTGGACCCCGTCTTTATAATCAAGGGTCTCATGGCCGGGTATGACAGCGTGTTTGTCGGTGGCTGACACATTGGTGACTGTCATTACCAGGATGGTAATCTACATACGGCCAACAGGATGGCAATGGTTGACGAACTCTTGGACGTCGCGGGTATTGATCGTCGACGGCTGAGGCTTCAATGGGTGAGTTCGGCTGAAGGGCCTCTCTTCGCCAGGTACATCAACGAATTCAGTGAGATAATAAGGGAAATGGGTCCTTTTGATAGGAAAGGCTTAACTCTCCCTCTGGCCTCGGCTAAGAGAACTCTTGAGACTCCTAGAATCCGATGGTTGATCGGGATGACTGTAGAACTTACGGAAATGAAGAATGCCTATGACGAAACCTTGGACAAACAGGAATACGAAAAACTGCTCCGTCAGGCCATTGAAGATGAATACCAAAAGGCGATGATCATTGAGGTCCTTAAGGATGGGCCGATGTCTGTTCAGGAAATGGCCGGGAAAATTGGATTGTCCGTGTATTCGGTCTCTTTACGATTAAATGAGCTCGAAAGGAGCGGACAGGCAGGATTAAGCGGTTACGACGGAAGGATACCGAAATTTATTAGTCTTGCAGCATGAAGTGCAGGGGTATGATAGGCGGCAAAAGGATATTGAGGAATGACCATGACAAAGGGAAAGGACACTAAAAAAACAGGGAGCGTAATGGTGCTCGGTGCCGGTATTGCAGGGATGCAGGCGGCCCTTGATCTTGCGGCATCAGGTTTTTATGTACATCTGGTTGATAGATCTCCGAGTATCGGCGGGATCATGGCACAATTGGACAAGACTTTTCCGACCAACGACTGTGCTATGTGAATTATCTCACCGAAACTGGTCGAGGTCGGCCGGCATCTGAATATCAACATCATTACCAACTCAACAGTGGAGTCACTTGAAGGAGATCCTGGACATTTTCAAGTTGTTTTAAGAAATGACCCCCGCTATATCAACCCTGATAAATGTACGGGTTGCGGGCAATGCAGTAATGTTTGCCCTGTAAATGGGATCAATGAATATGACTGTGGCCTGGATCTGAGAGCCGCAACATCCATCAGATATGCCCAGGCTATACCCCTTGCCTATACTATAGACCGTGATATGTGCATCGGCTGTGGTATTTGTGAAAAAGCGTGCCTTGCCGAGGCAATACAATATGACGACAAGCCGAGAAAGACGGAGTTGGAGATCGGCGCGATAGTCTTGGCCCTTGGTAACGATGTCTATGATCCTGGGAACCTGGACACATTGGCCTATAAGAAATCCCCCAATGTTATAACTAGTCTGGAATTTGAGAGGATACTCAGTGCGTCAGGTCCTTATATGGGCCATCTTATGCGTCCTTATGACCGCGAAGAACCTCAAAAAATTGCATGGCTTCAGTGTGTGGGCTCCCGGGATACTCAAGAGGGACGTAACTCTTACTGCTCGGCTGTTTGTTGTATGTACGCCATTAAGGAAGCGGTTATCTCTATGGAACATGCCCATGAAGAACTCAGTACCACCATTTTTTATATGGACATGAGAACCCATGGCAAGGACTTTGAGAATTACTATGACCGGGCTCGTAAGGAGCACGGCGTCCGTTTTGTCCGTTCCCGCGTGCACTCAATCGACCCCTTGGACGGCGGTGATCTCCGCATCAATTACACAGACGAATCAGGGGAACAGAAAAGCGAGATCTTTAACCTTGTAGTGCTTTCCGTCGGATTTGAGGTCGGACAGGAGACTAGAGAACTTGCCGAACGATTCGGCATCGATCTGAATAAAAACAGCTTTGTCAAGACGAATAGTTTTACGCCGATGGCAACGAACAGAGAGGGGATCTATGTGTGCGGGGCGATTCAGGGCCCCAAGGACATTCCTCAGGCTGTTGTGGAAGCCTCGGCAGCGGCGGCGGCAACCAGCGTCTTACTCAGTGAAAGCAGGTGGAGCGAGACCCGGCAGAAAGAGATTCCGCCACAAACCAATGTCATTGGAGAGCGGCCTCGTGTCGGCGTTTTTATTTGCCAATGCGGGATCAATATCGCCGGTGTTGTCAATGTCCAGGAAGTCCGGGATTATGCTCTTACACTCCCCTACGTGACTTTTGTGGAAACCAACATGTATACCTGTTCACAAGATACCCAGGTCAAAATGACGGAGGTAATTAAAGAGCAGGATCTTAACAGGGTGGTGGTTGCCGCGTGTACTCCCAAGACCCATGAAGCGCTGTTTCAGGAAACCCTGATGGATTCAGGGCTTAATAAGTATCTCTTTGAAATGGCCAATATCCGTAACCAGGATTCATGGGTCCACCCGAATGATCCCGAGGCTGCTACTGAGAAAGCGAAAGACTTGGTAAGGATGGCTGTCTCCAAGGCCGCTCTTCTCGAGCCTCTTCCTGATTCGGAGTTGGGGCTTAATTCGACAACGCTTGTTGTGGGTGGCGGCATTGCGGGTATGGTAGCGGCGAAAAATATTGCAGAACAGGGCTTTGACGTTCACCTGGTGGAGCGGTCGGAAAACCTTGGGGGCCAGGCGAGGTCTCTCAATAAGACATGGAAAGGGGAGGATATTCAGGCTTATGTGACGAGCTTGGTTTCGGAAATTGAGGTACACCCTAAGATCCAGGTGCATTATTCTACGGAGGTGGCTGAGGTAGATGGGTTCGTGGGTAATTTCAAGACGCGGCTGAAGACAAAAGCCGGGGAAGAAACCACACTGGAACATGGTATTGCTATTATGGCGACCGGCGGTCATGAGTATAGGCCTTCGGAATATCTCTATGGCCAGGACCCTCGTGTGCTTACCCACCTGGAACTTGATCAGAGATTTGTCCGTGATGATCCGTCTCTGAAAGAAATCCGGTCGGCTGTTTTTATTCAATGTGTCGGTTCTCGGGAACCGGATCGACCCTATTGCAGCCGGGTCTGCTGCACTCATTCCGTTGAAAGCGCCCTTGAGTTGAAAAAGCGAAATCCGGACATGAACGTCTATGTAATATACCGCGATATGAGAACATATGGGGAGAGGGAGGATCTTTTTGCGCAGGCCAGAGAAGAGGGCGTCATCTTTTTTCGTTACGATCCGGAAAACAAACCGAAAGTGAATGCAGGAACTGATGGACT
>JAXHUM010000047.1:0-13356 GCA_034189325.1 Thermodesulfobacteriota bacterium
AATTTTGAAGTTGCCAAGTATGATCCTTTTTTAATAATCTTTGAAGTAAGATTTATGGTCGGTATTTGTCAAAATCTTTTGACCTAAGAGAGACATCAAGTCATAGTCCTGAACAGTCCGGAAGATCAGGCCATTATTCCGTCTCGAAAATGCCGTGCCGATCAGACCAGGGCCTCAATAGGATAATTATGAGAGAGCTTGAACAGGAGGGCCTCTCCTCTTCTGTGGGCCCTGTCTGGACGATGGATGCCGTTTATAGAGAGACGCATGAAAAAGTGATGAAATATCGGGACCAAGGAGTGTTGGCAGTGGAGATGGAGATCTCAGCCCTTATGACCGTGGCCTCTTACCGGTCGGTTAAGATGGCCGGTCTGCTAACGGTGTCAGATGAGCTCTTCGAACCAAAGTGGAGGCGGGGCTTTTCAGATCCCTCTTTGAGAAAGGCCTCTCATTTGACTGGGAAGATGGTGCTCGATCTTGTGACCTCCTTAGACTAATAGTGAGGAAGGCTGGTAGTGTGGAAAAAATCGTAAAAGAGATAGAGCGGCTCAGGGAGGATATCCGGCATCATAACCGTCGTTATTATGTCATGGATGATCCGGAAATCTCAGACGCCGAATATGACAGGCTTTTTAAGCGTCTGATGGAACTGGAAGGGCGATTTCCCGACCTGATCACCGAGGATTCCCCTACGCAACGGGTCGGCATCAGGCCTGAGAAGGCGTTTGCCGAAGTGAGACACCATGTTCCCATGCTGAGTCTGGAAAACGCCTTTGATGATCAGGACATCCTGGATTTTGATGCAAGGAACAGGAGATTCCTGAAAGACGACACCCCGATTGAATATACAGTGGAGCCGAAGATTGATGGCCTTGCCGTCGAGCTGGTATATGAATATGGTATGTTGAGAAGGGCCTCCACGAGGGGTGATGGAAATATCGGAGAAGAGGTCACCTCGAACGTGAAGACCATTTTTTCAGTCCCTCTCAAACTTTTGCCTATTCGTAAAGAGATAGTCATCCCCGATCTCTTGGAGGTGAGGGGTGAAGTCTATATGGAAACCAAGGCCTTCGAGTCTCTGAACCGGGATAGGATGGCACATGACCTGCCGGTTTTTGCCAATCCTAGGAATGGTGCGGCCGGCTCTTTGAGACAGCTGGATCCGAGAATTTCGGCCAAAAGGCCCCTGAATATCTTTTGCTATGGCATCGGGAGGGTGAACGGCCTGGAATATGCCACTCAATATGAGCTGATGGTGGCCATTCAGCAGTTGGGTCTCCGCGTTAACAGACCGCATATTCATCTATGTCGATCGATCGATGAGGTGATCGCCTATTGCCATCGCCTCGAGGAGGAAAGGGACTCCTTTCCCTTTGAAATCGATGGCGCAGTGATCAAGGTCAACCGGCTGGCATTGCAGGCCGCTCTTGGAGAAAAATCGAGGAGCCCGAGATGGGCCCTTGCTTACAAATTCAAACCGAGTCAGGAGATTACGAAGATAGTCAAGATTGATGTGCAGGTGGGCCGTACCGGTGTTCTGACCCCTGTGGCTCAACTGGAACCTGTTGAGATCGGCGGTGTATGGGTTAAACGGGCCACCCTCCACAACCAGGAAGAGATCAGAAAAAAGGATATCAGGGAATTGGACACGGTTGTCGTCCAAAGGGCCGGAGATGTCATACCGGAGGTGGTCAAGGTCATTGAATCAAAGAGAACTGGAGAGGAGAGGCGATTTGAATTTCCCCGATCCTGTCCCGTGTGCGGTGGGGAGGTCCAGAAAAAGGAGGAGGAGGTGGCGCTCCGATGCATCAACCCCGGCTGTCCCGCGCAGGTCAAGGAATCTTTCAGACACTTTGTCTCAAAGGGGGCCATGAACATCGATGGCCTGGGAGACAAAATCATTTCCCAGTTACTCGAAAAGGATATGGTGCAGGTAGAGGCGGATCTCTATTATTTGACCCGTGAAGACCTTCTCAGACTTGATAAGATCGAAAATAAATCAGCGACAAATCTCCTTCAATCCATTGAGGAGAGCAAGAAAACCACACTTTCACGATTCATCTTTGCCCTTGGTATAAGGCATGTAGGGGCGCATGTGGCGAGATTGCTTGCGGATCACTATCAGAAACTCGATCTGTTCATGAGGGCGAACAGAGACGAACTGCTCACTATCAAAGGCATCGGCAAGGAAATAGCTGAGAGCATTACGGACTATCTTAAAAACAGGACCAATAGGCTGAACATCGAGCGGCTCTTGGATGCCGGTATTCAGATTGAGGGTACCCCATATGTCTCGGGGTCACCCATTAGCGGGAAGACTTTTGTGATTACAGGTTCGCTCAGGTCCATGAAACGGGCCGGGGCCGAAGAAAGGATTGTCGCTAAGGGTGGAAGGCTTGCCTCAACAGTAACGGCCGGCACGGATTACCTGGTTGTGGGGGAGTCCCCGGGCTCAAAAATGGCAAAGGCCGAGGCCTCGGGGGTCTCCATCCTCTCGGAAGGTGAGTTTTTGGCATTGATCGAGTAAATTGAGAAGGCCCTTCCACTTTATTGATATGGTGCCAAGATATCTTCTGACTTTTTGAGATGTTACGAGAGGGCCATGGAAAACATCAGAGTACATCTTATTATCAACGGTAGGGTCCAGGGGGTATGGTTTAGAGAGTCCACCCGCAGAGAGGCGGAGTTCCTGAGAGTTACGGGGTGGGCCAAGAATCTTCCTGACGGGACCGTGGAGGTCCTTGCCGAGGGCCCTGAAGACAGGGTTAGAAAACTGGTCTCATGGTGTCATAAGGGGCCGGTCATGGCAAAAGTGAAGCATGTTTATGAGACACAGCAGGCATGGCAGGGGGAATTCAGCTCCTTTGACATCAGGTTTTGACAGGTCCATGCACATACAAACTTAGAAAGGCTATCATGAAAAGACATTATCTTGTGGGCGTGGTTGCGGCGCTATTCATCCTATTCGCCCTCTCATTCGGCTGCAGCACTGCCAAATCATGGGTAAGGACGATAAGACACCCTGAAGTTGAACTCAAAAAGCGGGTGGTGGTGCTTCCATTTATAGACCAGGCCGGTCTTGGAGAGGCGGGGGCCGGGCAAGCAACGGAGAGTTTTATCACCTCACTTGCAGAATCACCCCATCTGCTGCTGTTTAGTGCCCCGCCGTCAATGCGGGCAAAAAAAAGAATAAAATCACCGGAATTCGGCATCGTGACCCATCCGACGCTTGTCAAGATGGCCGACGATCTCGACATGAACGCCCTGATCACCGGTGTGATCAACCCTATCGAAATATCCAACCGAAAAAAAGGCATTTGGCCCTTTCGCAGTGAGGTCCAGGTTTATGAAGTCTCTGTGGTCATTAATGTGGTGGATATAATCAACGGCACCCTTATTTTGACCAGGCTTGTGCCGCAAGAGGTGCTGATCGACCGGGACGACGTTGAAAGCCGGGATGAGAAAGAGTTGATGGACGAAGTCATCGAGGAATCCCTTCCCGATATTTTGGAGGAGCACGCCTCTAGGGTTATAGAGACCATGGAGGAACGGGTGTGGGAGGGGAAAATAAGGGATGTCCGGGAGGGGCTCATCAAGATAAACGCCGGCAAAGACATTGGGCTGAGAAAGGATCACAGGTTCGACGTCTTTGCCTCGAATGATGTTATCCAGGCCCGTGGCAACACCACTTTGACACTCTTAGGGGAGCTCATTGGCGAGATAAAGCCGATATCCATCATGGAGAAGCACTCTCTGGCAGAGGCCGTAGGTGACGGCCGGTTCACCGCCGGACAGGTCATCAGACTCAGGCACTAAGCATTTCCCGTGCGTGGTCAAGGGCCTTGGGTGTAATCTCTTGCCCGCCCAAAAGGCGTGCTATCTCAAGGACCCGTCCTTCGTGGTCAAGCTCTGATATGGCGGTCTTTGTTCTTCCATCGACCACATCCTTTCTTACCAGGAGGTGGAAGTGTCCCTGCCTGGCGATCTGAGGCAAATGGGTGATGCAGAGCAGTTGGTGATATCGACCCAGAGACAGGAGCTTTTCTCCGACCACCTCAGCCGTAGCGCCGCTGATCCCCGAGTCAACCTCATCAAAGATCACTGTCTCCACCGAGGCGGTCCGCGCCAGGATCGTCTTCATTGCGAGCGTTATCCGGGAGAGTTCGCCCCCTGAAGCTATCTTGGCAAGGGGTTTGATGTCTTCGCCCACATTGGGGGAGAGGAGAAATTCGACCCGATCGGCCCCGGTTTGTCCAATATTGTAAAGTCCGCCCTTTTTCGGATCATCTCCTGAATGGAGTTGCTCTAATTGCACCCGAAATCTTGTCCCCGCCATGTGCAGATCGTTCAATTCCTTCTCAACCGCCTTTTCAAATTGCGCTCCGGCCTCTTTCCTCTTCTCGGTAAGGGCCGCTGCCCTTTCTCTGATCTCCGCTTCCAGGGTCTCCCTCTCTCCTTCCAATATCTCCCGCTGTCTCTGTCTCTCCTCCATGTCAAACATGCCTGAGGCGAGCCTCTCCTTAAATTGAAAAATATTGTTCAGCGTGGGTCCGTATTTCCTTTTCAGCCTGTTCAAAAGCTCCATCCTCTCTATCACTTCCTCCAAGGCCGAAGGATCCACCTGAATGGTCTTCTGAAACTCACGGAGCGAAAGGGTGATGTCTTCCAGCTTCGCCTCGATCTCGTAGAGATCATCTCTGACAGCACCCAGATCAGGATCGATCGATGCTCCTCTGTCCACCTTTTTCGCGTATCTGGCGACCTGGGAGAGGGCCGAGTCATTCCCCTCGTAAAGGGCCTGGCACCCTTCAGCAACAATGGAAAGCAGTTCTTCAGCATGCTGGAGACGGTCTTTCTCCAATGTCAACGTCTCATCTTCGCCGGGCTTTATCTCGGCCTGTTCGATCTCCTCCAGCTGGAACCTCCGCAGATCCTGTTTTTCCTCTATCTCCTGGATCTCTTTCTCCAATCGAAGGGACTCCGTGGTCAGAGATTGGTATTTGTCGAACAGGAGGGTCAATCTCGTCCTGTCGTGAGAGAGTCCGCCAAAATCATCAAGGAGAAAGAGATGGCTCTCCTGCTTCAGGAGGATCTGGTTTTCATTCTGGCCGGATATGCTGACAAGTTGTTGTCCCAGGCGAGATAAGGTCTGGAGGGTCACCATGGAACCGTTGATCAGTATTCGGCTCCTTCCTTCCCTGGAGACGGTTCTCTGAATAATCAGGTCTCCATCAAAGGGAAACCCCAGTTCAGAGGCCTCTTTCCTTAAAAAACTCTCCTCAGGCAGTCTGAAAAGGGCCTCCACTTTCGCCTCTTTGCACCCCGAGCGCACAAGGTCGGTAGAGGCCCTTGCCCCAAGAATAAGATTCGCGGCGTTGATAATGATCGATTTGCCGGCCCCGGTCTCTCCTGATAGGATGTTCAGACCCGACGCAAGATGGATGTCGAGATGTTTGATAATGGCAAAATCGGTGATACTGAGGTGGGAAAGCATGTCGAATCAGGTCCGCTCCCAGGTGACCCTGAGGACCTCCTGGAAAGTCGTTTTGCCCTCAAGGAGCTTGATGACGGCGTTATCCCGGAGCGTGGTCATCCCCTCCTCCCCGGCCTTGCCGATGATCCGCTCCTGATCCACCTCAGCCTTGGTGATGCTTTTGAGTGAATCCGTGTATGGAAGCACCTCAAAAATCCCTGTTCTTCCCAGGTATCCAGTGCCTCTGCACTTGAGACAACCCTTCCCGCGATGGAGGCTGATTGTCTTCTCTTCTCCCAGATCAAGGCCGAATGTCTTTAGTTCCGGTCCTGTCATGACAAAGGATTCCTTGCAGTGTACGCAGATCTTCCTTACCAGGCGCTGGGCCACAATCCCTATGAGAGTGGACTGGATCAGAAAGGGGGGGATGCCCAGATCAATGAGCCGCGTGATGGCGGAGGGGGCGTCGTTGGTGTGCAGGGTGGAGAGTACCAGGTGACCGGTCAAGGCGGCCTGAACGGCATTTTCAGCGGTCTCCAGGTCTCTCATCTCACCGATCATGATAATATCCGGGTCTTGCCTCAGAATATTCCTCAGGATCGATCCAAAGGTAATGCCCACAACAGGCTGCACCGCTATCTGATTAAAATCTTCATGGATCATCTCAATGGGGTCTTCAACAGTCGTGATATTGATCTCAGGGGTGGAGAGAGACCTGAGGGCCGAATAGAGGGTGGTTGATTTACCGCTCCCCGTGGGGCCGCATACCAGGACAATCCCATGGGGCATGTTGATGAATTCCTGGAAACGGATAAGGTCTTGGGCGGTGAAGCCGAGCTTTTCAAGATTCTGGAACAGGATGTCCGGATCCATGATCCGCATGACCACCTTCTCCCCAAAACCGACAGGCACGGTGGAGACCCGTATTTCCGCCTCACTCCCGCCCATTTCCGTCTTGATCCTTCCATCCTGAGGCCGTCTCTTTTCGGCCATGTCAAGACGGGAGAGGTTCTTGATACGGCTCACAATGGCCGAATGGACGGTTTTCGGGAGGTTGTAGACCGTGTGGAGGACACCGTCGATCCTCATCCTCACGAGGCTCTTGTCCCTCTTCGGCTCAATATGGACATCGCTTGCCCGCTGGTCAAAGGCATAGGCCAAAAGGTGATTCACGGCATTGATAATGTGCTGGTCATCGGAAGGGAGTTCGTCTGCGGATTTCAGCTGGACATACTGCTCCAGGTTGCCCAAGTCAACCGAAGGGCCGGAGAATTGATGCTCCGCAGCGGCAATGGATCGCTTGAACCCAAAAAACTCGCCTATCAGCTTGATAATATCGGTCTTCGGGGTCACAACGGTCCGGACTTTTCTATGACTCGCCCGGGCAATGTCCTCCATTACCTCCACATTGAAGGGGTTGGGGGTGGCCACGGTTAAATATCCATTATCGGCACTAATCGGCAGAACCAGATGTTTCATGGCAAAGGTGTGAGGAATGGTGGTGGTGACCAGGTTGAGATCAAGCTTCAGGGGATCGATCTTTTTGTAGGGAATGTTCCAGCCCTTGGCGAGGGCCTGAAAAACGATCTCCTCGTCAAGGATTTTTGAAGGATCATCGGCCCTCTCAAGCTGGAGAGATATAATAACATCAATAACAGTAATGGGGGTAATGATGCCGGCCCTGGACGAGGCAGCTGCGTTGCGCATAGCCCGGAGCTTTTCCAGTTTCTTTTTGATATGCCCCTCTTTTCTTCTGATATCTTTGTGCTGGTCCTGATTGATAAGACCGTATTTCAAAAGGATCGCACAAACATTATCCGCGGAAATGCGGGCATTGCTGCTTGTTTCCATCAGTTTTTACCGAAGAAATGAGAGGGACAACAACTCGTCCTGGTCAAGACACATATCTCAGTGGCAATTTTCAAAGGCTTGTCAGAAAAGCCAGATAGCGGTTACAGACTTACAATTCCACATTCTGTTATTATACCAGAGGGTCTTTCCATTCTCAATGAAGATTTTCCATAGGGTGGGGTGACTGAAAGGAGGCCGCCCTCTTTGGGCAAGTGGACCAAAAGAGGGCGGCCAGGGTGTGTAGATATACAATGATCTTGCGCCTTTGGTGCCCTTATGCGTACCTGCCTTTCTTTCAAAGCTGACAGGCACGCACAGGCACGACTGAAGTGCCGGGAAAGCAATCTTCCCCAGGCGCTTCAGGGTGCTTCAGGTGATCAGTTCCCCTCACGCCAGTAGAGGAGAATGCCGCTTTCCGAGGGAACCGGGAACGTCAGAACATTGGGCCCATCTCCGATGGTTATGTAAGGAACTGATATAACCGGTGAGGTGGCTATGCTCTTTCCAAGAAAGTGTTTTAAATTGTAATCGTCTGTGGGAGTACCCTCTGGTGTAAAAGGAACTCCAGGCGTTCCTCCAGGTTCCGTACAGGTGCTGGTGAGAATTCCATAAAGATAACTGAGGCCCATATCACAACCGCCCTGGGGCTGATAAGCAGTGAAATAGACTGTGCCATAATAATAAGCCGGATCAGAAAGTACCTCCTCGCCAAAGGTCAGAGTCTGTTTCCAATTCAACCGGAACAGCCCATCCGCCTGCTCCGGGGAGCCATCAGGATAGTCATCTTCATCCTCGGCTGCATACCATGGACGATCTTCGATCTCGTAGAAGTAGTTCTGCGTGACCGTCGTGGGTTCGCTTTCGTTTCCGGTTCCGAACAGGATAAAACGTTTATGGCAAGACTTGAAATCCGCCACAGCGGGCCTGTGGTATATGGGTCTGCGCTCCCCGGCCGGGGGACGATACATGACCTCAACCTGCGGATCCCATTGGTTTTGCGTATTCAATCCGGTCAGTTTGTAAAGGGTGCCGTCAGTGCCCCCAAAATAGGCGACTTCGATGTTGCCTTTGAGATCTGAGTTCACTGTGCCCCCTGTGCTAGAGTCTATGGGCTGACCAGCCTGGTTAGTCAAATATCTCATTACCCTTATCTCGGAAGGAACATTGTTGGTGGAACTCCCAACGGTAATCTTTTTCAGGATAGTCCCGTCCGCGGCCTTAATGATATAGAGCCTGTTCCCCTTGTTTTCCGTATCAGAGAGACCACCGCCCGCGAAAATGACAAAGGTATTGCTGTTGTTGATCTTGATGCGGCCAAACGAGGGTGTGGACCAGGTATCTCCCATATTGTCGTCCGTCATCTCCCACATGGGCAGCGGATTTACCGGATCGGTCACATCCAGGGCATAGTAGTGACTACCTCCCTCCCTGAGGCCACTGACGACCATGGCCTTCCAGCCTGTGCCGTCACATCCGTCGGATGTGTCGACTTCCGCGCCACGGATGGTGAGGTCTACTGTAAACCTGTGCCCATCCTTAAACTCATGGAGTTTTCCAAGGACACAATTCGGGATATAGGCCCATGCCTCTTGGCCGTTGCTACCATGGATAGCGTGGAGCATACCGTCATTTGCGCCTATGTAAATCATTGTGGGTCTTGTTGCCTGGGTCGCCTTGTAAGCGTCATACCCGGCCCAGTAAGACACGAAGAACTTTGGCTCTGTCACGATCACGGGCATGGAATGGTAGATATCTCCCAAGGGCCAGGCAGGATCTCGACTGCCTAAGTAGTTGCTGTTGTCATAGGCGGGATTGAGCGTGTAGTTGATAACGGTCTCGGCGTCCGCGTCTTCATCAGCAATGCCGTTTTGGTCAATATCTTCGCTATCGGGATTCACCAGTGGTTTTAAGGCGTCGACATTGGCTGTTGAAAACCCTATCCTGGTCATGGTACCAGTATCCGATACTGTATACACTGTTCCTCTTCCATGGGTCTTCATCTCACAGCCGGCGTCGGCGTCGTTTCCAGTCTCTGCGTCACAGTCCCCTGTCCATCCGGCAACCGGACCTCCTAAACTCCCGTCAGAATTCAGTTCATAGGCGTTCAAATGTCCTCGCCACACTGGATAATCGAAATAGGCATAGTAGAGCCTCATATCGTCTCCCTCTTGAAAATACCGTGACGCCACCGGGGAAGATCGGCTGTAAGAGTCTCCAATGATCTCGGATGTGATCTCATTGGCGAGGATGTCGACCAGTTCCTCCACGTTGGTGGCGAAATAGGCATGGTCCGTGCCACCTGCCGCGGCAATAGCATTGAGATTCGCCTTGCTTGCCTCATCTAATCCGAAGCCGATGACAAATGTCTTCACCACCGATCCGGGATTCCCAGAGATCAACTGGCTGTTCAAAGCTGTAGCCGCTGCAGCAGGGTCGCCGTCGCAGGTCTCGAGACCGTCTGTGAGGAGAATCACGTAGTTTTTCCGACAATCTCCTATGGTAAACTGATCTTGCTGAAAATAGCTTTCATAGTATGTCTTGGCATTTAAGAGTGAGGCTGCAAGGGGGGTTCCCTTACCTGTTTGAGCTGTGTAATAATTCGGGGCAATGGAACTGGTATAGGGCATCATGGTAACATCATAATTCTCGTATCCATGCCGTGGGTACTGGAGTCTTGCGAGGCTCACATAGTTCTTTATCTTGGTTATATTCGCACCGCTGACGTCATCTCCCTTGTACTGGTCTCCGTCATCATATGCAGGAAGACCTACAAACACGACCTGGTCATCCCCGACACTGTTTGCCATTTCGTCCCCGGCGGTTCCTGGAAACTCACCCTGTCCGGCTATACCGTCACCCCAGTTGGAGCTGTAGCTGTGGGCATATCGATACACCCATGATTGATCGGTTTTTCGGTAACTCCATGCGTGGGGATGATCGGCGTCTCCCGTCACGCCAGGATACCTGAAATGGGTAAGATCGAAGGTGTTCGGAATAATATCGCCCAAATCGCCGTTGGCATTGATCGGGACGCTGTATTTGGCGTTCGCCTCAGTGACGAGGGTCCAGTCTCCGTCTCCCTCTACAGGCTCAGGATCGGGATTGTCGCAGAGCCAATCGTCTCCAGGAATGCCGTAGCAGTGTCCTTTGTAAGGCGTTACTTGAAGTGTAACAGGATCGATGTATCTGGGTGTAGCAGGATCCGCCACACTCCAGTCTCCATAGGTGTCCCTGTAGGTATACAACTGATACCAGTCTCCTGTGGTGGTTGTGGTCTCAGGCACGTAAATGCATTCAGGGTCTTGATTAGCATAACAGGGATCCCCCACATCCACCACGGTCCAGTTCGGCTCCAGGTTAGGGAGGTCTCCTACACCAAGGGGGCCTTCAACGCACGATGCAACATCGGTGTTTCGCCAACTGTACTCAACATAATCTCCATTGAAGTTAAAACGGTATCGATTGGGCAAGGAATCCGTCGGTGAATGGACAACGCTCGTCACAGTGTAGGTAATTGTCTGCTCATCACATTGACCTTCACGGTACAGGCGGTCAAATTGATAGCCTACCGAAACCCCTGTATGTTGTCCGCCCCAGTCATCGTCAAACTGACTGTTCGATGTGGGATGGTATTCGTAGGTGGAATGGTTATTAGTTCTCTTGTAGTATCCCCTGATATAGTAGCGTTCAGGATCGGTTGTTGTGGCTCCAGCCCTTTTTCGGTAATACTTGGCATAGACCCTCGGGACCCTCGCGGACATATAGGTGGCAAAGCCCATATTCACCAGGTATTTCTTTTGCAAGCAATTCCCCTCTCCATCCTCTTCATCGCAGACCCATATCTGGTCACTGTCAAGAAAGGTGGTGAGGGCCTCTTTTGCCTGGTAAAGCTTGCTGTCGGGATGGTTTCCACCGGAGGCCTGTCTGTCGTCGCCAGCGGAGCCCAATATGACATAACGTGTTGAATAATCACAAGGCTCCGGAAAGGGCTGGTCTACGGTCCAGTATCCGTAAGAGGAGCTTCTTCCTGTAATGATCCGCCTTTCTCCCTCATTGGTTCCCGCCGTAATCTCCATTATCTTGTACCGGAAGCTGTATTCAAATTCAGACCATGAGTCGACCATGGACCAATCAAAAAAACAGTCATGGACACGATTTAAATTGCTCGCATCAACATAGGTGGCTTCGCCAGGTGTGCTGCT
This sequence comes from Thermodesulfobacteriota bacterium, assembly GCA_034189325.1. Classification (GTDB taxonomy): domain Bacteria; phylum Desulfobacterota; class DSM-4660; order Desulfatiglandales; family Desulfatiglandaceae; genus JAXHUM01. The sequence continues at coordinate 11,527 of JAXHUM010000047.1, forward strand.
CATGATCTCATAGTGATAGGGTTCCGGCCCTGTGTAGTCGATGGTGCCGTAGACCCTCCAATATCCGGCAGTGTAGCAGTGATAGAGGTTTTTGATCTGTTCCGCTCCGTTTGCGTCTGTTATCTTGACCTTCCAGTATCGGTAACCATACGCACAGTCTCCCCAATCGGCTACCAGGTTCCAATCAACATTGGAATCATAGATACGATCGCTTGAATCACCCGGTATGGATGTGATATCGCCGGCAGTCGTGGCGAGCCCGGGAAGATTCGGGGGCAACCTTCCCGGAAGGGGCATCTCCTGATCCTCACTAACATGCTTAGACTGGTCATAGACGACATTCCCGTTTGCGTCTTCATCGATGATCCCGTCATCATTTTCGTCCATAACACCTTGTCGCCACCTCCACCCGGAAGGACGAAGTGTGTTGCCGTCATCTCTCAGCAAGGGCACGTCCTGCATGGAATCTGAATTATCAAAAATAAACAGGATGTTCGGTGCCCCTGTTGCTCCTGCGAAGAATGGGACATCATCATCCAGTGCCCATGAGGGGGCCGTAATTCCCAAGAGCCCAATTAAAAGAAATGCCCTCAGGATAATCGCCTGATACGTATGCCTCTCGGTTCTCATTGTCTTTGCCTCCGTTATTTGTGAAGCCATTACCTTTTATCTCTACAGAATGGGTCTCTAAAAATCTGATACGTTGCCGCCGTCATCCTGTGCCCCGATACTGCTCGGATAACGAATACCAGCGATAACGCTCACGTTTCCACGGGTACCCTGCGAATCGGAACGGACCTCTATCCTATCGGGATCCGTGCCAAGGTGGGCCGTATAATAGACCCTCACATCCACGGCGCCGTCCCCATCGAGGTCTCTGGCTCCGGAGGGGATTTCCGTATTGGGACCGGGAGTGAGGCCGCTTATTGAAGGGGCCGTGGCCACGATGAAAGAGATCCCTGAATCTGCATTGTAAAAGGCCTCCTTATAATATTTTTCATTACCTGCGAGCTGGACCTCTGTTCTGGAGGTCTTTGTAACGGCGATGCCAATGATTGTCAGTACGACCATCAAAACCAGGGCCATAATGAGTGTGGAACCCCTTTCATTATTGAGCCTGAAACAAATCTGCCTGAATCGATCCATTGTATCTGTAACTCCTTTCTCTTTCTCGATCATCGGTGAGTGGGATAACAAGGCCCCCACATTTTTATTGGAACTTGATGTAATGGATATCGGCACGGTGCGTGCGACCCCTTTCGTACCATGCCACGACGATACCGATATTGACGCTGCCGCTTGCACCTGGGGCCGCATTCCAATAGAGGTAATAGTTCTTCCCGTCCACATTGACGGTGCTCCTGAAATCCGGCTGATTTGCTCCCCCTGCAGGCAGCAAAGTGTCTCCCCCTGCGCCTACCTGACCTTGAGTGGGGAAATTAAGGCCCGCAGTCCCATCATCATTGGTATCAACCAATTCGGGATCACCAATCGGGACTCGTATGAGGTCTTCCAGCTTGTCCTGGGCCACGGTCAAGGCCTCGGTCAGTTCTATGGCTGATTCATTGCCGATAATCGCTGAAAGCTGCATGGAAGCGACCGCCAGTATCCCAACCGTCAAGATGGAGACCGCAATGATCACCTCCAGAAGGGTGGAGCCCCTCTCGTTTCTACCTGTTTTTGGTGCTGTCTTCTTGGTTTCCATTTTATCTTCCTCAAATAGTGTCATGGCAAACTGTACCATCAAAAGCCCTAAAACAGATTCCTCACCTTAACCGACCCTGCCAGGGGTTTTCTCCTGAATCTGTCCGGGCCGCCTGCAGGATGATC
>JAXHUM010000048.1:0-32704 GCA_034189325.1 Thermodesulfobacteriota bacterium
TTGAATCTATCAGGAAAGACAGCAATTATTACAGGTGGAGGCTCCAACATCGGCCGTGCGATATGCCATCGCTTTGCGCAGGAAAAGGCCAATGTAGTGATTGCGGAGCTGGATGAAGCCCAGGGCAAGAAGGTAGAGGAAGAGGTCAAGAATATGGGGGTGGAGTGCCACTTTGTCAAGACCGATGTTGCCAACAATGATCAGGTCGTAGCGATGGTCAAAGAGGCTACGGATAAGTTCGGTCAAGCAGACATCTTGATCAACAATGTAGGCTGGTACATTGATCAGTTGTTCATCGAAGAAAAAAGGGAAAAGTGGGAGAAGGCGATAGCGATCAATTACATGGGTGTCATCAATTGCACCAGGGCCGTCCTTGACCAGATGATTGAGAGAAAGAGCGGAGCCATAGTGAGCCTTGGCTCAGATGCCGGAAGGATGGGCGAATATAGAGAGGCCGTGTATGCCGGTTGCAAGGGAGCGGTTATTGCCTTTACAAAGGCTTTGGCGAGGGAGTTGGGGAGATACAGCATACGACTGAATGTCGTTTGTCCTGGAGCCACTGTTCCACAGAGTGAGGATGAAATTGGTGAGATGAGCCTCTGGAAGGGTGATATGATGAAGTTTTTTACTCCTGAAGCGCAGGCCAAGGCCGCAAAGGCCTATCCCCTCCGCAAGCTTGGAAAAGCCAGTGAGATAGCAGATGCCGTGGCATTCATGGCTTCGGATCGTGCAAGTCACATTACAGGGCAAACACTCAGCGTCAGCGGCGGATATACCATGATGTAACCCTTTTTCCTTAATGACATCGGGCCGACGGGGATAGCCGAGAACAGGTGATTATGATTGGAAAGATTGTCCCCGGCACTGAAAGGAGTGCTATATGGAAAACGCATTGGCAAGAATTGTCGGGATCGCAACTGATCCCTACAGCTATGTGACCCAACTCAAGGAGGAAAGAAACAGCAAGGTGATCGGCTGTTTCCCCATGCATATCCCTGAGGAGATTATTCATGCTGCTGATCTGCTTCCCGTGGTGATCTGGAGGGGAGATGAACCGGTCACGTGGGGACATTCCCATGTCCGGCCCTATAACTGCGGTATTTTAAGAAGTTTCGTTGATGATGCGGTGAAAGGCAAATTGAGTTTCATGGATGGGATGGTCTTTCACATCAGGCAATGTCTTCCTGCCCAGGAACCTCCCCTCATCATGGAGCGGAATCTCAAGCTCGAATACAAGAAGATCCTGTATATGCCGCCTGTCTATCCCGGTGAGGCTATTAGAGATTTCTTGGTGGAAGACCTGAAGTCTTTTCAGCAGTCCTTGGAGGACTATACGGGAAAGAAGATAGGCGATGACAAACTCCGTGAAAGTATTGAGGTGTACAACCGCAATCGCGATCTCATGGAACGGGTCTATGCGATCAGGAGGGAAAAGCCCGATGTATTGAAGGCGAGTCTTCTGATGAAGATCGTCTTTGCCGGAATGGTCATGCCCAAAGAAGATCACAATGTTTTGCTCTCTGAAATCATAGAGGGGATGGAGGCAACAAGAGGTGAAATAGGGAAGGGAAAGTTGAAAGTTGTCCCGGTCGGATGTCTCTGTCAGACGCCTCCCTTTGAGGTCCTTGATATGATTGAGGATCTGGGTATGATCATGCCGGACGATGATCTCTTTGTCGGCTCTAGGTACTTTGCCAATAAAGTGGATCACAATGGCAGCCCGATCGAAGGACTTGCAGACCGTTACCTCTCAAAAGTACCGGTGTGCGCGACAAAGGGAATCTGGGATGTTCACTGGGGCGATGAAGTCATAAAGAAGGTGAAGGAGGTAGAGGCAAAGGGCGTCATAAGCGTCCTGGCGAAGTTCTGTCCCCCCCATACCTGCTACTATCCCGATTTCAAGAATAAACTCGTGGAAGAGGGTGTTCCAGAGGTTTTGATACAGGTCGAACACGAAATGATCTCTTTGGAGGGCATCAAAACCAGGCTTCAATCATTTGCTGAGTCTATAGGAGGCGTGTAATGGAGGGAACAACATATAAGGTCAATCGGCTCAAGACGACAAATGAGATCAGACCTCTGGTGGACAAGCATTGGGCTGATTTGAGAACAGCCAAGGAGAGAGGAGAATTGGTTGCCTGGGCGTCCGGCCCCACCTTTATATTTGCCTATGCCATGGGAATGAAGTGCCATTTTATGGCAGGGTATGCCTCTTATTGCGGAGGTATAGGAGCGGGGGAAGAGGTCCTGAAGGTAGCTGAAATGGCAGGGGATCTCCCTGAATCCTGTTCCTATCACAGACTCCACATGGGCATGGCCGAAGCGGTCAAAAGAGATATTGAGATCAATCCCCAAGCCCTGCTTCCCCTCCCCGATCTCATGGTTGCCGGCAGGCTCTGCACGGAGATGTCCTACTATGCCGAGGGGCTCTACAGGAGAATGGGCGTACCTGTGTTGCCGATTGAGTTCCCGATGATCTTTGAGAAAGAAGATATCCCGAGGCTCAGGGAATTTATGTATCGGCAATTCACAGAGATCGTTATCCCGGAATTCGAAAGGGTCTGCGGGAAGCCCTTTGACTATGATCGGATGAGCGAGATCCTGAGTGTGCTCAAAAAGGTCGCTACACTCAGAAATGAGTGCTGGGAGTTTTTCAAAGACATACCTGCTCGATGGACACTGTGGGATTACGGAGTAAGCATTGCGCCGGTGTTCTATCTCATGGGAAATCCGAAAGGCATCACTTACTATGAAAAGCTTCTTAAGGAACTCCAGGAGAGAAGAGAAAATAATATCCCGGCCATTGCCCCTGACGGCGAAAACTATCGTCTGTACTGGGATTCATGGCTCCCATGGGCCTTTTTGGGTAAGTTTATGCGTAAATTTACGCCTCACGGGGCTGTTTGTCTCTGCGGGAGATACCCCTGGGAATTCTTCCCTCACCCCGAGCTGATCGACCCGGAACACCCTGTGGAGACATGGACGGACCTCTACTTTGGCCAGCAGAGCCACCTCTGTTACAATTTCTCACCCAAGGGAGCCATCGATTCGATCGGAGAATTGATCGAAGAATACTCCTTGGATGGCATGGTCATGTTTTCTTCTAAGACATGCAGGTTGTGGAATGTCTCTCAAATGGAAGTCCTCGACGCCCTGGAAAAGAAATATGGTATCCCTGGAGTTGTCATTGAAGGTGATATGATAGATTCGGCGATGATCTCGGACTCGCAAATAGAGACGAGGCTCGAGGCCCTGTTCGAACTGATAGACTCGAGACGGACGTAAGCATGGCGATCGTTGTTGGTGTGGATATTGGTTCCTTGGCCACCAAGACGGTGGTACTGGGTCCTGGTAAGGAGATTCTTGCCTACGACATTCTGAGAAGCGGACATAATTACCAGCAAGCCAGCCAGGAATCTATAAACAATGCCCTCAGTTCGGCCGGTTTTAAAAGAGAGGATGTGAGCTATATCCTCTCCACCGGTTACGGGAGAGGTGTCGCCACCCTGAGTTCTCTGGCTGATGCCGAGGTCACCGAGATAACCTGTCACGCAAAAGGGGCGGAAAGGCTCTTTTCGGATGTCCGGACGATAATCGATATAGGCGGTCAGGACAGCAAGGTAATCGGCATTGATGAGAAGGGGGATGTCACCAATTTTGTTATGAATGACAAATGTGCCGCAGGGACCGGTCGCTTCCTGGAGGTCATGGCCTCTGCCTTATCGGTGGATATCGGGGGAATGGGGGATCTGATCATGTCCTCGAGCGGCAAGGTGGACGTCAGCAGCATGTGCACCGTCTTTGCTGAATCGGAAGTCATTTCATTATTTGCGAAAGGCCACAAGAAGGCTGATATTGCGGCGGGAATAGCCGATTCTATTGCCAGGCGTATCACAGGCCTCGTCGGGCAGGTGGGTCTTAAAGAAAAGGTGACCATGTCAGGAGGGGTGGCCAAAAATAGGGGTGTGGTGCATGCTATCGAGGAAAGGATCGGGACTTCTCTAGTGGTCTCGGAAGAACCCCAAATTGTGGGCGCCCTAGGCGCGGCGATCATTGCCGCCAATCGAACCAAAGACCTTTAGTCCTTCACGGAGTCCCCTTTATCCTTTCGGCGCAGACATAGGTGAAAGAGGGCACGACCCAACTGCCTCAAGAGCCAAGACAGAGGAGAAACCATTCTTTGAAGACAAGATTTGATTTGCATACTCACTGTATGGAGGCCACAGGTGACTCCATTCCAAAAGTAGAGACTGTAAAGAAGATAGTGAAACAGGTCAAAAAACGTGGTCTCTCCGGAATAGCGGTAACCGATCACGATGACAAAGAATATGGATTCAGGGTTAAGGAGATCGTGGACCAATGGTTCCCCGGCGAGGTGATCATCATTCCTGGACAGGAGATCCATGTTCACAGGGAGCATGTGGTAGAATTATTCCTTGAAGACGACAGGGTTTTCAGGTTTTGTGCGCACCCTTTTTTTGGGAAAAGCTTTGAGAATTTTCTTGATAAAGAGGTGGAGAATATTCATGGCATTGAATTAAAAAATGGTGCGTGGCAGCTTTTGGAGGACAGGGTAAGGGAGGTGGCAAGAGACTACAAACTCATTTTATTGGAGAACAGTGATGCCCATTCATTAAAAGAGATAGGACTCCACTACAACAATATGGACCTTGCGGACCTATACAATCGTAGCGAGGGCTTCTAAGGCAGGTCGAGATACTCGTCAGTTTTATCCACTTTCGTTCATTTCAGAATTCCGGCATTTCTCAACAATAGATATCCCGAGCCAGGGTATGCTTGCGAATTTAGGAATTGACAAATTGAGGAGATAACAAATGAGTTCAAAGAAAACAATGAGGGGTTACGATAGTATCTATGAGGAATATCGGGAAAGAAGAGAAAAAATAGAGCGTATGGGAGGGGAGAAGGCGATCAAGAAGCAGCACGATGCCTCCAAACTGACCGCAAGGGAAAGACTCGAATATTTCTTTGATGACGGGAAATATACTGAAATCGGTCTATTTGTCACCCATCGTACAACGGCGTTCGGGCTGGACAAAAAGGAGATTCCAGCGGAGGCGGTCATTGTCGGCTTTGGAGAGGTGGATGGAAGAAATGTGATGGTAGCGGCCGAAGATTTCACCACAATGGCAGGTACATTTGGTGAAAACCATGGGAAAAAGTTCTCCCAAGCTATTAAAATGGCAAAAGAGAAGGGGGTCCCCTTTGTGGGGTTGAACGATTCCGGAGGTGCCAGGCTCCAGGAGGGTATGGATACACTTCAGGCCTATGCCTGGTTATTCAACGAACAGATATTGGCCTCCGGCATTGTCCCTCAGATCGCCGTTATTATGGGGCCGTGTCTTGGGGGCCAGGCCTACCACCCTATTATGCAGGATTTCCTTATCCAGTGCAGAAACACAGGTTTTTTTGGAATTGCCGGTCCCGCCTTTGTCAAGACACAATTGGGAGAAGACATAAGCCTGGAAAAGCTCTGCGGCGCAAAGGCCCATTCGATTACCAGCGGTCAGACCCATGTCATTGCCGAAGATGACAAAGACGCCATAGACAAGGTCAAAAAACTCATCAGCTTTTTGCCCTCCAACAACCAGGAGCAGCCGCCGAGGATCCAATCAAATGATGATCCTGAAAGGTCTGAATCGGAGCTTGACGAGATCATGCCCGAAGATCCCTCAGTCCCCTTTGATATGCACCTGGTTATTGAAAGGCTCGTGGATCATGGGGATTTTTTCGAGATACTGAAGGATTTTGCCAGGAACGTGATTGTCGGTTTTGGACGTTTTGATGGCCGCCCCACAGGCATTGTGGCCAGTCAACCGGACTGGATGGGGGGAGTCATTGACTGTAATGCCGCCGATAAGGTGGCTAGGTTCGTCAGGTTCTGTGATCTCTTTAATATCCCCCTGGTAAACCTCCATGACACGCCGGGATTTTTGATCGGCTCAAGAGAGGAGCACAAGGGGATCCTCCGCCACGGGGCAAAAATGCTCTATTCCTACATTGAGGCAACCGTGCCGAAGGTTACGGTTATTCTTAGAAAATCATTTGCAGGGGCCTATACGGCCATGTGCTGTAAGGACACGGGAGCGGATTTTCTCTGGGCCTGGCCGAACGCCCGGGTGAGTATCGTAGGCGCGGACACGGCGGCAAGCATTATATTTGCCAGGGAGATAAAAGAGTCCGATGACCCAAAAAGGGTCAGGGAAGAGAGAATAAGCGCCTACCAGAGGGAGTTTGAGAATCCTTATGAAGGGGCGAAACGCGGATACATCGATGACGTGATCATGCCCAGAGATACGAGGAAGTATATCAATCGCTCCCTGGATATGCTCAAGAATAAGACGGTTGTCCGGCCCTTTCGGAAATACTCAAATATCAATCTCTGATGAACCGGTGATAAGTCTCATCCGTGCTCACTGCCGATGTATTGCATCTTAGTATTCCATTTATGGATTCGCATGACCCTGTATTGGACGATTGAGGTGGGTTAAAGGAATGAATATTCAGCCGCTTATGGAGGGAGTATGTCGAGTTTTGAAGAGAAATGGAAAGAGATTCATGAACATGCCCAGAAGCTTGAACAGGGTGGTGGCGCTGAGACAATAGAAGCGCTCCACAAGGAGGGCAAATTAACGGCACGAGAAAGAATCGCGAAACTTGTGGACCAAAACAAATTCCAAGAGATTGATCTCTTTGGCGGGGCATATTCTACCGGCTTTGACATTGACGATTCTGAAATCCCCGGCGACGGAGTCGTCACGGGCTATGGAGAAGTAAAGGGGCGTCCTGTCTACATCTGGGCCCAGGATGCTACTGTTCTTGACGGTACAATGGCATCAAATCATATAAAGAAGATATCCATTGTAATGGAAAAAGCCCTTCGCGAAAAAGTCCCGATCGTGGGTATCTTTGACTCAAAGGGAATGAGAATGCAAGATGCTGTTGGTGCCCATGGACATTTCACCCCGGGAATGATGATGCGTTTCCAAACGCTCGCATCAGGAGTGATCCCTCAGATCTCCCTGGTAATGGGTGGTTGCGTCGGTATGGCCGCTGTGTCGGCGCGTCTGGCGGATTTTCTTTTTATGGTGAAGGGTACGAGTTATATGACGGTCGCCGATCCCGAGCCGGATTCCGATGAGGATGTCAAAGAGATAGGGAAACCTGAGATGCATCACAAGCACAGCGGTTGTTGTGATGTGATGGCAAAAGACGAGGTGGAGTGTTTGGAGAAGTGCCGATCCCTCCTTGGATTCCTGCCTTCCAACAATCAAGAAGAACCGCCCTTTGTTGATACAGGTGATGACCCTCAAAGAAGACTCGACGATATTATGGATATAGTGCCGGCAAGCCCCAACAAGGCCTTTGATATGAGAAAGGTGATAAGGCTTATGGCCGATAATGAATTCTATTATGAAATCCTGGGTGACTATGCGCAGAATCTGACCACCGGGTTTGTCCGGATGGAAGGCCGGACCGTGGGGATCATCGCCAACAACTCTATATGGAGAATGGGCTGCATGGATGTGGATAGCTCCGGGAAGCACGCCAAGTTCACAAGGTTCTGTGATGCCTTTAATATTCCGCTGGTCTATCTATCCGATTGTCCGGCCTTTTTCCCCAGCGGTGCGGAAGAGCGAAAAGGAGTGCTCCGGCATGGATGTATGGTCATACACGCGACCTCTGAGGCAACTGTTCCCAAGATCAATGTGATTGCCAGAAAGTTGTATGGAGGTGCTTGTATGGTGATGCCTGTCAATTTCACCAAGGCGGACAGATATGTTGCCTGGCCCATAGTTGAACGGGGAGTCATGGGCGCTCCGGGCCTGGCAAGAGTGACCCACCTGGGAAAAATGAAACGAGCCAAGACCCAAGAGGAGAAGGACAATATTTTTAAAGAGGCCCTGAAAATAATGGAAGAGAGGGTTAAGATACACTCTATTGCCACCAATGAAGCCATTATTGATCCTCGAGACACGAGAAAATTTCTTGCCGAGGCATTGAGATGCACGCAGTTCAAGGTGCAGGAAAGAGCGGCTAGAAAGCACGAGAACATGAATCTGTGAGAGAGGGAGAGGGGAAATGCAAATGGGTCGAAGTGAGACGATTAATCCAGATGATGTCATAGAAGATCTACTGAGAAAAAGAGAAGATCAAAAAAAGGGCGGTGGTGAAAAGGCCGTAGCCAATCAGCGAGGGAAAGACAAGCTCCTGGCCCGGGAAAGAGTTGAGTTGCTTTTTGATGAAGGAACGTTTTGCGAACTTGATCTCTGGGCAGAGCCGCTAAGGACCGGGTTTGATGATGTGGACGAGAAACATTTGCCGGGTGATGCCTCGGTCATCGGATATGGAAAGGTCAATGGAAGGCCTGTCATGGTATATGCCCATGATTTTACACAGATGACGGGAACACAGTCTGCCGTGCAGCACAGCAAGATAACCAAGGCGATGGACATGGCCGTCAAGATGAATATCCCTTATGTAGGCATCGTGGATTCAGCCGGGATAAGGCTTCAGGACATGATGGGAGAGCCTTTGACCCGACCCCCTGTAAGGGGGCATGGACTGGGTGAGTGTGGAAATTTTATGTTCTCGCCACCTAACGCGTCAGGAGTCATTCCTCAAATCGCCCTGATGCTGGGGCCGCAATTTGCCGGTTCCTCCTACTCGCCGATTATGAAAGACTTTTTGATCATGCGGAAAAGCCCCAATGTATTTATGTCCCTTATTTCGCCACCGGTGATAAAGGAGGTCGTTGGAGAAGAAGTCACCTATGATGAAATTGGTAGCGCATTGGTTCACGCCGAAATCACCGGGACAACGGATTTGGTTGTTGATACGGATGAAGAGGGAATTGAGACGGTAAAGGAGCTTCTCTCGTTTCTACCTTCAAACTGGAAAGAGAGACCGCCGGTAATCGAGACGGATGACCCGCCTGATAGGAAAGACCAGGAATTGCTCGATATATCGTTGAAGGAGAGCGAAGATAGGGACATGCATGATATTATTCAGCGTATCGTCGATAACGGGAAATTCTTTGAGACGAAACCTCTCTTTGCCAAAAACATGATTGTCGGCTTTGCTCGCTTCAACGGACAGACAGCCGGAATTGTAGCGAACAATCCCAAAGAGAAACAGGGGAAAATAGATATTGATGTTTCCGACAAAGCAGCAAGGTTCATAAGATTCTGCGATTGTTTCAATATCCCCCTGGTTTTTCTTGTTGACAGTATAGGTTTTGTATCCAGTAAAGAGGAGGAAAAAGCCGGATTAGAGCGTCATGCTGCGAAACTTCCCTATGCGATCTGTGAGTCCACTGTTCCAAAGATAACCATTTACACCGGAGAATGTTCAGGGGGCGCAGAATACATGATGGGAACGGAGTCGATGGGTGTGGACCTGGTTCTGGCGTGGCCGACAGCCACAATAGGGCAGATAGACCCTGAGAGGGCCGTTGATATCAATTACGAAAAGGAGTTGAGGGAAGCAGAAAATCCTGAGAAGTTCAGAGAAGAGAAGATAAGGGCCTTTAAAGAAGAAATCTGTACGGTCTATCATGCGGGGGCTAGACAGCTTGTAAACGATATTGTGGACCCAAGAAGTACGCGTCCAATGATCATACAGGCCCTTGACTGCTTCAAGAACAAAGAAGAAACCCTTCCGGCGAAAAAGCATGGGAATATCCCACTCTAGCGGTACGCCTAAGCCTCGTCCCTGATAACACGAAAAAGCCCCCTGAGATGATCTGATCGAGGGGGCTTTTTTTTGGATAACGCCAGGTAGGTAGTGCCAAGGTATTTTTCGGCTACGTTGTTTGATTCGTATCACTATGAAAGGATGAAACGTGGATATATCGATAACGCGATCATGCCCAGAGATACGAGGAGATATATCAACCGGCCCCTGGATATCCTTAAGAGCAAAACACTGGTCCGGCCCTTTCGAAAATATTCGAATATCAATCTCTAGAGTCCCTTAAGACCCGCGTCCAGCCTATAATAGAAGGCAGGCCATCAATGCCAGCCTGTGTGGGGCTTGCGGCGGGAGTGCGTCGACCTGAAACTCCTGCCGCCAGGTCAAATATTCCTCCAGACATTCTGGTGTGAATTATTCTGGCATTTTATATTGTATACAAAAAAGTAAATAAAATTGTTTGACAAATGGTTGGGGATAAGTATATACCTACAACTGAATTGAGATAGCTGTTTACTCCACTTCAGGCTACAAGTTCTAGTCACGCACTGCATGTATTTTCAGTAACTCTGAATTTGATAATAACTAAATCCACAGGAAGAGACTTCATCATAATAATAACCAGATTATTCCATGATAAAAGAGCAGCTATTAAAGGCAAAAGCCACCCTATACGCTCAGAGAAAAGGCATTTCTTTGGGAGCTGTCTATAGCATATCACCATGGCTAACGTTTCCGGAGGGCATCGTCTTCTGAAACCGTCTGAGAATGTCCATCGAAAGAGGATCCGGTTTGGTCCCTAAAGGTTCACTCAAATCTAACGAGAAATGGGTCATAAAAGGCCATTCATAACATATATGGTTTGATGGATTTGTGAGCCCAGGCCTTGAGACTATTAGGTGAGTAGAGGTGTCGATATACAAGGGCAAGTCGAAGAGTTATTGAACAGTGCCCACATACTCCTTAGGCCCGCAGCAAAAGATTATTAACTTGTCGGCTCCTTATTGATAGGGGAGACAGAAGGAAAGGAGTGAAGAATGATAGACACGATTCTCAGGACAATGCTGTTAGGCATGGTGGTTCCCCTGGTGTTGGGAGTCAGTGGCTTGGATCCTGCCCACGCCAAGGAGAAGGTCTACAAGGTCCAGCTCAGCAGTCAGATGCCGGTCGGACACTATATGACCAAGTCGCTGGATCTATTTGCCAAGAGGGCAGAAGAGATGAGCGAGGGCCGGCTCGTAGTTCAGCACTTTTCCGCAGGTCAGCTCTTAAAGGATAAGGAGGTTCCAAGTGCTATCTCCTCTGGTACCCTTCAAATGGCTCAGACATATTTCCCCTGGTGGCAGGGAATAACAAAAAATATCATTCTCGAAGCAGGAGACTACCCCGATGATCTGGAACACTTCTTTCGCCTGAGTCGTGGGCCATACCTCCGATACCAGTCACGATTACTGGCTGAAAAGGCGAATACGAAAATTATCTCCCCGATTATGTATGGATCCGGCGTATGTTACGCCTTGAAAAGGCCTGTTAAGAAACTGGGGGATATGAAAGGTATGAAGATCAGGATCCCGACCAAAATGATCGCTGCGGAAGTGAAGGCCATGGGCGGCGTGCCTGTGGTGCTGAGCTCCGCAGATGTTTATATGGCCTTACAGCGTGGAACCATTGATGGGGCAACCTCCGGTCTAACCTCTATGTATTCCAGGAAGTGGTACGAGGTAACTCCATTTGCCCTTGTGAACAATAGAATAATAGGAGCGGACTTTCATATCGTAGCGAACCTGGGCTGGTATAACAGCCTACCCAAAGATCTGCAGAAGGTCTTGTTGGATGCAGGAAAAGAGGCTGATGCGTATTGCATTAGGGAGAATCGCGCGACTCAAGAAAAGGTCAGCAAAGGCTTGGTGGCAAAAGGAGTTGAGATATACCGAATACCTTCGGATGAATACAGAAACATATGGGGCCCCGTTGTGGATCCGGTCGTGAGGGCCGCAGCAGTAGAAGCAACCAATGAGGAACTCACTGCTCTATACGAAGGTTGGATTAGACAGACCAGGTCCAAATAGAAAGTACCGTTATTTTCTGTTTTATCTGATCCAAAAGACAAGGAGCGCCCTTTTTTGAGCACTCCATGGTTAAGAACAATCATATCTTAAATGTAGAATGCTTTTCGAGAATATTTTGACAGAACATAGTTTCCGACTAAGTTGAAGATTCGCATGAAAATAAACTAAAGAGCACCGAGTGGCTCATCACAAAGTAAGTTCGTTTGCATGAAGAATAATGTCAATGAAGGAGGGGATATGACTAGGCGTGCACTGGGAGTGCTTGACTCCGGAACAGGGTACCTGGCCTTAGTGAGCGGTTTTATGGCAGGAGTGGCCCTGCTAACGATGCTCTCGGTGGTCGTCTATGAAATCATTGTGCGCAAACTCTTTAACGCTCCTACTGTCTGGTCGATTGAACTCGTAACCTTTCTCATGATTTGGTTCTGTTTCTTGACTCTCGCAATCAGCCAGAGGCAGGGAAGACATATCTCCGTTGACCTTATCACCAGCCTCTTTTCTCCCAGGGTCTCTGTGTGGTGGAGGATTATCCCATTAGTTTTTTCGCTCCTCTGCGGAGGAATCCTTTTCTACTACACCTCGAAGGATTTCTGGCATTCCCTGGTAATGGGGGAGAGGACCCCAACCGTCTGGGGGCCCGCGATATGGCCGGTGAAGCTTGCCCTCCCTGTGGGCTGCGCCACTCTATGCCTTCAGTTGATCTCTGATATTGCTTCAAATGCTCATGGTTTAATCAGCCGGCCCCGGAAGCCGATCGATACTTCTTCTCAGGGGACGGGAGAGTTCTGGGATAAGTCCTTTTTGCTGTTTTCCATTTTCTTTGTACTTCTTGTTATATCCGCTTGGATGCTCGTAAGCCTACCGGTAGCTGGGCTCGTTATCGGACTTTTGGTAATGCTCTTTGCCGGGGTCCCTATTTTTGTTGCCTTGACACTTATAGGTGTGGCCGGGCTCTACCTCCATTTCGGCGGTGGACTTGCCTTGAGCCAGGTCCCACACGTTATTGACGGCACACTGGGTAGTTTCACTTTGGCAGCCCTTCCTCTCTTTATCCTCACCGGCTTTATCCTGCACAGCTCGGGTGCCGGCGAGGAGCTGTACGTCCTATTCACCAAATGGACCGGTTCCCTGCCTGGAGGGCTGGGTCTGGCTACCATTTTGTCGTGCACCTTTTTTGCGGCTATCTCTATTTCCAGTGTGGCCACCGTTGCCACCATCGGGCTCATAGCCTTTCCAGCCCTGAAGTCGAGGAAATACAGAGAACCTCTTTCTTATGGACTGGTAGGGTCTGGCGCGACTCTGGGCATTATGATACCCCCGTCAGGAACTATGATCCTTTATGCCGCAATCACTGAAGAATCCATGGGCCGGCTCCTGATCGCCGGCATCCTTCCCGGTCTCATGCTTGTTCTCTTGTTCAGTATGTATACCGTCTTCTCCTGTTGGAGAACCGGCGCATATGAAAGAGAACTGGTCGATTCATGGAAGGAGCGGTGGCAGGCCTTGGGAAGCGCAGTCTGGGTGTTGCTGGTCCCAATCATAATTGTCGTGGGTATCTTCACAGGGGTTTTCACCGTTCTTGAATGTGGGGGGATTGCAGCGTTTTACACTATTATCATGGTCCTGGTACGGCAAAAGATAAAGGTACGCGATTTGCCCCGGATGCTGTCGGAGTGCGGGATCAGTGCTGGCTTTATCCTCATTATTATTGCTGGGGCACTTATCATGGGTCGCTTCATGACGCTACTTCAGGTCCCTCAGATGGCCATGAGTTTCATCACAGAGGCCCAACTTGCCCCCGGAATGGTCATCGTGGCAATCATGTTTATGCTTCTTATCCTGGGCCTGTTTCTCGAAGTTGCTTCGGTGATGATGATAACCCTACCAGTGCTCTATCCCGTTGTCACAGGGTTGGGATACGACGGGATTTGGTTTGCCGTGATGATGACCCTCAGCATGGAGTTGTGCCTCCTTACACCACCGGTGGGCCTAAACCTTTATGTCATACAGGGAATAGCCAAAACACGCCTTGCACCGATAGTCATGGGGACAATCCCGTTTTACTTCATTATGCTTGCGGGCATGGTGATCTTATATTTTGTGCCGCAGATTACTCTGGTCCTCCCGAATCTAATGGTCAGGTGATACAGGGAAGCGCGCGGATGCTTAGATGCTTTGGGTAAAAGAGAATATGTCTTAGGATTCATAATAAGTGCCTGGTTGAACAGCCTTCGTTTGGAACGCTGGTTTTTCAAATAAGGCAGGAAAGGTAGTAAACAAAAAGGAGGTTCTGTCTATGGAGTGGAATATTGGCAAAATAACCAAAAAGAGAGCTGATTGTATGCCCGATAAGGCCGCTTTGATTTTTGAAGATGAGCCTATCACATTCAAGAAACTTAACGAGGAAGTCAACCGGGCGGCCCACTATTTAAAGGGCCTTGGTCTCAAGAAAGGAGACAGGATCTCGGTAGCCCTATTGAATTGCCCCGAGTTCGTTTACTTATACTTTGCTGCTGCCAAGCTTGGTATTATCTTCGTTCCCCTAAATTTTCGTCTGGTAGGACCGGAGCTGGAGTATCAAATCAACAACAGTGGCTCAAGCTTTTTCGCTTTTCATGATGCCCTTATTGAAAACATAAGACCCATCAGGGACAAGGTGCCCCTGGAAAAAAATAAGATGGTTTGCGTGAGGAGTCTTGTGCCGAACTGTCAGGACTGCCCGGAGTGGGCGATCCCCTATGAGGAGGTCGTTAAGGCTTATCCTGTTGATGAACCCATACCGGATGAGCCTGTTTACATGGACGATCCCTTGGCCATCATGTACACCTCAGGTGTTACTGGTGACCCAAAAGGGGTCATAGTCTCCCACGAACAGACTTTTTATAAGAACTTTCAGATAGTCTTGTATATGAATCTGAGCGCTGATGATACATTCCTCTCACAACTTCCTCTATTTCATTCGGGGGGTATTTTTATCTGTCTGACACCGGTATTTTTCCGGGGGGCAACAGTGCTCTTAAGACAGAGCTTTGACCCTGTGCTTTTTGCCATGGATATCGAAAAATACAAGGTTACGACAGTCTTTGCTCTCACAACAATGTGGAGGTTCGTCCTGCAGTCAGGCAAGCTCCGTGAGGTTGACGTCAGCAGCGTCAAAACCACTTTTGGAGGAGGTGAAAGAACGCCGCAAAGTCTGTTTGATGACTTGGCCAAGTGCGGGCTTCATATGCAGCAGGGTTTAGGGCAGACGGAGAACTCGGCCATGATGATGATGCCTAAGGAAGCTATAATGAAAAAGAAGGGATCTGTAGGGCTGCCAGGGTTTTTCACCGATGTATGGATACAAGACCCGGATGGGAGAAAGCTCCCTCCAGGAGAAATTGGTGAGATGGTTGCGAGTGGCCCTACGGTAATGAGCGGTTATTGGAATATGCCTGAGAAAACCGCTGAGACCTTGATCGAAGACGTGCTTCATACAGGAGACCTTGGCTACACGGATGAAGACGGCTATTTTTATATCGTGGACAGGGCGAAGGATATGTATCGGAGCGGTGGAGAAAACGTCTATCCGGCGGAGATTGAGAAGGCCCTTTCCAACCACCCGAAAATCATCAATGTGGCTATTATCGGAGTCGCTGACGAGAAGTGGGGGGAGACAGGGATGGCCTTCATTGTGTCAAAGGAAGGTGAGACGATCACAAAGGAGGAGGTCCATGATTTCCTCCAAGGAAAGGTAGCCAGGTACAAATACCCCAGCCACGTCAAGATAATGGATGAATTGCCTATGACCGGCTCAGGGAAGATTCAGAAAGTGAAGTTGAAAGAAGTTTACGGAACCCGATTGGACAAGTGACTTCCATATCATTCATTGGAATGTAACATGAAAACCCAGGTCGGCGAGTCTTATCGTGTAAGAGAATGGGCAAGTTTCAGGAGATAGGCCATGACGAATGAAGTTACAAAAATGACAAGCAGGATCGCCGCTTTTGTCGTGGACACAAATGCGCGGGAGATCCCGAATACGATTTATGAACACGCCAAAGTAGCCTTAATGGACTGGCTGGGCGTTGCCATAGCCGGAAAAGAAGAACCATTGGTGAACAAACTGATCCAATACACTGATTGTCTGGGAGGAAAAGAGCAGGCAACCATCTTGGGCCACGGTGTAAAGAAGACCGTGTGTCAGGCCGCACTCATAAACGGAGCCGCGTCCCATGCCCTGGATTATGATGACAGTATGATAGCTTTTCTTGGGCATCCTTCAGTCACCCTTTTCCCTTCTATACTCTCCTTAAGCGAGTGGCAAGGGAAGAATGGGGCCGATTTCCTGACGGCCTACATCATTGGTCTGAAAGCCGGGACGACTGTGGCGAAGTGCGCTGGTATGGGACATTATGGGGTGGGGTGGCATGGGACCTCCACCATGGGGCACCTGGCTTCGGCGGCGGCCTGCTCCCGCCTACTCGGTCTGGACGTACAACAAACGACTTACGCCCTGGGCATAGCAGGGACTCAGGCCTCCGGTCTAAGGCAGGTGTTCGGGACCATGTGCAAGCCTTTTCATGCGGGCAGGGCCTCGGAAGTCGGGCTGATGGCCTCACTGCTGGCCCAAAACGGTTTTACATCCGCCGAAGACATCCTTGAGGGACAGGTCGGTCTTTTTAAGACAATGAAGGGTGAGGTGGATAAGGATGTCCTGGATACTCTTGGCAAGACCTGGGAAATAGAAGGCCTGGCCCAGAAATATCATGCCTCCTGTCATGCAACCCATTCTCCAATGGAGGCTGCTATGTCTATTGTCAAACATCATGGGCTGAGTATCGATGAGATCAAGTCAATCAAGATCAAAGCGTCGGAGATGGCTTTGAGCGCCGCTTTCAGGACAGAGGCCAGTACTGGACTGGAGGGCAAGTTCTGTATCCCATATTGTGTGGCCAATGCCCTGGTTCGTGGAGATACCGGAACGCAGGCCTTCCAAGACAATAGAGTTGCTGATCCTGAGGTAAGGGAGCTTATGAAAAAGATATCCATCCGTAGTTATCCCGAAGTACAGGCGATGGAGGCCGAAGTTGATGTGGAGAAAGAGAGCGGCGTGATCTACTCTGCCTTCTACGACGTCATTCATGAGATTCCTGAACTTGAAGTGAAAAGATCAAAAATAGAAAAAAAATTCCTGGACCTATGTATACCTGTCTTGGGCGATCAAAAGGCACGCCAACTCGTAGAGAGCCTTTCAGGCATGGAAAAGATCAATGACATGAAATCATTTGTCGAATTGATGTAGGTCGCCCTTGACACATTTCGTTGTGATCTCTTCTCTAATAAATCAATCGCCCATGTCTTTCGTAGACGAGGAGATCTCTATATCGACTAAGGAGCATTTATGAACAACCGTATAACCGAGATTCTAGGCACTGCTTACCCCTTAATCCTTGGTCCGATGCGGCGGATCACCTTGGGTGAGATGGCAGCGGCCGTATCCGCAAGTGGTGGTTTTGGTCAGATCGGGGCTTCCGGACTGTCCGGGGAGAAATTGCAGGCTGAACTGAAAAAGGCAAAGGAATTAACCGATCGCCCCATAGGCGTCAATATTCCCATATATCGCCCTAATGCCTTTGAGGCCCTTGATATAGCTATTGAGATGGGGGTGAAGGTGGTGACCACCTCTGCCGGGAATCCGGCCAAGATCATTGACAGGATCAGAGAGGCTGGATTGAAGGTATTGCATAAGGTTTCTACTGTAGAAATGGCCATGAAGGCCCAGTCCGTAGGAGTTGATGGAGTCATTGCCACAGGATTTGAGGCTGGAGGGCATGTGGGCCGAGAGGAGCTCACTACATTGTGCCTGGTGCCTCTTCTGGTTGATGCTCTGGAAATTCCAGTCGTCGCAGCCGGAGGCATTTGTGACGCCAGGGGATTTTTAGCCGCCATGGCCCTGGGCGCCGAAGGCGTCGAAGTGGGCACGCGATTCCTGGTGACTCATGAGTGTCCTGCTCCGGACTTCTTTAAACAGGCCATCCTTAATGCAGAGGGAGGCGCAACCCTACGACTGGGAAAAGATGCCATGCCGATGAGGGTCCTTAGAAATAAGAAGGCCGAAGAGATCAGTGACCCTGATAAGAAGAAGGAAGATGCAAGAATGAACAAGGGAGGGGACAGCGGTTATGTTGAGGGCAACGCTGATACCGCAATCATGCCTGCCGGCCAGGTCGCCGCACTGATAAGACAAATTAAGGGAGTCTCCGAGGTGTTCCCTGGGATGGTCAGAGAGGGAAAATCTCTTTCATTGGAGCTGAGTCGTCTTTTTACGGAGGAAGAATGATGAAGTGGGAACATGTGCTGCTTGATAAAAAGGATTACATCGGGACGATCACTTTGAATCGGCCTGAGAAGATGAACGCTTTTGGAGGAATGATGCGTCAGGAGATCGGTCAGGCTGTGGAAGAGGTATGTGCTGATTCCGATGTCCGTGTAATAGTAATAACAGGGGCCGGTAAGGCCTTCTGTGTCGGTGGAGATGTGGATGAATTCGTATCAGGAGAAACCAAGGCCCTGGAGGATATCGGTGCTACGGAAAGGCCCGCCATGTCAAAAATTGTCATGGCCCTTAACAGTGTGGAAAAACCGGTCATTGCCGCTGTTAACGGAGTGGCCGCAGGAGGAGGAATGAATCTGGCCCTTGCCTGTGACATAAGGATCGCCAGTGAAAAGGCCAAGTTCGGCCAGGTCTTCACACGAAGGGGGGTCCATCCCGATTGGGGAGGCATCTATTTCCTGCCCAGGCTCGTTGGCTATGCCAAGGCCGCAGAGTTAATCTTCTCAGGTGAAGTGGTTAGTGCAAAGGAGGCATTGAGAATAGGGATAGTTAACAGAGTAACTCCAGACGACGAGCTGATGTCAACAGCGAATAAACTGGCCTCAAGGATAGCTCATAATGCCCCTATCCCCATATCTTTTGCCAAGCGGGGGCTTCAGAACTTCCACAAGTGGGACCTTGCCACGGCCCTGGATTACGAGGCGTACGTGCTTGGGATCACAATGAAGAGTGAAGATTTCATGGAGGGATTCAAGTCCTTTCTCGAAAAGAGACAACCCTTGTTTAAAGGCCGGTAAGAGAGCGGATGTGTGAAATAACATGCTATCGACCGGCTCTAAACTTGAGCGGATCCAGCATATTCGGGAGGAATATTGTTATATGAACAATGATTGGAATGCATTAATCAGCGAACTAAAGAGTGGTTCGATTCGGGCCCTATCCAGGCTGGTCACACGAGTAGAGAATCGTGAGCCTGGATGGATGGAGGCTATGAAAGAGATTTTTCCTGAGACCGGCAAGGCACGGTTGATCGGCATTACCGGCGCTCCAGGCTCAGGAAAGAGTACCCTCACCAACCGGATTGCTCGCACACTTGTTGAAAAAGGCTTTGATATCGGAATCATCGCTGTCGATCCATCGAGCCCCTTTTCTGGGGGGGCGCTTTTGGGAGATAGACTTCGGATGAGGGATGTGAGCAATGTGGAAGGGGTCTACGTCCGTTCCATGGCTACTCGAGGGGCCTTGGGGGGACTGAATCAATCCGCCCGTGACGTAGTCAAGATCATGGAAGCATTCGGCAAGGATTTCATCATTATTGAGACGGTCGGTGTAGGCCAGGACGAAATAGATGTGATTAAGATCGCCGATATGGTCATGGTTGTTCTGGTCCCCGGACAGGGGGATGCGATCCAGGCCATCAAAGCTGGTATCATGGAAATAGCCGATGTATTTGTGGTCAACAAAGCCGACAGAGAAGGCGCGGATCAGGTCGTAATAGATATCGAGGCTATGCTTAACCTCGATATAGACTCAGATGCCCCGAAACCGCCCGTTTTAAGGACCATAGCTCTTGATGGGGAAGGAGTGCCGGAACTAGTTGAAAAGATTTTAGCTCCCCCAAATCCGACGCATCGGCAGGAAGACTTTATGAAAGAGCGGGTAAAGGAGGAGCTTATCGGATTGGTTGAAAAGGAAATTGTGGGCCTTATCAAAGACAGGTGGAATGAAAATAACGGCCTTGAAAGGGCCGTAAGGGATGTCCTGTCTCATGAGAGAGACCCCTATTCTATTGCACAAGAAATCATAGCCCCCCTGGTCCCTCTCTTAAAGAAAAATTGATCCATTGTGACGGACAAGTGGTTGCACTGGAGATGAGCAGGAGATCTCTTAAGGCCCAACACGGATAAACGGCCGACCTTCGGAAATAGATCAAAACTGACTCTCATGCATCCGAAAACGAGGACTATCGCTCAAGATCAGGGCATAGGAAAATGTCCATGGGTGCCAGTTTCAAAATATCCAATTTTATTCGAGGTCAGGGAAGGCGAAAATTTTAACCACAGGAATACATTGAGCCTGACGCAGAGATCGGACAAAAGAAGGCGTTTTGACATTGGCTCATGGATCAATATGATTTAATCGCTTTATAGGAGAGATTCTTTATGGAAGTGAAAGCAGAGGCTCGAATCAAACAACTTCGAGAAATAAAAGAAAAAGCGCTTATGGGTGGAGGTGAGAAAGGAATTGCCGCCCAGCACAAAAAGGGGAGACTCACCGCACGAGAACGCATAGATTACCTCTTGGATGAGGGCAGTTTTAATGAATTCAATATGCTTCTCTCCCACCTTGAGGGTGACCCGGGTGATGGAGTCGTTAGTGGGTATGGGACCATAGATGAAAGGGTCGTCTGTGTCTATTCCCAGGATTCGACGATTCGAGGCGGTTCCATTGGCGCTTTTCATGGATTTAAGATGCACAAGACTGTTGAGCGGGCCCTGAATATGAAAGTGCCTTTCATAGGTCTTCATGATTCCCCGGGTGCGAGGCTTCCTAGAATAACAGAGTCTAAAAGCGCCATGGGAGATATTATGGAGAAAAGCGGCGGCTCTATTTTTTATCCAAACACCCAGGCTTCCGGTTATATTCCTCAAATAGCGGCGATTATGGGAAGCTGCGCCGGCATTTCAGTATATTCACCTGCCCTGAACGATTTCATCTTTATGGTGGATGGACAGAGCCATATGTTTATCACCGGTCCGGCAATGGTGAAGACCGTCCTAGGCGAAGAAATAAGTTACGAGGAACTGGGGGGTGCGGAAGTCCATTGTCAGGTGAGCGGGATAGCTGATGGAAGGTTTGCCGGTGAGCAGGAATGCCTGGATGGCATCAGAGAGCTTTTGACTTATCTGCCTTCAAGTATGAACGAAAGCCCCCCGATTGTGGAGATGGGCGATGACCCGGACAGAACGGATGAAAACCTTGGTGACATTATCCCGTCATCTGCTGATGTTCCCTATGATATGCATGATATCATCTATTCGCTTGTTGATCAGGGTCATTTTTTTGAGATCAAGCCGGAATTTGCCTGTGAGATTATCGTAGGTTTCGGGCGCCTAAACAATCAAGTCACAGGCTTTATTGCAAATCAGCCGATGGTACGCGCAGGAAGTATGACAGTCGATAGTTCGGACAAACAGGCAAGGTTTATAAGATTCTGCGATTGTTTCAATATCCCCATCGTCCTGTTAGTTGACACCCCGGCCTATATGCCTGGAAGCACGCAGGAACATAAGGGGATCATTCGGCATGGGGCAAAGGTTTTATACGCCCTGTGTGAGGCTAGTGTCCCGCGAATCGCGCTTGTTCTAAGAAAAGCCTATGGTGGAGGAAACCTGGGAATGGGCGTTGTGCCGGGCATGGGAACGGACATGGTATTTTACTGGCCGATTGTAGAAATAGGCGTATTAGGTCCGAATGCGTCTGTGGAACTTTTTTTCGGTAAGGAGATCAGGGAATCTGAAAACCCAGGTGAGATGAGACAAAAGAGATTGAAAGAGTATATTGAGAAATACTCGAATCCTATGAGGGAGGTCTCAGCCAACTGGTGCATAGATGATATTATTGAACCGAGAGAGACAAGAAAGGTGCTGATTCAATCGCTAAGTTTTCTTGCAACCAAGGAAAGGACAAAAGGACCTAATAAGCATCACGGGAATATTCCCTTGTGATGAATGATTGTGAAAGTTCCACCAATTAACAAATGACATCAGAGCCAGGGCCGATCAATAGGGACCAATGAAAGGCCATGGGGGCACAATGAAAGGTGAATATGTTGCTTATTAAAGAATCCTTACTGCTGGCTGCCTTGGGTATAGGAAGTGTATTCGTCGTTTTGGCAATCAATTTTCTGCTTATCCTTTTTATCGGGTTGTTTCAAGAAAAGGTACAGGAGTACCCAGACACTGATGATCAAGAGGCTCTTGACGAGTCTCCTGATGAAGATACGGCCGCAACGGATGCTGATCTTTCAGTTGCACTTGCAACTAATTCACCCGTAACAGTATCTCCTGCATTGTCTAGCGATTTTGACCAAGAAGTGACCACAGCTATCATGGCCGCAATATATGCGTACGAGGAAGAAAAGGGCCGTTTTTGAACGTTTAATGACTATAACTTGCAATCAATGAGGTTAGGATGACAAAGATTTGTGAAACAATACTTTTAGAGTCCCAACAAACAGGTAGAAAAGTGGAAGATATTCTCGTCGGGGCAAGGCAGATGGATAACGTAGGCTATCGTGCTATAGAGATAATGCCGTTACCTTTGACTGAAAACAGTTGGGAGAGCCTGACAAAACTTAATCAAGCGCTTAAGTCTACGCCGATGCTTGTTTCACTTGATGTGGATCTCATAGAGGCAAAGACACTGGAACAATTAGTTGAATTGGGCTCAACCGGAGGAGTTGATATCTTCCGCGTCCATGCCGAAACCAATGAGACGGACAAAATGAAACGAGCTGTTGGCGCTGTTACCAAAGCCGGAAAGCACGCGGAAGGTACGCTTTTTTGTGCCAAAAATACGAGCGTCGATTTCCTTACCGACCTTGCCCGGAAGCTCAAAGATTGCGGCTGCGGATCTCTCTGTATTTACGATTCTCAAGGGATCTTGGGCCCGAAGGAGACTACCGAGCTCCTGGGACTGCTAAAGAAAAAAGTCGACTTACCGATTGCGCTCAAATTTAGCTCTCCCTCAGGTATAGCTGAAATAGCTTACTATGCAGCTGCCGGCATGGGAGTCGATGCTTTGTATTGCCTACTTTCTCCCATCACTGGCAGAGGGAGCCTGCCTCAAACAAAGACTATTGTCAGAGTATTGGCTGATACCGACTGGAGTACAGATGTGAGGACTGAGAAGCTTGATGAGGTTGCCAGGCATTTTGAAATGGGAAGCATACATGGGCCGCGCGCCTATGATGTCCTTGTCTCCGGCACTCAATATCATGTCACGGTGTGCCCATCCGAGATGGGTAAAGAAATCCTTCCAGATTCCAGGGTGCACGGCCGCCCTTCCTTGGCCAGGGCAAAATCCGCTCCTAAGAAGGCGCCTCCGACTCCTATCCTTCCAAAGAGAAAGGCAGCCTCTACTGCAAAGCCGCCTGAAAAGCAGGCAGCAGGACAGACAAAGAGTGTACGTAGTACTATGGAGGGGGCTATCCTCGATGTGTTGGTTAAGGAAGGCGACAAAGTGGAACGGGGGACCAAGTTGTTAATCCTCGAGGCGATGAAAATGCAAAATCAGGTGCTTTCACCCTTTAGTGGAACAATAACACAGGTCTTGGTTAAAACAGGTGAAACCGTCAGGGATGGCCAAAACTTGGTAACAATCACAATCTAAAGTTAGAACCTGGATATTATGGATCAAAATATACTATACGGCCTTTGGGAGTCTCTCGGTGTTGTGGGTATTTTCGGCCAGCTCGGCAAGCCTTTGGTGATGTATGCAGTTGGCTTGTTGCTTGTTTATCTTGGTATAAAAAAGCGTTGGGAGCCATTGTTGCTTATCCCCATCGGGGTAGGTATTGTCCTGACGAATACGCCGTTTATCGGCCTGATGAACCATGCTCCCGACAATGTCCCTCTTACGGCTGAGGTATTAAGCAAGCAAACCGGCCTTTTGTACGTTATCTACCTTTTTGGGATCAAGACAGGTTTGTTCCCGCTACTCATTTTCATGGGTGTAGGCGCAATGACAGACTTTGGGCCGTTGATTGCCAACCCCAAGACACTGTTTCTCGGCGCGGCGGCGCAGTTCGGGATTTTTGGAACATTCCTTGGTGCGATTCTTTTGGGTTTTCCGCTGAAGGAGGCAGGTTCAATCGGCATTATTGGCGGCGCTGACGGTCCGACGGCAATTTTTCTGACGGCAAAACTCGCTCCTCATCTGCTGGGGCCGATTGCCATTGCCGCCTATAGTTATATGGCCTTAGTGCCGATTATACAACCTCCTCTCATGAAACTCATTGTCCCTAAGAGGGAGCGAAGAATAAAAATGAAACGGCTGCGCCAGGTCAGTAACAAGGAAAGAATCCTTTTTCCGATATTGGTTACTCTCACTACGATTCTGCTTATTCCCTCGGCCGTGCCGCTGATTGGAATGCTGATGTTCGGCAATCTACTGAAAGAATGTGGAGTGGTAGAACGCCTGGCAAACACCGCAAAAAATGAACTTATCAATATTGTAACGATTTTTCTGGGACTCACTATAGGCGCAACTATGACTTTCGAGGCATTTTTGAACACAAAGACCATCTCAATCATCGTACTTGGACTGGTTGCATTTGCGGTGGGCACCTGTGCCGGGCTGCTCTTTGGCCGGGTTATGTGCTGGCTGTCCGGCGGAAAAATCAATCCGCTCATCGGGTCCGCAGGAGTAAGCGCTGTTCCTATGGCAGCGCGGGTCTCCCAGCAAGTGGGATTGGAAGAAGACCCCTTTAATAATCTTCTCATGCATGCCATGGGTCCGAATGTTGCCGGTGTGATCGGCTCAGCCGTTGCCGCAGGCGTGCTGCTTGCCACCCTGGGAGGGTAGATCGCGTGATCGTAGCAGCATTTCAGTCGAGAGATTGTTGAAGAGGAGAGGCCAGTCTGTTTGGAGAATCAACCAAGATAAGATTAGGAGGTGATATATGAAAAAATTGTTATGGGCGTTTATATCAGCCATGTTTCTCTTTAACGCAATACCTCATTTGGTTCAGGGTATTTGCGGCAAATCGCACATGACCCCCTTTGCCGTGCTTTCCCCTGCAGTCGTAAATGTGATTTGGGCATGGATCAACCTGGTTGTCGGCTGGTATATATTGAGGTTGTCCGACCCGAAGACATGGAATATGCGGTCTTGGGGCGCGTTTTGCCTGGGAGGAGTAATTATCTCTCTCTATCTGGCTGTTTTTTGGAGTAATCCTGAAGCGAGACTGCCCTGGCATTAACGATTAATTGGGTGCGGGCCTTCTGAAATTTCGGACCTATCTGCAAGCAGCTATCTGTAAGGGGATACAGATATAATACGGGTCTTTGCCTCCAGGCAAGGGAATATCCATCTGAAATTGTAATGAACTTATATGAAATAAGGAAGAGCGGATCATGAGGAACAGATTGCCCCTTGAGGGGATAAAAGTGCTGGACCTGAATCGTTTTTTGCCGGGGCAGTACGCGGCAATGCTCATGGCGGAAGCCGGTGCGGAGGTTATCAAGATCGAGGACCCAGGGTTTCGTGCAACCATTTTCAGAATGCTTCAAGGGAGAGAAGCAAGCTCGGAGGAGGAGAAAAAGTGGAACGCGGTTTACGTCCTTGATCGCGGCAAGAAAAGCCTCGCCCTAGATCTGAAGACCGATGCGGGCAAGGAGGTTTTCTTGCGCTTGGCCGAGAAGACCGACGTGATAATAGAGGGGTTTAGGCCTGGGGTGACGAAAAAGCTGGGCATAGACTACGATACTATCAAAGAGATGAACTCTAAAGTTATTTATTGCGCTGTAACCGGATATGGTCAGGATGGGCCCTATCAAATGCTCCCTGCCAGAGACCTCACCTGTATGGGACTTAGCGGTATTCTTGGAGTAGTAAATGAAGGGAGATTTCCACCTATTGTCCCCGGCACCAAGATAGCCGACTTGGCCAGCTCCATGTATTGCACTATAGGCATCCTCATGGCGCTTGCAGCGCGAGACAAGTCAGGCAGAGGGCAATTTGTGGATATATCCATGGTAGACGGTGCTGTTTCATGGCTGACGGCGCCGCTAATGAATTACTATTTCTCAGGGAACGTCCCTGGGCCAGGCGCTGTTTACCTTAGCGGCAAAAGACCTGGATACAATGTTTACCGAACCAAGGATGGAAAATATATAAGTATCGCCCTCCGTGAGCCGAAGTTCTGGAAGAAGCTGTGCAACAAACTGGGCAGAGGAGATCTCCTGCCGCTCCAGAACCCGGATGATGACAAATTTGATGAGGTCGTTTCTGCTCTACAGGAGGTATTTCTCTCAAAGACAAGAGATGAACTTTTTGAGGAGTTCAAAGATATCGGGGTAGGCAAGGTCTATACTCTGGATGAGCTTGATTCCGATCCTCAGATACGGCACCGCCGAATGATCGTGGATATAGATGTCCCGGGTGTGGGCATGGTCAAGCAGGCAGGCAATCCAGTAAAACTATCTGATACTCCTCTGGAGATACGTTCCCTGTCGCCTGCAAGGGGACAACATACGATGGATATCCTCCTTGAGGCAGGCTATTCAGAGGAGCGGATCAAAGAGTTTTATGAGAACGATGTCGTAGCGTGAGCTACTGTCATTGACTCTTGAAACGACCATTGGGTTTTGAAGAACCGTGAATAGAGGTCTTGGAATGAGCGAAGACAAGAAGATTAGGGTCTTAGTCGCTAAGCCGGGTCTTGACCAACATGAACGTGGTGCATGGGTATTTGCCTATGGACTGAGAGATAAAGGTTTTGAGGTCATCTATACGGGGCTAAGACAGACACCGGAAGAGATCGCCAATGCGGCCATACAGGAGGACGTTAATGTAGTGGGTCTTTCAATTTTATCAGGAACCCATCTAAAAATAACCAGAAGAGTTATTGAAGAGGTCCGAGAAAGGGGAGGAGACGATATCCTTTTTCTTGTTGGAGGTGCCATTCCGGAGGAGGATATCCCCAAGTTGGAGGAGATGGGTGTCGCAGGGGTGTTCACCCCTGGTAGTTCTTTAGATCATGTAACGCAATGCATCCGTTCGAGGTTGAATTGAAGGCCCCGCTATTAAAAAGTCGACTATCGATGAAATGTGAGACATGTTAAGGGATACGGCACTGGAGAATGCCAGCATCCGGTATTCTATAACCCTTTGATATCTCATAAGCAAGGAACAGATACCGCCCTTTTATCTCGGGACGTTCTCCTGATGAAGATATAGAGGCCTCGACCTTCTGTAGCAGATACAAAAGACTGTCAACAAGGAGATAACTATGGAACCACCTCTTGAAGGGATACGGGTTATTGATTTGTGCACGAGACTGAATGGGTCGTATTGTACCATGATGCTTGGCGATCTTGGTGCAGAGGTTATCAAGGTCGAGCGCCCTGGAATCGCGGCGGCTGCTAGGCAGGAAGATGCTATACTTACCTCTACGGGACGTAATAAAAAAAGTCTGACCTTGGACCTTAGGTCAAATGAGGCAAAAGAGATTTTTGCCGGGCTAGTGGAGAAATCGGATGTAGTGGTTACGGCCTATCTCCCCGAAGTGGCACAAAAACTACAAGTGGATTATCACAGCCTTAAACAAATCAATCACAATATAATTTATTGTTCTGTTACCGGCTATGGCCAGGACGGGCCTTACAAAGACAGGCCGAGTCATGATCTTGATTGTCTTGGAGTGTCCGGGGCCTTGAGTATCCCAGGAGATTGTCATAACCTTCTTCAGGCGAGGCCAGGCATCCCTGTCGGGACCCTTTCAGCCAACGTTGTTGCTGCTACAGCTATTCTGGCAGCCTTGCTGGTTCGGCCAAAAATGGAACGTGGACAGTTCATTGATGTTGCCGCTGCTGACACTCTCTTATCATGGGTATCCGTTCGGGCCGGCGGATTAATGAGGAAAGGTGTCCTGCCTCAGTGGAACGAATGGCCGCATATAAGTCCTGCCATGGATGTCTATGAAACCAAGGACGGCAAACAGTTCATTATAGGATTGGCGGAGGATATCCTGTGGCAGAATTTTTGCCGGGCCGCCGGAAGGAAGGATCTCCTTGATGATGAACGTTTCGCCTCCTTTTCGGGCCGCAATGTAAATTGTCAGGATCTTCATCGGATCCTGAAAAATCTTTTTCTTACCAAAACCAGGGATGAATGGACTAAAGCTATGGGCAATAAGAGGATCTGCTTCAGCCCCGTTAATAACCTGAGAGAGGCCATGGAAGATCCTCATTTCAACGACCGTGGGATGATCGATGAAGTAGACTGCGTAGATGTAGGAAGAATTAAACAGGTCGCTTTTCCGGCCAAATTATCTGAAACACCCGCGCAGATAAGGAAAGGTCCGCCAGCGTTGGGGGAGAGCAATGAAGAAGTACTGACGTGCTTAGGTTATACCCTGGAAAAGGTAAAAAGCCTGAGAGAAGAAGGTGTTATTTAATCTAGACAAAGCTATTGTTAAGGAGACCCATTTATGAAAGAAAAAAGTCTGTTACGTGGGAAAAGAATTCTCATTGTAGATGATGAACCGGATGTCCTGGAAACACTGGAAGGTCTCTTGCCGATGTGTAACCTTGTGAAGGCCTCCGCCTTTGATGAAGCCAAGAAATTGCTGGAATCCCAGTATTTTGACATGGCTATTCTGGATATCATGGGTGTAAATGGATACGGCCTTCTAGAAATAGCAACCAAAAGACAGGTGATAGCTATTATGTTGACCGCCCATGCCCTGAGCCCCGAGCACACCGTGAAATCATTCAAAGGAGGGGCTGCCTTTTATGTGCCGAAGGAAAAACTATATGACATTGCGACGTATCTGAATGATGTTCTCGAAGCAAAAGAGCAAGGCAAGAAGTTCTGGTGGCGTTGGCTTGACAGAATGGCCTCGTACTATGACAAAAGGTTCGGTACTGATTGGAGAAGCAGTGATGAGGATTTTTGGAAAAAGCTTGATCCTATGTAGATGATGAGGAGAGGTCGCATCTTTGCTTGATAGGGATTGTTAAACATCTATTCTCTTTTTCTGGCTTTAGATCCCAGCATGTCTTATGTCTACAGATTCATTCAGGGGGAAATCAACAGAGAGATGACAGAAGGGTGAATTGATGTCCTGTCCTTTATAAACCATGGATCAACTACATGGGGGGAGCGAAACAAAGATGAATGCCACCGAGAAACTTTCCGGTTTTGTTGTAGAAAACAATTTTGAAGATATGCCTCTTGAAGGAGTTGAGATAACCAAAAAGGTTTTTCTTGATTGTCTCGGTGTCACCCTGGCGGGCCATGGGCATCCGATGGGAAAGATAATTGCCGAATTTGTAAAGGAATCAGGTTGTTCACCTAAAGCAACGGTCCTTGGGGCTGGTTTTAAAACGGCGCCTGCTGAAGCCGCCCTGGCAAACGGGACCCTAGGCCATGCCCTGGATTATGATGATTATAGTCTCGAATTGGTCGGACATCCCAGTGTGTCTCTCCTTCCTGCCATACTGGCTATTGGTGAGGAGCGTGGAATTTCAGGGAGGAAGGCCTTGGAAGCCTATATTATCGGTTTTGAGATTGAATCTAAGCTTGGGGCAGGGCTTAACTTCAAACATTATGAGCTTGGCTGGCACGCTACCGGCACCTTGGGCACGATGGGAGCGGCGGCGGCATGCTCCAAGATGTTGGGATTTGATATCGAGCAGACGAGAACGGCATTAGGCATAGCCGCATCTGAAGCCAGTGGGCTGAGACAAAATTTCGGCACCATGACCAAACCCTTTCACGCAGGTCTTTCCGCTCGGAATGGTGTGGTTGCCGCCCTGTTGGCAGGGAAGGGTTTTACTGCCGACAAAAACATCCTGGAAGCGGAATTCGGGTTTTGCAGACTATTCTGTGGAAAGGGAGAATACGATCTGGAAAAGATTATCGCTAATCTCGGACAGCCCTTTGCCATTGTGAAACCGGGCATCAGCTTAAAACCCTATCCTTCCTGTGGAGCCACGCATACGGCTCTGGACGGTATACTGACTCTCGTCATAGAGAATGATGTCAGGCCGGAAGATGTTGAAAAGATAGCTGTCGAAGTCAATGAACTCCTGCCAAAAATACTCATCCACTCCAATCCTCAGACCGGGCTAGAAGGTAAATTTAGCATGGAATTCTGTATGGCGATAGCGCTCCTCGATAGAAGGGTGGGTCTTGAACAGTTTACCGATGAAAAAGCAAAGGATCCCGGAACGGTTGATATTTTGAAAAGGGTGAAAATGATCGTGAATCCGGACTTAAAAATAGGCCGCTTGTCCGCCTCTGTTCCTGTCAATGTCATCGTCAGGCTTAAGGATGGAACGGCGTTATCTCGGCGAGTGGATAGGGCAAAAGGGAATCCGGAAATTCCTTTAAGCCGGGATGAATTGACTGAAAAATTCAAGGATTGTGCGAGACCCCTATTATCAGGGGAGAAAGCAGATCGGATTATAAAAACAATAAACGACTTAGAACATCTCCAATATATCAATGAGCTGACCGGCTTGATGAACTGATGGATAGCGAAAAGTTGGCAGGGGGGATATCTTGAGTGAAGAGAAGGGGAGCCCAATATGACGATAAGAGGACCTCTGAACAGTGTCAGAATTTTGGATTTATCGCAAGCCCATGCAGGCCCTTATGGATCACAGATTCTCGGTGACCTCGGGGCGGAAGTCATAAAGATAGAGCCCCCTAGGCGGGGAGATATAGCAAGAGCCCTTAGTCCCAACATAAGGGGGGAAGGATATTATACCCTGGCCCTCAACCGGAATAAAAAAAGTGTCGCTTTGGACCTGTATACTGAGTCAGGCAAAGAGGCCTTCCATGATCTGGTCGGAGTGTCTGATGTAGTGTTCGATAATTTCAAGACCGGGGTTACTGAAAGATTAGGAGTTGATTTTGAAACCCTGAAGAAGATTAATCCAGAGATCATATCCTGTTCCATTACCGGATATGGTCCGTCCGGCCCATACAAGAGCAGATCGGCTCTCGATGATATAGTACAAGGGATTGCAGGGTCCATCAGCCTTCTGGGGGATGCTGACGGCAGCCCGCTTCGACCGGTTATACCGATTGCGGATCTCTCAGGGGGATTTTTCGGGGCTATGGGTGTGGTTGTGGCACTGTATAAAAGACAGAAGACAGGTGGGGGAGTGAAAGTAGAGGTCAACCTTTTAGAATGCACCATGTCACTCATGTCTAATCATTTTCAGATGTACTTCCTTTCCGGTAAGCCGCCGCAACTTCAGGGCAAAAGGCATCCTGCTGCTCCGCTGGGTGTGTTCCAGACAAGGAATGGTTATATGACCCTGGGGATTTCCTGGCCGAACATAGCTCATTTACTGAACAAAAGCTGGCTCCTAGAAGATCCGAGGTTTGCAACAAAAGAAAAAAGACTTGCCAACAAGAGGGAGTTGGAGGGGATTATGGAAGAGGCCTTCCTTGAAAAGGACACAGAGGAATGGCTCGGACTTTTCGAAAAGAACGACATCATGGCCGGACCAATAAACAGCCTGGATGCCGTTGAACAGGATCCCCATGTCATTCACAATGAAACAATTATCAATATGGATCATCCACTATGTGGGCCTATTAAGGCCGTTGCGACGCCTATACATATCGAGAATGCCATTCACGGCCAACATGAGCCGCCGGCAACCCTGGGACAACATACGGATGAAGTATTGAAAAGTCTCCTTGGGTATTCCGATGAAAAGATGAAAAATCTTCGGGAAGAAGGAGAAAAGCATGCAGGAGAATTGGCAAAGCATGTAAAGGAGAAGGTATGAGCCTTGCCTAAAATGCAGGTCATCGACCTGTCTCCATAATTGTGCGCAGGAAGTTCAGTAAATTCATGGGCCGTCCCCACCTTTGCCCACAAGTTTCTGCTGACTTTTTGCTCTCCTGCATGGGAAGTGGTAATCCTTCCTGTCCTAGACGAATGAATCGAGCTCCCACTCGCCAAAGACACCTCTCAGGACGTCACATTGTTCCTGGAGGGTGGCATACTCCTTTGCCAAATCGATAAGAAGGGGCATGAGGTTTGCGTCTTCCTTTTTGGCTGCGCTTTCCAGTTCTCCCAAAAGCCTTTTGACCTCCCGGTTGTTCCTTGTCCGTTTCACTTCCGCCAGGTTGGCCTTCTGTGTTTCCTCTGCTTCATATCTCTGTTTTTCAGAGTAGGGATGTTCAATGATCTTGCTGGTGGTCACATCAAGCTCATATTCCTCGGTAAAACAATTGACGCCTACAACAAGTTCCTCTCTTCTTTCTATCCTGGCCTGATGTTCCGCAGCGTTTTTTGTGACTTCACGTTGCATATATCCGGTCTCTACGGCCTTTACCGCGCCTCCCATCTCTTCGATCTTTGCCATCTCCTTGAGGGCTGTATCCTCTATTTCATTGGTCAGAGATTCAACATAGTAGGACCCTGCGAGGGGATCGATGACGTCGCACAGCTCGGTTTCATACATGAGAATCCTTGTCGCGTCCTCAGACAGTTGTCTTGCCTCCAGGCTCCAACCCAATCCCAACGGCTCATCATAAGGCGGGAAGGCCATCGGCGGACCTCCAGAAAGAACCGCGGCTACTGCCCCGACTACAGACCGGGTAAGATTGTTCAGGGCCCGCTGCTTGGTCGTATTGCTAAGGCCGATGTTAACGGTTATAGGACACCTGATCTTCATGCTGTCCGGATTCTTTGCGCCGAACCTCTCTTTCAGTATCCTGGCCCATATACGACGAGAGGCCCTGTGAAAGGCGATTTCCTTGAAAAACTTCATGCTGCCGCCAAAACCGTTAAAGGTAAACTTGGGTGCAAAGGCGTCTATATCAAGCCCTGCGTTAACACCTTCCTCAA
>JAXHUM010000048.1:32804-45935 GCA_034189325.1 Thermodesulfobacteriota bacterium
AGGTGTATGAAATTTCGTCGGCCTTTTCTCCATCCTGAACCTCTTGGCCGCCGGCATCAACACCTTCTCTTCCCATTCCTTCCTCTGTTCCTTTAAAACCTCTCTGTTTTCCATAATAGACCTGCCTCCATAGAGTCTCCACAAATCAAATCCGGAAAATATCCTTGCCTCGTTAAGCACCTGTCAGAAATTCTTCCAGTCTGACCAATGCATGGGAAGATCACTGGTGCCGGTGAAACAGCGCGACTGACGTGACAAGGTTGTAATCTTGGCCCCAAATTGCATGAGATGACATAAATGAGTCGACTGATTGGTTGGGTCAAAAAATGTCAGTATCGCCTAAGAAAGGGCCTGTTAATGCCTCAGTTTGTTTCCCGAACGTTTTTCCTGATAAATTCGGCGATATCTTCGACAAAAGAACCTGAACCAAAGATCTCCGCAATGCCCTTCTCCTTTAAAATTGGAATATGTTCCTCAGGTATAACCCCGCCTCCTATGACCAAGATATCTGCCGCATTTCCCTCCTTTAAGAGATCAACTACCTTCGGGAAAATGGTCAGATGGGCGCCGGAAAGACAGCTAAGTCCCACAACGTCAACATCTTCTTGAATAGCTGCGTTTGCAATCTCCTTTGCTGACTGTCTTCTGCCCGTATAAATCACTTCCATTCCTTGGTTCATCAGACCAAAACTGAGCACCTTGGCTCCTCGATCATGTCCGTCAAGTCCCGGCTTCGCCACCAATACCTTTATCTTTCTTTCTTGTTCCACAAAACACCTCCTTAAATAGAGTGATGTCTAGTCATAGATCGTCTGACATTCCAGTATCTCAACCGGAACGCCGGTTTTCCTTTCTATATCTAGGTAGACCCTTCCTGTCAGGTCCCTATTCCACCCGCTTACATTGAAGGGTGAAGAGGGGATGACAACCAGATCAGGCCTTGTGTCCACGGACTCAGCATAGTCTTGCAGATAATCAATGAAATCCTGAACAATCAATAGGTCGCCCATACAGATGTTCCCGCCAAAAAAGCGATTAGGTGGGACACCGATCATGATATGGGTATCCCTCTCTCTAAAAAAGGGGGACTCACTGATGATCTGTTCCAGCAGCGGTTTGATAAAAACCGACGTAAGTAAAAGGATGTTCTTTGCTTTTCTCTCTTCAATAATTGACTGCAATGACTCAAGATAACTAGTTTTAAGCCCAGTCCCCAGGAACACTATCCCCAGGTGGGAATCAACCTTCTTTGAATAGGGATACGAGAACCTGGTTAGATCAATTAAGAGTTCATGCCTGCGACCTTGTCTCGAGATCTCTAAGGTTATTGAGTCCATATCACTTCTCTGAAGGATGGAAAGCAGGTCTCGGGCCTGTGGCCTATTGCGGATGGCGTTTCCACCGATTTTTGTCAATAGGTCACCTTTTTTCAAGTCACTACAAGCAGCCGGGGATCCTTGCACCACCCCAATAACCTCCGGCAGGTTCTTGTGATCGTAGTAAAGAAGTTCTTCATATACGGCAGGCCTGATTATGATTGGAGTCTCAAACTTTGTCCTTATATCCCTTATACGCCTGGTGATCATTTCCCAGTGAAAATCATGGTTGAATAATTCTTCCTTTGAAAAATACCTGGAATACCCCGGCAGACTGATCTGTACCAGGCGGACTTGATTCTCGTCAGCGTAGCAAATCGTGTCTTCCATATCATCAAGCATCTCATCGAGAGATTCGGTCAACCAGGGGACAATGATGATGTCATAGACAATGTTGGCGTCTTTGAGCAAAGAGAGTGATCTAATGGCCACTTGCGGATTTTGGTCGCCCATTAACCTCTGTCTCCGGGCGGCCGAAGAGCTCTGGAGGGATATGTCAAGATGCAGGGGATTGAATCGGGAAAGGTAGTCAACCATTTCTTCAGTCAGGGTTGTTGCATTGGTGTTTATCCTGATAAGTTGGTCACTTTTCTTCCGAATTTCTTCCAGGACTTCCTTGAAACGGGGGTGAATAAATGCTTCGAAACAGGTTCCCAGGCTGGTAAATAGGCTTCTCCTTGCTGAGGGATCGAAGTATCGAAGGCGGGTCATTACTTCTCGGAATCCATCCTCGCGAGACCTGGCCGGGCTCTGAAGGGCTATGGACGGGGGGCATCCTTTGTTGTAGCAAAACAGGCAATCACAATTACATTTATCCGCCAAGTATCCTAATACATCTGTAGGATCACAGGATGACTCTTCAACCCATCGGGAAAGATCTTTTAGCCTGAAGCCATCAACATCCACCACCTTCCCGTTTTTCTCCAGGGCCACCATGTCCAGCAAGCTCCCAATCTGTCGTTGAATAAACTCAATAGTCGGTTCATAAAAGGCGGCGTTTTTTATGGACTGAAAAGGGTGGGGCCTACCATCCTTTTCGATACCATCGGATTTAATCCTATTTTCTTCCTTTTCTGATGCACCTTGGTTTGTTAAGCAAATCTCTTGGATTTCGTTTTCAGCAGTGCAAAAGTCATTATCATTTTGATTATACAGCCGGTGTACGATTCCCCTGTTGTTCATCAATTTAAATCCGTCAATTTTGACTTCAGAATCTCCGCAACAGGGAATCACCATATCCAAGATATTCTGCAGATGGTTCCTCAGTAGATCCGATCTCGACTGACATTGCATCCCCTTTCGATTGTGAGACTCCGCAATTTCGTATCGAAAGACGTATTCGTCATCCCTTGAAATGGTCTGCTTTTCTTTTCCCATCTGTCTTTTTTTTGCAGGCTGTTTTGTCTTGTTGATTTACAAACTACTTGCAGTCCGGGGGGTGTTTTTTAGAGCGCAATCAATAATGGGCGTTCTTTTATATTATTTTTATTTTCTTGAGGTATCCTTGGAGTATCTGACTGTTGGTCGTTATGTGATT
Organism: Thermodesulfobacteriota bacterium; assembly: GCA_034189325.1. Lineage (GTDB taxonomy): Bacteria > Desulfobacterota > DSM-4660 > Desulfatiglandales > Desulfatiglandaceae > JAXHUM01. The sequence goes on from JAXHUM010000048.1 coordinate 35,718, forward strand.
TTCTACAAGAGACCTGACCAACTCAGCGTCTTTCTTTAGAAAGGCTTTGATTATCATTTCATGGGCCTCCATGTATATTTTCAGCGGATCAGGGCGCATCACTATGAAAAACCAGCTGTACGGGATCCTTTCAATTCTCTCTCGGATTAACTCGATAAGGCTTGGGACGTTGCATTTGTGGACAAAGGTCCCATGAAATCTGTTATTCAAATCCAGCCAACTTTCATAGTCGTTGTGGATAGCAGCATCTTTCATTTGGGATTGATATGCTTTCATCTTTTCAACATCATCACTCCCCATGTATTCTACCGCCCGTTGCGCTGCAGCTCCCTCCAAAATAGCGGCAAGAGTGTATATCTCTTCAACATCGGAAGGAGAAAGCTTCGCAGCAGTAGCGCCTTTATTCGGCTTTATTTCGACCATTTTTACAAAGGCCAATTTCCTTAGGGCTTCCCGAATCGGTGTGCGACTGACATTCAGCTCCTCTGATAAAGAAGCCTCTGTAAGCCGCTCCCCCGGCATGATACGGCCGTAGATTATTGCTTTTTTCATTATGCCGTAAATCATTTCTTCCAACGGCTGTCCGCTGCTAATCTCAGATTCGAAACCCCTGAAACTCAACATATTGTCTGCCATCGCCAAACCTACTGATCTCTAGAAGTGGTTATTTTTTTGGATGCCGCAAACCTGCATGATCCTCTTAACTACACTACCCGGGACCAAATGAACAAGTATTTCTTCCCTTCAATCAGATGATCCCATTGATTCTCAAGAAGTCCCGGGTATCAGTGTATTTGTGAAACTGATATTTATAATATTTTATTTGACACCCTTTAACTTCATATTGCATATTAAACCACTTGTCAAGCATAATTGAAAACTATATTGTATGCAATAAAGTGCTCAATTTTAGGGATCGCTGAGTATTTCCGCCACTGTTTGCAAAAATTGCCACAGCGCAACACTCTCAATCAGAAACAGAGTTTACCAAAGCCGGTAGAATGGGCGGGGTTCAACTCCTGGGATTTCATCTAAATGAGGGATTGGCCGGAGAGTGGGGATGGAATCCTGCTCTCAAGTATAACCATAACGTCGAGTCAGGCTTGAGCATCAGCATCGGGGCTTTTCCGGAGACAAGTGCCTGAATGTTCGTGTGCAAGGGAGATGGGGCGACAAATTGCCAAAAACATGGGTGTGGGAGTTGACGTTGCTCAACGCGGTGTACGAACTGCCTTAAATCTGGAGAGAGATTGCTATGGACTATGAGGATTTTGTTGTTGAAGAAAGAGAGAGTCTTTACCCTTGGGTCATTCTGGGTATTCTGACTTTGGCCCAGCTTGTGATGTCAATGGGAGCCTATGTTTGGGGGCCCCTAGCTCCGGTCTTGAGAGATAGCTATAACCTCAGTAGAGCGCAGATTGGGACAATCACTTCAGCTCTCTATTTCACCTCTGTTATGGTAGCCATACCTTCAGGCTTAGCAGTCGATAGGATAGGCGCGCGGATTTTGCTGATTGTCAGTCTGATCGTTATGGGAATTCCATTTGCCGTTATGGCTCTGGCAAAGAACTATGCGCATTTACTCGTTTTAGCGGCAATAGGTGGCTTAGGCTATGGAATGGTTAATCAGATATCCACCAAAGGAATTATGTACTGGTTCTCTGCGAAGCTGAGGGCCACGGCAATGGGTATTAAACAGACGGGGGTTACCCTGGGTGGAGCCATCATCGCCGTCTTGCTGCCGGCTCTTAGTGCCCTCTATAATTGGCGCTTGGGTGTCCTGGTGGTTAGTATATTGATGCTTGTCATGGCAATGGTTTCCCTGTTCTGTTACAAGGAGCGCCCTGCTGTTTCACCTGAGGTTGGAGGTGAGCGGGCGTTCGAACCAGCGAGAAAGCGTGAGAAGGGATCGTTGAAGAGGGTAATGGCGAACCCTCTACTTATCATATTATGCTTTTTGACACCCTTAATGGCCTTTGGTCAGACTTGCATCGCCTCATTTCTTATACTTTATCTGGAAGAGGATATTCACTTCACCTCGGGTCTTGCAGGGGCCTGCCTGACTGCTGCCATGATTGCGGGGACGGTTGGGAGGATTGGCTGGGGTGTTCTCAGCGACCGAGTATTTTCCGGTGACAGAATCAGACCATTGATCATCCTTTCTGTTGTCGCATTGATAGGCACTCTTGGCATGGCATTCTTGAACAAGAGTTCCGCTGTCTGGCTTCCTTTTTTGTACTCGGTCTTGATGGGCGGGACATTTATGGGATGGAATGGGGTCTTAATAACCCTCGCTGCGGAGCTTGCAGGGCATGAATTGGCAGGCTCTATTATGGGTATTCTGGTGACCATAGCATGGACCGGGATTATAATCGGCCCACCGGTGTTTGGGTTTATTGCCGACGAAATGGGTTATTATTGGGGTTGGATGACAGTAGCGGCGTTCACTATTATCTTTAATATTGGGTTTATCTATCTCATAAGATTATCAAAAACAAGAAGTAAGGAGGGACAAGCCAGTGAATAATAAGGTTCTGAGAGAAGATGACAATCATATCTGCACGATTTCATTTAACCGGCCGGATAAAAAAAATGCCCTAGATGCCGATACGCTTTTTTCCATGGGAGATATCCTAAGTGAGCTCAAGACAGATAGTCATATTCGAGTGGTCGTCATAAGGGGATCAGGAGATAAGATTTTCAGTTCCGGTGTCGACCTCTCCGGAGGTCCCGAACTCATGGAAAGGACTATAAAGGGGCTGGAGTATTGCCTTGACAGCCTGATTAGTTACCCTTCTCCTGTCATAGCCATGATATCAGGCCCGGCCATTGGAGCGGCCCTTGATATATCAATGATATCAGATTTTCGAATAGCCTCAGACAGGGCCATGTTTGGGGTCCCCCTGGTAAGGCTCGGGAGAATTTACTACTACACGGCAATACAACGAATCACCAATCTTCTGGGCCTTGCTGCGGCCAAGGAACTTCTTTTGATCGGCAAACTGATCGACGCGAAACGCGCAATGGAAATAGGGCTTGTAAATCAGGTTGTATCTCCTGAGCAGTTGGCTGATAAGACTTATTCACTCGCAAAAGATCTTGCTGAAGGGGCAGCGCCTCTTTCGGTGAGAGCCACAAAATCAACGATTCACAAGATCTTGGAATACCAGGCCATTGCTCCCGAAATCGAGGGTGAGTTGAAGGCCTTGGCAGACACAGTGAATAGCAGTGAGGATGGCAAAGAAGGGGTGAGGGCGATGCTTGAGAAACGTAAGCCCATGTTCTTGGGAAAATGAAAAGGATGGATTCGTCAAAAGTCGAAAAGAGGTTCAGGATCGGTTCTTCACCCAGATCCCGAGCCCTTCATTCCTCTATGGCGCTAATAGCGATCTCATAATGCAAAGAGTCTCACGGGAGATTGGAGTAAGACATTATGAAGGTGTATACATATTCTGAAGCGAGACAGCGACATACTGTTGTGATAGGGAACTTTGCAAGTTTTTTGTGTTTAACGCCATAAAAATGGTCTGTCTTTTAACCATCCGATGTGCCGTGGCTCCTTTTTCACTCTAAATGATATCCTCTTTTACATCACCGCGGGCGTCGTTGACTTAGACAAATCATGAATCAGAATGGTCACTCTATTGGCAGTTCCGTTCTGGCCGCCCACTCCGTCCAACCGCCATCATACCACTTGACACCAGTGTACCCCAGAAGCCGTACGAGAACGAAGTATGTCTGGCTTGCCTGGTGACCGGTGCGACAGTGGAGAATGACCGGGGTCTCCTTTGACGGGATTATTTTCCCGTAGATTTTTCCGAGTTCATCAATTGGCTTGAATGCGCTGTAAGAGTCCCCCTTTGTCACATCTTCGGAGAAGGGGCGATTGACGGCGCCAGGGATATGGCCGCCACGAGCCTCATCCTGTTTCTGACCAGTGAAGTAGTCCGAGGGGCGTACGTCGATAATGAGCGTCCCTGGTTTTTCGAGCGACGTCAATACTTCTCTTGCCGTGACTGTAAACGTTTCCGGATGTTTTGGGAGCGGGTATTGAGACGGGCCGACCGGTGGAAGCGTCATATCAAGAGGCCGCTTTTCGGCCTGCCACTTAGGGAAACCGCCGCGCAAAACCGCATAGCGGTTATGTTTCAAACGCTCACATGCCATGCCGACCAGTGTCGCATCCTGGAGTTTTTTTGTGGAAACGAGAACAAGGAAATCATCCGGGCGGATACCCATCATCGAAAAATGCTCGGCCAGCATGGTTGCAGGCAAAAGCGAAGAGGGCACGCCTTGGCTCAAGCCTCTCAGACTTTCTATGTTGAGACTGAGAGAGCCCGGAATATGGCCGGAGTTGTATTCAGGTTGTGCGCGAAGATCGACGATCTTAAGCCCCTCTTTTCCGAGATTGGCGTTCAGCCAGTCAGTTTCCAAAAGCCCCGGTATTGTAAGAGTGGATAGATCCGGTGCGCTTGATCCTTTAAATGTTGACGCCGGCTCGCTGCCAGGTTTCGCAGGTGCAAGGAAGAAGGCCCGCCATGCGTTTATCTTCGCCGCCAGCACCGGGGAAACAGGCTCGGAGCGAAGTGAGACCGGTTTGAGACAGGTCTTCATAAACCCTTCCAGACCGTCGGTGAGCAAATAGACGTTCTTGAATCCCAGGCGAAACAGGCTGTCACGGGCCTGCGCCGGGTGGGTCATGCCGTTGGAATAGAGGACAATCAGGCCCTGATTCTTGTGTGGCGCAAGGGTTGCCGGGAGATCAGCCGGTTGCACGTTTACGGCGGAGCGAATATGAAATGTCCCGAATTCCCCCGGCGTGCGGATGTCGACCAGCCTCATCCAAGGATCGCCTCCAAGGAGCCGATCCGCCAGCTCTGCGGGCTCGATATGATCCAAACCCGATTGCAGGTTCGCCAAAAGCTCCAGCTCTTGTTTTGCGGAGGTTGTGTGAGCGGAAAAGGGTCCTTTGGACGACTTCGACTGCCCGGTCAGGGTAAAAAGCCCGAAGGCACCAACGAGGAGGATTACGCTGAAGGCCTTCAGAAAGGTCGAACCCCACAGGTCCCCCCGGCCGACTCGTTTTTTTTCGATATACTCCGCCCCCCAGAAGCACCCGACCGCGATTAGCGTGAAGAAAAAGGCAAAACTCGCCTCGGAAATCCCCAGACTGTCGTAGGCAAAGATGATTCCGTGGTCTCCCTGGGTGATCGGGGCCAGGATCGGATATGCCTCGTTGTAAAGGATGCTGCCGCCTACGGCTCCCAACAGAAAGACCAGTGCGTCGATCTTCCCCGATGCCAGACCCACGGCGCCTGTGCCAGGGCACCACCCACTCATGACAAACCCTACCCCAAAGACCAATCCGCCCAGGATTTGCGCCGCATAAATGGTGGGAAGAAAATAGACGTTCTCCGTCGTCACCCAGCCGAAGGCCTTGGCATAAGAGATACCGAGCATCGCGACGAGCACCGCGGTGAACATGACCTTCAGAACCGCCATGTCCCGGAAGTAAAAGATCCCCGACAAACGCCGCGAACTGCCAAAACCCGCCCTCTCCAGTGCAACGCCGAAGGCGATACCGATGAGCAAGCTGGCGAAAAAAGCTGCCGGCGCATCCAGTGTCCCGCTTCCAAAAAATGTATTAATCATCCCATTGCCTCCTTACAAACCAGGCCGCCGCATAGCCGCCAGCGAAGACACAAATGAGAAAAAGCAGGCTTCCGGTAAGCAGCGCCGCGCTTCCGGACAATGCCTGTCCTGAGGTACAGCCGCTGGCAAGACGACTGGCGAAGCCGGCGAGGATACCTCCCACCAATGCGATGAGAAGACGCTTTTTCGTTGCGTATTGGGTGCCCTTCTCCACTTTGAATTCCCAGCGCCTGGCGATCAATGCTGAAATCAGCCCGCCAAAAAACACCCCTGCCATCATGAAAACGAGGTAGTATTCAAGCGGCCGGAGCCCCCAACTTCCAAAGTATTTGCCCGCCAGCGTGTGGGCCGGAGCAAGCGCCAGTTCGATATAGGCCCCCATGCGCGCAAGCCCGGAGGACGCCCCGAGACCGGCGCCGAGGATCAGATAGGATGCCAGAAGCGTCAGACCGAGTAATGCCCCGGCGAGATAAGGGTTCATGTAAGGTTTTCCCTGGCCGATTCTATTGTTGACGTTTTCATCCATGGTCAGCACCCCGCACTTTTCTTTTTAGGTGTCTCAGGTTTTTGAGGAGCTGGTTGCGCTGGAGCTTTCGGCATTGACGGCTTTATCGCCTTGGGCGCGCCCTGAGGAAGCGGCACGGTCCTGACCGGCTCGCCCATCTCCGCCGAGATCCAGTAAGCCTCCAGACCGCCGAACAGGACCTTGATTCGCCGTTCGGTTTTCTGCGAGAGAATCCCTCCCGCCGCCATTGCCAGTGAGCCGTTCCGGTCTACAATCACGAGCGGTCCCGCCCCCGTCAGGTAGGCGGCGTTGGCGATCAGGTCGGCGATGTCCACGTTGCGGGACCCGGGCAGATGGTAGTCTTTGAAGTGTTCTTCCGGTCGGATGTCTATTAGATCGAAGGTCCCTGGCAGATCCATGAGCATGCGCTTGAGCTGTGCCGGATCGATCAGGTCCGGCAGCCTGACAACCCGTCTGGGCAGGGCCGATGCAGTGCCGGGGCCAATCGGCTGGATCACGGGCAGGCCCGCCTCGATCCATGCTTCGCCTCCCCCTGCCATGCTTGCCACCTCCTTGAAACCTCTCCGCTCCAGAACCCCGATGCCCATGCTGCTACGGTACGCCGAGTTGCAGACCGTCACAACCGCTTCGTTCGGGTCCAGCTTGGAGGCCAGGTCGGCGAGTTGATTGAGGGGCATGTTGACGACGTTGCCGATACGCAGTCCCATCCATTCGTTGGGCAGACGAACGTCCACAATCAAGGGAGCCGTCCCCTCCTGCATGCGCTTGTAGAGTTCCTGCGGCAGAATAGGTTCGTTCGTATTGACCGGCTGCTTTGCTCTGGTCCATTGGTCGAAGGACACGTTTCCACGCACGGAATAGCCCACCCTGTTCAGACGGAATACCGCCTCCTTCATTTCCTCGGTGCTGCCGCACAGGATCAGGTTACTGCCCCAGGGCACCATGGTCCCCACCCATGTCTCCAAACGTCCCCTTAGCCCGATGTTGACCGAGTTCGGGATATGCCCGGCTGCATAGCTCTCGGCATCGCGCAAGTCGACAATGTAATACTTGCCCAGGTCCGTAAGAGAGGCGTCGAGGGTCGGGGTTTTCGCCAGCGCCGTATTCCAATCCACCAAAGGGGGGCCTTCCCGGTTCATCTTCGCGTTGTGTTTGAAGTACTGCGGTGCTTCGGGCAAACCTTCCAGGACAGCAGTGATGAAATCGTTTTTACCCTTGTATTGAAGATAGGGGTTGTTAATTCGTTCCGAACCGATGGTGCTGGACGGCTCGTCACTCAGGTGGGCCCCGCAAAGGGAGCCGGCCCCGTGCGCAGGCAGAACCACGACACTGTCATCGAGCTTGGAAAGCTTGTTCGTCCAGGTGTCATAGCTCATCCCCGCAAGGGTTGCCGCCGCCATGGTTCCCCCCATCAGGTCCGGCCGACCAATGGAACCGACAAAGAGCGTATCCCCGGTCAGGATCACTTTTGGAACAGTCTTACTGTCCTTACCATAGACAAGCATGCACATGCCGTCAGGTGTGTGGCTGGGAGTTCCGAGGAATTGAAGCGTTGTCTCGCCCCAGGGAATTTGCTGCCCATCGGAAAGCGCCTTGATCTTGTACAGTGCACCGCTGTCCCTATTCTGATAGATGGGACAGCCCACGGACCTGGCGAATTCGCTGTGACCAGCCACGAAATCGGCGTGTGAATGCGTCAGGAACACCCCTTTGATCGTCCATCCCTCTTTCTTTGCAGTCTCAAGATAGACCTGGATGTCACGGTCCGGATCAACAATAAGGGCGTCCTTATCGCTCACAACAGCGTAGGAATAGTGCGAAAGCACTGCGAGGTTAAACTGGACGATCTTGATTCCTGGATATTCATATGTATTCACCACGGTCTGTGTCGCCGCAGTATCTGCGTGAGAGGCGGATTCGGCATCTTTTAAAGCAGCCACTGATAGATGCCCTTGGAGGAGAACTATTGTGAAAGCTCCCAGCAATATGAATGTCGCGCGCTTAAGTACATTCATCCGATTCATTATTATTCCCTCCTTTATTGGTGAAGTTTCGAAGAATTGATATCCTCTCTGGACCTGTCATTCTCGAGAGCCTGTTCCCCTGCATGTGGGCGCCGTGTTCGAGACTCCGGACAGAGACCATTCGAAAGTTTGGAAAAGATGACTTTTCAGATCATATCCCATTCATATCCTGAAAAACAACAATTTTGGTGACAAAACAGCAGCATGAAGATGAGCCAGCTAAGGGTTTGTAATACTGTGAATAGGCATAGGAGGACGGCCCTAAATGGTGTCCATGTGCATTGGGAATGCCTATGATGGATTTGGCGAGGAGGTTTGACAAAACGCCTGCCGCTACCAGTTATACTGTTCAGCGAGGAGAAAAAATGGCATAAGAGGAAGGTCCCCATCTAGGTGGGGGTTTCAAATTCGTCCACCCTTTCGGTAGAACATACTGAAGAAATCTTCCATTTTGTTTCATTAAAGATTTTCCATGACCTCTTGGTTTTGGCGGGAAGATACTGTATGTTGGTCGGACTGTCGGCGATATCGGAAAGGATCCCATTTCGGATGAGAGGAGAGATCAACTCGATGGGAGCCGGGGAATCAACGTAAAACCAACAAGGATACGATAGGTCTTGTGAGAGATCCCATTCTTGGGGAATCCTCTTATCATGAACTCCGTGACCTGCCGCAATTCAAACCCCGGAGCCATCGGATGAAATTGGGATCAATAGCCTGTCAGACGGGTCTAGGTTAGGCAAGGACATAAGGAGAAGGAGTGAGATAACAACAAGAAGATTCCACAGCCTGAAACTCGAAAAAACTGGAATTGCAAAAGATTGCCGAGGGCCTTCGGCATCATAACCTCTTTTAAGGAAGGAGATTATAAGATGATACCGTTTGCGATTACCGATGAACAGAGGGCTTTTCAGGAGACAGCCAGGAAATTTGCCGAAAGGGAAATTGCTCCCATAGCCGATGAGATGGATGAGAAGGAGAAATTCCCTAGAGAGGTCTACGACAAGATGGGGGAAGTGGGATTTTCAGGGATGATCATTCCGCCCGAATATGGTGGCGCCGGTCTTGACTATGTCACCTTTGCACTTGTACTCGAAGAGCTCTTTAAGCCCTCTGCAGGGATCGCCGGGTGTCTTATCCCCCACACCGGACAGGAGCGGGCGATATTGATGATGGGAACGGAAGAACAGAAACGGGAGTTTATCACACCCCTTGCCACAGGAAAGAAGCTGGGGGCATTTTCTCTGACAGAGCCTGATGCCGGATCAGATGCAGCATCGTTGAGGACGAGCGCCATGGAGAGCGGGGATTACTACCTCACAAACGGCACAAAATGCTTTGTCACCAATGGAGGGGAAGCGGAACAGTATCTCCTGATCGCAAAAACCGACCCTGAAAGAGGCGCGGCGGGCACCAGCGCCTTTATCGTAGATCTCGGGACTCCAGGTTTTTCCATAGGGAAAAAGGAACGGAAAATGGGATTCAGGGCCAATTCCACTACGGACCTGATCTTTGAGGACTGCCGGATTCCAAAAGATAGGCTTTTGGGAAGAGAAGGGGAAGGGTTCAAGGTTGCGATGACGTTCCTTGACTACGCGAAACTGACTGCCGGAATCGGCGCCAACGCCCTTGCCCAGTCCTCATTGGACACGGCCCTGGCCTATTCCAAAGTAAGGGTTCAGTTCGGAAAGCCTATCTGTGAATTCCAGGCCATCCAATTCATGCTGGCCGACATGGAGACCCAGATCGGGGCATCAAAGGCCCTGGTTCTCGGCCTTGCCAATAGAATGGATTTGAATATCTCCAATCCAAAAGAGAGCGCCTTGGTCAAGGTATTTTCAACAGATATGGCAATGAAGGTCACGACAGATGCCGTGCAGGTCCTTGGCGGGTACGGTTATATGAAGGATTACTCTGTCGAACGCAATATGCGAGACGCAAAGATCGGCCAGATATATGACGGGACCAACCAGATCCAACGAATGGTTATTTCTCGACGTATGCTGTCTCAGAGAT
>JAXHUM010000049.1:0-102697 GCA_034189325.1 Thermodesulfobacteriota bacterium
GTGGTTGGAACCTCCTTAAGGAAATCAAGCCACAAGGACGAATCATCCTGAATTCAGGAGTGAGCATCCCCAAAACGTCGTCACATGTTTTGGAGGTGGATTTCAAGAGGTGGGGAATTAAAAAAGAGGAAAGGGCCCTTGGGGCCTTATCGCTCTTGGCGAGGACGAAAGATCCGATCACACCGGATGCGCTCGACCAGGCGATTCGACAAGGTATCCTCGGAAAGAAGCTCGATCAAACACTCAGCGTATTAGAGAAGACCCGAAAAATACCCGGATTCGGAATCATTCCATAACATCGTGTGATCACCGGCAAACAGAATCTTGATCAATCGAATGAGAGGTCTTGCTCTTATTCATGCGCACATCTTTCCGATCCAGCCTCCTATCCAATGCGTCGCAGTAATCACGACGATGCCGATCAGAAGGTGTTCCCCAACGCACTTCCAGGGAGACTCACCGTTGGATTTTGCGATGAAGTAGCTGAGAAGGGAGAGCAAGGACATTCCCCATATCAGGTTCACCACAATGGCAGTGGATAGGGAGAGAAGAAAGACAGGAACCACAAAGGTCATGGCGACCATGAACTTGGTCAGAAAAGTCGCTATCGTAGCCGTCCAAATCTGAGTGAAGGAGCGCGTTTCGTCTGCTTCCTCTGAAACATGGATCCCCAGGGCGTCTGAAAAAGCGTCGGCAATGGCGATTGTCAAGATCCCGGCAAGGACAACCGTCTTGGAATGGGTCCCTGAGTGGAGACCGACCATGAGACCGAGAGTCGTGATAACGGCCGATGTCAGTCCGAAGGAAACGCCGGTTATTAAGGAATGCTTCATCTGTCTGTCCTGATTCGAGCAGGATACCCCTCTGCCCCAAAAGGGAAAATCAACGACCCTATGCGCACATCAAGGCCTTGTCATTAGGGCCGTTTTTTGATTGCCTTGTCGTAATGGGGCAATGCTTCGGAGATATATCTTTTGATATTCGTGATTCTAGAATCGGGGGCCGGATGGGTAGACAAAAACTCATGCGGCCGTTTCCCTCCTGACCGGTTCATCCTTTCCCAGAGGGAAACAGCCCCCCTCGGATCATAACCCGCCCTCGCCATAAGGGTTAGCCCAATCCTGTCGGCCTCTGATTCATGGAGTCGACTGTAGGGAAGCAACAGGCCGACATTGGTGCCCACACCAAAGGCCGTCATAAAGAGCTCACGGGTGGCCGTCGGTTTTTCAGCCAGCGCAACCGATAAGGCCATGCCCCCCATGCTGGCAAGAAGGGACTGGCTCATTCTTTCGTTGCCATGGTTGGCGATGGCATGGGCCACCTCGTGACCTATCACGACAGCCAGTCCGTTTTCATCCTGAGTAAAGGGAAGGATCCCCGTATAGACAGCAACTTTCCCACCCGGCATACACCAGGCGTTTGCGGCCTTGTCATCTTCGATCAAATTGAATTCCCATTGATATTGCCTCGCCTGGCCGCCTTGTCCTGATACCAGGAGAAAGGCCTCTGCCGCTGCAGCAATCCTCTTTCCAACCCTCTGGACCATCCTCACCTTGGTAGTATCCTGGGAGAGCTTGGACTTCTTGAGTACCGTATCGTATTGTTGAAGACTCAAGGAGAGCATCTGCGATTGGGGGAGGATATTAAGGCTTTTCCTCTGGGTGAGCGGGACCTCGGCGCATCCTATCAGAAGGGAAGAGATCAGGACCAATAGGAGCACAGGAATTAGTCTACAGGCTTTCATGACTCCTCCGTTCAAAAGGGCCTAAGAGAACCGCAATCGGGGCACTGCCAATTCACTCCGCTACAGGTGAGGCCCCAAAGGTTCTCTTCCATACATCTGTTACAAATCTGGAACCCGCAGGGGCAGGTCCAGCAAAAAGGCTGTTTCTTGCCGCAGCATGCGCAAAAGTAGTCTTTTTTTCTAGACCTGGTTCTTTTTCTGTTCTCCCGGCGCATTCTAGGTTAAGGGCTTCGAACTAAAGCTCGATCATGGCAACAGGTTCGCCTTGTGTGCTGATCACGACGTCCGTCCTGTCCATTCCGGAGGCGGCCAGGGCCTTCCTGGCTTCCTGGAGCGCCTTGTCCGGATGGTTATTGGTTTCACTCAGATGGGCCAGGACAACACACTTCAGCTTGTCATGAGACAGAACACGGAGCAATTCTCCCGCCTGTAGGTTGGAGAGATGCCCATGCCGACCCTTGATTCTTCTCTTAAGGTCCAGAGGGTAGGGGCCCTTCTCAAGCATGACCTGATCATAGTTGAATTCCATGATCAAGGCATCGCAGCCCTTCAGTCGATCTTCCACCAACCGGGTGCTCGCCCCCAGATCCGTGACAAAGCCGATCCTGGTTCCGTTGGAAGAGAACACAAGACCAAGGGGATCTTCCGCATCGTGGCATTTGGTGAAAGTCTCAACATTGAGGTCATGAATGGAAAGAGTCTCACCTGTTTCAACAACGATCGGTCTTTCCAATCTCCCAAGGGTATGGAGGCCCATGTCCAGTGTCTTTTGTGTCATGTAAACAGGGAGATCAAAGCGCCGGGCCACGGGGCCGGCGCCTTTGATATGGTCTGAGTGCTCGTGTGTAATAATGAGCGCGTCAAGACAGGAAGGATTAACGCCTATCTTCTCAAGGCGTCGTGCTGTTTCGCGGCAGCTCAGCCCCGCATCAACGAGAACCCCGGCTTGGTCCGTCTCAATATAGCAAGTGTTTCCACTGCTGCCGGAAGCCAGGACTGAAAATCTTATAGAGCTTGTCATGTAAGACCTGTATGTCCAAACCCGCCTTCTCCCCTGGCTGTTGTATCAAGGTCGGGCACTTCGACGAGATCGCCTCGATAGACCTTCGCAATAATCATCTGTGCTATGCGATCTCCTCTTTGGATGGTGTAGGATCGGGGCCCCCAGTTAATCAGGATAATGCCTATTTCACCTCGATAATCGGAATCAATGGTCCCGGGCGAGTTGACCATCCCTATACCGTGATGTAGGGCCAGCCCGCTTCGAGGTCGAATTTGGGCCTCGTACCCAAGGGGGACCGAAATCATCAGCCCGGTTCTTACAAACCTGATGTCACCAGGTTTGAGCAGTACAGGATCATCCACCAAGGCCCTGATGTCCATGCCCGACGACCCCTCTGATTCATACGACGGGAGCGCTAGATCCCGGCTCTCTTCAAGCCTGGTTACTTTTACGACGACCCTCTCCAACAAAGAAAGACCTCCTTGTCATCGTCTTGCTTTTTCATCGACAGCTAAAATCCGAAGCACCCCTTGTTAAAATCTTCCTCCCTGAGGGGCCCTAATGTCGCTAGGGAGACTTTGCCGTAGAGGAATATGCTGTTTGCGACCTCAACGACCTCGTCCCGTGTGACCTTCTCCAGATTGGAAATGACCTCCTCAACGGGAATGTGTCGCTCAAATACCAATTCGTTCTTGGCGGTCCGCATCATCTGGCTGTCAGCCCCTTCAGATGTCAAATACAATCCCCCTGTCAAGTGTTCCTTTGCCGCCCACAGATCGGATTCCGACAGTTCTCCCTGTGCAAGCTTTTTGATTTCCCTCTGGATTGTTTCGATCGTCGCTTCTACATTGATTCGATCGACCGCCGCATAAACACCTAGGAAGCCGGTGTCCACATAGGTGGACAGAAAAGAATAAACCGAGTAGGCGAGACCACGCTTTTCTCTGATCTCCTGGAACAGGCGGGAACTCATGTTTCCCCCGAGGACCGTATTGAAAATAGCTGAGGCAAATCGTTTGTCGCTTGTTTGAGAAGGGGCGTCTCCCCCCAGACAAACATGGACCTGCTCCAGGTCTTTGTGATGAAAGAGGGCGTCTGCAAAGGATTCGGGGGCCTTTCTCACGTAGTGATTTCTCCCTCTCTCGAGGGACTCAAATTGAGGCGCGAACTTCGAGACAATCGACTCGTGGTCCACGTTTCCCGCGGCCGCTATCACGATCCTTTCAGGGACATAAAAATCTTTAATGTACTTCTGTATGGTTCCCTTTGTGATGGAGGATACGGTTTCCACGGTGCCGAGAATAGGCATTCCGATGGGGTGGTTGGGCCAGAAGAGTCGATTGAAGAGGACATGGATATTCTCATCAGGGGTGTCCTCCACCATACTGACTTCTTGAAGAATCACAAGCCTTTCGCGCTCCAGGTCTTCGTGATCGAACAGGGAATTGAGGAAAATGTCCGACAGGATTTCTGAGACAAGTGGAAAGTGCTTCCCAAGGACCCTGGCGTAAAAGCAGGTATTGTCCTTTCCCGTGAACGCATTGCTCATCCCGCCGATCGCATCCAGTTCCTTGGCGATCTGAAGGCTGCTACGGTTGCGAGTCCCCTTGAAAATCATATGCTCAATGAAGTGGGAGATCCCGTTTTCACTCCCCGCCTCATCGCGGGAGCCGGTATCCACCCAGAGACCAACGGAAATCGACTTGAGGTGGTCCATTTGCTCGGAAATAATCCTGACACCGTTTTCCAGGACTGTTTTGCTATACATTATCCAGACTTTCCCCCAGTGCGGCCTTTCTGGATAGACGGATTTTGCCGTTGCTATCGACTTCCAAGACCTTGACCAGGACCTCATCTCCCTCATTAAGGACATCGGTCACCTTTTCGACCCTCTTGTTCTCAAGCTGTGATATGTGGATCAGGCCGTCGGTTCCTGGAAAGATCTCCACAAAGGCTCCGAAATCCATTATCTTCACCACTTTCCCCTTGTAGAGCTTACCAACTTCGGCTTCCTGGACGATCTCGTTAATCATTTGGGTCGCCGTATCTATGCATGCCTTGTCAGGGGAGGAAAGAGTGATGGTCCCTTCATCATCGACGTCAATCCTCGTGTCTGAGGCATTGGTGATCTCTCTGATGGTCTTTCCTCCGGGACCGATGAGGATCCTGACCTTTTCAGGTGGAATCGACATCGTCTTTATGATCGGCGCATATTCGGAGATGTTCTCCCTTGGATTGGTAATCGCCTTTCCCATCTTATTCAGGATATGGAGTCGTGCCTCCTTGGCCTGTTTAAGCGCCTGCTCCATGACCTCTTTTGAGATTCCTTCTATCTTGATGTCCATCTGCAGGGCCGTGATCCCGTTTTCTGTCCCTGTCACCTTAAAATCCATGTCACCGTAGTGGTCTTCATCCCCTATAATATCCGTCAGTACGGCCACCTTTTCGCCGTCCGCTACCAGCCCCATGGCTATACCCGCCACAGGCTCTTGAATAGGTACTCCGGCGTCCATTAGTGAAAGGCTCCCACCGCAGACAGAGGCCATTGAGGAAGAACCGTTCGACCCGAGTATCTCTGAGACTACCCGAACGCAGTATTTGAACCCCTCGTGATCGGGGATCACAGGTAAAAGCGCTCTTCTGGCAAGGGCCCCATGGCCAATCTCTCGTCGTCCCGGGCCTCCCAGTCTTTTGGCTTCCCCCACGCTGTAAGGGGGAAAATTGTAATGGAGAATAAATGATCTGTAATGGTCGCCGTAAATAGACTCTATCTTCTGCTCATCACGATCCATCCCCAAGGTGGTCAATACCATGGCCTGGGTCTCACCCCTTGAAAAGAGTGCTGAACCATGGACACGAGGAAGGATCCCTACAGTACACTCAATCGGCCTCACCTCGTCAAACGGACGGCCGTCTATCCTCTTTCCCTCCTCCAGAATCATCTTCCGGACCATCTTTTTCTCAAGCGAATGCATCGCCTCGTTGATCTCCGATGTCTTGTCTTCATAAGCGTCAGCCAGAGACGATAAAACGGAAATTCTCGCCTCCTTGGCCTTTTCTTGCCTCAACATCTTGTCGGATGTTGTGATCACTTCCCTGAGGAGTGGTGTCCCCAATTCATCGACTTTTTCAATAAGAACGCTGTTGTCTTCGGGGGAAGGCAGGGTCCTTTTTGGTTTTCCAATCTCAGATTTGAGTTCATCTTGCATGGCAAGGATCGGTTTGATCGCTTCCTGCCCGAAAAAGATGGCGTCAATCATCTCGGATTCAGGCACAAAAAGCCCTCCACCCTCCACCATGACGACACCGGAACGATTTGCCGCAACAATCAGGTTAATGTCGCTTTCCGCTTGCTGGGTGAGAGTAGGATTAGCGACAAACTCTCCGTTGATTCTCCCCACGCGAACACCGCCGATCGGACCCCCGAATGGGATATCCGACACCTCGAGCGCAGCTGAAGCCCCTACAAGAGCCAGCATATCCGCCTCGTTTTCCTTGTCGGTCGACAGCACCGAGGCAATTACCTGCGTCTCATAGTAATAGCCATCCGGGAAGAGCGGTCTTAACGGCCTGTCTATCAAACGGGAAATGAGTGTTTCACGTTCACTGGGCCGCCCCATATCCCTCTTGAAAAAATTGCCCGGAATTCTACCACCTGCATAAGACATCTCCTGGTATTCCACGGTGAGAGGGAGAAAATCGATTCCCTCACGGATCTCGTCTGTTGAAACCGCGGTGACCAGAACAACGGTCTCGCCGAGCGTCACGACAACAGATCCACTCGCCTGAAGGGCGATGCGGCCTGTTTCAATATTCAGCAAACGACCATTTATTTCTGTTGAACAGCTTTTTATCATCAATATATCCTTTCGTTTATGTCGAGCCTCAGATATCGAGCCTCGATAGTATATTTGAGCCTTTTCAATCCGTAACCGGCCATCGCGATCTCGATCATCACTACTTGCGGATGCCGAGTTCCTTAATCAGCTCCTGGTATTTGTCTAAATCTTTCCTCTTCAAGTAATTGAGGAGCCTCCTCCTATGGCCCACCATTTTCAACAAACCCCGACGTGAATGATGATCCTTTTTATGGATTTTGAAATGCTCGGTAAGATAGGAAATTCGCTTACTTAATAGCGCAATCTGAACCTCAGGTGAGCCGGTATCCTTATCATGGAGTTTGAATTGATCAACGATTCCTTTTTTGATTTTGGGTGTCAAAACCACTTTTTTTTCCTCCTCATTTGATGTTAGTTCAAACCAAAATCAGACCACTTGACTATCAAAGAAAAACCCTCTTGATCTTTACATGCCCATGTCCAACCCCCTTACTCAGATTTACTTCTGCTATAGCTACAAGTTCTCTGCGAGAAACAAGCTTAACATTCCTGCTTTCCTCATATACGGTGTCATAGCGACCGGATAATTCCTTCCAATACGGCTGGTACCCACGTCTGATTTTCTCGGCCAGAGCTCGGGGCACCTCAACCTCAGGCAACTCGGGAACAGCGGATGCGAGGGGAATCAAGTGATCCATTAGAAAAGCGGTCTTGTCCTGCTCCAAAATCCTGCCGGAAGAGAGGGCATGGTCAACGTTGAACCGGCCGCTGGCCAATCTTCTCAAAGAGATAAGATGCCCGCCGGGTCCCAGCTCCGCAGCTAAGTCCGCCGCCAAGCTTCTGATATAGGTGCCGGCGGAGCAGACCACCTCTATCGTAATGTCGGGCAGATTCACGTCAAGGACCTTAATGTCAAAGATACGGACCCTTCTTCTCTTGAGTTCAGGTACTTCCCCCTTGCGGGCCAATATGTATGCAGGGACCCCCTTGTGCTTGATCGCTGAAAACGCGGGCGGCGTTTGATCGATATCTCCAATGAACTCCCGCACCTTTTGCCCTATCTGTTCGGGTCTGATCTCCGGCACCGAGTTTTTTCGGACTTCCAGGCCTGTGAGATCCAGGGTGTCTGTTTCAACCCCGAGTCTCAATGTGGCTCGGTAGACCTTTTGGCCGGTCATGATCAGATTCGAGAGCTTGGTTCCCTGTCCAAGGAGAATGATCAATAATCCCGTGGCAAACGGGTCGAGTGTCCCTGCGTGGCCGACCTTTGCGATTCTCAAGAGTCTTTTGATCTTCCTCACTACATCATACGACGTCTCTCCCACTTCTTTATCGACGAGGACAATTCCATCATTGATCTGCGTCATTCAAAAGCAGTGAAGCCTCTCTCAAAAATCCTTGCTTCACCTCCTCGATGGAACCACTAAGCTCAAATCCCGCAGCCCTCATATGTCCTCCGCCCCCAAACCGGGAGGCAAGAGCGGAAACGTCAACGTGATCGTTGGAACGTAAACTGAACTTGTAATCTTTTGCGCCTGTCTGGCGAATCAAAACGGCGATCTCAACGCCTGAAACAAACCTGGGATAATCGACGAATCGCTCACTTTCACTCTCTTGGGCCCCGGCTTTTTCAAACATCTCCAATGAGAGCGTCATCATCCCAAGTCTGCCGCCATAATGAAATTCAACGGAATGGAGCGCCATCTCCAATAATTTCAACCTTGCCAGGCTGTATTGATCTGTGAGCCTCCTGGATACTTCCCAGGGTTTCACACCATACTCCATCATCTCCGCACCTAATCGCATGGAAGCGGGAGTGGTGTTATTATACCTGAATGAGCCGGTATCGGTCTGGATGGCGGAAAATATGTTCTCGGCGGCCTCGGGACCCAACGGTAGATCAGCCGCCTTTATTAATCTGTAAACCAGCTCGCCCGTCGATGAGCTCTCGGGATCAACGAGATTTAAGTCCCCAAAGGCATCGTTGCTTGCATGATGGTCGATATTGACCAGGGGCCGTTTTTTTTCGAAGTCTTTCAGGTCGGGGGCCAGCCTTTCTCTGTCACTGCAATCAAGGGCTATAATAAAATCTATAGTCCTCTTAGGGTCAAAGTCCGAGACGATCCTGTGTGCCCCTTTCATATGGATATAGGGTGGGGGCAGGGGGTGCTCGGTCAAAAGAACGACCTCTTTCTTTGCATCGGATAGTGCCTTTCCAAGGGCGAGCATCGATCCGATAGCATCGGCATCGGGGTCCTTGTGCCCAATGATTAGGAAATGCCTCCCCTCCGTTAGGACCGTTGCGATTCTATTCAGTGACATGATTCCCTTTATCCCTGTTCAGCCTTTGAAAAAGTGCCTCCATTGCGCTGCCCCTCTCCAGAGAGGAATCATGGATAAACATGATTTCGGGCACATACTTCAGGGCCATGCGTCTTCCGATCTCCCTTTTGACGAATCGTCGGGCACTATCCAGCCCGGCCTGGGCCCTGTCTATCTCTGTCTTGTCTCCAATCACGCTGTAAAAGATTCTCCCCGACTTCAGATCATTACTGAGACGGACGCCTGTAATCGTAACGCCCTTGACCCTGGGATCTCTTACCTTATCCATTAATATGTTGGCGATTTCTCTTTGAATCTGCTCTCCAACTCTGTGTGCCCTTTTGCCTGCCAACATCGCCGGTATCTCTCCCAGTCGCCGGCTCTTAGACCGGCGGAATTATCCTACTATAGGCTGATGATCTCCATCTCACTATCGACGATCTGTGCGAGATAAAGGGTTTCAATAAAACTGAAGACTTTATTAAGGGAGGCATCGATATGACGTCTGTCGTTTCCCACCGCGCTGATCCCCAGTTCGATCTTTTGCCATTGATCATTAGAACCGACTTCCGAGATAGAGACATTGAACCTCGATTTTACCTTGCCCACCATACTCTTGACCACTTTTCTCTTTTCTTTGAGAGAATGGTTGTCAACGAGCCGGAACTCTATCTTCAAAGTACCTACAACCATGTTTTCAGAGCTCCGCTTTGGCCTCTTCTATCTCATATATCTCGAACACATCACCCGGCTTGATATCCTGGTAGCCCTCCAGACCGATTCCGCATTCATAACCGGATGCCACCTCTTTGACATCGTCCTTGAACCGTCGGAGTGAGGAAAGCTTGCCGTCAAAGACAACCACATCGTCCCGCAAGAGCCTTACGCTCGCATTTCTTTTGACAGACCCGTCCGAGACATGACAACCGGCAATGGTGCCTGCCTTGGGAATGTGAAATATCTCTTTAACATCCGCATGGCCGATAACCTTTTCTTTCTTGACCGGATCCAGAAGACCTGCCATAGCAGCACGAACATCCTTTATGGTTTCATAAATAACATCGTAGTACCGGATATCAACGCCCTCTTTTTCAGCGACTTCCGACACCCTGGGGTTGGCCCGGACATTAAAGCCGATCACCATGGCGTTTGAGGCGGAAGCCAACATAATATCCGATTCGGTAATGGCTCCCGTGGCCGCATGAATGACTTTCAGCCTGACTTCATCCGTGCCCTGCTTGATCAGGGCATCGGAAAGCGCCTCAAGGGAACCCTGTACGTCCGTCTTCAGGACAATATTAAGCTCCTTGATTTTGCCCTCTTTCATCTTCTCATAGAGATCGTCCAGGCTGACCAGACCCCTACCTGGCGACTCCGGCTTCCTTCCCTGGTTTTTGCGGTGCTCCACAACCTGCTTGGCGGACTTCTCGTCTTGAACCACGATAAACTCATCACCTGCCATCGGCACACCGGATATACCGTATATCTCAACCGGAACTGAAGGACCTGCCGACTTCATCTTCTTACCTCTATGGTCATTCATCGCCCTGACACGGCCGAACTGATCACCACAAACGAAATATTCTCCTTTATGGAGGGTCCCGCTCTTTATAAGGGCCGTACACACCGGGCCCTTGCTCTTATCAAGTTTTGCCTCAATAATAGTCCCTCGCGCCTTCTTGTTTGGATTGGCCGAGAGTTCAAGCATCTCCGATTGGAGCAGTATCAGTCCCAAAAGTTCGTCAACGCCTTCACCCGTCTTTGCGGAAATGTGAGCGAAGATCGTATCTCCACCCCAGTCTTCAGGCGTGAGCCCCTGTTCGGCCAGTTCTCTTTTGACTTTATCCGGGTTGGCTTCCGCCTTATCAATCTTATTGACAGCGACTACAATAGGAATATCAGCCGCACGCGCATGATTAATAGCCTCTTTTGTCTGCGGCATGACACCATCATCAGCCGCGACGACCAACACGATCAGGTCCGTCACTTCTGCTCCCCTGGCCCTCATGGCGGTAAATGCCTCATGTCCCGGAGTATCAAGAAACACAACATCTCCCTCGTCAGTCTTGACATAATAAGCGCCGATATGCTGGGTTATACCGCCTGATTCTCCATCGATAATGTTCGATTGACGGATATAATCCAGAAGCGATGTTTTCCCATGATCCACATGGCCCATAATGGTCACAACAGGCGGTCTCGCTTTGAGATCTTCAGGGGTGTCTTCAACCTCTGAAGTCAGCTGCTCCTCTTTGAAGGTCCCTAATTCCAGTTCATAGCCGAGATCGTCCGCAACCACCGAGGCTGTTTCAAAATCAATCGACTGATTTAGGCTGACACCGGTTCCTAATACCATCAATCTCTTTATGAGTTCCGCGCCTTTTATCCCCATTGCCTTAGCCAATTCACCGACTGTGACGACTTCCTGGACCTTAATCCGTCTTTTAATAGCCTTAGGCACGGTAATCTCAGTATGCTTTTGCTCCCGAATGGGGGCCTTTCCCTTCTGCGAGACCTTTTTGGCTTTTCGTTTCAAAGGGCGGTCGTTATACAGATCGGCCTTTTCATAAATCTCTTTCTTCTTATGCTTCAACATCTTCTGGGGCAGGGTTTCTACTTCGACCTCCTTTTTCCTACCCTTTTTTCTTTTCTTGGGCTTCTCCTTTTTAGTCTCTTCTTTAGTCTCTTCTTTGGTCTCTTTACCTGAAGGTGGAACCCAGCCCGGGGGTTGTACCGGAACAGGCCCTTCCTGCACAGGTTCAGCCCTTTTTTCGACCTCGGGAACCGCCTCTACCTTTGGAGGTTTGTCAGGGAGTTTTATGATCTTCGCGGGTTCCTCAAACCTCCTTTTTATGGGCCTCTTCGGCTTTTCTTCAGGCTCTGCCTTGGTTTCCTCCTCTGATGGAGGAAGCTCTTCCACCCTTGGTTCTTGCGGTGGCTCTTCTTTCTCCGGTTCTCGGATCGGCTCTTCTGGAGGGTGCGCTTCTGCTCTAACGTCTTCTTGCTCTTCGACCTCTTCCTCTTCCTTGATTTCCGGGATGGGAGCTTCTACTTCTTTTTTCAGCTCTTCTTCCGATTCTTTGGGTGGTGTTTTATCGATTTTTATCTTTTTCCGCCGGCGAATCACGGTGGGTTTGATGCGTTTTTCTTCCACAACTTCAGAAACAACACCTGAGACGATTTCTCTAGCCTTTTGAATGGATGTCTCGTCCAGAGTACTCATATAGTTCTTTATATTGACCCCACCATTCAGAAGCTTTTCCACAAGATCCTTGCTATCCATATTAAGCTCTCTGGCCAATTCATAAACTCTGACTTTCGCCATATAATCCCCCAAAACAAACTAGATCCTTCTCATTTATTCAGTAGGCTGTGCCTGAAGAAGATCGCCAGTTCCCCCACGATTAAAAGGAACGCTCCTGTTAATCTTTCGACTTATAAGATCGTCGCCAACAGCTATTGGGCCTGCCTGCCTGAAGGCCCTATTAAGCTTCTTACCCTTTGCAAGGTCTTCCCAGCAAGATTTTCTCGAACAAACATAGGCCCCTCTTCCATCTCCTCTCCTATCCCCACAGACCGCTTCACTCCTCTCATTGAGAACAAGACGGGTCAATTCCCTCTTGATTTTCTTTTCCCCGCATGAAACGCACATGCGTATGGGAATGTGCCCTTTATTCTTGCTCATTGGTCACGTCTTTATCCTTCACATCTTCATTACTTAAGTCTTCGTCCTCATCAGTGTCATCATCTACTGCTGAGGCTGTTTCGCTTACAGGAATCTCATCTTCCGGAGACTCTAAAGGGACTTCGGCTTTATCATCTCCGGCCTCAACCCCTTCGACCTTTTCATCGCTCGGGGCTTTGCGATCATCTTCCGGTTCTTGCGATGTTTCCCCCGAGATTTCAATGTGTTTCACCCATTCTACAGCCTCTTCAATCAATTTCTCGGCCAACTCATCCGTTATGCCTTCAATGGCAACCAGATCTGACACTGCCGCCCCTGCAATATCTTCCGCCGATCTGAAGTCACGGTCATAAAAATCGGAGGCCATTTTCTCACCGATGCCTTCCAAGGCCAGCAGGGATGAATATCCCTTTTTGAGGGCCTGGTTGTAATCATTCTCATTGGTCACGTCGAGTTTCCAGCCAGTCAATCTCGAGGCCAGTCGTACATTCTGACCTCGCTTTCCGATGGCGAGGGAAAGCTGATCATCAGGGACAACGACCTCCATGGAATGCTTTCCCTCATCAACAACCACACGCGTAATGTCGGCGGGTGCCAAGGCATTGCAAACCAGCTTGGCTGCATCAGGGTCCCAGGTTACAATGTCGATTTTTTCTCCACGGAGTTCTTGAACGACTGCCTGCACTCTCCTCCCTTTCATACCCACGCAGGCGCCGATAGGATCCACATCAGGATCCTTGGACTTGACAGCTATTTTTGTCCTGGCGCCGGCCTCCCTTGCCACCTGCATTATCTGGACAATACCCTCCGAGATTTCAGGGACTTCACTCTCAAAAAGGGCTGAAACGAAATTGGGATGGGTACGGGATAGGATGATCTGGGGACCCCGGCCGAACTGTTTCACCTCTAGGATATAGGCCCTGATGCGATCTCCCTGCCTGTATGTTTCATTAGGAACTTGCTCCCTTACAGGCAATTCTCCATCTGCCCTGCCGAGATTAACGACTATGGCCCCCCTGTCGAATCGTTGCACAATTCCGTTAATGATCTCTCCCTGTCTGTCTTTGAAATCATCAAAAACGATGTCCCTCTCAGCCTCTTTCAGACGCTGCATAATGACCTGCTTGGCTGATTGTGCCGCGATTCTACCAAAATCATCCGTATCCATCTTGATGCCCAGACTATCACCCACTTCAGCTTCGGGGTCCATTGCATGGGCCTCTTCAACAGAAATCTGCAGGTACTCGCTGGTTACATTTTCAGCCACCTCCTTGAATTCGAAGACCTCTATTTCTCCCAACTCTTCATTGAAATTGACCTCCAAATCGTAATCCTGGCCATACTTCTTCCTGGCCGCTGTTTGCACGGCCTCCTCAAGGGCCTTGACTAAAACCTGTTGGTCAACGCCTTTTTCGCGACTTACCTGCTCAATCATTTTTGCTAAATCTGAAGGCATATCTCTTTACTCCATGACCTAATTGGATTCTTCAGTCCTCGAACTCAAATATTAAGTTGGCCTTTGCGATATTCCGCAAGGGCAAGAGAACGATTTCTTTCTCTATTTCAAGGGACAATACCCCATCTTCAACAGCACGCAATAACCCGGTGAATTTGCGTCTTCCCTGGATGGGAACCATCATTACAGCCTTTATCCTTTTCCCGACGACCTTCTGAAAGTCCTTTTCTCTTTTCAGGCGCCTATCCAGACCTGGTGAAGAGACCTCCAACACATACTCATGGTGGAAAATATCTTCTTGATCGATGACATCACCGAATCGGCGGCTGATCATGGCACACTCATCCAAGGTGATTCCACCCTCTTTATCTATATAAAACCTTAAGACCCTTCGACCATGCTCGGTCACATATTCTACATCTATGAGTTCAAAACCGATGTGATCGAGTAAAGGTTCCACAAGACCCATCACTTGATCGATCACAGAACCGGAGATATCGTGATGTTGTGAGGGATCCATCTTAATAACATTGTCCAGAAAATGGGGCTCCACCCCGCCTGAGAGGGATCGTCTATAGTAACAGGGACAAAAAAAAACGGACCCTGAGGCCCGGTTTGTCAATGAAGACTAAGATTGTAAATCCACCTTATGCACTCATCCAAATAAAACTAAGCGCATACTCAGTCCACAATCCGAAGTAAGCAAACCGATCCTCCAGGATGGTCGAAAACCTCAAAAAGGGTATCAGGCCAAAGCCTAGTTATAACAATTCGATGGAGCGGGCAACGGGAGTCGAACCCGCGACACCAAGCTTGGGAAGCTTGTACTCTACCAGCTGAGCTATGCCCGCTCAGACTCCCCAAGTAATTATTAATAATACATCGTTCATTTACAGTCAAGTCTTTTTCAAGGTGACCATCTCTCTCCCCTCTCTTTGCCGAAGCCTCCTGTTCCAGAGTTGTCAAGAATCCTGTTTTTTTACCCCATACTCGGATCTGGAAGGAGATGGCCGCTTAGTCACCCATGCCTTTTTATAGGAGAGCGATGAGAGCATGAAAAAGGCCTTTATCGCTTTTGTCGAACGAATCCGGTTTGTTGAAATAGATTCCAGAACTTCACTATACCGGAATAAGGAGGTTTTCCTTACTCAGCCTGAACGGGAAATAGATCAGTCCATGACCTTCCTAAGCCATTGATGAATAGGCTCCATCCTTTTAAAATGTGAAAAGGTATAGTCCACAATCTTAGGGGAGAAGAACACCTCCGGAAGCTTTTCCTCAACCGATGCGGTCAGTCCCTTATGAAGGAGGAATTCCACCCGCGGGTGTTGGGAATCATACCCTCGCGGGACACGCTTATAGTGCTTCACCCCGATCGCATACCCCTGCTTGGCAATCTTGTTGGCGCTTCTCACCAGCTCGGGCCCCAGCTTTTCGTCCGCCACAGCCTCTCGATATCTTTTCAGAAGTTCCGAAGAAAGCACATGCATGCCGACTCCGAGCATCAGTTTTCCATCTCCATAGTGAAAATAGAACCCTGAACACTCCATCCTCTTTCTTTTCCCCTCCCAGAACCATACGCCCAAATTGGTTTTGTAAGGCGTTTTGTCATGACTGAAGCGGGTGTCACGATGGATCCTGAAAAGACTTTGATTGACCTTTGGTATGGCATTGATATGTGGGGCAATAGATCTCAGTCTTCGACCCATCTCAACAACAAAGGTCCTGGCAGGTTCCATGATGTAGGTTTCGTAGCCCTGTTTTTCACGATGAAACCAATCCTTGTTGTTGTTTTTTTTTAAATCGGTCAAAAAGGTCACCGATTGTTTTGGAAATCCTTCAAAGTCGCTCATTGGGTTCTCCTTCAGCGGCATGTGCAAACGGTTCGACCAGTTCAGACTTGGTGCCGGACTCCGGAAAAAGCCTGTCAGACCCGGTTTATGGATATAAACCGGGGCGGAGTAGCCCGGCTGTTTCCTCAAGCCCGAAGAGTATATTCATGTTCTGGACGGCGCTACCTGCCTGGCCCTTTACGAGATTGTCAATCAGGCTGACCACAATGAGCTTGCCTGTTCTTTGGTCCGTGTGAACGGAGAGGCTACAGAAATTACTGCCGCGGACATCGGTGGACGTTTGGGGCTTCTCAGGGTCGCATACCCTTACAAAGGCCTCGTTCTGATAGAACGATCGATAGACTGCTTCTACTTTTTTGAGATCCACCCCCTCCTCAAGCCTGGCATATATTGTCGTCAAAATACCACGGGCAAGGGGCACGACATGGGGTGTAAAGGTGACGGTGATGTCCCTGTCCGCCAATAGGCCCAACTCCCTTTCAATCTCGTAGACATGTTGATGACCGGATATCTTATAGGCATTCATGGCGTCGTAGCGGGCCGGGTAATGAAACATGGGAGAGGGAGTTTTTCCCGCACCAGAGACTCCTGTCTTAGCGTCACAAATGATGGATTCCGAATCAATGATTCGCGATTGCACGGCCGGTGCCAGACCCAGGATGCAGCTCACCGCAAAACAACCCGGATTCCCCACAAGGTTGGAGCGGGCTATCTCGTCCCTGTGTAACTCCGCCAGTCCATAAACCGATTTAGAAAGCAGTTCGGGAGAACTATGTTCCTGAGCCCGCCCGATCCTGGCGGCATACCCCTTATACGTTTGAAAATCATTGAACCGAAAGTCCCCACTATAGTCAATAACCTTGACCCCTTTTTTCAGCCAGGTTGCGGCTGCCTTTTGGCCGACACCATCAGGGGTGGAAAAAAACACCACGTCAAAATCATCCGGGCAATCCGGATCTTCAGGATCAATTAAAGGAAGATCACAAAAGCTCCTCAGATGGGGATAGAGATCACTGATCGGCCTACCTATATCCTGCTTGTCGATGAGGGCCCTGATATCCGCCTGTGGATGGTTCAGTATGAGCTCAATAGCTCCGCATCCGCCATATCCCCCTGCACCAATAATACCTACCTTTATGTCAGCCATGGGAAATCCTTTCTTATTTGAATCTTCAGCACGAACAGCCCAACATGTCGCAAGACGGCATCCCACTGGGAGGCCTTAAGAAGCTCAAATTGGGGCCTTGCTGTAAGGCATCGGGCCGCAGGCCCCATGCTCGTCTCACTCATACCACAATCAGGAGCAAATATCGACCTCACATTGAAACAGACCCGTTTCGGTCACTGCAGGTCAATTCCTTCTCTTTGACGGTTTGGATCTCCGTCACGGTTGGGAATACGATAAGTCTTGTTTTCCTTTTCTCAAGACCCAAAAGGAGGTTTTTACCAAAGTCTCTGAGACCCTACCTCGTCATCTGAAGGGCATCCCCCGAAAAACATAAATGGTGATCCACAGGGATCCTGAAAAGCGCCATCGCTGATGAGAAGGGCAGGGGCGAGTAATTGGTTTGTATTCTGAGTCCTAAAGAGTATAATGATACTTTTAGACCTTTTCGCAAACATTTTAGGATGACCGGTAAAGGGGACATTCCGTGCCCGCGATTATCAGGATCTCGGAGGGTCGCTCTTTGCTTGCGAAGTATTCGGCCAAAAATGAGGGTGTAAATGAAAAACAAGAGGACCAAAATAGGAAGAAATGACCTTTGCCTTTGTGGGAGTGGTCTCAAATACAAAAAGTGCTGCCTTGACAAGGAGGATGAGGGGCAGGAGTCTCTCAAAGACCTCTATCTCAGGAAGTACAAGATCCACCTGAAAGGCAAAAAAGAGATCGAAGGTATCAGAAGAGCGGGACTCCTGGCAGTGGAGACGCTCGATATGGTTGAGCAAGAGATCAGAGTGGGCATGAAAACGGATGAAATCAATACGCTCGTCCATGAATTCACCATCAAAAATGGAGCGATCCCTGCGCCGCTCCATTACCGTGGTTTTCCAAAGAGTGTCTGTGTTTCCGTCAATGAGGTGATATGCCATGGTATTCCGGGTGACAGAATCTTAAAAGAGGGCGATATCGTAAATGTCGATGTCACGCCTATTTTGGAAGGGTATTACGCCGATATCAATAAGACGTTTTTTATCGGCACCCCGGATAAAGAAGCTGAAAAGATCGTTAAAGTGGCCGGACAGAGCCTGAAGCTGGCCCTGGAGGCCGTCATACCGGGCAATACAGTCGGCGATATTGGATGGGCCATTCAGAATTATTCGGAAGGCGAGGGATGTTCCGTGGTTAGGGAGTTTGTGGGGCATGGAGTGGGAATAGAATTTCACGAGTCGCCTCAGATTCCTCATTACGGGCAGAGGGGATCGGGAGTGACCCTAGTCCCGGGCATGGTCTTCACGATCGAACCGATGATTAATCTGGGTGGCAAGAGGCTGCGCATATTGGAGGATAATTGGACTGCGGTGACTGCAGACGGGTCCCTGTCCGCCCAGTTTGAGCAGACCGTACTTGTCACAGAGGAGGGCTATGAGAGTTTGACCCCTTATGATTTGTAGGATCGCTAAAAAAGATACTTCCATGGTATTCAGACTTGTCTTTCAGAGTGCCATACCCTCCCGATCACTTAGGAGTCATTGGATGTGATTTCCTCATTTGTCGATGAGGCCAGGCAACTGGGTTTCTTGAAAGTGGGTTTTGCCAGGGCCGAACGGCCTGTTTTTTTTGATGAATTCGTCTCCTGGTTGGATGAGGAACGGCAACATGAGATGCATTGGCTCAAAAACCACCTTGCCCTGCGTGAAGACCCACAACAATTGCTCAAGGGCTGCAAGTCCGTCATCAGCCTCGCCTATCCCTATCCTGCAAGAAAACCTTACACTACAGATGGGTTTTGTGCCGCCAGATATTCCGAGCCTGGAAAGGCCGATTATCACCGTCGGCTGAGATCGTTGTGCCAAGGACTTGCCGACCTTATTGTTAAAGACCACCCTGAAGCCAGGACGAGGGTATGCGTCGATTCGGCACCCCTCCTCGAAAGGAGCTTCGCCTATATGTCAGGCATAGGGTTTATCGGTAAGAACAATATGCTCATTATCCCCGGCTACGGAAGTTATTTTTTTCTTGCAGAGATCCTTACAACCATTTCCTTTCCACCCTCTGTCTCCAGACCTGTTGAAGACCAATGTCAGACCTGCACCCGTTGTATAAATTCTTGTCCCTCCGGTGCCCTAGAAAAGGCCTATTGCTTTATTCCCTCTAAATGCCTTTCCTATCTCACGATCGAACACCGTGAGTCGCCAGACCGTGAAACAGGGAAAAAAATGGGTCGTTGCTTCTTCGGATGCGACATCTGCCAAGAGGTCTGCCCCTTTAATGAGACCGCATCGTCAAAGGATGTTTCTCTTCCTTCAACAGGGCAGATCCTTAAAATGGGGCACAAAGAGTTTGAAAAGGGCCTGGGAAAGACAGCCTTTGCCCGTGCGGGTCTGGAAAAGCTGAAATCCAATATCCGGGTCATTAGGTGATTTCTCAAGAGCCACAGGAGAGGGAGTTGAGAACTTCCACCGGCCATGAATGACCTCAATCAACCACAAGTACGGACACATTTTTGACAGAGCTGACAACTTTGCTCGAAACACTGCCAAGAAAGAATCCTTTTACTCCAGAAATCCCTCGTCTCCCCAGAACAATGGTGCTATAGTCTGATTTGGCCTCTTCAATGATGTCTCTCGCAATACCCTTCTTAACATTCTCAACTTTTAATTTGATGTTTTCCTCTGTGAATCCCGCCTGGACAAGTCTCTCCTTGGCCCTTTGTTGGGCTTGATGGATCATTTCCCTTTTCATGTGATCCAGAGAACAAAACTCCCTCCTCAAGGAGAGGAAATGTGGGCTTAGTTCGGGACTGTACATTCCGCATACGGCTGCCGTATCGTGAATAACACTGTATAGTGTGATTTCGTGATCAGTGGTGAAGGTGCGGGCAACCGCTTCGACCGCGGACATAGCATTTTCAGAATCATCGAACGCCACCAAAACATTCTTTCTCATGTGTCACCTCCTGTGGTCTTGGAAAAAGCAAGGCAGTGAGTTTGCAGAAGCATCCCGGATTTACTTCCCCATACTCAGAAAACCCTTCCCAGTTGTTGCTGAGGTCTTGTAGAACCCCTATCCAATGATAGAGATATCGATCTGGGTTCCCTCACAAAACTCCTGCAAGGACAATGATCATGCAGCCCTCCTGCTGCGCTTTTTCAGAGGAGCACTCACAGGCACCCCCTCATAGGGTGTCATTTTCTTGCTCCTGATGCTTTGAGCTTCCCGCATCTGCTTGAGGATACCGATTGCTTCTTTCTGTCCCTGATAAAGGCGGCTCATTTCTATGGCCATTCCCGCCAACTGAGCTAGGGCCTGGACAAAACTAACATCTTCCAGTGTGACTTCCCAAGCCTCCGACGTATAAACGCGGAGAGCCCCGATCAACTTCCCACTTATTGTAATCGGTACGGCCATGATAGAAACAATCCCTTCTTTTTGTGCTGCCTCGGGATATTGAATCCTGGGATCATCGGAGACATCGTAAATCGCTACAGGCCCTTCATCCAAGGACTGGG
Source organism: Thermodesulfobacteriota bacterium (assembly GCA_034189325.1). Classification (GTDB taxonomy): domain Bacteria; phylum Desulfobacterota; class DSM-4660; order Desulfatiglandales; family Desulfatiglandaceae; genus JAXHUM01. The sequence goes on from JAXHUM010000049.1 coordinate 20,574, forward strand.
CAATCGACTTTAAGGCACTTAGCGGTCCTTTGTTAAGATACTCGTCACTCAGGCCATAGGAGGCTGCCACCTCCAGTTCATCGGTTTTACGATTGATAAGGAACAGAGCGCATCCCTTGACATCCAGCGCCGTTTTGACACCCTCCACGGTCATCAGAACGACTTCTTCAGGATTCTTAGAATGAGATATGGCCTTGTTGATTCTGATTAAGGTCTCATAATTCATGATCTGTTTCTTCATCATAGGCCTCCTTCCATCAAATGGATTATTTCTGGCAATTCCCTAACCCTTTGCCACACAAGACGCCATGTTTTGTTCGAGCATTGGACGCCGAAGCGGATGTTTCAGGATCCACCCCCCGATACGGAGAGATAGAATTTGCTGTAGACATAGGCCTCGTACTCTGTTGGTTCTTCCAAAAATTGTTCCAATTCCCCTTCTAGTTTTTTCCTCGTTGCCCCCTCTTTCCAATTCATCCAGTCATCCATGCTCTGCCATGTCCCAATGACCATTGTCTTTCGCGAATCGTCATGGGCAATGAATGTTTCCCCGGAAATATACCCCTTTTGATTCATGGCTATGGAACGGATCTTTTTGATGACTGCAAAAGCCTCCTTTACCTTACCCTCTTGAAATCTTCTCCTCATGAGGATCTTTACCAGCATAAGACGATCACCCCCTTCAAACGATTCAGGTTCCTGGAGACGGGTACTTCCGAACAGGAGACATCCCAGCCGACTCATCGGAGTCCCGATCTTCAGGGGTAGGATCAAACTCCTAGACATCATGCCACCTCTCGATTGACAGACATCATGCTCCCTGCAGCATCTCCTTCGTGATAAAATGCCTTGGACATATCTGAAAATTCAAAACTGTAAAAGACGTTGTGCCCATTGTAGTCAAGGACCCTAAGGTCATCAGCCTGCTTAAGGTCTCCCATAACCACATGGTAGTGGTTTCCATATTTGGCCCTTACTTTGTCCAAAGGAAGTTCACTGGCTATGAATTTCTCGATGCCCTTGACCCTTAGCTTGGCAATAAATTTGGGATCCTCAAATGAATTATAACTGGTCAAAACCAAGATGGGGCCTGTTCCCGTAAAAATGACGCCTGCTTTCATGACATATCCTCCCTTACTTAGGTTTATAAAATGCCATTGTGCCACCTCTTTGGAAGTATCCCAATCGATACCGCTCAAAAGGCCAGCCTCCAAAATATACAGGACTTCATTCCCTACTCTTCTTCCGAGAGAGGTCTACCTAATAACAATCCCGCCGGCTTCTTAGTGACCTACAGAAAAGGATGCTCTTGGCTCAGATTATAGAAATTAACCACTTTTAAAATGAATGGATTTTTGCCCCAAAAGGGACCACGGGCTACCCTTTTGGAGAGGTAAGTATTGGTATTTTAAGTATACCTTTCTGCATGGACATCCTCCAGGGTAATGGATTGGATGATTTGGTCTTTAATGTGTTAAAGCATGATGAAAAACGGGTTCCATCTGAAGGTCTTATGCTCCATCCTGGTTGTTGAATGGATTAATCTTTTAATAAACAACTGCTATTAAATATAATATATAACATAAATGAGTTGTTTCAACAACTGTGGCCCCTTTTTTAGGATTAGGTGGTAAAGAACAATAATCTGGGTCCACATGGCCCACCTTCGGCTTTATCCCGTTGGGGAGCACATGGTAAGGGGTGCACGGAGGGAACCGGTTCTTGGAGTTGAATAAATTGGATATCGACCAGGTTTTTACCTTGACCTGGATACTCTATGCCCCTATCTTCACAGGTCAAGAAACATCCTACCGGTTCTTTTAGAAATGTTTGATGATGGCGGGGACCTCTTCAAATTCTTAACGGGTTCGGGGAAGAAATCCAGGGGGGATCTTGAGAGAGGAACGATATTGAAGGATATGTGGTTCGTATAATGTATGAAGATTTTGTTTCTGGAAATTCTATCATTCACCGTTTGGACCCGAGAGTCAAGGTAGTCTTTGCAGCAGTTTATTCCTCTGTTGTGGCTCTTTTATCAAGTTTCCCGGTTCTTATAACGGCCCTCTTCGTTTCATGCCTTTTAACGGTCCTATCGCGTTACCCTGTTCGGGATGTAATAAGGAGGGTAGTCGTCGTCAATGGGCTGATCCTCTTTTTCTGGTGCGTCGTCCCGCTCACCTTTGGAGGGGAGTCCTTGTGGGACCTGGGGCCTTTTACCATATACCGGGAAGGGGTACTCCTCTCCGCCAGGATTACGCTGAAATCCAACGCGATTGTGCTGGCTTTTCTCTCGTTGATTTCGTCTCTATCGTTGGCAACTCTGGGGCATGTACTTGCCCGGATGGGGGTTCCCACAAAGATAGTGTATCTTCTCTTATTGACTTATCGATACCTCTTTGTTATCGAACGAGAATATCAAAGACTTGTGAGATCGGCAAAGGTGCGGGGTTTCAGACCCTCGACCACCATGCATACTTACAGGACATTGGCCTATTTTCTTGGAATGCTGTTTGTGAGGGCCTCTGAAAGGGGAGAGCGTGTGTATCAGGCCATGCTTTGCCGAGGATTTAAAGGTAGGTTCCACACCCTGCAAGAGTTTTCATCCTCTCCGCTGGATTGGACTTGGGCGTTTCTCATGACAGCGGTGATCCTCGGATTGGTTATACTGGAATGGATACAAAAGAGCTGATTATTGACCTCGAAGAGGTGTCTTTCCGTTATGATGGAAGCCGCCAGGCCCTTGATGGACTTAACCTGTCTTTGTGCAAGGGCGAGCATATGGGCGTGATGGGGGCAAATGGAAGTGGGAAAACCACCATGTTTCATGTCATTATGGGTCTCTTAAGCCCGGATTCCGGTAGGATTGAGCTCTTTGGCAGGAATATAAAAGAGGAAAAAGACTACAGAGATGTCCGTCAAAGAATCGGTCTCCTTTTTCAAGACGCCGATGATCAGTTGTTCAGCCCAACGGTTTTTGAAGATGTTGCCTTCGGCCCCCTTAATTTAGGAAAATCAAAAAGTGAAGCCCGTGCCATTGCGGAAAAGACCTTGGATCAGCTGGGCCTGTCCGGTTTTGGAGACAGAATAACGTACAAGCTCTCAGGAGGTGAAAAACGGCTTGTCTCACTGGCGACTGTTTTGGCCATGGAACCGGAGGTCCTGCTCCTCGACGAACCAACTGCCGGTCTGGATGACGCTACAAAGGTCAAGCTCATAGAAATCCTCCCTTCCCTCGATCTCTCCTATATCCTGATTTCACATGAACTGGAGTTTCTCGCCCAGACAACGACCTTTGTTAAAGTGATGGAAAAAGGTAGAATCGCCGGAGAGAGCTATATTCGGCCTCATCAGCATTACCACGTCCATCTCCATGGGGACCATCCCCATGAGCACAAATAGGCCCGGGATGGCCCATGCAGTCTGGCTGCCCTCTGCAACGCCTTTCAAAAAAAGATGATCTTTATGAAATAAAGGCCACGTCAACCCTTGGCGGCAGGAACGCTTTTCTAAGCATACCCATCTCTTAAGCCTACAGTACAGCCTCGGTTTGAGACACTCAGACTCAGTCGGATCTTCCAATCCCCCCTGATTCTGACTAGGCAAGTTTCCTGCCGGACCTCCATCTTTAATTAAGATGGAAAGAAACAGGCAAGCAATGATCCCTTTGGTCGATCACCGTTGGGAATAGGTTTGAGTCTCGTTATGTCAACTATGGTAGGGCACATCGAAGGTGATCAGACGGAAAATCCGCCAAGTTTGGTCTCCAGATATTCGTCGATTCCCTCGATGGCACCCTCGCGACCCAAGCCACTCTCCTTCATGCCCCCAAACGGCGCACCCGCCGATGTCGGGTTGATGTCGTTGATGCCTACAATGCCGAAATGCAGTCCCTCGAAAAGGGCAAAGGCCTTTTTCAGGTCACGCGTATAGACATAGGAGGCCAGGCCGTAGTTGGTGTCGTTGGCCATGGTCAACAAATCGTCTTCCTTGTCGTAGGGGATGATGGGGGCAACCGGTCCGAAGGTCTCCTCCCGATAAATGGTCATATCGGCAGTGACATTGTTGAGGATGGTCGGTGCGTAGAAAAATCCTTTTTCCAACCCGTTTTCGGTCAGGCGCCTACCGCCGGCAACGAGGTCGGCGCCTTTGGCGACGGCATCTCGCACCTGCCTATCCACTTTTTCCAGGGCCGCAACGTTGACCAGCGGCCCGATACGGTTGCCGATCTCGAATCCTGATCCGGCTTTCATCACCGAAACCCTTGTCGACAATTCGCCGATAAAGGGGGCGAGCATATCCCTGTGAACGAAAATTCGGTTGGGGCTGATACAGGCCTGGCCGGTGTTGAGAAATTTCACGAGGGAGAGCCCCTTGGCCGCATGAATCGGGTCTGCATCGCGGCAGACAATAAAGGGTGCATGACCGCCCAGTTCCAGAGAGACCCTCTTCAACTGGGACGCAGCCCCCCGGGCGAGCATCTTGCCCACCTGGGTCGATCCGGTAAATGTCAGCTTGCGAATTCTGGGATCCTCGAGGAAGACTTCGCCTATAGGTTCCGGCTCCAGGGCCGTCACCAGATTGGCGACCCCCGAGGGAATTCCGGCTTTTTCGAACACCTCGAAAACGGCCTTGGCACAAAAAGGAGTGGCCTCCGCCGGTTTGAGAACGATGGTGCAGCCGGCGGCCAGCGCAGGAGCAACTTTACGGGTGATCATGGATATGGGGTAATTCCAAGGAGTGACGGCACCGACGACCCCGACCGGTTGGCGCAGGACAATGAAACGTTGATCCTTTCTGGCGGAAGGAATCGTCTGTCCGTAGATACGTTTGGATTCCTCCGCATACCAGAGGAGAAAATCGGCGCCGTATTTGACTTCATTGCGGGCGGCCTGGATCGGTTTCCCCTGCTCTTCGGTCATCACTGTGGCCAGCCGTTCCAATTCTTCCATCATTATCGAATAGGCTTGGTATAGAAAGCGGGAGCGTTGATAGGCGGTCTGCGACGACCAGTTGGGAAAAGCAGCGGCGGCCGCGTCGATTGCCTTGAGCGCATCGCTGCGATCACCGGCCGGTATCCGTCCGATGGTCTCACCGGTTGCGGGATTCAACGATTCGAAACTGTCTCCGTTTACCGCATCGACCCATTCGCCATTGATATACATAGATCACCCTCCACCATAGCTGGATCAAAGTGCAATGGCCGCTTTTGTCTCATCAATGGATCATGGAATTGAGCCGCTCTTGGATAGCCTTGTCGGGATCCTTTCAAATCGATTCTTCTAGGCCCGATTCTCACTTGAAGAGGAGGTACAAGCGGCAAAGAGCCATTTCAAAAGCATGTGCTGTTACGGAAAAGACCTCAACGGACTCGTGAAGGTTTTTCCCTCCCTCGATCTCTCTACTATTCCAATTTCAGACGAACCGGAGTTTCTCGCCCAGCCAACGCCCTTTGTCAAAGCGACAGGCAGGGAAAGAATCGCCAAGAAAGGCGTCTAGGCCCCCATCAATATTGCCACGTCCATCTCCATGGGGACCAACCCCATGCGCACACAGAGCTCAGGGTCGACTCATGCAGCCTGGCTGTCGCCTGTCACGCTGTTTTTGAAGAAATCGACGATCTTATCTATCTTTGATCCGGGGGGGAAGACCTCGCTGACTCCCATTTCTTTCAGCTCAGGGATGTCAGGCTGTGGGATTGTCCCTCCCACTGTTACGATCATATCAGAAGCCTTTTCTTCCCTGAGGGCGTCAAGCACTCGGCGGATGATTCTCATGTGTCCTGCAGCCAGTATACTCAAGCCGACAAAATCAACATCCTCCTGCACCGCTGTTTTTGCTATCGCCTCAGGGCTCATGTTCCCTGCAAAAATCACCTCAAATCCCGCATCTCTCAAGGCAGTCGAAACGATCTTTGCTCCTCTCCAGTGGCCGTCAATTCCCGGCTTGGCCATCAATACTCTTGATTTTCTCTTCATGTCCTCTCTCTGACCTCTAATCCTTGGCTCTAATACTGGATCGGCATTTTCCATTTCGGATAAATGCCTCGCCATACATCCTGGATCTCTCCCAACGTGGCGTAAGCCCTTACCGCTTCCATTAAGGCAGGCATGACATTGTCGTTGGCCAAGCTGACCTGGCGCAGATTCTCCAGGCAAACCTCGACCCTCTTGTTGTCTCTCTTCTGCCTAAGCTGCCGGACCTTATCAGCTTGAATATTGGTGGATTCCGGATTTGGGCGGAAAACAGGGACTTCATAAGGTTCCGTCTCCATCTCAAAACAGTTCATCCCGACCACTTGTTTCTCACCGCTTTCAATCTCTCTCTGCCTTTCTTCCATGGCGTTTGCCGCTTCTTTGTGGATCCATCCCGATTCCCAGACCGAAACCAGTCCACCTCTTTCTTCGATCTTGTCAAAATACTCCCATGACTTCTTTTCCACCTCGTTGGTCAGCCATTCAACAAAGTATGAGCCCCCTAATGGGTCAACGACGTTGGTGATATTGGTCTCATACTGGGCGATCTGCTGGGTCCTCAGAGAAAGGAGTATGCTCTGGTCTGTGGGCAAGCAGAGCGGTTCATCATACGATGTGGCATGAAGAGATTGAGCTCCGCCGAGTCCGGCTGCCAAGACCTGATAGGCGATGCGTACCGAGTTATTCAGAATCTGCTGGTATATGTTCGTTGAACCGGATGTCTGGACATGGAATCGGAACGCGAGGCTACGGGGATCTTTGGCCCCATAACGTTCTTTCATAAGTTTATACCACATTCTCCGTGCCGCCCTGAATTTGGCAATCTCTTCAAAAAAATCATTGTGAGCCGCAAGGTGAAAGCTGATCACCGGGGCAAAGTCGTCGATCTCAAGTCTGTTTCTGCTGAGCTCCTCCTCGATATATCCCACTGCATTGGAAAAAAGCATGCCAAGCTCTTGGTAGGCATTGACGCCGTTCTCTCGGTAATTGTAAGAAGCAAAGCTTACCGGGTGCCAGTTGGGGACTTCCTGCGCACACCACTCGATAAGGTCCACACTCAATTTCAGCAGGTGTGGTGGCGTCACACAATCGATCAGGTTGCAGCACAGGGTGAACACATAAGGATCATTCTGGCTGGTACCGTTGACCTGCTTCAGGCTCACCCCCTGTTTCTCTGCCATGACAAAGTACATGGCGGCAAGGGCCGGAGAAGTCCACTGGCTGGTAATGACAGCGGTACTGACCTTGTCTATGGGAAGGCCTTCAAACAGCGTCTCCATGTCTTCTAAAGAGCATACGGAAACGCCACTCTGCCCAACTTCGTCCTCAGCGCGAGGATCATCAGGGTCAAAACCATTTTCAGTGACCGAATCAACTGAGATACTGAATCCTGTTTCGCCGTTCTCATATTTGTACTGATACCTCTTGTTAGTCTCCTCAGGCGTGCTGAAACCGGAGAACTGCCTTATGGTCCAGTGTTTACCTCGATACATGTTGGAATATATGCCTCTCGTAAAAGGCCCCTTTCCCGGCATACCTAAATCGTTATTATAATTCAAATCTTTGATATCTTCCGGGGTATACACCTCTTTTACCGGAATCCCCGATCCGGTGAACTTCGATTTCTGGGTTGCAGAATCTTTCATCGAGTGCCTCCTTATTATGTAGTATTGAGAGTTCTAGAGGTCCGAGCCTCTTTCTCAAAACCCTGTCTCTACGAAATAGGTTGAACTTATGGTGCAAGCCGCAAGAGATCGTGCAGTTTCAAGTCAGTCGAAATGGGCACATCCGCCATGTGTGAGATCTATAACAAATATATACGAATCTCTTAAAGAGTCTTTGGAAAGAATAGGAACCACGCAAATGAGATGCTCATAATTCCTATGAATGGCCTTATTGTTATTGCCATCCAACTTTAGGAGTTTATGAAAAATCGTATTGTGTGTCAAGGGCGACGACCATTGAGAATGGACGGTCGGGCAAAATGTTAAATATCTGACCTCTATCGGGTTCTTCCCTCGATCCGGAACACCTTAACAAACAATCCGCTCTCCTGCCTTTTCGGGAAGCATCCGAGTCAAAGGATCCAAACGGCTAGTAGAAAAAGGAGAGGGCAATAGATCCGAAGGAGTGGTTGTCATCCTGTCCCTCGAATTCTTTTGAGCGGGCGACTTGTGTGTAAGCCAGTTTGAAACGAGCAAACGCCAGGCTGACGCCGGCATACGCATCGCCGACAAAATATTCCTTGTTGATGCTGTGGCTGTCCGTGAAGGTGTTCCCGTCAAGAAAGATGTCTCTGAGAACAAGGCGTCCACTCACACCGGCATAAAGATGCAGACTGAATCTCTTTTTCTTTCGTGGCCCGAATCCCCTCGCACTGACGGTCGCGCTCGTGTCGCCTGCCGGCCTTATAAGCGCCGTACCAAAGTCAGTTGGGATATTCCAGCCCAACCTGACCTCCATTCCCGTATTGGCATAGGTGTAAACATTCCCTACGGTGGCGCCCAGGTGGGCAATGGCGTCGTATCCCATACCGGTGACGCCCTCCTCCCGTAAGAATCGGAATCTCCGCTCATAGACCATGGCCAGCCCCGGCTCGTTGTGGAGTTGGTTATCCCATCCTTTAGGACGTTTAGCGTCGACCAATTCATGGACAAGTTTCTGCGTCTCTTCGGCAAAGGATTCCGGCCCTACGATGCCCAACTGGACTTCTATGGTGTCCAGCCTACGCTCGTTCTTGCTGTGGAAGGCGATGCCGAAATAGGTCCATCCTGCATAAGGTCGATCATCTTCCACCAGCTCTACCTCGGAAATGTCTTCGGGCGTGTACATGTTCTGGCCGATGGAAAGGGCGATGTTTCGCTCTAACCCCGGTTCATTAATAAAGGGAAGGAAACGTATATATTTCAGGGACCACTCGGGCAATCTCCCATCCTCTGCATAGCCTGTCAGATCGGGCGAGACCCACGACAGCTTTACGCCGTTCGTATAGTTCTGGTCCGTATCGGAAAAGAGGTCGTTTTCAAAGTAAAAGGTAAAGGTTGATGGCTCATCTCTTTCAGCTGCCGCAGATCCTTGGGACAATAGGGACAGGATAAGTAAAGTCAGGGGAAAAAAGAGCTTTTTCAGCATTAGGGTTTTCATTATTCAACCTCTCAGGCTCCATTCACAAGCCCTATTTGGATTGTCTTTTTGAAGATGCCCTGTCAATGATCAGGGGCTTTAAGATATTAAAAAATTTTCTTGGGATTTTCTGTGTTACGTATGTTTTTTTCTTGCATATAGGTGTCATAAAGTGGTATAAAGTGCCTTCAAAGTGTCATAAAGAGGAAAAACATGTTCAGGGGACGTTCCAAGCACACTCTTGACAGCAAAGGCCGCCTGGCTATCCCAGTCAGATTCAAGGAAACGCTGGAGCAGCGATCAGAGGATTGTCTGGTAATTACGAGCCACGATAGCTGCTTATGGGGCTATGCAAGAGAGGATTGGATAGAACTGGAAAAAAAAGTAGCAGGTTTGTCTCAATTTGACAACTCAGGAATCATTTTCCTTAGATATTTCATATCAGGCGCCGAAGAATGCACCATCAAGAATGGAAGGATTACCATCCCTCAAAGTCTCCGGGAGGTTGCCGGATTAGAAAAGGAGATTGTCCTCGTTGGTCTCCTGACAAGGTTTGAGATATGGGATAGGGCCAAATGGGAAGCGGAGTTTGTCCAACTCCGTGATAATTTCAGAGATGCGAGCCAGGATTTGTCGAATCTCACTATAGGGCCTGCGGGTTCACATGACACATATACCCGTCCTAACTCGTGAGGTTGTTGAGCACCTTGTCTGGACCCCGGACGGCACATATATAGACGGTACTGTCGGCACAGGCGGACATAGCCTTGCCGTTGCCGAGAGGTTGTCGGAAAAAGGCCGATTGATCTGTCTCGATAGAGATCCCGACGCAGTCGCCTATTCGAAGGAGAGGTTATCGCGTTTGGGTGACAGGACCGTCGTGGTCAATGCAAACTACGCAGACATCGATAAAGTCCTCTGGGATCTGGGATACAAAGAAGTCAGCGGCGTTCTCTTAGATCTGGGAATGTCTTCTTACCAGCTTGAGAGATCATGTAGGGGCTTCAGCTTTCTGCGGGATGAGCCTCTTGACATGAGGATGGACAGGGTGGGAAGAATGACGGCGCGTCATTTGATCAATACACTGTCTTTAAAAGACCTTTCAGATATCTTCAAGCGCTATGGGGAGGAAAAGAAGGCCCGAATTATAGCCAAGGCCATTATCAAAGCCCGCAAAAGGGCACCTATTGAAACCTCTCTTGAGCTTGGTTCCATCGTCAAATCGGCAGTTCCTCCGGATTATCGCTCGAGGGCAGTCCATCCTGCAACCAGAGTATTTCAGGCCCTCCGAATCGCCGTCAACAGGGAATTGGAAAACCTCGAAGTGTTTTTGGGTAAGATACCTCCGCTAGTGGGCAGCGGGGGAAGACTTGTTATCCTGTCCTATCATTCTCTGGAAGACAGATTGGTCAAGGAAGCGATGTCTGATTGGGAAAAGCCCTGTACCTGCCCCCCCGACCTCCCCCGCTGTGTGTGCGGCAGGGTGCCTGTCTTTAAAAAGATTCTCAAAAAGGGACTTATCCCGGGCCCGGAGGAAGTCCTTAGAAATCCCAGGGCTCGGAGCGCAAGACTTAGAGCTGCGGAAAGGGTTTGATCATGACAAGGAAAGAGAAACTGTCAAGTATGAAGGGGTCGAGAAACAGCCGGACCAGCATGCGCGTCAAGAATTCTCGTGTCAAACAACGCAGGCTCACCATTACAAGAAAAAGGATCTTCCTGATCGTTCTCACCCTCTTTCTCCTGACGGGAACGGGCATTGGTTATGTCTGGTCCAATTTCAAGACAACGGAGATCGGCTACGATTTGAGCCAGCTAAAGGAGCAGGAGATGAAGCTAAGGGAGGTGAACCGAAAGCTGCGATTGGAACTGGCGACCCTTAAATCGCCTCAGAATCTGGAACGTGTGGCCGTCAGCAAACTCGGCCTAAGACCACCAACACCGGATCAGATTGTTATTCTGCCATGAATCTTAAGAAGAAAAAATGGATTCGATTTCGGGCCTATTTAATGTCCCTCATTTTTCTGACCGGGCTGGGTACTCTCCTGGCTAGGTCGTACCAGCTTCAGGTTCTGGAAAGGGATCGTCTCAATGCTATTGCCCGGGGCGGCTATATCTGCACTATAAAACTTCCTTCCAAGCGAGGGACCCTCTACGATCGAAGGAGACATGAACTTGCCCTGAGTGCGGAAGCAGGGTCCGTCTATTCACATCCCGGATTGGTAAAGGGAGTCAGAAAGACCGCCAGGAAGCTGTCTCGTACCTTGAATAAGAAGCAGTCGGAGGTCCTCCCTCTCCTGAGAAGCAAAAAGTCTTTTGTGTGGATCGATAGGAGAATTGACCCTGATCGGACAGAGAGTGTAAAGGCCCTCAATCTCCCGGGAATAGGAGTCACCAAGGAGACCAGACGATACTATCCGGGCCGTGAAATTGCCGCCCACCTTATCGGTTTTGTCGGCACGGACAACAAGGGACTCGAGGGTCTGGAACGAGAGTATGACAAGTATCTTCAAGGACCCCAGTTGACTCTGATTCACATGAAGGACGCCCTTGGCAGGCCCTTTTCCATTACAAAGCCTGTTGACTCCGATAAAAAGATGCATGATCTCACACTCACCATCGATAAGGATATTCAATACAGGGCACAACAGGCCCTAAAATCGGCAGTTAAAAGGACCGGGGCCAGGTCCGGACAGTGCGTGGTTGTAGACCCCAATACCGGAGAAATACTAGCCATGGCGGTCTTTCCTGAGTTTAATCCGAATACCTTCTCTCGTTACAGGCCTCATCAATGGAGGAACCGAACGGTCACGGATTGTTTTGAACCAGGCTCCACCATCAAGACCTTTCTCCTGGCGGCATGTCTTGAGGAGGGCATTGTCACTGCGAACAGCATGTTTGATTGTGAGCAGGGCAAGTACGAGATCTCCGGCGGGGTCATCAATGATACCCACAAGCATGGAATGCTTAGGGTATCGGATATCATTGTCCATTCAAGTAACATCGGCGCTATCAAGATCGGAGAGAAACTCGGCTATAAGAGATTTCGCAAATACTTGTTGGACTTCGGATTTGCGAGAAAGACGGGCGTGGACATCTTGGGCGAGAGAAACGGCTTTATCCGACCGGAACGAGACTCAAGACCTCTGGACAAGGCCAATCATTTCTTCGGACAGGGCATGACAACGACCTCTTTGCAGATGGCTATGGCCATGGCCGCCATAGCCAACGGCGGAAAACTGATGCGGCCCTTTGTGGTCAAGGAGATCCGAACCACCTCAGGAGAGGTCGTCCAACGGACCCGTCCCAAGGTGGTCAGGAGAGTCATCTCAGCAAAGACGGCCAGGAAGACCGGCACTATCCTGGAAGGAGTGGTCAGTGATGAAGGGACCGGGCCTCAGGCGACTATAGAAGGTTTCAGGGTCGCCGGGAAGACCGGGACGGCGCAGAAGGTGGATCCCAAAACCAGACGATATTCAAAGAAGAAATACACAGCCTCATTTGTCGGTTTCGCCCCTTTATTGAATCCCAGGCTGGCCATGATTGTCGTCGTCGATGAACCCAAGGGTATCCCCTATGGGGGGGTTGTGGCAGGACCGGTATTCGGAGAGGTGGGGAAATGGACCCTGAATTATCTCCATGTCAGTCCGCACATCAAAGTGGCTGACAAAAGTCTCCAGGTCTCCGGAGATGGGGGGGGGTTGAATGAGTCGAACAGGAAAAAGTTGAGTCCGATCACAAGGGTGAAAGGGGGGCTCCTTCCCGACTTCAGAGGTCTGGGAATGAGAGAGGTGCTCAAAAAAGGAAGGATCCTGGGCCTGGATGTCTTAATGGAGGGAACAGGGCTGGCGTTCAAGCAACATCCCGGGCCCGGCGCGCCCCTCAAAGGTGTCAAGACGGTAAAGATCAGTTTCAGGCCGCCAGTATGATTCGAAGCCTTTTGTGCCTCCAGGCAAATCAAAGACTTTCAAACAGGCACCACATAATATGCTTTTAGGACAATTGCTGAAAAAGGTGGCAGTCAAAGAAATATCGGGCGATCCCGACCTGGAGATCAAGGGCCTGGCCTATGACTCCCGTTTGGTAGAGCCCGGCTACCTATTTGTGGCTGTCAAGGGAAATAAAGAGGATGGCCACAAGTTTGTCGAAGATGCCTTAAGCAGAGGGGCTGTCGCCATCGTGGGAGAACAGGTAAAAAAAACCTGCCAGGGGATCGTGGTCATCCAAGTGCCCAATTCGAGAGAGGCTCTTTCGAAGCTTTCAGCGGCGTTTTATGACCCTCCTTTTGGTGATATGACCCTTATCGGGATAACCGGGACAAACGGAAAGACAACGACCACTTACCTGGTGGAATCGATTCTTAAGGTTGCCGGTGCCACACCTGGAGTTGTGGGAACGGTCAACTATCGTTTTGGAGGCCGGACAATCGAGGCCCCGGTGACCACGCCGGAGTCCTTGGAACTGATGAAGATCTTGAAAGAGATGGCGGAGGCGGGCGTTACGGATGTCGCAATGGAAGTCTCATCGCACGCCCTTGATCAGGGGAGGGTTGAGGAGTGCCCTTTCAAAATCGCGGTCTTCACAAATATTTCAAGAGACCATCTCGATTATCATCAGTCCATGAATGCCTACTTTGAGGCAAAAAGCATGCTCTTCCGCGGTCTTTCAAGACATGGTTTTGGAGGTTCGGCAAGGGCCGTTATTAATATAGACGATCCCCGAGGCTATGAACTGGTTGGTCTTACTGACGTGCCGGTGGTCACCTACGGTCTTGGAAAAGCGGCTGATATCCGGGCCGACGGTATTGAGGCGAGCATTACCGGACTGAGGGCAAGGCTCATAGCCGATGAAAAAGAGGTCGTCATCCGTTCGCCTCTTATCGGAGAGTTCAACATATACAATATCTTGGCCGCCTCGGCCGCGACCCTCAGCATGGGTATTGATATCAAAGATGTGGTCTCCGGCGTAGCGGCCCTCAAGAAAGTGCCTGGCCGTCTTGAACTGGTGCCCAACGATAAATCATTGGCCCTGGTTGTGGATTACGCCCACACCCCGGATGCCCTCTTCAACGCCCTGAAGGCAGTCCGACCTCTTGCAAGGGGACGTGTGATCACCCTCTTTGGCTGTGGAGGAGATCGAGATAAGGGAAAGAGAAAAGAGATGGGTCTTGTAGCCTCCAAACAGAGTGACCTCGTTTTTATAACATCCGACAATCCCCGGACGGAAGACCCTGCCTTTATCGCCGCACAGATCGAGGAAGGCGTCCGGTCTTCGGGCCTGAAAAAACTTAAGGATTGTTCCGGTGATTCACTCACCGGACCGGGGTATTTTCTTGACCTTGATCGAGGTCATGCCATCGGATGCGCCGTGAGGATCGCCACCCGTGACGACCTGGTCCTTATTGCGGGGAAGGGGCATGAAGACTATCAGATTATAGGAGAGGAAAAGAGGTTTTTTGATGATCGGATCGCGGCGGCCCGGGTCGCGGCAGGAGAGATCTAAATGAGCCTGGCTTGGGGGGAGCTTACCGCCGATAAAATACTTGAGCCTATCAAGGCCGTCAGGATCTCGGGTAAGGGCAGGACCCCTTTAAAAGGGATCTCAACCGATTCGCGAAAGATATGCCGCGGCGAACTTTTTCTGGCCCTTGTCGGAGAGAAATTCGACGGACATGACTTTGCCCTCAGAGCGATACGAAAAGGGGCCGCCGGCTTGGTTGTCGAACAGAATCAGTGGGAAAGAATAACAAGAGAAGGAACCATCTCCCCTAAAGATTATCAAGACAGGGTCGTCATCATCGTAGGCGACACATTAAAGGCTTTGGGAGATCTGGCCGCATGGTGGAGGCATGAGCATAAGGTTAATGTAGTGGCCATCACCGGCAGTGCCGGAAAGACAACAACAAAGGAGATGACCTCCGGCATTCTCGAGCACAAGACACGAACCCTGAAGAACCAAGGGAACATGAACAATTTGATTGGATTGCCCCTCAGTCTGCTCAAATTGAAAAGAGAGCATGAAAACGCGGTCCTTGAAATGGGAATGAATCGTCCCGGAGAGATCGGTCGTTTGACTGACATCGCGGATCCCGATTTAGGCCTGATCACGAACGTCGGCGCCGCCCATCTTGAAGGAGTTGGGGACATCCGGGGTGTGGCCAGGGCCAAGGCAGAACTTGTCCAGCATATATCCCCCCGGGCAAAGGTCCTTGTCAACGGCGATGATAATCTCCTTATGGAGACAGTGACTCCTTTAAGAAAAGATCTGATGACCTTCGGCCTTGGAGAGGCGAATCGTGTGAGAGCCGAAAACATTAAGGACCACGACAGGCAGGGACTTTCCTTCAGGATCGCGTATGAAGATATCTCCTTTCCGGTGAGATTGAGGGCCCAGGGGCTTCACAATGTAATGGATGCTGTTGCCGCGGCTGCGATCGGCCTCTGCCTCAACAGGTCTGCCGATGACATTATAAAAGGCCTTTGGGATTTTCAAGGGCTCAAAGGGAGATTCACCGTGATGACGCTGCCCGGAGGCGTCGTCCTTGTCGATGATACGTACAATGCCAACCCCTCCTCGCTCAGGGCGGCCTTGGCGTCTCTTGGTTCCTTTGTCGGAAAAGAGGGAAGGATCATCGTTGGTTTGGGAGAGATGATGGAGCTTGGAGATGCCGCTGCGGAGGCCCACCGGGAAGCGGGGCGTATGATAGCCGGGCTTCGGGTTCGATATTTTGTGGCTACCGGGCAACATGCCCATGAAATGATTGCAGGAGCGGTTGAGTCAGGCCTGCCTGATAATCGTACGGAAATAGTAGAGACGCAGGGTGAGATGCTGGCGAGCATAAAAAAGAGAGTCCAGAAGGGTGACCTGATTTTCCTTAAAGGATCCCGAAAGATGGCCCTGGAAAGAGTCGTCGAGGGATTGGCCGGTGAGAAACCGGGAAAGGAGAGATAGATATGTCAGGACAGAAGAGGGTTTTGGTTGTAGAGGATGAGATGTTGATAAGGACTCTGCTACTCGAGGTCTTGTCGGACAATGGGTTTGAAGTGAGTCTGGCAAGGGATGGGGAGGAATCATTGGAGCAACTGGGAACCAATAGTTTTGACCTGGTTATCACCGATATCCAGATGCCAGGCGTGGATGGAATCAAGATGCTCAAGGAGATGAAAAAGGCCGACCGAAAAGAGAAGATCATCGTCATGTCGGCGGATCCATCAGACATGGGGCTCAATGAACCGGACATGCCCCATGTAGTGAGCCGGCTCCAAAAGCCATTCAGGATAGACAACTTTCTCGATGTGGTCATTGCCGCGACCGCTGGCAACGAAGACCTCTTTGAATCAACGCCCATGGAAGAGGCCTGTTGAACCGGGGAGGTTCGTTGAGAGAATGCTCTACAAGCTGATCTACTACTTCCATGGTGACCTGTCCTGGCTGAATGTCTTTCGATACATCACCTTCAGGACAATCCTTGCCGCACTTACGGCCCTCTTCATCTGTTTCTGTCTCGGAGGATGGGTCATAAGAACGCTTCGGCGGATGCAGATCGGACAGTATATTCGAGATGACGGACCTCCAAACCATAAGGAAAAGGCCGGGACCCCCACAATGGGAGGGTGTCTTATCCTGCCTGCCATCATTATTCCCACACTGATGTGGGCGGATATGACAAATATCTTTATCTGGATCGTAGGATTTGTAGTCCTTTCATTCGGGGCGATCGGTTTTACCGACGACTATCTCAAAATAGCCAGAAAAGATAGTCAGGGACTGAAGGCACGATCAAAATTCTCTCTCCAGTTATTGTCCGCCCTGGTTGTTGCCATGGTCCTCTATTTCTATCCTGATTTCAATACCCAGTTGAACGTGCCTTTTCTCAAGAATGTCGGACCGGAATTGGGATGGGGCTATATCCCCCTTGTTGTTGTTGTCATCGTGGGGACCTCCAATGCCGTTAATCTCACCGATGGGCTGGATGGACTGGCTATCAGCCCGCTGATCGTGGCCTTTGGCAGCTATCTCGTTTTTGCCTATTGTGCAGGGCATATGGAAATCGCCTCCTATTTGAAAATACCCTATGTCGCAGGGACGGGAGAGATTTCTGTCTTGTGCGGTGCTGCTTTCGGCGCAGGCCTGGGCTTCTTGTGGTACAACTCTTACCCTGCTGAGATCTTCATGGGCGATGTCGGCTCTCTCTCCCTTGGTGCGGTCCTGGGGACAGTGGCGGTGATTACAAAACAGGAGTTGGTCCTGCTCCTTGTAGGAGGACTCTTCGTCTTTGAGGCACTGTCCGTCATATCGCAGGTGGCCTATTTCAAGATCACCGGTGGAGAGAGGATCTTCAAGATGGCGCCGATTCATCACCACTTTGAACTAAAGGGATGGCCCGAACCAAAGGTGATTGTTCGGTTCTGGATCATAGCTGTTATCCTGGCCCTTTTATCGATCAGCACCTTGAAGCTGAGGTAAAACAAAAACAGAGCCCTTTTGGAAAACCATAGATTGTAGATTTGATAAAAATGGTTCACCTGTCATGAGAGATAAAATCATAGCCGATCTCGCCGGGAAAAAAATAGTTGTCGTTGGGCTGGGTGTTTCCGGTCTATGGGCTGCTCGCTGGCTGGCCGGGCAGGGGGCCGATATATGTGTGAGCGAAGCAAAGGAAGAGGGGCTCCTCGATCCTGAAATCCGAAAGGAGGTCACCCAACTCGGTATCAGGATTGAAACAGGAGGACATCAAAAAAGGACCTTTGAAGAAGCGGAGATGATTGTTGTCAGCCCGGGTGTGCCATTGGAAATGGATCTGATCAAAAGGGCCATCGCCGAAAATATTCCGGTTATGGGAGAGCTGGACTTGGCAGGCCGCATCATTGATATACCGGTGATAGCGGTGACCGGAACAAACGGCAAGACAACGGTGACATCGTTTCTGGGGGCTTTGCTCAAGAACGCGGGCCTCAAGGTCTTTGTCGGCGGCAACATAGGAACACCCCTCATCGCCTATGCTGCGCAAGGAATGAAGGCGGATTATGCCGTTGTTGAGGTCAGTAGTTTCCAGTTGGATCTGGCCGGAGCCTTTTGTCCCCAAGTATCCATGATATTGAATATCTCCGCCGACCACCTCGACCGGTACAAGGACTACGAGGCCTATGTCCAATCCAAGCTCAGCATCTTCAGGAATCAGGGGATGGGGCATTACCTCATCCTGAACGATGATGACGAGACATTGCGTTCAATCGATCCACCATCTCCCTTGACTGTCCTTCGCTACGGCTTTGAAGGAGGGACAGGGCGGAACGCCTTTATTCAGGAGGATGACATATACGCCTCCCTTCCGGGGAAAGAGGAGCGTTCTTTCTCCCTCCGCTCCTTCGGGCTTTCAGGAAAACACAACAGGGCCAATCTCATGGCCGCGGTCCTGGCCTCCCTGGCCCTGGAGATTGAGGAGGGAGCGATCAACAAAACCATCGACACGTTCAAGGGGATGTCCGACAGGCTTGAGCGCGTGATGGAATTCAATGGCGTGACGTTTTACAACGATTCAAAGGCGACCAATGTGGATGCGGCGGTCAAGGCGGTTGAGAGTTTTGATCGGCCCATCATTCTCATCGCGGGAGGTCGACATAAGGGCGCGGATTATGCTCCCCTGGTGAGCGCCGCGAGACAGAGAGTCAAAGGGGCCGTTTTTTTGGGTGAGGCGAAGGATATACTGGCCGGATCATTTAAAGATGTATTACCTTTTCAAGAGGCGGAAGACATGGATCAGGCGGTGGTCGCGGCCTTTTCGATTGCCGGAAAAGGAGACATTGTCTTGCTGGCTCCTGCCTGCTCAAGCTTTGATATGTTTACAGATTATACTCACAGGGGCCGAATTTTTCGCGAGGCCGTAAGGAGACTGAGTAGTGGCTAAGAAAAAGCAGGCCAAGTTGAATTATGACTTGTGGATACTTGTCCCTGCCCTCCTGCTCACGGCGCTGGGAATCGTCCTTGTCTATAGTTCAAGCTCACATGTCGCGGCCCACCGGTTTGGGGATAGTTATTTCTTTTTGAAGAGGCAGATCCTGTTCTTCGCCATCGGACTTGGGATCATGTTGGCGGCCAAGAAGATCCCGTTCACTCTTTATCCGAAGTTGGTCTATCCCCTTTTAGGGGTAAGCATCGGCCTCCTTGTTCTTCTCTTTATTCCCGGATTCGGACATAAGGTGGGCGGGGCGATCAGGTGGTTGAAAATAGGGTCCTTCTCCCTACAGCCCTCAGAATTTGCAAAGCTTTCCCTGGCGATCTATATGGCCTATTCCATGTCAAAGGCAGGCTCGAATCTGACATCTTTTTCAAAGGGGCTTCTGCCGAACCTCATTGTGACGGGCGCCTTTATTGTTCTGATGGTTTTCCAGCCCGATTTCGGGACCGCCGTGATCGTGGGGGCGTGGGTCCTGATTGTCCTGTTTATTGCGGGGATCAAACTGCTTCACCTCACCGCGATTTTTATCCTTTCAGCGCCCGTTACTGTGTGGCTTGTCTGGAGATCGGATTACAGGATCAAGAGGTGGCTGGCATACCTGAATCCATGGGATGATCCTCAAGGAATAGGATACCACATCATCCATTCCTTTCTCGCCTTTGGGTCAGGCGGTGTTTTAGGCGCCGGCCTCGGAAACAGCAAACAGAAGCTCTTTTATCTGCCGGAGGCCCACACCGATTTTGCCCTCTCCATTGCCGCTGAAGAGCTTGGGTTTGTCGGAGTGACGTGCATTATTCTTCTGTTTGGACTCCTTGTGGTACGGGGGATCATGGTGTCTCTCAATTCCAAAGACCTTTTCAGCAGTTACCTTGGAATCGGCCTGAGTTGTCTGATCGGTCTCCAGGTTATCCTGAATATGGCGGTGGTCATGGGATTACTCCCCACCAAAGGAATGGTACTCCCCTTGATAAGCTATGGGGGATCATCCTTGGTGGTCACCCTCTTTAGCATTGGGATATTGCTGAATATCTCTTCGAGGAACTAAAAGCAGAGGAATGGGAGATGGAGAAAAGAAGATCCAACCCGCTGCTCTCCTCCAAGATGCCAGGGATCCGGTTTCTTGTGGCAGGAGGTGGCACAGGGGGCCATCTTTTCCCTGGTATTGCGGTGGCGAGGGAACTGGAGAAAAGGTTCTCGAACGTGGAAATCCTCTTTGTTGCCGGGTTGGCTAGAATGGAGTCGGAGATCCTATCCCGTTACAGGTACGACGTGACTTCGATTGAGATTGAAGGACTGATGGGACGCGGGTGGCGGAAGGGATTGACGGTCTTGTCAAGGGTCCCCCGAAGCCTCTTGGAATCGGCACAAGTGATCAGGCGGTTCTCTCCGCACCTGGTCCTTGGCATGGGGGCCTATTCAGCCGGGCCTGTCTGCCTGGCGGCAAGGTTTATGAAGATACCGACAGCCATTCATGAACAGAATTCCTATCCAGGTCTCACAAACCGACTGCTGTCAAGGGTTGTCGACCAGGTCTTTATCTCATTTGAGGAGAGCCGAAGATACTTCAAGGCAGGGAAAATTTTTCTGACGGGCAATCCCGTTCGACAGGAGTTCTTTTCAGGCCCTCGGATCGAAAGAGAGGAGAGCCGATTTACAGTCCTGATTATTGGCGGTAGCCAGGGCGCGCGGGCCCTGAACAGGGCCTTTGCAGAGGCCGCAAGCATCTTAAAACAGAAGGGCAGACAGGTAAAGGTGATTCACCAGACAGGACATGCAGACTATAGAGAGGTTGTAGCGGATTATAAAAGGAGAGACGTGGAGGGGGATATCCTCCCTTTTATCGAGGATATGGCGACAGCTTACAAAGAGGCGGACTTGGTCATCAGCAGGGCGGGGGCTACAACGATCTTTGAACTCGCGGGGCTGGCGAAACCTTCCATCCTGGTGCCTTATCCCTACGCGTCTCACCGGCATCAGGAGATCAATGCCCGCACCCTGGTCAGGGAGGGTGGGGCCGAGATGATTCTTGAGAATGATCTGACCGGCAAGGCCCTATCGGATCTTGTTGCGAAGTACATGGATGACAGGGACGCATTAATGGAAATGGGTAAGAGGGCAGCCAAGGTGGGGAGGCCGAATGCCTCCAGCGTCATCGTAGATCAATTGGTGAAGATGATACATTGAAAACATTCGGTAAGACAAAGCATATCCATTTTATCGGCATCGGTGGCATCGGCATGAGCGGGATAGCCGAGCTTCTGATGAATCTGGGCTATGAGGTCAGCGGCTCCGACTTGAAAGAGACAGCCATAACCAGGAGGCTGACATCTCTTGGAGGACAGGTGTTTAAGGGTCATAAAGACCAACAGGTAGAAGGGGCTGACGTGGTCGTGTATTCCTCGGCGGTGAGACCTGAAAACCCAGAGATTGTGGAGGCAAAAGAGCGAGGTATCCCGGTGATCCCGAGGGCGGAGATGCTGGCTGAACTGATGAGGCTGAAGTACGGTATCGCTGTTGCCGGAGCTCACGGTAAGACCACTACCACCTCCATGCTCGCCTCTATTCTCACGTGCGGCGGCCTTGATCCCACCATTGTCATAGGTGGAAGACTCGATATCTGGGGAGGTTCCAACGCCAAGCTTGGACAGGGTGATATTTTGGTTGCCGAGGCTGACGAGAGCGACGGGTCTTTTCTTGCCCTCTCACCAACGATCGCCGTGATAACAAACATTGATCAGGAACATATGGAACACTATGGGAATATGGAGGCGATTCGCGACACCTTTGTGACCTTCATTAACCGGATCCCCTTTTATGGGGCCGCTATTCTTTGCCTTGATAACGAAGAGCTTCAGGGGATCATTCCTCGTCTCAAGAAGAAGATCCTCACCTACGGCATGACCTCCCAGGCCGACTTGCAGGCAAGAAACCTCAAGAGGGATGCCTTTAACGTGTGCTTTGAAGCGGTCTTTTATGGTCGTTCCATCGGAGAAATCGTCGTTGCCATGCCTGGAGAACACAACGTACTCAATGCCTTGGCAGCCACGGCTGTCGGCCTGGAACTGGAGCTGGACATTGACATGATCAAGGAGGGGCTCAAGAATCTAGGGGGCCTTTCCAGGCGCTTTGAGATTAAGGGAGAGAAGCATGGCATCTTACAGATAGATGACTATGGACACCATCCTGCGGAGATTACAGCCACACTCAAGGCGACCAGGGAATGCTGGCCGGAAAGGCGTGTGGTTGTCGTGTTCCAACCACACAGGCACACACGGACCAGGGACCTCTTTGACCGATTTGTCGTATCATTCAATGATGCCGATATATTGATTGTAACGGATATTTATTCAGCAGGGGAAGAACTTGTCGAAGGGGTCAGCGCGGAATCTCTTGTCCAGGGTATTAAGGACCATGGGCATAGGGATGTTATCTTATGCCCCGCACAGGAGGATGTGGTCTCTACCCTTATTCGCGTTGTTAAACCGGGGGATCTGGTGGTGACCCTCGGCGCGGGAGATATCTATAAGGCAGGTGAGAGGTTCTTGCAGGCATTATGAGAATGTCGATCTTAAATAAACCCCGGGGCATGATTTCCTGTGAACAAGAGACAAAAGGAGACATTGATCAGAAAGACAAACCACATGGTTTGCTTTGACTGCCCCATGTCTCGATACACCACCATGCGTGTAGGAGGCAAGGCCGAAGCTCTCTATATGGCAGAGGATCTTCATACGTTAAGAGAACTGATCCGGTTTCTCTCAGCGGAACAGATACCCTATATAACGATCGGCAAGGGGAGCAATATCCTGGTACAGGATAAGGGATTGGATGGGCTGGTGATCCTGCTCGGCGGGGCCCTTGCCGACATAAAAATGGAGAGGCAAAATCATCCCTGTAATGAGACTTCCACTGTTGATCCGGTGGTCTTTGCCGGAGGGGGTCTTTCCATCGCCGGTTTTCTCTCTTACTGCACCACCCATGCAATCGGCGGTGGTGAATTCCTGGCAGGCATCCCAGGCACTATCGGCGGTGCAGCGGCCATGAATGCGGGGGCCCAAGGAAGAGAGATCGAGAGTATCGTAAAGAATATCGAGGTAATGGATACTCACGGCAATATCGTCGTCAAGGAGCGCCCTGAATTAGACTTTGGCTACAGAGAACTCTCATTGGAAAAGGGTGCCATGATCTTAAAGGTCGGCCTCAACCTTCACACGGAGGCCAAGGAAATCGTCAGGACTAGGATAAGAGAGAATCAATTGACACGTAAAGAGAGCCAGCCTCTTGAGTATGCCAGCGCAGGATCGGTGTTTAAGAACCCACCGGGTGATTATGCGGCAAGGCTTATCGATGAAATCGGACTAAAGGGAAAACAGATCGGAGGAGCCATGATTTCGCAAAAGCATGCCAATTTTATCGTTAATGTGGGCGGCGCCCGGACAGATGACATCCTGGCATTGATGGATCTGGCTCGTAGAGAGGTCAAGAGACAAAAAGGGATTGAACTGGAGACGGAAATCAGGGTCATTGGTCGAGGATAGGCATGAAAAAGAGAACAAAACGAATCCGTACCAACAGGGTGACAAAAAGGAAAAAGACCAAACAGCTCCCAGACATATTTCGCTGGCTTGGTCCCGGTTTCGTGAGAATTTGTCTCTTCGTTGCCTGCGTGAGCGGAATCAGTGTGGTTTTCCTCTGGGGTTACCAGATCCTGACTGAATCGGATTTTTTGAAACTCAGGCAGATCCGAATCGAAGGGGCGAATGCGGAACTCAGGAGAGAGTTGATTGACCTATCAGGTCTCAACGCCGAGTCCAATGTTTTCACGGCCGACCTGAACAGTCTCAAAGAGGCCATAGAGACCCATGTATGGGTCAGAACCGCTGAAGTGGAAAGAAGGTTGCCTGACACGATCATCATCCGGGTGGAAAGGGAGATCCCTTTCGCCGTTGTCCGAATGGACCATTCTTATTATATGAATCGTTATGGGGAAATTTTCAAGAAGATAGAGAGATTTGAAGATATGGATCTGCCGATCGTAACAGGCATCGCCAAAGAGCCTCAGGATGGCAAGGATCAGTTGGAAAGGGCCGCCTTTACTCTGAGATCCCTGGAATCAGAAAAGGGCCTCTGGTCCCTTGCTGAACTGTCGGAAATCCATGTGAAGAGCGGTAAAGGACTTTCACTCTATTTCAATCATGTTGCGGCGGAGATCAAAATCGTCTGTGAGGATTTCACAGGCAAGATAAAGGGACTCAGGAAGGTGACCGAGCATCTGAGGAGGAGCGGACGGATGCGACAGGTGAAAGCTATTGATATGAACCATGTCGACGGCGCCGTGGTTTCGTTTAGGACAGGCTGACGAAACACCTGGGCATGGAGGTAAGAAGAGATGGCCGGAGAGATTATTGTAGGCCTTGATATTGGAACAACCAAGATCTGCGCTGTCGTAGCCGAGGCCAGAGAGGATTCCGTAGAGATCATCGGCATCGGCAGTCACCCGTCCGAAGGTCTCAGAAAGGGCGTTGTGATCAATATTGAAGACACTGTGAATTCCATCAAAGAGGCCGTTGAAGAGGCTGAGACCATGGCCGGTTGTGAAATAAGCTCGGTGTACGCCGGTATCGCCGGGGGGCATATCCAGGGTTTCAATTCTGAAGGGGTGATTGCGCTTAAGGATAAGGAGGTGACTAAAAAGGATATTGATCGAGTTATCGAAGCGGCCAGCGCCGTGGCCATTCCCATGGACCGCGAAGTCATCCACACCTTGGTACAGGAATATTTTGTCGATGAGCAGGACGGCATCATGGATCCTTTAGGCATGTCCGGGGTCCGTCTGGAGGCAAAGGTCCATATCGTCACCGGTGCGGTCACGTCTGCGCAAAACATTATTAAATGTGCCAACCGTGCCGGTCTCGATGTATGCGATATCGTCCTGGAGTCTCTGGCATCTTGCGAGGCCGTTCTTTCCAAAGAGGAAAAGAACCTCGGCGTCGCCCTGATCGATTTCGGAGGGGGAACGACGGATATGGCCATATTCTCAAGAGGCGCTATCAAATATACATCTGTGCTGGCGCTGGGGGGAGACAACCTAACCTATGACATCGCCGTGGGACTGAGGACCCCCAAGTTGGAGGCGGAAAAGATCAAGATCAAGTATGGTTGCGGTCTCTCTTCGCTTATAAGAAGCGATGAGACAATAGAGGTGGTAGGCGTGGGAGGAAGAAAGCCGAGGAGCCTCTCGCGCCAAGTTCTGGGAGAGATCCTGGAACCGCGGGTGGAGGAGATCTTTTCCCTCATTTATGGAGAACTCATCCGTTCCGGTGAGGAAGCGGAGATCACCTCGGGTATTGTGATAACCGGTGGATCGGCTGAATTGCAGGGAGTAACCGAGATGGCGGAGCAGGTCTTCGGATCTCCCGCCCGCGTGGGATATCCCCAAGGTATGTCAGGGTTAACGGAGATTGTGAACCAACCGATGTATGCGACGGCCGTTGGTCTTGTCCTTTACGGGGCGAAGACAAGTAAAAAAGACAGAAAATTCAGGATTAGAGATTCCAATATCTTCTATCGTGTGATGGCAAGAATGAAAAAATGGTTTAAGGATGTCGTCTAAAAGGGACGAAAAGGAGGGCGTCATGAAATTTGAGATTGTAGATGAAAAACAGAGGTATAACGCAAGAATCAAGGTAATAGGTGTGGGGGGGGCAGGAGGAAACGCGATCAACAATATGATATCTACAAGATTAAGGGGAGTCGATTTTATCGTGGCCAATACAGACTGCCAAGACCTTGATCGCTCCGCCTGTTCCTACAAGATTCAGCTCGGCCCCTCCATAACAAGGGGACTCGGCACGGGGGCGGACCCTGAGATAGGAAAGCAGTCTGCTGAGGAGAGTATTAATGAAATCAGAGAGACGGTGGATGGAACGGACATGGTCTTTATCGCCGCCGGCATGGGGGGTGGTACAGGCACGGGGGCTGCTCCTGTGGTGGCCAGGGAATGCAAAGAGGGTGGTGCTCTCACGGTTGCCGTCGTCACCAAACCATTTTCTTTCGAAGGGAACAGGAGGATGGAGAGGGCCATCGAAGGGATCGAGAGACTCAAAGGCGAGGTGGATAGCCTGATTATACTCCCGAATGAACGCCTTAAAAGCCTGGGGGATACGGGCAGTAGCTTTAGGGAATTGATCTCACGGGCAGACGATGTGCTGTTGCAAGCGGTTCGAGGTATTTCTGATCTAATTGTTAGTAACGGTTTTATTAACCTCGATTTTGCTGACGTCAAGAAGGTCATGGGGCAGATGGGCACGGCTATCATGGGCATGGGCAAGGCAAGAGGTGAAGACAAGGCTATAGAGGCGGCCCAAGAGGCGATTAACAGCCCGCTCCTGGAGGATATTTCCATCAGTGGGGCCAAGGGACTACTCATCAATATAACAGGGTCCCCGGATATGACCATGGAGGAGATCAATCAGGCCTCAAATTATATTAAAGAGGAAGTGAGCCCGGAGGCGGAAATATTCTTTGGCGTGGTGTTTGAAGAGTCCGTGGAAGATGAGATACAGGTCACTGTCATTGCGACCGGCATAGAGGGCGACAACGCTTATCGTGCACGTTCTCGTGAGATTGTCAGAGATCCCCACAGCAACGTGGTGAAGTTACGAGACGTCGAGCCGGAGGATGTCGAGAATGAATGGAGTGTCAAGATGAATGGTGAGATCCTGGATGTACCGGCATACAGCAGGAATGAATCCTTCAACCGTGAGAAGGTGCCGACTAGGGCCAAAGGAAAAAGAGGCTTTTTCCGAAAGCTCGGTATCGGGGATAATCTTGATTACCCCACCTTCCTCCGGGCAAAGGCCGATTGAGCCGTTCTGAAAGGTAGATGAAGACGTGGAGGGCGATATTGTTTCCCTTTATCGGGCCATCCTGGCAAAAGAGAAGGGAACCATCAAAAAAGACTGGGGGGGCAAGCTTTCCATAGCTTTGGCCTATCCCAGCTTTTACCGCCTGGGCATGTCGAACCTGGGGTTTCAGGTCGTCTATCAGATCTTCAACAAAAGATCGGATATCGTAGCTGAACGGGTTTTCCTGCCTGAGGATGGAGAGATGTCCCTCTATGTTCAGTCAGGAAAGACTCTCCTTTCTCTTGAATCACAGAGGCCCCTTCAGGATTTTGATGTCCTGGCCTTTTCTCTCTGTTTTGAAAACGATTACCTCAACATCCTCAAAATCCTCGACCTGGCTAAGATGCCGCTCTTGTCGGAGCACAGAGCGGACAACTATCCCCTAGTCGTGGCTGGTGGCGTCACCACTTTTCTGAATCCCGAGCCTATCGCACCCTTTATAGATTTTTTCCTCATAGGCGAGGCAGAGGCGAACCTGGAGGATTTTCTGGACCTCCTGATAGAGGCCGGGTCCGGTTCCAGGTCTGAGATGATTCGATATCTTGCCGTCAATGCAAAGGGGCTTTATGCGCCAAGCCTCTATAAACCGGAATACCACGAGAACGGCCTTCTCAGCTCTTTTGAGCCGCAGGCCCCCGGCGTTCCGGAGAAAATAGATTCGGCCCTCTGGACACCCTCTCGAAAAGTGGTTACCCAATCTCTCATCACCACGCCCGAAACAGAGTTCGGGGATAAGGTCCTTATGGAACTCAACAGGGGATGCGGCCGGGCATGCCGGTTCTGCGCGGCCGGTTATGTGTATCGACCTCCACGGGAATACCACATGGAAGATCTTCAGGAATCGATAGGCAAGGCACTCGGAACAGGCCATTCCTTAGGATTAGTCGGCACGGCCCTGTCCGATGTACATGGAATTGAAG
The DNA here is from genome assembly GCA_034189325.1 of Thermodesulfobacteriota bacterium. Classification (GTDB taxonomy): domain Bacteria; phylum Desulfobacterota; class DSM-4660; order Desulfatiglandales; family Desulfatiglandaceae; genus JAXHUM01. The sequence continues at coordinate 48,451 of JAXHUM010000049.1, forward strand.
AACTGACCAACAGGATCATACGGAACAAGGGGCGCTTTTCCATCTCCTCGTTAAGGGCGGACGCCCTCACCAAGGGCCTGGTCGAGAGTCTTCAACAGGCCGGCCAGAAGACAGTGTCCATCGCCCCTGAGGCGGGTTCCGAGCGGCTCCGAAAGGTTGCCAACAAGCATCTTGCCGAGGAGCAGATCCTTGACGCCGTCACGCTCATCGCCTCTGTAGGCGATTTTTCCATCAGGCTTTATTTCCTCATAGGCCTTCCCACGGAAAAGAGGGAGGATATCCATGGGATCGTAAGCCTTGTCAAGTCGATCAAGCACCGGATGGTAAAAGAATCGGCCCCCAGGGGAAGAATGGGCCATATTCGGCTCAGTGTGAATTGTTTCGTGCCCAAACCGTTCACTCCCTTTCAATGGTTTCCCCTTGAGACCGTCTCCTCCCTCAAAGAAAAACAAAAATGGCTTAAAAAAGGACTCGTCAAGGAGGGCGGCATTAAGGTTACCTCTGATCTTCCAAAATGGGCCTATATCCAGACCCTGCTGTCCATAGGGGACCGGAGGGTTGCTTCCATCCTGATGAAGGCCCATGAGTCGGGAGGTGATTGGACCAAGGCCCTGCGCTTTTCCGAAGTGAATCCCGATTTTTTTGTCTATCGTCCAAAGGCCCTCGATGAAATGCTGCCGTGGGACTTCATTGACCATGGTATCAGAAAAGAGCATCTCATCAAGGAGTATAGGCTGGCACTGGAAGCAAAGGAATCAGATATCTGCCGTGTGGGAGAGTGTAACCGGTGCGGTGCGTGCGGCTCTACAAGGTGTTAGTCAAGGCAATCCAACTTTTTTCCAACAAGACTTGCAGGAGGTGAAATGTCTGAGAAGTGCAGGGTGATCCAATGGGGCATGGGACATGTCGGTACCGCAGCCATACGTATGATGCTCCAAAAGGAGAGTATCGAGCTGGTCGGGGCCATAGTGTCCAGGGAGGAGAAAACGGGAAAAGATATCGGGGAATTAGTGGGATACAAAAGCATCGGGATAAAGGCCTCTAATGATCCAGAGAAAGTTCTGAGAACAGAAGCAGACGCCGTCTTTCTTGCTACGGCCGCCTCAATCGGGACCAAAGGCACATGGGATGAAAACGTTAAACAGGTCTCTACCGCCTTGAAGGCCTCAAAGAATGTCGTCACGACAGCAGGCTTTCTGTATCCATGGAAAAACCATCCTGAGATGTCCCAGGAGCTTGACAACCTTGCCAAGCAACATGGTGTCTCTCTTCTTGGAACAGGCGCCTGCCCCGGGTTTCACACCGATTTTCTTCCCCTTGCCCTGAGCGGGTGCATGGCCAGGGTCGATAAGGTCATCGTAAGGGAGTGCGAGGATGATTCCTTTGTAGACGGAACCTTGTGGTTAACCACTACAATGGGCTTTGGACTCACCCCCGAAGAGTTTGAGAAGCGATCGGCGGGGACATTGCATAAATTCATGATTGAGCTTCTGAGTGAACCGATCCACTATATTGCCGACGGCCTTGGCTGGGAACTGACCGAGTTGAGACCGATCCACAAATACTTCACGGCAACAGAACCCTTGAAAACCGTTGCCCTGGAAGTAGCTCCAGGGACCCTCTGTTCTCATCAGTTTGTTATAGAAGCATTCATCGAAGATAAACTCGTCATCTCAGTAGAACACTCCTTTAAAATATGTCCGGATAAGGTCAAAGAACCGGCGGACGGAAGTTATATAAAACTTGAAGGGAGGCCTTCCATTGAAACAGAGCTGAAAGGGAACTTCTGGCCCTGGGCCATGTTGACCACAACGGCACATGCGGTGAATACGATTCCCGTAGTCGTCAAAGCGCAACCCGGGCTCGTCACCATGCCCGAGTTGCCCCTTGTAACGGCATTGAAATAATCAGAAGGGTATGCTTCCGGTGAAACGGACTGGGTGATAATCTCATGTGGAGACAAGCCCGGCTCTGTGAGGAGTTCCCCCGTCATGGTCTATGAGCCATCAATACAGTACAGATCGCGGCAGATGACGGTCATGATAGGGGCCAGATCTACGGCTGCTGCAAACCAGAAGAATCTGGTTCATGGCCGGTCCGGTCATAGCGAACACTCGATCACGACCCTGGCATCCAAGGCCTGGAGTCGTGGTTGATCCCCAACCTGCCTTATGGGATTGATATCTATCTCGCGGATTATCGGATAATCGGCAAGCATCTGAGATAATCCGATCAAGAGATCTTCAAGTTCATTCATCTTGAAAGGGGGTTGACCACGGACCCCGTCAAGGATTTTTCGCCCTCGTATCTGATCGATCATGGCCCTGGCCTCGCTACGATTGAGAGGGGCGAGTCTCCATACTACATCTCCAATGGCCTCCACAAATATTCCTCCCAATCCGAAAAGTATAACGGGCCCAAACACCTCATCCTGTCGGCCTCCCATAATAACCTCGCTACCTGGGCCGACCATGGGTTGAATGAGGACTTCTATGTCCTGGGAGCCTGCTTTCTCATTAAAATCCTCAAAAGTATTCGTGATATCCTTTTCCGAGTTGAGGTTGAGACTGACCAATCCTTGATCGGTCTTATGCGAGACGTGGGGGCTGTTGATCTTCATAACTACAGGCCTGTTAAGCTCCTGCCAGGCATGAACCGCTTGGTCGGAGGATCGTGCCAGGGAGCATGGGGGCAGGGAAAATCCGAAGTTCTCAATCAATCTGAGTGATTCATGCAAAAGAAGGTGGTCTTGTCCGGCTGCCTTCTTCAAAATATTCTCAGCCTTTTCTGGGTTGATCTCCACCAGAGGTTCAGAAGCAGGGGCCTTCTCTTTTATGGATGCCAGGCTATAAGAGAGTTTCAATGCCCGAGCGGCATTCTCCAGGCCGGTGAAAATAGGTATATTACAATTACTTTTCAAGTAATCGATTTCCACGGCCTCTGTAAAGACCACGACTGCCACAGGTTTCTGGTATTTAATCACCAATTCGCCTACCTTTTTGATGAAGTTCCGAGAATCGCCTTTCTCAAATCCTGCCCGGTAACCATGTCCCAACAAAACACCGTCAACGTTGTCGAGCCGTAGAGTCTCTTCAACGATGCTTTCGTAAAAGGTGAGATCAAAGAGATCTCCAAGGTCGAGGGGATTTTGTAAACGGATAACGTTGGCCTTGAGACGGGTCTCTATCTTTTCTAAAAAATCCCTGGGAAGGGGTGGCAGGCAAAACCCAAAATGGGCGCATGCGTCAGCCGCATTCACGGCGTGTCCGCCGGAACGGGTGACAACAGCTAACCGGGTACCCCTAAGGGGAGGAAGGGAAAGGATTTTTATGTAATCAATGGCGTCTGACATGGCATTGACTCGAACGCAGCCCGCCTGTTCGAGGGCATAATCAACAAGTTCATCATTGGCAAAGAGCGCGGCTGTGTGGGAATGGGCAATTTGAGCACTTGCCTCAAAACGGTTCGATTTGTGTATCAGGATCGGCTTGTCACATTTTGAGGCGATCTCAACAAACCTCCTGCCGTCTGTGAAGGCCTCAAGGTACATAAGAATTATTTTTGTGTGCCGATCATGAATGAGGTATTCCAGCAGCTCATTTTCATTTATATCCACCTTGTTGCCGAGAGAGACAAACTTGTTCACTCCGATTCTCTCCTCATCCAGAAACCGCAGATAGCCCAGTCCCACGCCCCCGCTTTGTGCCAGAATGGATACACTTCCTTTTAACAGGTCACGGTTGACACGTGAGAATGGGACACATAAACCGCTCTCTACATTGATGGCCCCAAGGCAGTTGGGGCCGATGAACCGAATGCCATGTTCTTTTGCAGCCGCAAGGCACCTTGCTTGGAGAGAAATTCCCTCTCCACCCATTTCTGAAAACCCGCCTGATTCAATGATAACGTTTTTTATTCCCTTGCGACCACACTGTTCGAGGAGAGAGGGAACCGTCCTTGCAGGGGTGAGTATTACGGCAAGGTCGATACGGCTTTCAATCTGCTCAATCGATTGGTAGATACGTTGCCCGAATATAACACCCCCTTTGGTGCCTACTGAGAATATCTCTCCGTCAAATCCGAACTCCAGGAGATTTTGAACAATCGTCTTCCCAAAGTTTGTCAGCTGCGGAGATACCCCGCAAACAACAACCTTCTTTGGATTGAAGAAGGTGTCAAGGTTCTCTAGTAGATCTGTCATTGTTGTTTTGTCCTCCTCAGTCTTTTTGGTATACCTTCGGACTTTCGACTCCTTATCTTTGAGCCTTTAATTAAAGTCCGGAGCAAAATAGGAATCGGAGCAGAGCCTGTCGTTTCAGGTGATTTCTGTTTCCCCTTTAGTCTTTTCCGCTTCCCAGAGCCCGGATACGAGAGGTCCATGCTCTCTCCAGAGGTAACAGGTGTTGACGATGCTTTTGACAGCAATATCCTTCGGCCTTTTTGTTTCTTTTTCAAGCCCGTAAGCGGCCCAGTACCCCTGGAAAGCAGGGGGACCCATAGATATGATAAGACTGGTCAGTTGTGAGCATCCCCTTTCATTGCCTAATGTTTCCTTGACCTTAATAGTAAAACCGCCAACTACATGAAGTCCTCTCTCTTGTACGAGCTCTTTTATAATGTTCTCCCCTTTATCGATTCTCTTCTGTCTATTCTGCATTCACCCTGGTGCCTCAAATCTCAGCCCACGGGAATGATGCCGAGGTTGTCAGGCTGATTTCAAATAGGTGTTGGCCGTTACCAAGAGGACAGAAGAACAAGCAATGCCTGCCTTTGAAATGAGCTTAGAGAATATTAATACTCATATCAAGAGAAAACATATCCCTAACCAGCCCCAGAGGTGTCTCTCAAACAGTTCGATACGTTTCACTCTATAAGTGGCCCACGGAGTAGCCCACGGTTTGGTTGAAAGATAGACGACAAAAGAAAAGATGTGATATAATAATTCATTACTGCAATAAATTTGCTGGGGTATCTAAAAATGGACACATATTTTGCAAAGGCAGAACGAGCAAAGCAAAAAGACCTTATTGCGAAAATTGAAATCATAAACAACAACCCGGTAATGTCTGGCTTTCTCCATTCAATTGGCGGACTGCTTGCGGTTTTGGATGAACATCGCCAGATTCTTGCTGTCAATGACGCATTCCTGGAGACGTTAGGAATCAATGATCCATCCGAATATCTAGGGTTGAGACCGGGTGAAACACTACAGTGTGTTCATGCGTATAAAGAACCAGCCGGATGCGGTACTACCAAATTTTGTTCTACCTGTGGGGCCGCCATAGCCATCGTATCCAGCCTTGGTGAAGACAAGCCTGTTGAGAGAATCTGTGCCCTAACGGCAAAAAGAGGCGATCATACGGTGGATATGGCCCTTCTGGTTAGATCTCAACCAATAAACGTCGATGACAGGAAATTTCTTCTATTGTTCCTCCAAGATATTACCCTCCAGCAACAGAGAGCAGCATTGGAAAGGACATTTTTTCACGATATTAATAATATGTTGACCGGTCTGATCGGGGCAAGTGAAATGCTTTATCTCGAAAATCGTCAATCAAATTTCACAAAGACTGTTCTTCAGATGTCATCACGTTTAAGAAGGGAAGTTGAAATGCAAAGGAGCTTGTTGCAGAGTGAATCTTATACATATCACCCGTTGCGACATGAGATCACGACAAAGGAGATACAAGAGGAGATAGAGTCTTTTTTCCTCAATCATCCGGCAGCGCATGGGAAAAAGATCCAATTCTCGACATTTAGTCCCGCCCTGGGCATTAAGACAGATATCTCGTTGTTGTTGCGCGTTGTCTCCAATATGATTGTCAACGCCTTAGAATCCACTAAGGAAAAGGGAACTATAAAAGTATGGTCTGAAAAGAAGGATAATTTTCTGTCCATTTGTGTGTGGAATGAACAATCGATTCCAGAAGATATTGCTCAAAGGATATTTCAGCGCAATTTCAGCACAAAATCTGGCGAGGGAAGAGGCGTGGGAACCTATTCGATGAAATTGTTCGGCGAGCAAATCCTTGGCGGCAAAGTGAGTTTTGTATCTTCTCAGAAAGAGGGTACGGTATTCAGACTTTCATTGCCTTTATAAGAGAGTAAATCGGGGGGAAGGCGCAAGAATGTCTCATCTAGAAGAACTCGCTTTTTTAGATGCTACATCCCAGGCTGAATGGGTCCGACTGAAGAAAATCAAACCTATCGAACTGGTTGATGCGGCTATCGAACGGATTGAACGGCTGAACCCCTTTCTAAATGCCGTCATTACACCGATGTATGACCTGGCACGAAAGGCCGCGACGGCGAGCATTCCTGACGGTCCCTTTGCCGGTGTACCCTTTTTAATCAAGGATTTACTCGCAGAATACGCCGGTGTCCGTTTTACCGAGGGCTCGGCCTTTCTGCGAGACTACGTTTCCGACCATGATACCGCGTTGGTAGTAAGGATAAAAAAGGCCGGTCTTATTGTCTGCGGAAAGACGAACACGCCGGAGTTCGGCTCACTCCCAACCACCGAGCCCCTCCTGTTCGGACCGACCCGGAATCCCTGGGATACCAATAGAACTCCAGGCGGTTCGAGCGGTGGATCTGCTGCTGCTGTGGCCTCAGGCATGGTGCCGATGGCTCATGGAAACGACGGGGGGGGATCGATCCGCATTCCGTCATCCTGCTGCGGTGTCTTTGGCTTGAAGCCGACCCGGGCCCGGAATCCTCATGGTCCTGATCTGGGGGATATCTTCGGTGGTCTGGCAGCCGAACATGCCTTGACGCGCTCAGTCAGGGATAGTGCCGCCCTTTTGGATGCCACTTCCGGTCCTGATTTGGGAGACCCCTATTGGGCCCCCCCGCCGATCCGACCCTTCATTGAAGAGGTGGGTGCTGATCCGGGACAGCTTCGTATTGCCTTTACGGCAAGGGCGCGTGAAGGCATTGACGTGCATCGTGACTGTGTAAAGGCCGTTGATGATGTCGCTGAATTGTGCCACGATTTAGGACACCATGTAGAGGAAGTCGAACTCAATGTGGATGCCGAACAGATGGCTAAGTGTTTTTATGCTGTGTGGCTGGGAGGGTGCTCGTGGACGGCAAAATTCTGGGAGCGTGAGACCGGAAGAACAATCACACCCGAACTGGTGGAACCGTTGACATGGGCCCTGATCGAAAAGGGGCGACAGACCAACTCTGGAGACTATCTCCTGGCTGTCGGAGACCTTCAACGCCTCTCCCGGCATGTGGCGCGCCTCTTTACTGAATGGGATGTATGGCTGACGCCGACGCTTGCAGAACCACCTCTCCCCCTCGGCACATTTGATTCGACTCCTGAAGACCCCATGGGAGGGTTCTTCCGATCAGGGAAGTTCATGCCCTTTACCTCCCTCTGCAATGTCACCGGTCAACCGGCAATGTCTGTTCCGCTGTTTTGGAATAAGGAAAACCTACCGATTGGAACCCAGTTTATAGGACGCTTTGGTGATGAGGCCACTCTATTTCGTTTGGCATCTCAGCTCGAAACGGCTCGTCCATGGGCCCATCGTCGGCCACCTGTGGCAGCGTAACTGCAACAAAAGGAGATCGCCCGATGGCTGGCTTCGCCGGAGGATTAGATGCGTACATCCCGGCCACGGTAGGTTGGTACATTTACTGGCAAGACAATCGAGATGTCGAAGGCGAGAGGCACGGGGAGAGTCGCTGGAAGGCATCTGTTTACCGTGATTTGAAAAGGTGACAAATGAGTTCGATGGATGACAACTATGTGCACGGATATGATCTTAGAGAAAGTATACGATTGCAGGACCAAGCTTCAACTCTTGTTGAATTGCTGCATTTCGATACATTTTATCCGGCAGGGAGCCGAGTACTTGAGGCGGGATGCGGCGTCGGTGCGCAAACTATTACTTTGGCCCGTAAGAGTCCTGATGCCCTTATCACTGCAGTTGATATATCGGAACGATCTGTCTATAAGGCTGAGAAGAACCTCGCAAAAGAGGGAATCACGAACGTGACCTTTCAGCAGGCTGACATCTTTAACCTAACGTTTGGGCCTGAGTCCTTTGATCATATCTTTGTCTGTTTTGTTCTTGAACATCTGGCACGGCCGGTTGAGGCAGTCCATTCCCTGAAAGATCTTCTCAAAGTCGGCGGTACTCTCACCGTCATTGAAGGAGACCATGGATCGACCTATTTTCATCCTGATAATAATGCTTCCCATAGGGCTATCCATTGTCAGGTCGAACTGCAGAAGAGAGCTGGAGGCAATGCCAATGTAGGCAGGGAGTTGTATCCGCTCTTGAATATGGTAGGTTTCAGCTCTATCCAGATATCTCCACGAATGGTCTATGTTGACTCCAGTAAACCCCGGCTTGTCGAGGGTTTCACAAAAAACACCTTTACAGCAATGATAGAGGGCGTCCGTGAATCGTCCATTGAAGCCGGGCTTATCGATGAAAAAACCTTTGATAAAGGAATTAAGGGACTGTACCGAACCACAGAAGAAGACGGAGTTTTTTGCTACACATTTTTTAAGGCGATTGCAAAGAAAAAGTAGGTGCTCTCCAATCTTTTGAGAGCAGTTCTTTAATTGCTTGTATTTAATCATGGGTCATTGGTATCATACCACGAAAGATCTGAAGGAAAAGCGCCGACAGGGTTGTCGTATCTCGAATCAGGCGTCAGAATGCTTCAAGGCTAACTAATTGACCTGATTATGGAATGTACTAAAAAGGACACCGCTGCGCCCAAAGAGAGGTCTGAAATGCCTAAAGACTATTCAATTATCAGGACCGAAGATCTCACGACAGTTCGCTTTTCCAAGACGATAAGTAGTGACAAGATTCGAAATGCAATCGATGACGTGGCAGAAAACAGTCCTACGAAACTGCGGCTCTGGGATCTTACCACCGTGTCTTACACTCTGAACGCTAGGGAGATCAAGATTTTGGCCGAGTATGGAAAATCCAAGCCTTTTCCACCCTCAAAGGTAGCCCTTATTGCCCCGGCCGATTGGGTCTTTGGCCTGGCAAGGATGTTCGAGATTTATAGGAAGGACCAGGTGGCGGAACATAGGGTCTTCCGGACCGAGGAAGAAGCTTTGGTTTGGCTGGGTATTGAGGAAAATACCCAATAGGGATACTGTGGTACCGAACCGAATCTCCGTGCCGTGGCTGTGTCGTTTCCCTCAATCACCGTGAATATTATTGCGGACACGGATATTGTTGCCTTTGATATCTATGCCGATCGCAGGAGCCTTGCTGTTATAAAGCAGTGGGCGAAGTAAAACAGCGAACATGAGGAGCCCCGAGCAGTGAGGATCCACATAAGCATTCTGTTCTGTATGCGGCAACGATCTGTATGAATGCATCTTTTGGAGCAAAGGGGACTGTTTTCATTAAGGGCCGAGACCTTTGCAAAACGCCCCCTTTTGCCCAATTGCGGTGTCAGGTTCACATTTTAATCCTCGAAATATTCAAGATATTCCTCCGGTTAAAATTTTCGCCTTCCTTGCACTTGAACAAGATTGAGCATTTTTCAAAGGTCTCGGCCGTTAAAGAGGAAATTCGGTCCTAAAGCTCTTAAAGGTCGCTGTATCGGTTTCTTTTATGCACCAGAATAATATGTTCCGCAACGCCGAACACGAAGACAATAGTCCCCTGGATAAATAGGTAGGCCCCTACCATGGTATAAATCCAGTGCTGGCTAATGCTCTTGGTGGTTATATATTCCAGTAAGGCGCCCAAATTCAGGGCAATACTCATAAACAAAAGCCCTAAACCTATCAACACGATCATCTTGGGCCGCAAAAGCACCCTTGCCAACTTGGTTTTCGTCTTTTCACTCATCATGTCTTGATTATTTGCATAAGCAATGAAATCCCTCATAATCAGATTGATAAACATCAGGGTAGACCCGACAATGATGCCTGTTATAACCGCCAGAATTCTATATATCATGTTTTCGGCAATATACTGATATCTCAAATAATGGACGATGACCGGCACCCCATACGCGAGCGCAAGAAAATAGAAAATCATGCCTATACTACCGAAGAAAACAAAAGGCCTGTATGAAAACCCAAATTCAAGGATGGTAATAAGGAACCTGTATCCGTCTTTGAGGATATTCAGTTTGCTTTTACCCTTTCGTTCTTCATAGGGCATAGGTGATTCCACGATCCGTATGTCCGTGTTGGAAAGGGCCTTGCATGTCATGGAAGGTGTGAAATGAAGTCCGTCCGGGAGGGGATAGATCTCTTTCAGGGCATCCCGACGCAATATTCTCATTCCGCTTGCAGAATCCGTAATATGGGTTCTCCACAGAGTATTGACCAGTTTTGCAAAGAGGACGTTGCCAATCCTTCTGACCGTGGGCATCTTGCTGTCACCATGAGTCCGTGAACCAACGGCAATGTCGGCTTTTTTTTCTTGGAGTATGTTGTAGAGGTCTACAAAGAACCGCGGGTCACACGTATTATCAGCGTCAAAAAAGCCAAGGTACTCCCCTCTCGCCAATCTGAAACCCTCCTTTATTGCGGCCCCATAGCCTCGGTTTTTCTCAAAGGATATGAGCTTTATCTCGTCGTCCGAAAGGAAGTCATTGACATATCTTCCCGTTTTGTCTTCCGACCCGTCATTTACGACAATCAATTCAACGTCGTCTATATCCGTCTCATCCATAATTTTCGTCTTTGCTTCCAAGACATCTTGGAGTGTTTGGACGATGGAGCGCTCCTCGTTATATGCCGGAATCACAATCGACAGAACCTTAGGCATTTGTTTCCTTTCTTAAAAACAGTGAGATCAATTCTGCGAAGAAGGATTTTTTCTTGACTGAGGCTTGCAAAAGAGTAGATAGTACATGCCTTCGACCACCAATAGTGATGGGTGTTTTGTTGAAAAGATCGACCTTACTCAATTCTACAAAGACTCTGTTCCCAGTACCTTTAAGACGGGTGCCCCTTCAAACAGACAGTTTGTGTGAATCTTTGTTTAGCAAGGCCTATAGTACCTTTACAGATGTGAATTCTCCACGCCCCCCAGAAGGATATAACATCTAAGTTCCCAAAAACAACTTATGATTAAAATCTTCCATAAGATTTTCTTCACGTATATAATGAGCCGGTAAATCTTAACGGCTTATTAGGTGCCCTGCGTCAGGAGGTGAATCGATGGGAAAAGATACCCAAGGTGGCAATGAATCATGGGTCACCAAAGCGACGACGATCGGCAAGGATCTCGTATCGCTGCTGCGTGACGGCTCACTATTTCTACTGGCGTTTCTACTGCTTGTTTTCCCTACCCAATTCAACTCAATTCTGGTTGAAGCGGGCTTCGAGGAAGGCAGCCTTGTGGGATTTAAGTGGAGGTCTAAACTGGTTGATTCCAATGAGGCTCTGGAGGAGGCGCAGGTGACTATTGCAAATCTCCAGAGTAAAAATGACGAACTTGTGAAGGCGCTGACCGATGCCAACTCCGAACTGAACGATCCGATTTTTATGGAACGCATTTCCAGATTGGAAGACGAAAATCAAAAGGTAAAGGACGCAACCAGCAAAGTACAGACGACCGTCCAACAAACAATCGACTCAAACTCTGCCCTTGTTGAAAAAGCATTGTCATCAACGAGGCGGATAACGCCGTACAGTAAATCCGATTACTTTGTCGGCCTGCAGACAGTTGGGATACCGGACACAGAGAGGGTAGGCTTCAATGAGCAATTACGATCAGAGGGCTACGGTCTTGACAGCATTACATGGTCGTATCCCGCCGGGGAAAGGCCGTCATGGTTCGCCCACAGTCCTACGGTATTTTACTACTCGACATCAGCCCGTGCCATGGCAGAGCAACTCGCTCGTTTCATGAAAACCATGACCGGAGAGAATTTCGCCGTGCAAAGGGGCGCTGGCCTGGGTGTCGATCCTGAACGCAAAGATCTGACACTTTTTGTGCACTATATCAAGAAATGAAGGGGTGAAGCCTTTGGCAAGTTAATCATGTTTTAGAAGAAGGATAACTGGTCCTGGATCAATGAGATTGTTGGTAAGAGAAAAACCTTAGATCGCCGGTTCACTATTTGACGATAGTGATTTCTTGATTCGAATCCTCCAGTCTCGATGCGAGCATTTTTTTCTCCATAAAAACCGCGATCGGACCGCTCAGGCTTTCCAACAGCAGGAGATCATCCTTCCGAAAGGCATTGGGACCTCGAATGGAGTCAACGTAAATAGCCCCAAGGGTCTTATTGTCACTGATCAGGGGGACGCACATGACCGATCCGATCTGGATAGTGCCAAGTTTCGTCTTGGCTTTATCTTCTCCTTTGATGCCGGTATTGGACATCATCACCGGCTTGCCCCCCTTTAAGACCCGTTCTACAATGAGTTGGTTGTACATAAAATGTATCTCTTCCGGGAGCTGCCTTGATCTGAAGAAGACTCGCCTGATGTCTCCATCGGAGTTGTCGCACAGCATAATTGCGGTCCGATCAACTCTTGGAAGGGAATTTAATAGGTATTCCAAGACTTTTCTGGACATGTCGTCTTTTTCTAACGATTGCCTGAGTAACTCGGTTATCTTAAAGACCAACTCAAGGTCTTTAGGTGATTGAGTGCGTCGGTTCTTCTGAATCGACACCTGAGGCTCCATCTGAGATGCTTCTTTCCTCTTCACCTTTTTTTCCTCTTCCACCGGTTTTTCCATGGATTTCCGATCCAAAGGCTGTTTGGGAATCTCACTATCAACACAAACGACCGTGTGGGCGATAGACACGGTATCACCCTCAGTCAATTCATAGCTCTCCCCAGGGTTGATCACCTCTCCGTTAAGGGAGGTGCCATTGGTGCTTTTCAGATCTTCAAGGAAGAGCTTTTTCCCAAGTCGGAATATCTTGAGTTGTTGTCTTGAAACAGCAGAGTCCTTAATCTGAATATCATTTTTCAAAGATCTACCAATGAAAAAAGTCGTCTCTTTCAGGTCAAAACTAGAACCTTTCATGGGACCTGATATAACATATAGTTTATGCATCGTTTTCCCCTTGCTGTTTCAATTTCCGGGTCCAGGTTTATAAACGATCGATTCACCGATCAGCACAGGGAAGCTCCAGAGTGTCTGTGTCAAGATCGACACTTCCGGGCTGTGAAAGCCGGATCCGGATTATAAATAGTTCCCCGTTAAAGGGTGAACGATTCTCTCCCATAAGGGCCTCATCTCAGTAAGTCCCGAGAGAAATTCGGCCCGCTCTTCAAGAACTGAGATTCCAACAGTTTTTCATTTGCGGACGGAAATGGCCCACACAACCTGAACCACCTCGACCATACTTTATGCAAAATTGTTGCCAAAGCATGTCAGGCTGTTCTTTCTTGGTATTTTCAGGTGGTTATGCCTCTGCTTCGTGAAAAGAGAATAGAAAGAATGAGTCATTCTTTGTCAAGTTGTACCATATTTTGGCAAAATTATGACATCATGATGATAGTTTTGGCGATAGTATATGATATCTGCCGGCGAGGTTTTTGAACTGCTGGAGGGGCGGGATGTGCATTTTGAACTCAAAGGAAAAAACACTGGAGATGATCCCCAGTACTTTCCGAGAGATTTTCAAAGAATCTGAGTCGTTGTGAGGCTTAGCGCTTAGTCCTTTGACTCTCTCGATCCTATGTAGCCAGACAGATTTCGAATCATTGCGTCGATTTCTTCGTAGTTTTCACTCAAGAATTTTAACATACTGTCTGATTTTGTTTTTAGTACGACAGTATTGTGGGAATGAACATCTTCCCCTCGTATCAACATCCCGTTCTCATACAGATAATTGATGATCGCATCATCAGCGTCTAGTTGAACATCAAATTTCGTTTTCAGATAATTCAGCCAATTTCCGAATTCTTCCGGATGCTCAAGGTGTTCTACAGGGATACCTATTTCATAACTCAAGGGTTCCAAAGTGCCGGGCATCAATTCTGAGCCCCCCAAGTAATCAAGGACATGGGCCAACTCATGGATCAGGGTCGAATCATCGATATTTGGTGATATGGCGAGGTATATATGATCCGGATCTGTTTTTGTTGTCTTGTAGAGATTAATAAAGATACCACCGCTGTCCCCTTTGGAAGCCTTTGGATGGCTGCTGCCGAATAGATTCAAGTCAATATATCTTTTTAGGTCCACACACTTGATGCCGACAGAACTTTCCGTAAGCTTCTTAATATCAAGGGCGCCGATGATTTCACGGGACCGACCGTAGCTGACTGCCGGCAAAGAGGTTATCATTGAGCTGATCTCAACAGTGACTTCCCCTATGTTATCGAGAACCAGATCATCTTCCCTTCCCATGTGACACTTTTTGTATTTTTTACCACTGCCGCACGGGCAAGGCTCATTTCTTCCTATTTTTATCATGAATGCCCTTCTAAATCGTAAGCACTATCTATGAGTGTTCCAGGCTCATCTCGTCTGGAATCCACTCCTTGATTCAAGTGGCTGAGGGTGATCTCAGCCTCGTCATCACAGAGAATCTTTCAGTCATCGATAATATTGTTTTTGTGCGCATTATATGACCAAACTGCAAGGGGACCTGATTTCCCGGTTATGGGATTCAGTCGATGTCTATAGGATGCCCTTGCCTTTTGAGATTTCATCATCCAATCCCACCCTTTGACGAAATAGGGACATTCATCGTTAAAACAGACCCATTGAAATTCGGTCCCCCATGTCGAGTCTGGTGGATTTGCCCATTTCTTCATTTCCACATCGCAATGTGGGCATTTTGGTGTTTTTTCGTTATCCATGGCGTGCTCCGTTCATGGGTGATTGTGTAAACCGTCACAGCCGAATAGGCGAGAGGACAAAAACAAAGAACCAAATTTCCATGGTTACCCGCGGAAATCTGGTTCGGATGTGAAAAGAAATGTCCTCCTGAGTTTATCCTGTCAATCCTTGTTCTTCATAATACTTCTCTTTCACTTTTGTCAAGAAAATGACAACCGGTCGGAAAGCGAGATGTGCCCATTTCGCAAAGGGGACCTCGAGAACCAGCATGGGAACCGCCACCATGAGATGAATGGCATAGAGAATATAGGTGGTCATGGGCCAATCCAAAAGCCTTCCAAAATGAACAAAAATACCAGTCAGGGTTGTCAGTTGGAGCAGGATAAGGAACATCCAATCCGTCCCGTGAGAATTCTTGTAAGGCGCCTTGTTTTTCTTGAGCCGACCGATCAAAGCATAGGTTGTACCGTAAAGGATCGCAAAAGTCGCATAGTAACCGAGTAGACGCCATGGATGAAAGAAGGGATAAATCACATCGCGCTGAAACAGTAGACCGTCCCACGACAGTCCGATGACATGGATGCCGCCTGCGGTAAAGACCACCACCAAAAGAAAAATGGTGCTGTAGCCTGTCATGATAAGCAGATGGACAAGCCATTGCATTCTATCGGTACACTCGCCGAATCTCCTTTGAGTAAGGAAATGTACAATAAGCTCCTTAGCCTGGCTTATATAGATCTCAAGTGGGATTTTTTTCAAAAGATCACCCATGGTAAATTTCACACACCGCCATGTATTGCTTAAAAGCAAGACCGCCAGGATCGTACCCATGATCATATCAGCGATTTCGATGGCCGGAGCAGGCCACACGGAATTGAGGTGCGCATGTTCCATGTTTGGATTCCCAGCATGGAAGATCCAGAGGGCAAGCCCAACGAGTAAGGCCACAATTGAAATGGCAATAATTTCAAATTTTTCAGACATGTAAAACCTGCGGGAAAACCCCGTCCAATCATATCTGGACGTAAGGTACCGTCGCATAGCCATCATGGTTTCCCCCGGATCAGCTCCCCGAGGGCAACTATCGGAACAATCACCGCAGTAATAACAGAGCCAGGGCTCAGGGCTCTTGAGAATCTTATCGGTAAGTCCCATCTGGGCATACTTCACAAGCTTCCGTGGAAAGGGATTCTCCGGCTTAGAAAGTGGGCATATGGCCGTACAGTTGCCACAATGCATGCACTTGCTGGCGTCTTTCAGACCGAAATGACGGAGTTCCTTCATTAGATTCGGATCAACATTGACACTCATCTCTTACCTCCTGAGAGATTTTTTAATCCTTCATGGAACAGTTCAACTGTATGTTACCATCCCTTGAACGGATTAGGACCGACTTCATCGATGGTCTCTGCAAATTCATCCAGTATGGCAGGCAACCTGTCATAATCGATAATCGAAACGGTTTCGAAACGGACTCGTTCCGATTCCAAGGCCAGCCTGTCCAGTGTTTCCGATACCTTGCTCAGACGGATATCAGCCAACTCACTTCCCTTAACAAAATGGCACTGGTAATCGTCGCCATGTTTGCATCCCAGAAGGAGGACACCGTCAATACCCTTGGAAAGGGAGTCGGCAATCCAGACCAGATTCATTGAGCCCAGGCACCTAAGAGGAACGACCCTGATCCAGGCATTGTACTTCATCCGATGAAGACCTGCCATGTCTAAGGCTGCATAGGCATCATTCTCACAGGCAAGCACCAAGATGCGGGGTTTCTCTTCATCTTCTTCAGGCACTTCGATTGCTTTGATCATCGAACCGATCATTGGTACTGAGTAGTTCTTGAAAGAAATAATCCGTTCCGGGCACGCGCCCATGCAGACACCGCATCGTCGGCATCGGGTGGGTTGTGGGAGCGGATTGGCCTTTTCATCTTCGTTAATGGCCCCAAAAGGACATTCGACTGTGCACCTTTTGCATTGGGTACACCGCTGCATGGCAAATTCCGGGTAGGTCATGTCTCCCGCTCTGGGATGTACAGCAGCGCCCTTTGAGGTCAGTTCAATACATTGGATAGCCTTCATCACCGCACCGGTCGCATCCTCCTGGGCCGCTGTGATTCCCTCGGGTCGACGAACGCATCCGGCCGGGTAGATGCCGGTCCGCCTACTCTCGTATGGAAAACAGACAAAATGGGAATCAGGAAAGTCGTAGCGGAGCGCGGGTAGTTCCGGTCCTTGCCTATATTCGAGATTGAGAAGTTCCGAGCGTCTTATAACGTCAAGGGGAACATCGAGTTCTTCCTCGTCCTTGTCTTCCTCTTCTTGCTTTTTCTCTTGAGTTATATCCATTCCAAAGGCCGTTGCCGGGATCATTCCAGTGGCAAGGACCACCATGTCGAGGTTCTCCATGACGACTGTCTCTCCGAGTAGTTCGTCATCCGCCTCAACAGACAAGTTTGAATCATCGACCTTCACCTCCGGCGATTGACAACGGATGAAGATCACACCCTCTTCTTGGGCCTTTCTGTAAAGATCTTCTGCCTGCCCGGGTGTACGCAGTTCCTTGTAGACTATGAAAACATTGGCATCGGGATTCTGTTTTTTGACGACCAGTGCCTGTTTCAATGATGTGGCACAACAGACACTTGAACAGTAGGGCAGGTGTTTTGGATCACGTTGTCCTGCACACTGCAGAAAGGCTATGTTTTCAACAACTTTAGCGTCGCTTGGTCGACTTACCTTACCGCCTTCGCAGTGCTCCTCAAACATGACATTGGTGATCACATCGGGAGATGCGCCGAAACCTAATGCCTCATCCAATTTGGTGGGATCATATGGTTGCCATCCAGCGGCAAGGACAATGGCACCGACTTTATGTTCCACGGCGGTCCCGTTTTGAGCGATGGAAACTTCAAAGACACCGGGGCCTCCTGCAGTCTTGGTGATCTTGGCACCGGTGTATACCGTGATTATATCATCCGCTGTAACTTCCTGAATCAAATCATTAATAATATTGTCTTGAATATCTTTGTAGGGCATAGAAGCGATCTTCTCGACATTCCTCTGAAAACCACCCAGTTGGGGCTCCTTTTCCACAAGAACGACTGACGTCCCGGCCTTGGCAGCCTCAATCGCAGCGGTCAGGCCGGTCAGACCTCCTCCAACGACAAGGATATCCTTGGACATTTCCTGTTCAGGCTTGAAAGGCTCCGGCAGTTCCATCTCTTCGACTTTGGCCAGGGCCATTCTGAGATAGTCTTCCGCCATCATCTGGGTGTCTTCATCTCCAGGCTTCTGGCTCCATGCCACCTGTTCTCTCACGTTCACCCTGTCTACAATACAATTCTCAAAGTTGAATGTATCGTACATAACTCTGTGCGAACAGGCTGCAATAATAATAGTATTGACACCCTCTCCTGAAATGTCTTTTTCAATAAGGTCCACCCCTTCCTTGCTGCATAGGTTGGCGTGACTCTTGCAAATCGGTACACTACCTTCTTCGGTGGCCAGTTTGCTGAGCTGTTCTATGTCAAGGGCATCGTCAATTCCACACCCCGTACAGATATAGACTGCGGTCTTTTTTTCCATTGAGCTTACCTCCTGGCAATGGATTGAATCGCTTTAAGGGCTGCTGCCGTTCCATCCTGAACCACTTCCGTTACGAAAGTGGGAGTTCTTGTACAACCTGCCGGGTGAATTCCGGGCTTGGCACCCCGGAAGGTCATAAACCCGTAGTCATCATAAGGGACCTCGATGGGAAGAGGAGCCTCAGAAGTATTTGGCTCCATCCCTGTTGCCAGGACAACCAGATCAACTGAAATCTCATGCAATTGTTCCGTCTTGGTATCCTCGACCCTTAGGACCAGGCCCTTACCGCCTTCATCTTGGTTGATCTTGGCCACTTTGCCCTTGAAGAACTCGATATTCTCATCCTTTTTGACTTTCGTATAAAAATCCTCTAAACGGTCGGTCGCCCTAATGTCTATATAGAATATATAGATCTTCGCATCGGGATACTGTTCTCGTATGTAAGTGGCCTGCTTCATAGATGCCAGACAGCATACGCCTGAGCAGAAAGGAAGGTGGTTTTCATCCCGAGAGCCAGCGCACTGGACAAAGGCGACGGTCTCGGGGGCAGCACCGTCTGAGGGGCGGACGATCTTTCCTTGCGTCGGGCCGGTCCAAGAGGCTAGTCTCTCCATCATGACATTGGTGATGACATCGGGATACTGTCCAAAACCATACGTATCCAGCTTATTTGCGTCATAGGGTTTCCATCCTGTTGCCCAGACAATGGAAGCGACCTTGAGGTCGATGGTCTTTGGCTCCATATCCAGTTCAATGGCATCATAAGGACAAGCTTCCTTGACTTTTTGGGCCTCATCACTCTTAACCAGTGCCGGGTCCAGGACATAGCGCATGGGATAGGCCATATCGTGAGGCAGATAGGCCGCCTTGATCTTGTCCATCCCATAATTAAAGGCGTTCTCTATTTCCATGGTACAGGCCTCGGCGCATTTTCCGCAAGCAGTACACTTTTCATTGACAAAGCGGGGGTTCACCTTGATCGTGGCCTCAAAATTTCCCTCATCCCCGGTTATATTTTCAACTTGTGCCATCGTAAGAACACGTATCCTGGGATTTTGCCTTATGCGTCGAAAGTTGATTTCCAGGCCGCAGTAAGGTGGGCATAATTTGGGGAAGTAGTGGTGAAGTTGGGTTACCCTGCCTCCCAAATAGGGATTTTTTTCTATTATATAAGCGTCGTAACCCGCCTCTGCCGCTTCTATAGCGGCTGTGAGCCCACTCATTCCACTACCGACAACCAGGATGCTTTGGGTCTCTGTGTTTGCCATGCTTTTCCTCCTCAGCTAAAAATATGCCAGAAACTCCCCCGAAATGGGCGAGTTCCGGCACCGTAGTCCCCCTGTCATTTGAGCCTTTACCCCTTTCCCAGATGGATGTCTGTTAAGGGCTGGCTATATATACAAAAAAACAAATAAAAAATCCAAACAAAAAATAAAGACGACTCCTTTGGGACTCTGTTTTAAACCATCGTAAACTTGGGCCCTCCCCCTCCTTCAGGTGGCACCCAGGTGATATTCTCGTAGGGATCCTTCACATCGCATGTCTTGCAGTGTACACAATTGGAGAAATTGAGAATCATCTTGCGTTCACCCGTCTCTTCTTCGGTCTCCATTTCATAAACAGATGCGGGACAAAATCTGAGACAAGGATTCTGGTACTCCTTCGTACATTGGTTGTAGCAGATATTTAGGTCTCCGATCTTGAGGTGGGCCGGCTGTTGTTCCTCATGCGTTGCGCCTGAATAATAGACATCGGTTTCCTTGTCTAGGGTCCGCTCTCCGTCAAATTTGATATCACCTCTCTTCTCCTCATCCGGTGCGGAGGTGCCATAGTAGTCGGATACGGTTTTTAAGCATGAAAAATCAGGCTCCGCACTGAGTCGGTTTTTCAAGACCCTACCGCCAAAGAGATATTGCAGTCCTGACTTGAAAAGCCCTCCCCACAGTCCTTTGTGAAAGGCCTGGTGGAAATTCCGGACCTTGTAGAGCTCCTTACCGATATAGCTCTCCAAGACAGCCGTCTCATAATTCTTGAGACGGGGCTCTGAAAAATCATCGTTCAATAGGCCTTCAAAGATGGTTTCGGCGGCAAGCATGCCTGATTTCATGGCATAGTGTACACCCTTGATCTTCTGACCATTGAAAAGACAGGCAGAATCGCCTACCAGGAGTCCCCCGTCAAAATAGAGCTTGGGAATAGAAAAATACCCACTTACAGGTACGGTCTTGGCGCCGTACTGCGTGATTTTACCATCTTTAAGGAGGTCTGCAACCATGGGGTGGAGTTTGAATTTCTGAAATTCACGGTGAGGATCAAGAAAGGGATCGGAGTAATCAAGGCTTGTGAGGAGCCCTATCGAGATCTGGTTGTTTTTCATGCCATAGATAAATCCTCCCCCGAATGTGTCGCTCTTCAATGGATAACCCATGGTATGGATAACATCTCCAGGCTTCATTCTCCCTTCGGGAACTTCCCACACCTCTTTTACACCGACCTCAAAGCCTTGGGGATTTCTCCCTTCATCAAGGTTGAATCGCTTGATGAGAGTTTTTGTCAGGCTACCCCTCGATCCTTCACCGAATACCGTGACTTTAGCCTGCAGGTCTATCCCCGGTTCGAAGTTGGATTTCTTGTTCCCTTCCGGGTCAATGCCCTTGTCTCCTGTCCGCACTCCGATGACTTTGCTGCCCTCATAAAGGATTTCAGTGCCGGCAAAACCTGGAAATATATCGATGCCGTTCTCTTCCACTATTTGGCCGAGCCATTCCGTCAACCTGGAAATAGAAGTAACATAATTGCCATGATTGTTGAGGGGAGGCGGTGTGATCGGGGCCTTGATTTTACCGGTCTTTGTCAGGTAGCAGACATCTTCTCCCGTGACCTCACCCTCGAGGGGAGCGCCCTTTTCCTGGAAGTCCGGAATAAGCTCTTTGAGGGCAACAGGATTTATGACTGCGCCTGAGATAGCATGAGAACCCACATAGGCACTCTTTTCCAGCATTGCTATCATGATTTCATCGAGCTTTTTGCCTTCCCCACTTTGATCCACAGTCTGATTGTGCCTCTTGATTAGATTTGCCAGATGGAGTGCTCCGCTAAGGCAAGCGACGCCACCACCAACAAAGAGCACATCAACTTC
This sequence comes from Thermodesulfobacteriota bacterium, assembly GCA_034189325.1. Lineage (GTDB taxonomy): Bacteria > Desulfobacterota > DSM-4660 > Desulfatiglandales > Desulfatiglandaceae > JAXHUM01. Next base: position 69,939 of record JAXHUM010000049.1, read on the forward strand.
CATGACATCTCTTTCTTCCACGGGCTGATCCTCCTCATAATTAATATTAATATAAATTTGGGAAAAGTTGTCTTGTGCCAAAATTCACATGAGGTTTATAGCATAGGATTTTGTTTGAGTGCAAGCCTATTTTTCTCATAGGTTTCCCTTGAATCTCCACTCAAATCCACCTGCCGGGGTGATTGGACGCCGTGGTCATGCCCTGCACCATTTCATGATACATATCGTGCGGGTATGGGCTGAATGCGTCTTCACTTCTTTACGTAAATTGCAGCGAGACAAAGGGCCTTTGGAGGAGCATCCATAGAACGACGAAATCTAACGGATTGTCCAGTTACCAAGAGATAGACTCAGCCGCGGGAAGGGGCAAGAGAAGCGAAATCGTCCTGGGGGGACAGAGACAATGGCACTGTTTGAAAAATGTTGTTGAATCGTAAGGGGAATGGATGATCTTGGCAATTCCCAAGTTTGCCTCTCCCATTATCAGGCCAGGTCCACGTAGACTGAAATAGCTGATCTGATGTGATCTTCGTCAAAGGGCTTGTGGATGATCGCGTTTACTCCCGCAGCATAGGCAGCATCATTATCATGAGAGTCATTTTGCGTGGTTACCATAATAATCGGGATCTCCTCCTTGCTAAACCGCTCCCGCACCTTTTCCGTGAGCCCGATACCGCTTATATCGGGCATATTCAGATCTGTCAGTATGATGTCGGGTCTTTCTACCTCGACCCTTTCAATCGCCTCATTAGGAAACTCAAACAGGTGCGACTCGCAGCCCAGGTTGTGGAGAACACTCCTGTATATGCTCAAAATCATCTTTGAATCATCAACAGCGAAGACCTTGATCCCAGCTTTTGCTTCTACAGCTCCAGCCCTTGAAATTCTCTCCGCTATGTCGTTGTAATCGTTTTCTCTAAGGAGATCGGAGAAGTATGAATGGATGTCGGGATGGGCCTGTTTTTTGAGATACTGGGTAGCATACTCACTGAAAGCATCTATATCGATAAGGTCCAGGAATATCTTATTGCACTGTGATTCAATAATGGCCATGATAATACCTTCGGCTTGTGAGCCTCCCTCCCCAATGATGTTTTTGAGGCCTGCCGACAGGACCATGTTGTAGTTGTTATCTATTGCCTTTGCCGCTGCGGACCGGACATTGGCGACCGGGTCTTCCAGGCCGCCGGCCAGTGTAAAGGCCCCTCTTCCTACGGGGAGCATGCCCAGGGCCTCATAGGCTGCAAAACGGACATTGGGGTCTTTGGGCTCGTTATAGAGGAGCTTGCCTATGGCGGGGACAGCTGTTTCGTCGCCTATCTCACCGAGGACATTCAGTGTATGAATGAGCAGATCAGGATCGTGATGGAGGAGATTCTTCAAAAGGATTGGGACTGCTTTCGTACCGATTCCAATCAGTTGTTTTTTCCCATCAATTCGAATGTTGGCATGGTGAGAGCCAAGGGTGTCATTCAATTTTTCCAGTGCCTCTGGAGACTGGCTCGAAGCAAAAGCCTTCAATATAATAAGATCCAGGTCCTGGTCGACCCCAAGTTTCTCCGACAACCGCTGGAAGGCCGTGGGAGATTCAATTTGTGCCAGGGCACGAATCGCAGCGACAATCAACCCCGCATTCCATGAATACAAATACTCTGAAATGGGTGAGACAGAACTCAGATGGCCTATTTTTCCGAGAGTTTCAATACAGACCTTCAGAACCTTCTCATCATCTTCATTATTCAGAATTTCAATCAAGACGGGAGCAGATTCCTCAAGACGCATTTCTCCGGCAATGCCTATAAGCACCGATTTCCTCCCCGGTTCACTGTCTTCTATCAGGAGATTCATGAACACACCAATCCCGAACAGGGCCTTAGAATAAAGTGTTTCCTTCAACATTGGAAACATCTCACCAAAATCAGGTCTTAAGGACAGGAGTTCAGCTATTAATGGAATAACGAAGTTTTCTGTGGCACTGCTTAATTCGACAAAGACCTTCCTTTGAATATTCTCATCGACTTTATCCAGATGCTCCAGGACAAGCCTTGCCTTTAGAAGATCATTCTCTCTTATATCGAAACGGAGTTCTTCGAGAAAATGTTTTTGGTTGATTTTCGCCATTTTTTCTCACCGCCTAGTGGACTAAAATAGGCTCCCTTTGGTTGTTATTATCTTAGACCGTTTGACGTTCCGGTTCAAATTGGGCCGGTCCATGGAGCCAAGCCTAGGGTTATGCAAAAAAACAGCCACGCCCTTGTGGGCATGGCTGTTTAATGAACGAAAACGATGTGGGCCGGGCCCGCTTTAGGCCTCAACGCCCCCCTGGTATTCGGCGCGGTTGACAATCGTCAAATGACACAATAGGCTCTTCATGCTCAAGAATCAGTGGCCTTCGGCCTCGTAAAAATGATCCTGTAATTTTCTTCAAAACCTTCAAAGCATACACGGCAGGGGCCTTCGGCATCCTCGGCCTTTCTCTTGTCACACTCCGACTTCTTTGGGAGGGGTTCGAGATGCACATCAAATCCCGCTTCCCTGTAAGCCTCTATAGCCTCGCTCAGGCGGGGTTCTCCAGCCAAAAAACGCTCGGTCCAACCATCTTTTTTAAGGGCCTCTAACCTCTCTTTTTCCATCCTAGACGACTCCTATTCTTCGATGAGAATCATTGTCTTGCCGGCTAAGCCCCTAGTAATAAGATCATACTCAGGCCCATGCTCAGGAGGTTTGCTCGGGAGATGATTCAGGACGAAAGGCACATTGTAGGAAACGAGTGTAGCTAGAAGCTTGCTGTCTCCGTCACTCTCAACAATTTCAGCCTCAGGCGCAAATATACCCACTGTGTAGTCCATAACCTGCCGGTCAAAAGTTATCAAAGGACCATGCTCGGGAAGATATGCGGCAAAGAGACCAAGCCAGGCATCAAACTGCTGATGCAAATACTCTTCATCCACGGCGGGATAGATATCTGAATCCGGGAGACCCTTTAACATATCGGTCACCCCGCCTTCTTCCTCAATCGCATCTATGAGTGGTGGTTTTCCCTTCTTGATCTTTTTCAACATCTCTTCTGCTTCCAAACAGTTTCTTTCCCGTTCTGCAGCAAGGTGGAGGAGAAGGTGCCATTTGAATATCTCCATCTCCTTTAGGGAAGATGGGGCCTCTCCCGCCTGACGAATCATTTGGCTGATCTCCCATCGTGCATCCTCGGAGAGTATTTTCTTTTGGCCTGCTCTAAGAAAATCGATATACCCCCTGTCCCGGTGCTGCCTGATCCATAACAGATATTCTGAAAGTAAAGGCCTGAAATCCTCTTTTGGTTTTAGGCCCTCTGAAGGATAAAGGTACCGGACGAATGGAGGGGCCCCTCCTTTGACGGTGGAAGGAGTCGGCTCCATAAACCAGGGCTGACAGATACTGATCTTGTCAAAAATCGGTCGTATTTTTGAAATATCCGCTTGGCGGACAAAAACGTGAGGAAAACAGATTGCAGGTAAATCAGCCAAATCAGGTCCTAATCCTCCTGGATTTCCTTAATGTTTGCATAATAGTCAAGGGCCTCCGGATTTCCAAGGGCATCCTTGTTCAGTACAGCTTCTCCGTGAATCACTTTCTTGACCGCTATCTCAACCTTTTTCATATTCAGGGTATACGGGATATCCGGTACCTGAATGATTTTGGCCGGGACATGCCTGGGAGAGGCATTCTCCTTGAGACTCTTTCTGATCTTCATCCGCAGGTCATCGGTCAATTTCTCGCCTTCAATCATTTTTATAAAAAGAAGCGCCCGAACCTCCCCCTTCCAAGTCTGGCCTACAACAATACTGTCTTCAATTTCATCAAATTGCTCGACCTGACGATAGACCTCGGACGTTCCTATGCGGACGCCTCCGGGATTAAGAGTAGCATCGGACCTTCCAAAAATGACCACACCCCCACGGTCGTTGATTTCGATAAAATCACCATGCCTCCAGATATTGGGATACATGTCAAAATAGGCCGCAAGATATTTCTTGTTGTCCGGATCATCCCAGAAGTATATGGGCATTGATGGAGATGCGGCAGAACAAACCAGCTCACCCTGTTGGTTGAGGACTGCCTTACCGTTTTCGTCAAATGCCTCTACCTTCATCCCCAAACACCTACACTGAAGTTCACCGGCGTAGACCGGCCCCATGGGATTGCCGCCGGCAAAACAACCGTTGATATCTGAGCCGCCGGAAATTGAAGCGAGCTGGATGTCTTTTTTTACCTCCTCGTAAATAAATTTGAACCCTTCGATGGAAAGAGGTGATCCTGTCGATAGGACCGCCCTGATCGATGACAGATCATAGGTTTTGCCCGGTGTCACTCCAGTATTTTGTAAGGCTGCAATATACCCGGCACTCGTCCCGAATACAGTAATCTTTTCATCCTGTGCCATCTCCCAAAGCGTCCCGGGGTCGGGATAAAAAGGGTTGCCGTCATAAAGGACAAGGGTTGCCCCCACGCCCAAGGCACAGGTCAACCAGTTCCACATCATCCATCCGCATGTTGTGAAGTAGAAGATCGTGTCCTTCCGCTTGAGGTCGGTGTGAAGAATGTGTTCTTTCAATTGTTGAAGAAGGATGCCTCCCGCGCTCTGAACCATACATTTGGGGAGGCCTGTGGTTCCGGAGGAATACATGATGTAAAGAGGATGGTCAAACGGCATTTGCTCGAATTCGATTTCAAGACCCGACTCTGAAGACTTAAAGTCAGCGAGATGGACGCCTCTGGGGATACCGCTGATATCCGGATCTTGTTTCGCATAAGGAACCACCACCACTCTTTCAATGCTCGGGAGTTCTTTGAGGATATTTGAGATCCGATCGAGGGAGTCGAACGTCTTGCCCCTAAAAAAGTAACCGTCGGGAGTGAAGAGGACCTTTGGTTTGATTTGGCCAAACCTATCGAGGACACCCTTAATTCCGAAATCGGGAGAGCAGGAAGACCAAATCGCTCCTATGCTGGTCGCGGCCAGCATTGCGACTGTCGTTTCCGGCATATTGGGCATAAATCCGACGACACGGTCTCCAGGCTGAACGCCTTCTTGCCTTAAAGACTTGGCCACACGGGCCACCTCGTCGTATAACTCGGCGTAAGTCATTTTTCTGGTGCCCCGACCCTCCGACTTAAAAATCAAGGCATTCTGTTGGTCCCTGTACCGTAAAAGGTTCTCAGCGAAATTGAGGTGGGCGCCGGTAAACCATTTGGTGCCGGGCATCTTGTTCGGATCGTCAACCACCTCGTCAAAGGACCTCGAGTGTTTGACCTCTGCATATTCCCACATAGATTTCCAGAATTCGGGGATATTATCAATAGACCACCTGTAGAGAGACTCATAGTCAGTGAAGCTTGTTTGATATCGGTCATTAACGAAGCCCATGAATCTAAACATATTAGTATTCCTAACACTATCTTCAGAAGGCTTCCACAGCATTTCGGACATAAGGCACTCCTTTCATGAATTTAGTAGAGATTAGGATGTTTAATATCTCCGCGCTTAAAATCCAAACCCTTGTATTTGACTATATTACTAATCCATTGCCAATCTCAAGGTTTTTAAGAAATAATCACTCTTTCTTTCTTCAAAAGAGTCGACATGGGAGAAACACCTTTGTAGAATACAGACAGATTACAAAAGTATCTTGTCTTTTTGAGAAAGACATACGCAGGGGATGCGTAGAAATGACTGACAAGACCCAGCGGAAAAAAGGAAAATGAAACAAACCAAGGGGTTTGAGAAAGAGTGGCGGAATACTTTTTTGGTTGAAAAATTTGCCATAGGATGTTAAAAAAATTAGTTTAAAAGTTTCAAGTCACAGGTTCAGGGTGTTATGCCGGTGCCCTTGCTTTTGATGGGGTGGAATATGTCTGAACCGAAGAGAAACCGTGCACTGAGATCTCATAGGGTCTCACAAAAAGGAGAAATTTAATGGCAGTGATAAACATGAAGGAGCTTTTGGAAGCGGGTGTCCATTTCGGACATCAAACACGGCGCTGGAACCCTAAGATGAAACCTTATATTTTTGGGGCGCGTAACGGGATCCATATCATCGATCTTCAGAAAACAGTCAGACTGTTCAGGACGACGTACGATTTTGTCACAAAAACCGTAGCCGACGGATATTCCATTCTCTTTGTAGGTACCAAAAAACAGGCCCGAGAGTCTATTATCGAGGAAAGCGATCGGTGCGGAATGTTCCGGGTAGTAAACCGGTGGTTGGGAGGTACTTTGACCAACTTTCAGACTATCAAGCAGAGTATTGCCCGTCTTAAGGAGTTGGATTCGATGATTGAGGACGGAACCATCAACAGGTATACAAAAAAAGAGATCCTATTGATGCAAAAGGAGCTTGTCAAGCTGGAAAAGAACCTGGGAGGCATCAAAGATATGGACGATTTGCCCGGAGCCATTTTTGTGATTGACCCCAAAAGGGAGAGGCTGGCAGTCAAAGAGGCTAAGAAGTTGGGCATTCCGGTCATTGCCATTGCCGATACGAATTGCGACCCTGATGATATCGACCTTATTATACCTGGGAATGATGATGCTATACGCGCCATCAGATTGATATGCTCGAAGATTGCCAGCGCATGCATAGAGGGGCATAACCTGGCCGAAGAACGGCTTAGAGCAGAGGACAAATTGCGTAAGGAACAAGAAGATGCCGCAACGGAAGCCGTCGCTTCGGCAAGTGATGAAGGCGAGGGGCCGGAGGTTATAATTGTTCCGGCAAAAGAAAGCAGTTCACAGGCAGATAAACCTGTTTCGGATCAAGAGACTGAGAAGGAGTAAGACCTGCGAATTGCCATAACGATCGACAATCCGACTGTAAAGCAGTTGAACGGATAAGGGGGGACACGAGAATTGGACATAACAAGTTCATTGGTGAAGGAGCTAAGAGAAAAGACCGGCGTCGGTATTATGGACTGCAAGAATGCCTTGAAGGAATGCAACGGTGATATCAACAGCGCTGTTGATTTCTTGAGGAAAAAGGGTATTGCAACGGCCAAGAAGAGGGGAGGTCGTGTTACAAGCCAGGGCCAAGTCCAGTCTTATATCCACGCCGGCGGCAAGATCGGTGTACTGGTAGAAGTGAACTGTGAAACCGATTTCACCGGAAAAAACGATGATTTTTCTACATTTGTGAAAGACATAGCGATTCATATCGCCGCCGCTAACCCGCTTGGGATTGATGAGAAAGAAATCCCTGCCGACGTCATTGATAAAGAGAAGGAAATCTATGCAACTCAGGCCAAAGAGTCTGGAAAACCTGACAAGATAATCGATAAAATCGTTGAAGGAAAACTCAAAAAGTTTTATTCCGAGGTATGCCTTTTGGAGCAGCCTTTTGTCAAAAATCCTGATATCTCGGTGCAGGATCTCGTCAACGAGATGGTCGCAAAAACAGGGGAGAATATTCTGATCAGGCGATTCGTGAGGTTCCAACTCGGAGAGTCTGATGAATAGACCTTCACCTTCTTACAATCGAATTCTTCTTAAGCTGAGCGGGGAGGCATTGACAGGAGAGGGTGCCTATGGCATTGATCCGTTAATCCTGAATAGCGTGGCCCTCGAGATATCTTCCCTCCACAAATTGGGAGTCAAGATAGCGATTGTCATCGGAGGTGGAAACATATTCAGGGGACTTCAGTCTTCGGCGTATGGTGTGAGTCGTGTCCCAGCCGACCACATGGGTATGCTGGCAACGATCATCAATGCGATTGCCCTGGGAGAGGTGCTGACCCGTCAGGGATGCGCAACCAGGGTCATGACTGCAATCGATATGATTACTGTTGCTGAGCCCTATATCAGAGACCGGGCGATCAGTCACCTGGAGAAAGACCACGTTGTTATTTTCGGCGGGGGAACGGGAAATCCCTATTTTACAACTGATACGGCCGCGGCTCTCAGGGCAATGGAGATAAACGCCGAGGTTCTTTTAAAGGCCACAAAAGTGGAAGGGGTCTACGATGCCGATCCTGAAGAGAACCCTCATGCCAAGCCCTATTCCCGGCTTGCCTACAGTGAGATTCTCGAAAAAAATCTTCAGGTGATGGACCTCACGGCGGTCTCTCTGGCCATGGGCCAGAAACTCCCCATTATTGTGTTCAATCTCCAGAAAAAGGGCAATATTATAGATGTTGTCTGCGGAAAAAAGGTAGGGACATTGATAACAGGAGATGAGTCATGAAGGATGAGATACTCTCTGAACTGCGTGAGACAATGACGGGCACTAACAGGGCGCTTGAAAGGGAATTCAAGAGACTAAGGACCGGCCGGGCATCTACCGCATTGCTGGACGGCATAAAGGTGGAATGTTACGAGACGCAGATGCCTATTGACCAGGTCGCTTCAATTGCCGTACCGGAAAGCAGGCTCATCACGATCCAACCTTGGGATCAATCCATTATCGGCAATATCGAGAAAGGGATCCTCAAGTCTGAGCTGGGTCTCACTCCCATGAATGACGGAAAGATAATCAGGATCCCCATCCCCCCATTAACCGAAGAAAGGCGTAAAGAACTTGTCAAGATGGCAAAGAAGATTGCCGAAGAGAGCAAGATATCCATCCGTAATCACAGGCGTGATGCCAATGAGATGTTCAAAGAGTTGAAGAATGACAAGGAGATCTCTGAGGATGAATTCTATAGGTATCAGGAGGATGTCCAGAAGATTACGGATGAATTCATCGAAAGAATAGAAGAAATCACTGCCGGGAAAGAAAAAGAAATAATGGAGTTTTGAACGGCCGTCCGAGGGGTGCAGGAAGAATCCTGTATCTCCTGGACATATTTGGATATCTTTCCGGTCAAAAAAGATCCATGCCCGTTCAGTCGCGCATTGACCTTCAACCTGTCCGCCCGAGTTGTCATCAATATTATTCACATCAAGAAAGCATTGACTATGACCGCGATCGACCCTGAAAATATGCCAAAACATGTGGCCATTATTATGGATGGAAACGGGAGGTGGGCAAAAAAGAGGGGGCTCAATCGGGTCAAGGGTCACAAGAACGGTGTGGAGGCCGTACGAAATATTGTCCGTGTCAGCCGTGATATAGGGCTTCCATGGCTCACCCTTTACGCATTTTCAGAAGAAAACTGGAATAGACCTAAGAGCGAAGTTACTGCGCTGATGAAGCTTTTGAAGTCTTTTCTGATGAGCGAACTCGATGAGATGCTCAACAATGGTATACGACTCCGAACCATTGGCAGGACGGAGAAGCTGAACAAAGACACCCAAAAGAGCCTCCTTGAGGCGATTGAAAAAACATCCCGAAACAGCGACATGGTATTGACTCTGGCCCTGAGTTATGGCGGTAGGCAGGAGATTACCGATGCCTTTACAAAAATGGCAGCCAAAATTGCAAAACAGGAGTTGGCTGCCGACGATATCTCGGAAGATGTCATCTCCCGTTTTCTTTATGCTTACGACATGCCGGATCCAGATCTGCTGATAAGAACAAGCGGGGAATTCAGGATCAGCAATTTTCTTCTTTGGCAGATTGCCTACACCGAACTCTACATCACACCGACACTCTGGCCGGATTTTAGCAAAGAAGAATTCCTGGAAGCGATTCGGGATTTTCAGAAGAGGGAAAGAAGGTTTGGAGCCGTCTAAGATGAACCGAAGTTTCTTCTCCCGGAAGAGCCATGAAGAATGCACTTGAAGAGATGGATTACCGGAATTGTCGCCCTACCTCTTTTGATCTTTCTTATTGGTCCCGCGCCTAAGTGGCTCTTTTACGCTTTCCTTTGTTTGACCTCCCTAGTAGGTTTGATGGAATTCTATAGAATGACTGCGGCTGAACTGTCGCGGTTGATAAGGTTGTCCGGGTATATCCTCTTAATCCTCTTGTTCGTTGCCCTTTCCCTTCGGCAGGTCTTGCTGGTTATTCCTATTGTCTCACTCCTGGCTTTCGTACCCCTGACGATCGCCCTTTTGAGTCGTCCTTCGCCGGATAAAATGCACACATACCCCATAGGCCTAGCTCTTCTCGGCCCTGTCTATGTGGGGTTCCCCCTGGGGATGCTTATCCTTGTCGACTTGTTTCCGAGGGGCAATGTCTGGATATTCTTTCTTTTGGCTCTGATATTCGCCAATGATACAGGTGCGTTCTATTTTGGAAGGACCTTGGGAAGGCACAAGCTTTACCCGGCGATCAGCCCCGGAAAGACATGGGAAGGGGCTTTTGGAGGGCTGTTAACGAGTATGGCTGTGGCCATTCTTTTTCTCAGCCTGATCCCATTGAAGCGGATAGATGTGGGCGTACTGATCCTCACCGTTGTTCTTTCCATATCAGCGCAAGTTGGAGACTTGGTCGAATCCATGCTCAAGAGGAGTCACGGCATGAAAGATTCGGGCCGGATTCTTCCCGGGCATGGAGGCCTTTTGGACAGGATTGATGGATTGATTTTTGCAATCCCGGTCCTTTTTGTATATATTTCCCTCTTTGTCGTGTAAAATTATCTCCTGACTGCAAGGAGCATGAAGATGTGTGCTGGAAGTCCCTTTGAATCCCAAAAGACATTTGCAAGAACATGAAAAATATCTCCATACTAGGTTCCACAGGCTCGATCGGCGTCAACGCCCTCCAGGTGATTGCGGATAACCCTGACAAATATAGGGTTGTAGGGCTCTCTGCAGGGACAAACATCGAGACCCTGTCAAAGCAGATCGAGATATTTCGGCCGAGCAAGGTCGCGGTCTTGGATAAGAGTCTGGCATCGGACCTTGCGAGTCTATGTGCTTCCGGCCATGAACCTGAAATACTTTTCGGGACAGATGGGTGTGTGGATGTGGCTGTTCTGGATGAGGCGGACACCGTTATTTCGGCCATGAGTGGTGCTGCAGGGCTATTACCTACATACATGGCGGTCATGGCGGAGAAGCATGTTGCCCTGGCCAACAAGGAGACCATGGTGATGGCCGGCCCTCTTATCATGACAGAGGCGAAAAGGCATGGAGTGACCGTTATTCCTATAGACAGTGAACACAGTGCAATTCTCCAGTCCCTCAAAGATCACCCAAGAGAAGACTTGGGACGGGTGATCCTTACAGCCTCGGGTGGCCCTTTCAGAGAACTCTCCCTCGATGAGATGCGAGAGGTGACACCTGCTCAGGCCCTCAATCACCCGAACTGGGAGATGGGTCCGAAGATAAGCGTCGACTCTGCCACTCTCATGAATAAAGGGCTTGAGGTGATAGAGGCCAGGTGGCTCTTCGACCTCAATATGGACCAGATCGGAATAGTTGTTCATCCGCAGAGCATCATACATTCCATGGTGGAATATGTGGATGGTTCGATCATCGCCCAATTGGGGGTCCCCGATATGGCTATCCCGATATCCTACGCCCTTTCTTTTCCAAGACACTTCAAAAACAACCTGCCTCCCTTAGAGCTTGACAAGGTAGGGGCCCTGACCTTTGAGAAGCCGGATATGGAGAGATTCCCCTGTCTCGCCCTATCCCTTGAAGCGGCCGAGATAGGTGACAGCATGCCGACGGTACTGAACGGGGCAAATGAGATTGCCGTTGAATCCTTTTTGGTGGGCGGCATAAAGTTCCTGGATATTTCCAGATTGGTCGAAAGAACCATGGCGGCACACCGGCCCTTTCCGATTACCACCCTCGATGCCGTGCTCGAGGCAGATGAATGGGCGCGGGAGAGGGCAAGACAATTACTAAAAGAGGATTTTGTGGTATAATGATGGATATCCAATACCATTAGCCTAATCATAATAAGACACAAAAGGTAATCCTTCTATGAGCATTGTACTGAACTATATAATACCATTTATCATAATCCTCGGACTCCTGATCTTCTTTCATGAGTTGGGGCATTTTCTAGTGGCCAAGTTTTTTGGGGTAAAGGTCCTCAAGTTTTCCCTCGGCTTTGGTCCCAAGTTGATAGGCAAACAGATAGGGGACACGGAATACCTGATTTCGGTTTTCCCCCTCGGGGGGTACGTGAAAATGCTTGGTGAATATGGAGAAGAGGATGAAGAGGAGGATGAACCCGAACCCCTGACACCTGAAGAGGAGAAAAGGTCCTTTAGCAATCAGCCTGTTTTCAAGCGTATCGCTATTGTGGCGGCTGGTCCTGTCTTCAATCTGTTCCTGGCCTTTTTTATCCTTTGCGGGCTTTATTGGATCTCAGGCAAGGATGTGATAGCGCCCAAGATAGGACAGGTTACACCAGGTACCCCTGCTGATCGGGCAGGTTTCCTCAAAGGAGACACTATCATCTCTATTGACGGTCACCCGATTGAATCGTGGTCGGGAATCAAAGCAATGGTAAAAGATAAGGCAGGTACCCCTCTGGAGATCACCGTCAAGAGGGACGGTCGGCATATCACGATCCAAGTGACACCCGAGGAAGTCGTCGTAAAGAATGAATTTGGTGAAGATATCAAGTCTTCTCTGATAGGTGTTGTGGTCTCCGGCGATCTAGCCAAACTAAAACTTGGGCCTTGGGAGTCAGCCAGGGAGGGATTCAATGATACCTTGAGATGGATAGAGCTGACGTGCATGGTCGTGGTCAAACTCTTTCAGGGAACCATCCCATTTAAGACGGTCGGCGGTCCGATTATGATCGGTCAGATGACCGGACAGGTGGCACAACAGGGGCTTATAAATCTCTTCCCCTTTACAGCCATTATCAGTGTCAATCTGGGTATCTTGAATCTCTTTCCCATTCCCGTACTCGATGGAGGGGTCATCATATTTCTGTTGATTGAACTTATGATCGGCAGACCCCTGAGCCTTAGAAAGCGCGAACTGGCTCAGAAGATAGGCGTAGCCCTTCTTGTCCTCTTGATGATCGCAGTGACTTACAACGATATCTTCAGATTGTTTACTCAAGGGACACTCTTTGGAAGTGGGCCGTAATGATCCTGGCAATGAACACGACCACTCTCGATTTCAGCCTCTCTTTGATGGGGGAAGAGGGGACGGTACTGGCCGAGTACACCCTGTCTAAGAGCCGTGGACATTTTGGGAGCCTGATGCCGGCCCTCGATTTTCTTCTCTCTACATCCCGGGTTCGTATCCACGATCTAAAATGCCTGGTCGTCGCTACAGGGCCGGGGAGCTTTACGGGCCTCAGAATCGGCCTTTCAACGGCCAAGGGATTGTCCCACTCCCTTGGGCTGGTACCTCTTATCGGGGTCTCCAGCCTGGAGGCGATGGCCTGCCAGGTCCCCTATTCGGAAAAAACTATCGTGCCGATGCTTGACTCGAGAAGGGGAGAGGTCTTTACGGCCAGTTTTGCCTATCAAGACAACGGCATGCTCACCAGAAAATCAGAAGATATGGCAGTAAGGCTTGACGAGTTTCCTGACGGGTCTGAAGACTCATCGATCTTCATTGGCAATGATTTTGTGACTCAAAGCGCTATACTTAAGAGCTCTTTAGGGGATAACGTCCCCCTTGCCCCGGCTTGGATGTGGAATCTTAGGGCCTCCTCGATCGGCTCACTGGGGCTTGTTCGCTACCATGCTGATGATTTTGATGATGTTGAGAGTATCAAGCCTGTCTATCTGAGACCACCGGATATCCGACACAATCCCGTACCCCTCATATCGCCCCAAAAGCTCTCTTCCGAGGCATAAGGCTCTCTCCAGGTGGAAATTTTGCGGTTTGTCGATTTCATGGAGACTCCTCTGTGGGGATACCCTTTGCGACATCCCAACCACGGGCATTATAATAATCATCCAAGAGCCTTTCGACGTCTTCCTTTTGAAGTTCATGGGTCTGGAAATAGTCCATCAAGGGGTAGTCTCTGTCTGGGCCCTTCAGGGGCTGGAACCATATCTCCGGTGGTTTGTCGTCCTCTCGGTCCATGCCTGCTCGGTGGTTAATCAGCTTCCAGAGATTCCAAGTACGTTCACTGGCAAGTTTGAGTTCATGAGGAGCTAAGTCTATCCCTGTAACGGCGGCATACATCTCGGATAACAAATCAAGACTGAAAAACCGTGAGATGTAGAGCCTGTGACACAGGCCGAGCATATTAAAGAGACAGTAGAAATCTTCCGCATGTTTGGTCATAAGGGCCGGGTTGAAAGTGTCATTCAAAAACAGATCACTCATTTTGCTTTTAGGCACACCACATCTGAAAGCCTGCTTCTTGAAGGCCGATAACGGCCATCCGGCGCTGTATGTGGGGGCGCCCATGGCCCCTGATACACCAAAACAGCGCCCCGGGTATGTCAACTGAGCGAATTGTATTGGCCCTAATCCGGAAAGCCTCGGGTCGAAATTCACGAACTGTCCCTTTACAACATTGTGGAGATATTGTCCCGCATTGGTGCCGATTCTACCGGCAGCACTGACAGCGCCGTCAGCCAGAATATCCCCAAAACCTTCCCTAGATGCGATGGCCTCAGCCAACTTAATCAGGGTCGTCAGTTTCCGATCAAGCTCCATTCCTGTCTCTTTTATCGTGACAATGCCCTCCTCATAAAGGCTTATGGCAAAATCAGCAAGACCTCTAAAACTGTATGTCCTATCAAGGCCCAGACGGTTCAAGACATCATAGTAGCGAAGGGCCTCGGTGTATCTCTCCCTGGGAGAGGAGCAATCCATATGACCAAAACCGGGTGACGTCGTTGTTATGGCCCGTTCAGCCATTATTGCCGTATCATAGATCGTAACGCCACTCCAAGGGAGGTCAAGGCGGTCCTTGTCGGCCATCGGGCAACTTGCGCAGGCGATGCCCTTGCGGCTCTTCTTGTGTATTTCATAGATATCGGATTGGACGTTTTTAATATCCGATGGATAGGGGATGAGGGTGGTCGCATTCTTGACTATGACCCCTTCGGGGACCCAGCGGGAAGTCATGGCCATTGTCCCCCCTGACATCATTTCGTCACGAAGATGGTAGGTGTTGACCTTTGTTAGTATACGATCCACGAGCTTGTTGAGGCGCCGTGGATCGGCCACTTGTATTCCTTTTGTGCCCATAACAGCCACAATGGCCTTCAGGTTTTTTGAACCCATCACCGCCGGAAGCCCCCCTGAACCAACCGTGCCTCCCTTGTCTATGTGGGTTACTGAGATGTTGACAATATTCTCTCCGGCCGGGCCAATGGGAATTACACTGCAGGGTTCGTGCCTTTGTCTTAGGATATCCGTCGTATCAAAGCTGTCCATGCCCCAGAGATCGGAGGCATCATGGATCCTTGTATTGTCTGGGCCGATTTCCAGATACACCGGTTCCTGAGACCTGCCGGTCAATACTACATGATCATAGCCCGAAGACTTGAGGAAGAGGGCAAATCTTCCTCCTCCGCAGGAGCAGGGGAAGGAATGGTTTAGCGGCGATTTATAGGTAATGATCAATTCCGAAGATCCAGGGATAATCGTGCCGCTAAAAGGACCTGTTCCGATTATTATTGCATTGTCCGGAGAGAGGGGATTCACATCCGGGGGCATGACCGATGCAAGGCAGTTGTTGATGCCGGCGCCCCCGATATAGCGCCGCATCAGTTTAATATCAAGAGGCTCCGTTTTTGTCCTTGCGGTGGTTAAGTCAACAAAAAGAATGGCTCCAGCATATCCCGGAAGACCCATAAGCATGCCCCATAATGCGATTTCCTGTGAAGAGTCGACATCTTTTTGAGAGCGGCTGAGGCCGTTATCGGCCCTTAGAAGAACGTTGTGTGTTTAGTCGGATTGTCCTGTAAGGTGATCAGCCTTAATTCAATAAAGCGCCAGCCACTCACAGCGGGTAGGGCTTTATTTTCGGATGAGGGATACTGGGAACCATCCAGTAATTAAAGATGTTTCCAGTCAGTTGGCCTCATCCATGAGCTGATCAGGCGTCACAATGGGACCATATTTTTCTTTGAGTCCGAGGAGGGCCTCTTTCTGGTCCTTGTAGATTTCAAAAAGTTTGGCAGGGACATTTTCATCCTTATGGTAGGCCTCGGTCTGAAGGTCGATGCGCTTAATGATGTTGTCGATGTATAAAGAGAATTGTCTATCATACAGCTCTTTATCGTAGCCTTTGTCAATCAGTGTCTTAAAAAGCTCTTTGAGGTCTTGGTATATCGGGAGAAACCCAATCGGCGTCTCAATGGCCCCCACATCATTGTGAACGCGCCTCTCGAGCCAGCCCATCCAGACATGTACATCCTTTTTTTCACCCAGAAGTCCATCTCCCTTCCCTCCCCGCGCACTGTGGGTAAGGAAATAGTTGAGCCCCGCCAGGATAGGACGGTACTCCGTTTTTATCTTCTCGTTGTTGAAGAATTCAAATTGCCCATGCATGTAATCCCCAAGTCCGCCGGGTATGAAAGGTTGGTTGGCCCATGGGGCACGTTTGACCCCGGTCGCCCCTACCTCGGTTGCGGTTGCCTGGGAGACCAGTGAGGCCCCGATGACCACACCCTGGTCAGGGTTTTTGGCGACCCAGACAGGAGGCATGGTATCACTGTCGCGACCGCTGTAGGTAAAAACCTTTGTGATCACACCGGCCGGGTCATCTATCTTGTCGCTGTAGTTAGCGAGAGACTTGCAGTTGAGTGTAAACCGGGCGTTTGGGTGGGATATAGGGATGCTCTTGCCTTCTTTGTCGACCATGCCTTTGGCCCATTCACCCTGAAAATTCGTGCCTTTCTCAGGAGACTCCTCGCCGGAACCCTCCCAATGGGGGGTTTTATCACCATCTACCAAAACGTTGGAAAAGATGATCTCCTTGTTTTCGTTGCGAAAAAGCTTGAGCATTTCAGGATCATCCTCCCAGTTCACATCCTCGATGATACCGAAAATACCAACCTCAGGATTAATGCTCCTGATCGACCCGTCTTCGGCGATCCAGATCTGAGCGAGATCATCACTGATAAATTCATGCCCGGTCATGGCGGTGGTAGTCTTCCCGCATCCACTGGGTGCGGCGCCGCCGAAAAAGGTGATACGGCCTTCAGGACCACGGACGCCCGTTATAAACATATGCTCGGAAATTTCCTTGCCCCGCCTGTAGTAGGTTGCCCTGTCAACGGCAAATCTGTGATTTCCCTTCTTCAGGAGGAGAGTATTACCCGCGTATGTACAGAAGGTACTAAAGGTGGTCTGATGGGCCCTATCCATGAAGACACGGGCCTTGGGCAGGTCTTCCGGACGGTTCGGCCCTTCACTGTGGACATTGGTGAAGAAATGTCCCACCCTCTCGACTTCAGCATCAAAGGCATCAAAACAGTTCCTGTAAAGGAGCTCCGCACTGTGGCAGACGTAAGCTGAGGTCGTCGCCTCAATCGCTGGGATCGCCGCCTCAGCACCAATCGGACCGCGAGAATAAAACCCCACGACAAGGGTCATTCCTTTCATTATGCCCTTCATCTTTTCAGCGACGTATTGGAGGGCATCTTTTCTATCGATACTGTTGGCCAGGGTGCTGACCCTTTCATCCTCATTGGCAATATAAAATGTCCGATCAATAATACGCGCCTGTTCCTCCCGGAGGTCATAGTGGATGGTGTGGTTTTTAATGGCAAGGGGGGATTCCTCTCCCTTTTTTAATGAACAATCAATGATGCTGTGTCTATCTTCCGGCGACCCGGTGTTCACAAAAACCTGATCAGGCTGGCCCAGCATTATGGCATTGGCAATCTTCAGACGTGCGTCCTGATTCTTGATCCTTTGAATTTTGTCAAAATTGGAGGTATCCATTTTGTCTCTGAAAAGCTTCTCCGCTTCCCTTGAATCCATTACCTTACCAACATGACTAAGAATATCTATCCCCTTCTTCAATTCAAACATACACTTACTCCTTTGATAGCCTGTAGTCCGTGAGGGCCGCCGGACTTTTAGCCGACTGGCGATATGAGAACACAATCCAACGGATATGGCCTCGATCAACTCATGTGGCTGTCTTTGAAAATACCTTATTTTGTAACGTTTTAAGGCAGGCGGAGTCTTGAGCCGCAATGGTCGCGGATTAGAATTCGAGTCTGACGTCCCGTCGATAAAGAGAGACAAAATGGGTGTTTTCAAAGGTCTCAAATTGTCTTAAGGAAATAAATATACGTAAACATTGATTGGGAGTCAAGAAAAAGAAGCTATTCCTGGATAATGGGAGGATGGATGATATGAAAAGATATTTAAAAAAATCGTGTAGTTGTGGGCCAGCTTGTTTACAAAAACAATTGCGGGGCAGCTCTTTGCTTTTGACAAAGAAGAAGGGGTGATTTTCAGACTGATTAGAGAGGGACCACACCCCTGGTTGCGCTGGCTGTTTGGTAGTGCCATACCCTGCCGGGGGACCCGGCTTTGGCCCGTTCTTCGGGGTGTGGAGTCTCACATTCTGGATTGGGAAGCTGCCCGACAGAAAACGCCGAAATCAATCCTATTCGACAATTTCCAAGACAAAACGCTTTTTGATTTTTGTGGAGGCCGCTCTCAGGATGACTCTCATGGCCTGGGCTGTCCGACCCTGTTTGCCTATGACCTTACCCAGATCTTCTTTGTCCACCTTGAGTTCTAGAACGGAGAGTTGTTCCCCCTCTATTTCGGTGATTTCCACTCCGTCACTGTTATCCACCAGTGCTTTAACCATGCTCAGCATCAACTCTTTCATTTTTTATCACCTCATGTTTTTTGTTGACTATTCCCTTCACTCTCGAGGGTGCCTACTGCCTTTTCCTTAAACGACTCATCCTCAGTGTCCGGCAGAGTATTCCTATGCCAACCACCTTTTTCTTCGTTTATAGTGTTTTACATCCCGGTAACTCTTCTTCTTTCCAACCTCGTTAAAACCCAAGTAGAATTCTTTTACATCGGCGTTCTCCTGGAGTTTCTCAACGGAATCGTCAAGGACGATTCTACCATTTTCCATTACATAGCCGTGATTCGCGATTGATAAGGCCAACCGAGCATTTTGCTCCACGAGAAGGATGCTGACCCCCCCTTCCTTGTTGATCCTTTGTATGATCGCAAATATTTCAGATACCAATAGGGGGGAAAGGCCCATGGATGGCTCATCCAGAAGCATCAACCTGGGAGTGGACATAAGACCTCGGCCGATAACGAGCATCTGTTGTTCTCCTCCGCTGATATAACCGGCGATGACATTTTTTCTCGCATTTAGCCTCGGGAAGTATTGGTAAACCCTGCGCATATCCTCTTTCATCTTGCCCCGGTTTCTGTTGGTGTGTCCGCCGGCGATGAGGTTTTCATCAACTGTGAGATCTTCAAACACTCTCCTTCCCTCCATCACCTGAAAAATCCCCCCCCGGACGATCTGCTCCGGGTATTTCTTCTTGATGGACTTCCCCTCAAAAAGGATTTCACCATCAGTGACCTCACCATCTTCCGATTTGAGCAAGCCTGAGATCGCCTTGAGCGTAGTGGTCTTCCCAGCGCCGTTGTTCCCGAGAACGGCCACAATTTGGCCCTGATTGACCTGAAGGGACATCCCTTTCAAGACAAGTATGACCTTGTGGTAGATCACCTCTATATTATTAACGACTAGTAATGGGTTCATTGATATCTCTCGTGTTCACTCCCTTTTCGGGGGCTAGGCTCCCAATCTCGAAAAGGTGATGTCCTCCTCACCTAGATAGGCCTTAATGACCTTTTCGTTATGCCTGATCTCCAGCGGTTTCCCCTCTGCTATTTTCACGCCAAAGTCAAGGACGCAGATCCGATCCGATATATCCATAACCACTCCCATATCATGTTCTATTAGGATAATGGTTATGCCCCATTCCTCATTGATATCAAGGATGAATCGGGCGATATCCTCGGTCTCTTCCAGGTTCATTCCTGTTGCCGGCTCGTCAAGAAGCAAGACTTTAGGCCTCATGGCCAGGGCCCGAGCGATCTCCACGCGTTTCTGAAGGCCGTAAGGGAGGGTATGCACCAGACTCTTCCTGATATGTTCGATCTCCAGAAGATCTACAATTTCTTCTTCTATGTGCTTTCTTAATGAGACCTCTTCTCTCCTGCATTTCCCGAAATATATTCCCCCGGAAAGAAAGCCGGATGTGAGGTGGACATGCGATCCGAGCCTTATATTGTCCAGCACCGTCATATGAGAGAAGAGCTCAACATTCTGGAAGGTCCGAGCGATCCCGAGAGAGGCGATTTCATGGGCCTTTGTCCGGGTAACGTTAATGTCTTCAAAAAAAACAGCGCCACTTTGTGGGATGTAGAACCGATTGATGCAGTTGAGAAGACATGTTTTTCCTGCGCCGTTCGGACCGATTATGGAAAACACTTCTCCCTTCTTGACGCCTGTACTGACTCCATTGAGGGCTGTCAGTCCTCCAAAGGAAAGATATATATTGTCTAATCTGAGTTGATATTCGCCCATCTGTTTCACTCTTATTCAGAGGTTTCGATTTCTCGTATCGTGACCTTGGTCTTCATTTTGAAATCTGTTCCATCTTGGTAGCGGATATTGACCTCAACCTCAACTTGCTCTTCATTGCCGTACAAGGCCTCAATGAGGTCTTCGTATCTCTCCCCTACGACGGATCTCCTCAGTTTTCGAGTACGGGTCAATTCGTCATCATCAGCGTCCAGCTCCTTATAGAGCATCACGAAACGCCTGACCCGGGCTACTTTTGGGAGGGATTTGTTTATTTGCGCTATTTCGCGGGCAATCAAATCGTAGATTTCAGGCCGTTGCGACAGATCCGTGAATGTGGTGTAGGTTAGTCTCTCGTTCTCCGCCCATTTCCCGGCATTGGCCATATCCATAATGATCACGGCGCCGATGTAAGGTCGGTCTTTCCCCACCACCATGGCATCGAGGATATAAAGGCTGAATTTAAGTTTGTTTTCAATTAGTTGAGGAGAAAATTTGCTGCCGTCGGCTAGGTGCATCACATCCTTTTGCCGGTCGATCATAACAAGGTGACCCCGATCGTCGATGATCCCCTCATCGCCGGTGTGTACCCAGCCGTTCTTTATCGTCTTCTTTGTCTCCTCTTCATTCTTATAATAGCCCTTGAACACGGTGGGACCCTTTATAAGGATCTCACCTTTGTCCGATATATCGACGTCTATATCGGGGATCGGACGACCCACGGTGCTCAAACGGATATCATTACTAAAATGCACCACGGAGACCCCGGTCGTCTCAGTCTGACCGTAGACCTGCTTGATGTTAATGCCCAGGGCCATAAAGAAATTAAATATCTCTGGACCCAAAGGAGCGCCACCGGTATACACATTTCTCAGATTGGTCAGGCCTAAGAAGTTTTTGAGAGACCTGAAGAGGAGGAGGTAGCAGGCCTTGTCTAGGAGTGTCCACCAAAGTCCGGGGCTTGTGCCGTTCAACTTCATATCGACAATCCGGTATCCCACCGGCATACACATCTTGTAGCAAAAACGTTTGATCCAGGCGGCATCTCCTATTTTTACCTGAATGTCGGAGCACATCTTTTCCCAGAACCGCGGCGGAGCCAGCAGGAGGTCAGGGCCGATCTCCCTGATATCATTCGGGACGGTTTCCACCTTCTCAGGGAAATTGATGGTGACACCCCTGAAGAGATTCCAGCAAACAGCAGTGGCCTGTTCCCCAATCCATGGAAGAGGAAGAAAAGAGACATGGTTGTCCGTCTCAAAAGCAGGGTCTATCTTGTCGAAACCTGCAATCATTCTGAGCAAGTTCCTGTGCGTGAGCATGGCCCCCTTTGGGAGACCTGTCGTCCCGGAGGTATAGAGGAGCATGGCGACATCGTCTTCGTTAAGCCTGTCGATATAAGAATCAAAGAGGTCCGGATCTTTTTCGGCAAGCTCTCGTCCCGTTTCCTGGACCTTTTGAAAGGATATCAGGATGGGCTCCTCATAATTCCTCATGCCCTTCATATCGTCGACGATAACCCGGCATACATTGGGGATCTGGTCGCTTATGTCGAGGATTTTGTCTGTCTGTTCCTGGTCCTCGACCATAACAAAGACCGAGTCTGAATGATCGATTATATACTGTACCTGCTCCAAGTGGCTGTCAGGGTAAATCCCAACAACAGCGCCTCCAATAGATTGAATGGCAAGCTCGGAATAGAGCCACTCGGGCCGGTTATCACCTATAACGGCCAGTTTATCACCCGGTTTATACCCAAGCTCCAAAAGACCGAGGGCGAGAAACTTGATGTGATTATAGTATTCTCGCCAAGTGACCGACTGCCATATACCGAACTCTTTCTCCCGTAGGGCAATCCTATCGTCACCGAACTTCAGGGCATTCCTTCTCAAAAGGGCGGGCAGTGTCAAAGGTTCCATAGCAGAAATCATTTCACTCCGGCCTTCATTTGCCGCGAATAAAGGCGAATGAAGGCCAGATCATTTGAAAGGTTAGTTCAAATGAATCCAATCGGTGATCGGATCAAACTTCTTCGTCTTTGAATTTCCTTTTACAACTCTCCCTACCGGGATGCTGTTGTTCCTTATGGTTACCGGAGGCATCAACCCTCCCACATCGAGATCCTTGATGGATGTCAATGCCTTTACCAGATTATCGCCGTTAAGGGCACCCATCTTGTCGGCCCGTTTCATGGCCTCAATAAAGAGGGTTGTTCCCATGAACGACTGCATATAGGCCTGCGATCGATAATCAGCGTCTTTGGGATGATGTTTTTGGTTGTAGGCACGAATCTTTTTGATGATCGGATACTCATCCTGGTAATAATAAGAATAGGTGGTGACTCCCATGTAATTGTCGGCCAGTGGTCCTAACTGATCCAGGAGGTGTTTCTCCGTGGACCAAAACGTCCCCATGAAATTGCATTTGAGACCATAGTCCCTGGCCTGCTTAATGACCGCACCGATAGGGGATGTGACAAAACCTTGAAAGATGCAGTAATCCACCTTTTTTCGTTTCATGTCGAGGACCTGGGTAGTGATATCGATTCCTCCTACCTTGGCCACTTCCTCAGCAACCAGATTCAGACCGAGTCTCTTGCATATCTCTCGGCCTGCAGGAATCGGCTCCCTCCCAAATTCCGTATCGCTGTAAAAGAAAGCAACGTTGGCCCCTGGTTTTTCTTTGGCAATGTACTTTAGGAGGACACCAAATTGTTCAACATAGCTGGGTCCTGCAAGAAAAAGATACGGGTTTTCTTTTGGATTCGCCGCAATTTCGGCAAACGTGTAGGCGGAATAGAGTACCTGGTAGCGGGATTTGATCTCAGGCCCCAAGGCCTTTGTCATACCTGTGCTTTGCCCCCACATGCATTGGGGTTTGTGTTTTGCGTAGAGACGTTTGAATGCCGCGATGCCCACATCATTTTTGTATTCACCGTCGGCCCAGAAATAATCGATCTTTTTCCCATTGATTCCCCCTTCCTCGTTTGCCATAGTGACCGCATCTTCCATGGCCGCGGCACCGTGAATCCCGGCGAAGGCAAATCGACCGGTAAAAGGATGAACCGCGCATATGGTGGGGTTCTTTTCAGCGGCGGCCTTACTCACGCCAAACAGGTAAAAACAGGAAACAAAGCTTAAAAACAGAATTGCTGACTTCTTCATAGGGGCTCCTTTCAAGGTCTGTTATTTTGGTCAAAGTCACTTTTCAATACTGAATTCAAGTTACGCTCTGAGGAGACTTTACCACCTCCTTTCCACTTCAGCATCTAATAGGAAAAAGGCCAGAGCTTGAAAAAGTTCTTTATCCTGCTCCAGATCTCAGCGAGTCCCCGTGGTTCGAAGATCAGAAAAAGCACGATCAGGAGACCAAAGATGACTTCTTTCATTGGGACAAAGATACTCTCATGTCCAGGCGCATATTCCTTGACGATTGATGAGATATAATTCAATAGTTCGGGAGTCAGGGTTATGAAGATGGCACCGAAAATCGACCCCAGTATACTCCCCAGGCCACCCACGATAATCATCGCCAGATATTGAACACTGAGTATAAAGGGAAAATGATCCGGCGTGACGACCTTCAAAAATGTCACCCATAGGGCGCCGGCGACTCCTGCATAGAAGGAACTCAGAGCAAAGGCGCTCAATTTGTATTTAAACAGGTTGATTCCAATGATCTCAGCCGATAGATCCCTATCGCGAATGGCCACAAAGGCTCTACCCATTCGAGAGCGAATGAGATTTCTTGCGTACCCGATACTGACAACCACTACAACGAGCGTTATCCAATAAAAGTCCCTCTCTGTGGCGAATTCGAAGCTGCCTATCCTGGGAGAAGGTATATGTATCCCGGTGATGCCTTTCGTCAATGACTCCCAGTGTATGAAGAAAAATTCAAAAATAAATTGGGCGGCTAGAGTGGCAATGCATAAGTAAAGCCCCTTGACACGCAAAGAGGGTATTCCGATAAAGGTGCCGGCCAAGGCCGCCACTCCACCGGCAAGAGGCAGGGAGAGCCAGAAGGATAATCCCAGCCGAGTAACCAGGATCGCAGAGGTATAAGCGCCCACGCCTACAAAAGCTGCGTGCCCCAGAGAAATTTGTCCTGTAAAGCCGGTCAGGAGATTCAGACCTATCGCCCCGATAATGGAAAAACCAATCATATTTGCGATATAGAGCAAATAGTCGTTTGCCGCAAAAGGAAATAGCAGGAGAAGAAAAAACAGAACACCCAACCAGACTTTTACAAACAGAGACTGGAATATCTCTTCATCCTTGATATAAGTCTCTCTATAGTCTCCGCAACGCATAGTAGGCTTTTCTATACCCTTTCAATGATTTTTTTCCCGAATAGTCCGTAGGGGCGGATCATAAGGATAATCACCAAAACGAAGAAGGGCGCCACATTCTTCGCGCCTCCCCCGATAAGAGGATCAATATACAGTCCTGTAAGGTTTTCAAGGATCCCAATGACAAATCCGCCGATGATCGCCCCACCAATGCTGTCAAGGCCGCCCAAAATAATCACGGCAAGGACTTTCAGACCGATATCACCCATATAAACGCTGATGCCGCTTATGTTCCCTATGACAATTCCCCCAATAGCAGAGGCGACCGCACCGAAACACCAGGCGAGGGCAAATATCCACCTCACGCTGATACCCATGGAAAGGGCTGCCTGCTGATCATTTGCCGTGGCCCGCATAGCGACACCCGTCCTTGTGTACTTGAATACGACAAGGAAAATAGCCGTGCCTATAATAGCGAACACAAAACCCCACCACAGACCTGAAGGTATGACGGCGAGACTCAGGTCAAGTGGTTCCGGGGGGAAGATCTGGGGAAAATTGCGAAAAGTGGGGGTCCAAATCATGTACATGACTCCCCTTAGTATAACCCCCAGCCCGATGGTCACCATGATAACGGAGATGATGGGTTCCCCGATAAGGGGGCGGAGGATTATGCGTTCCACAATGATACCAAGGACGATCGCCGCCGCGATTGTGAGGGGGAAGGCAAAATAAAAGGGGGCACTCAGTTGTGTCAGGATGGTAAAACAGACAAAGGCACCAAGCGTCATGAATTCGCCCATGGCCAGATTAAGGACACTGGTCGCTTTGT
Organism: Thermodesulfobacteriota bacterium; assembly: GCA_034189325.1. GTDB lineage: Bacteria > Desulfobacterota > DSM-4660 > Desulfatiglandales > Desulfatiglandaceae > JAXHUM01. The sequence goes on from JAXHUM010000049.1 coordinate 95,395, forward strand.
ATATAAGGACAAAACCAAGGGCGATAAGTCCGTATAATCCGCCCGTTGCCAGGCCTGTGACGATCACCTGCAGTAAGATATCCATGTGCGCTAGGCTCCTAAAAACATCTTTTATAAAGGGCAAAAAACGATTGATCCGTTGGGGCTCATGGATCTGAGATTGAGGGTCCGCATTTTCTGATGTTTTGAATTTAAAACAGCAAAAGGCAAAGCAAACGCCTTTTATTTAGGAAAAGAGATATAGAGCTTTAGGGTGAGAAGGTAAATCAGTGTAAAACCTTTATTCACGTAGGAAAAAAGCTTAACGAAGCATAGGTGATGTGCCTACACAATGGGATATTCGCGAGGACAGCCTCTGTCACTCGGGAAGGTGGATGGACCCTTCGGGCTTAGTGAAAAATGTCTGATGTCCCCCTATACTTATGATCACCATGACGTTTTTTAATCGCTTACTTCAGCCCAATGTACGGCATGCCTGACAAGTTCAGCCGAATGCCTCAGGTTGAGTTTCTGCTTTATCCTTTCCCGGTAGGTGCCTATTGTCTTGATGCTGAGATTCAAGCGGGAAGCGATTTCTTTGGTTGTCAATCCCTCCCCCAGTAACCGGAAAACCTCCAATTCACGATCACTCAGGCTGTGAACGGGTGTGTGCACGGGTGGTGCGGAACCGATCTTGGAATGACCTAACAACTTGGACATTATGTTGATGGTAAGTTCTTCACTCGCATAGATTTTACCCTCCAAAACAGAACGTATGGCCTCGATCACCGATTCAGAAGTCTCCTGTTTCATGATGTATCCCCTTGCCCCCGCATGGAAGGCCCGTTCTGCATAGAGTGACTCATCGTGCATGGAAAGCACGAGGATGGGCAAATCCCGATCGTACTCATGTATTTCCTTCACAAAATCCAAACCGTTCTTACCCTTTAGGGAGATGTCTACCATCAGCATATCGGGTTTAAGTACGGGGATCTCTTTCCAGGCGTTGGTCGCGCTCTCCGCATAACCGCATACTTCGAGGTCATCCTCTTGAGTGATGAGGGCTTCCAGGCCGATTCGAAATATGCAATGATCTTCAACAATCATGATTTTCGCCTTTTTTCTCGGCTTCTTATTTTCAATGCGGTCGGTCATGCTCCAACATGCTCCTTAGGTTACTAGTCTCGTGTATTGAAACTGCTACTGTCGTGCCGCCGCCTGGATTATTTCGCACCTCAAAAGAGGCGTTTATCATTTTCGCACGAAAACTCATGTTGACCAAGCCTATGCCTCTTTTGTCAGGTTTTTTAGGAACACCCAGCCCATCGTCTATAATCTGCATGTTGAGTTTTTGACCCTCCAAAAATAGGACGATGGATATTTTTTTGGCCATTCCATGTTTGATGGCGTTTTGCACGGCCTCCTGGGCGATGTAGTAGAGGTGAGTGGCCTGGGAATTGTCACTGATTGAGATCTTTGCTTTGATCTCAAAGGTGCAAATGATGCCGTATATCTCAGATATACTGTTGGCCAACTCTCGCAATGCAGATTCAAATCCCTGATCGATAAGAAAAACAGGACAAAGTCCTTTTGATAAAACCCTGGTTTTGTTGATGGCGTTGCCTATCAGTCTTCTAATTTTACGTGCTTCCGTGGCCTCTTTCAGTGATTTTTGTTCCAGCTTTTTCTCTAAGACCTTGCTTAAGACCTCTATGCCGATCAAATGAGGACAGAGATCATCGTGAAGATCGCGGCCGAGTTTCTGCCTTTCGTTTTCACTTACATCCAGTATTTCTCTCTCCAGTCGCACCACCTCAGTGACATCCTCTGTGATCCCAAGAACGCATGGCTCATCCCATATTTCAATGATCTCTGCCGAGAGCAGGCCCAGCCGTCCTTCTCCCGATTTGGTCTGGAAATGAATGGGACGATTCCTGATGGCCCCGTTTCGATTCAATAATTCCACTATTCTCAAAATTTCATCATTATCAAAATAAAATCCCAGATCTTGAATAGACTTGCCTATCACTTCATGACGTTCATATTCGGTGGATCTCAAGAAGCTTTCATTAACATCGAGGATTTTTCCGTTCCTATAGGTCGTTATTGAGATCGGGCTGGGACTGGAGCGGAAGGCCTTTGAAAATTTCTCCTCGGAACGCCTGAGGTGTTGATGATAGGACTCAAGTTTCTCCATGTATCTATTGAAATACAAAGCCATCTGACCAATCTCATCCCCTGAGTGCCTGTTCATACGGATGGAAAAATCACCGATCGATCCTGAGATCAACCGGCTTATTAGCTCCTGAAGTGGATTGGTCATAGATGAGCTGATTCGAAGGGTAATAGGAATCACCACGAAAACGGAGAGAAGGACGGAAACAAATATGAGGCCTCGAATCGCATTCAGGGTTTTGAATAATTCATCAGGATAAGAGGTTGAGGCGACGATCCAATCGTATTCGGGGATATGGTTGTAAATCACATGTTTCTCCCGAGTTATTCCTGTCTCCGGGTTTTCCCAGTCATAGGTAATCTTACCGTTCTTCCTCTTACAGATCTCCAGGATAATATCCCTGCCGGCTGAATTTTTTTCGATATAATAGCCCTTCTTTGCCTTTTCGGGATGAATAACAATGTTTCCCCTGGTGTCAATGATATAGGGGTAACCGGTATTTCCGAATCTCATGGCAAGGATACTCTTGCTGAAATCTTCCACCCTGACAAGCTCATTGAACTCCTCCCGGTAAGAAGAGATCGAGATGATCCAATCCCAAGGCTCAAAATGCGTCATATAGAGGGCCTTCGGTCTTTCATGGGGTTCGCCTGGATTCTTCCAGTCGTATTCAAGATATCCCTCTTTTCTGGTTTTCTGCGCCTTGACAAAACTTCTGTCCGACCAATTCCTCCCCAGGACTCTTTGGTTGGGATGCACCACGGCGACTCCTTCACTGTTGACGCAGTAAATATATCCTGTTTTCCCGACGGTCTGATGAAGAAGAAATGTTGAAGCCATATCCTTGGCTTGGTCCTCGCTCATGTCACCGTTCCTGTACTGATTGTAGAAGTACTTGACAGCATCCCGGTTGTTGTGCGCAAGAGAACTGAGGTGATTCCTGATGGATACGATCGCAGAAGTTTTAACAAGGGTGAGGATCGATTCGGTTGAATTCTTTAACTCTCTTTCAATATTCTCCTCCAGGACTTCTTTTACCAGGGAATAGATTACCACACTGATGGCTGTAATAACCAATACAAAAAGGGAGGAATAACTTAAGATGAGCTTGTATCTGATAGGCAGGTTATATAAGGCTTTAAACAGATTCATTTCAACGCAGGGCAGTTAGACTTAACGATATCGTTTATCAGAACCGCTTCCTCACAAACGGATGAATCCTTGATCCGGGTCGTCACAGACCAGGGGTGTGATTAGGGCCCTGCCGTTTGCCTGCATAAGAGGGCCCGAAGATATCACAACGGATTATTCATTGGCAGAATTCTACGTCTTTCCAGTCTTATCTTCCAGAGCCGCATGAGCTGCCGCCAGGCGCGCTATGGGCACTCGGAAGGGACTACACGATACGTAGTCCAGCCCAATCTTGTGGAAAAAATTGACGGACCTTGCATCGCCGCCATGTTCTCCACACACGCCCAAATGTAGGTCAGGATGCGCTCCACGACCCTTTTCAACGGCGATACGAATCAATTCCCCTATGCCCCTCTGGTCGATGGAGGTGAAAGGGTCTTCTTCATAAATACCGATGTCTACATAGTAGGGCAGAAAGGAGCCGGAATCGTCTCGAGAAAAACCGCAACCCATCTGTGTCAGATCGTTGGTGCCGAAACTAAAGAAATCGGCATACTGAGCGATCTCATCCGCCGTGACCGCAGCCCGCGGGACCTCGATCATCGTTCCGACCCTATAATCGAGGTCCTTTAGTCCGGTCTCCTCCATTATTGTTTCGGCAACAGCCACAATGGTTTGACGTTGATTCTCCAGTTCTTTAGCAGTGCTCACTAAAGGAACCATGATCTCAGGATGGACTTCGATTCCCTCCCGGGTAAGTTTTGCGGAGGCCTCCAGTATCGCGCGGGCTTGCATCCTTGACACTTCCGGCATGGTGACACCGACGCGGCATCCACGATGTCCAAGCATTGGATTGAATTCATGAAGTTGATCAACCCGACGTTTGATCTCATCTGGGCTCACTCTGAGATCAGAGGCTATTTCTGCGATCTTCTCCTCTTCGTCGTTGTTGGGCAAAAACTCATGCAATGGAGGATCCAGGAGCCGGATCGTGACCTCATAGGGGCTCATGGCCTTGAGGATGCCGTAAAAATCGTCCCGCTGATAGGGCAAGAGTTTCTCAAGGGCTTCGGAGCGCTCTTCATGGGAATCGGAAAGGATCATCGTGCGCATAATGCGGATCCTTTCTTCCCCGAAAAACATATGTTCGGTTCGAGTAAGACCGATCCCACGGGCCCCGAACCTTCGTGCAATCTCGGCATCTTGCGGAGTGTCGGCGTTCGTTCGGACATTCAGTCTGGCATACTTGTCCGAGATGTCCATCAGCCGTCCATACCACACATTAGACACAGGGTCAGCAGCGACAACCGGTATTTTCCCCTCGTAAACAATACCTTTTGTACCGTTCAGGGTAATCCAATCGCCTTCTTTTAATGTTATGTTATCCACGGCAATCGTGCCATCCTTATAATTGATATCAAGATCACCACACCCCACGACGCAGCATTTGCCCCAACCGCGCGCAACCAGCGCGGCATGACTGGTCATGCCACCATGGGCGGTGAGTATGCCTTCGGCAGCGCGCATTCCATCAACATCTTCCGGACTGGTTTCTGAACGAACAAGGATAACCTTCTCGCCCCTCTTGGCCCACGACCAGGCACGTTCACTGCTCAGCACGATCTTGCCAAGAGCTCCACCAGGTCCGGCGGCCAGCCCCTTGGCCAGAACGGGGGCATTCTTCTCTTCATTCGGGTCGAGCATGGGGTGCAGGAGTTCGTCGAGCTGGCCGGGTTGTACACGCATAAGTGCCGCCTCTTCGTCGATCAGACCTTCATCCAGCATATCAACGGCCATGCGAAGCGCGGCCAATCCGCTCCGCTTGCCGGTCCGGGTCTGAAGCATCCATAACCTGCCATTTTCTATCGTAAATTCGAGATCCTGCATGTCGTGATAGTGTTTCTCGAGCCTATCACGTATGTCAACAAGTTGTCGGTACAGGTCGGGAAGGAGCTCTTCAAGAGAAGGAAGTTGATCGTTCTTTCCAGGTTGTTTGCAATATTGATTCAGAGCGTTGGGCGTGCGAATACCCGCCACAACATCTTCTCCCTGGGCGTTGACAAGCCATTCGCCGAAGAAATGTGGGTCCCCAGTGGCGGGATCGCGGGTGAAAGCGACGCCCGTAGCACTGTCCTGTCCCATGTTTCCAAAGACCATGGACTGCACGTTTACGGCCGTCCCCCATTCCTCCGGGATGTTTTCAATCCGACGGTAGGAAACGGCGCGTTTCCCACGCCACGACTGAAATACCGCACAAATACCACCCCAGAGCTGTTCCCAGGGATCATCAGGGAAACTCTTTCCCAGGACCTGTTCAACTTTCACCTTGTAGTCATCACATAGCTGTTTCAAATCGTCTGTAGTTAGATCCGTGTCTAAACGATAGCCACGATCTTTCTTGACCCCGGCCAGAAGGGATTCCAACTGAGGTCGAATGGCCATTTCTTCATGATCCGGCTCCACACCGGCCGCCTTTTCCATCACCACATCGGAGTACATCGTGATCAAACGCCTGTAGGCATCGTAGACAAAGCGAGCATTTCCGGACTGTTCGATCATGCCGGGTATCGTTGCACCGCACAGGCCGATATTCAGAATGGTTTCCATCATTCCCGGCATGGACTGGCGAGCACCGGATCGAACTGAGACTAAAAGCGGGTTGTCAACATCCCCGAACTGTCGGCCCATAATCGCTTCTATCCAACCCATCGCCCTTTTACACTGATCAACAACCTCTTCAGGGAGGTTCCCATTGGTTTTAAAAAAAACCGCGTTCGTTTCAGTGGTGATTGTAAATCCAGGAGGGACCGGGATTCCGAGGTTTGTCATCTCCGCAAGGTTCGCTCCCTTTCCTCCCAACTCATTTTTCATTTCCGCTGTACCTTCTGCTTTACCTTCACCGAATGTATAAACGTATTGCATGGTATTTCCCTTTTAAGATGTAGAATAACAGCTCGCTCAAAGAGATACTGAGGTTGAGCATGTCCCCGTCGATTGATAGTTCCTGAAAGCCCTGTGTAGAACTCAGGTGAGTTGTTGTTTTGCCTCTTCCGCCTGTCTCATGAAATTAGCTACAATATCCTTGCAGGGAAGGATATCATGGATGAGGCCCACTCCTTGACCGGCGGCAAAAAAACCCCTGTTGGAATCGCCATATATCAGAGATGCGGCTGTGGCGCTGCCGCCGTGCTCTTCCAATGGAGGCTCATAAGATTCCATCAGCATATCATAATTGATCATGCCAGCATGATCCACAAGAACTTGCCTTATTTTGTCATTTACAATCAATCGCAAGGAACCGCGCCTTTCCCCTGTGAATCCCCTGTTCCCTGATCCCGCCTGAGCGACGTTTCCGTGGCGGATTGCCAGGGTATCTCCATCCCAGCTATCGACTAAGGCCTTTTTATAATTTTCATGGGCCGGGCTTTCCGTGCTCGCGATAAATCGTGTTCCCATGTATACACCATGCGCTCCAAGGGCCATGGCGCCTATGAGCTGCCGACCATGTGCCACTCCGCCGCCTGCCACAATCGGTATTTTAACCACCTCCGCCACCTGTGGGACAAGGCAGAAGGTCGTGTTCTGATCAAAACCACTATGACCACCACCGTCGGTACCTGAAACAACAACTGCGTCAACGCCGATACTCTCCGCCTTCTGAGCATGTTTGACGGCGGCACAGACATGAATAACCTTCATTCCTGCCTTTTTAAGTCTCTCCGTATGTATCATGGGATTGCCTTGAGACACGACGGCAACGGGCACTTCTTCCTCAATCCCAACCTCAATGCAACGTTCGCTGAAAGCCTTATCCAGACCGGCCGATCCGACCACGAAGTTGACTGCAAAGGGACGGTCGGTTATGGACCGGACAATTTGAATCTCCTTCCTCAACCGTTCACCTGTCTCCTTTACATCTTTCGTCACGACTCTTGCCCCTGCATTGGGACCTATGGTTCCGAGCCCTCCTGCCTTTGAAATAGCACCGACCATCTTGCCGTCTGTGACCCAGGCCAT
>JAXHUM010000049.1:102797-154008 GCA_034189325.1 Thermodesulfobacteriota bacterium
GTTCACCTGTCTCCTTTACATCTTTCGTCACGACTCTTGCCCCTGCATTGGGACCTATGGTTCCGAGCCCTCCTGCCTTTGAAATAGCACCGACCATCTTGCCGTCTGTGACCCAGGCCATGGCGGCCAGAACGATCGGGTGTTCAATTCCCAGAAGTGTGGTTAAGGCTGTTTTCATCGCTTTCTTCTCCCTTCAGATTGATTGAAAGACATATATGTTGTGCTAACATCCCTCATTGATGGTGTCAACAGGTTATGGGGACAGGCCGAATTGAGCGCCGATAACATCTATCTTTCGTAAAATTGTTGTTGAAGGTCAGCCTTTGAGTATGCGAACGTGCTTACTTTCTCTACTTTTTTATTCTACCACATTCCGCACGGTCCTGTATAGGAGAGGATGTGCTTTCCTGCCAGGGCGCATAGGATCAAGAGAATCACTTCTATGATTTCATTGGCGGTTCCGAGTAGATCCCCCGTGATTCCCCCGAATCGACTTCGGCATTTGATCTTGAACAACCATGCCATGAGCCAGGACATTCCTAAAAGGACCATGCCGACCGGGCCGAATGGAAGGCAGACCAGAAGACAGAGGGCATGAGAAAACAGCCTGTGCCGACCAGATGCTCCAAGGATAAAGGCGCCTGCCATGCCTTCGTCGGCTCGGGCATAGGGGAGGGTGGTTATGAGTTCTACCAGCATGGCTCGCGAGCAGGCGAATATAGGGGGAATCAAGAAGGTGGACCCCGAAAACACAAGCCGCTCAAGAGCAAGCCATTTTGCCAAGACAAAGATGATCAAGGCCAGGCCTCCAAAGGTGCCCAAGCGGACATCTTTCATAATAGCGAGCCTTTTCTCCCTATCATGAAAGCCGCCAAGGGAATCGGCCCAATCAGCCAACCCGTCGAGATGTAATCCCCCTGTGAGCCATATTCCTGCGGCGACCATAAAAAGAGAGCAGCCGGCAGGCCACTGTTCAAAGGGGAGTCGTGTCCATCCATAGCTGATTCCGTAAAGAATAAGACCCAAGATCAGGCCTACCGCAGGAAACCAGGGGAGAGAGGCGAAAAAGTCATCAGCCTCCTTTCCGGGAACAGGCAGGGAGGTCAGGGTCCTGAAAGCACTTATAAAACCTTTCATATCAGTATCCTATGTTAGGCGCCAGGTTCTATTCCAACGTCTTCGAATGTGGCCATTTCATTATAGATCCGTAAGGAGTCCTCAATAATACCCATTGCCAAAACAGCTCCTGTGCCCTCGCCGAGTCGGAGGTCCAGATCGAGTATCGGGCGTATCCCCTCTCTTTCAAACAGGACTTTGTGCCCTGTTTCGGAAGACTTGTGGGAGAAAAAAAGGTAGTCTTTCACTCTGGGATCCAGACGCATGGCCACAAGGGCCCCTGCGCTTGAGATAAACCCGTCCACGACAAGGACCATACGGTTGGCCGCTCCCCCCAAACAGAGCCCGCAGATACCTGCGATCTCAAGCCCTCCCACACCTGCCAGGGTGAGTAGGGGGTCATCAACTGCTGTCCTGTTTATCGCAAGGGCTTTTTTGATAACCTTAACCTTTCGCTTTAGGGCGTCGTCATCCAGGCCTGTCCCTCTACCTGTTACATCTTCAGGAGAGGCGGGAAGGAGAGCGGAAAAGAGGGCCGAGGCAGGCGTTGTGTTCCCAATGCCCATCTCGCCGGTGGCAATCATCCTGACTCCCCTGTTTTTGGCATGGTACGCCATTTCAATACCTACATGAATCGCCTTCTCCGCCTGTTCAGGGGTCATGGCCGGACCTAGGGCGATATTTCCTGCGGACCTTTTCACATTTTTCCTGATCAACCCGTCCGCATCGTCAAGATCCTCCTTCATTCCGATATCAATAACCGATACACCTGCGCCTGCAGAGCGGGCAAGGACATTGATCGCAGCGCCCCCGGTCAAAAAGTTCCGTACCATCGAACGCGTGACCTCTTGGGGGTAAGCGCTGACCCCTTCAATTACCACCTCATGGTCTCCGGCAAAGACGAAGACCTCTTTTTTTTCGACGGACGGTCTTTCCTGTTCCTGGATACTCACAACCCTGGCCGTGATCTCCTCCAAATATCCCAAACTACCCCTTGGTTTTGTGAGACTATCCAGTTTGTCCTTGGCTTTTTTGACCCAATCTCCTGAAAGAGAAGAGATTTCTTCAAAGATCTGATTTTTCAATGCTGACACCCTCCCTATATAAGAAGTAAAATGACAAAAAAAACCGCACGGAACATGACGCACGTTCATGCTCCGGGCGGCTTTTGGCGTTACCAACCCGGTATTAACAGCAGGTAGGTCTTCTGGCTTTCCCCCTCTCAGCTCGCCTTCCCATTCCCTATAGGGAACAGTGACTTTTTATCCAAAGCGCCTTTTGGCTCAGCAAGGAACATTACTGAGAGATCGTGACACAGTCACTTTGACAGACTGTGCAGGGATTACAGCATCGGCCACAATGCGATGGATTCACACCATCTTCCCTCTTGCCTCCTGGTGCTCCCAGGAGGGCACCTATTGTCAGACCGGCGGACCTTCCCAAGTCATCTCCCTGACCAGAGAGGCCCTTTTCTTAGATTTGATAAAATGCCTATTTTTGACTGTTGAGAAAAACTTAAATATTTTGTTCAACTCTGTCAACTGAAATGAGATATCTGCAAACCCGATTGTTTGATCCCTGCATGCCCTATCCCAGGTAAAGTATTGATTCCCGGAGAGTGATAGATTATATTGATGGTGACGCAATGAACTGCGGTGTATTCAAAAGAGATATTTTGAGCGAATATATCGCCAGAATGCAAAGTCGATCTTTGAAGTCTTGATAACTAATCCGCATCATTTAAAGAGAGTTTTCTTTCTCATGGACAATAGGAGGGGGGAATAATGGCCCGAGCAAAAGAGATTATGACTACAAAGGTCATCACGGTCTTCCCTGATACCACGATTGCTGAAGCTGCAAAGCTGATGCTTGAGAACCATTTCAATGGATTGCCCGTAGTTGACGAAGGGGGTCGTCTGACAGGAATTATCTGTCAGAATGACTTGATCTTCCAACAAAAAAAGATCCCCATTCCCTCTTTTTTCACGGTCCTGGATAGCCTAATACCCCTGGGTTCTGAGAAAAGCATTGAAAAGGAGGTGAAAAAGATTTCTGCGGTTACAGTGGAAAGTGCCATGACTCATGACCCCATCACGGTGGACCCTGAAACCGATATCGAGGAGATCGCCTCACTGATGATAAAACACTCCATCCACAGCCTGCCTGTCCTGGATCAGGGAAAACTGGTCGGCATAGTAGGTAAGGAAGACATCTTGAGAACACTTCTACCCGGAGGGAAGCCTGGTTAAAAAAACACGCCTTTGCAATGCTTGAGGCGCAGCATCCCTCTTTCTATCACTCCACGCTCTAATGTAGTGTGTTCCAGTGACCGGTGTTTTGGGACGCTTCTGTTTGTCAGACGCCGGCTCCTGACTGTATCCCCAGCAAAAAGGAGAGGCTATGGCCGAAGCAAGTATTTCTCGTAAGCTTGCCCGATTTGTAAGTCATCTCACCTATGGGGACCTCACAAACGACCAGACTTATTTGATAAAGACATACTTTCTCGACTGGCTCGCCTCCGCCTTTGCAGGTCAGACCGAAAGACCCATTCAAATCATACTTGAGGTGGTACGTGGATTGGGCGGTCGAGCTCAATCCACAATCATACCGGACAGTTCTAAAACCATCAGCCTCCTTGCCGCCTTTGTCAACGGGGCCTCCTCTCATATGGTGGAAATGGATGATCTCCACAGACAATCCATTCTTCATCCCGGCTCTGCCGTTATGTCGGCTGTACTGGCCACAGCAGAACAGCAGCACAGGTCTGGAAAGGAATTGATCACTTCTATCGCGGCCGGTTATGAAGTCGCTGTACGAATAGCTATGGCAGTGGGACCGAGCCACTACCGTTACTGGCATACTACAGCAACGTGCGGCACGTTCGGCGCGGCAGCGGGGGCATCCAGAATATTCGGTCTGGATGAGGATAAAACGACTTGGGCCCTTGGTTCAGCAGGGACCCAGGCAGCCGGCCTGTGGGCCTTTCTATTGGAAAACGCCATGAGCAAGCAACTTCATCCCGGCAAAGCGGCAATGAACGGTATCCTCGCCGCACTGTTAGCCCAAAAGGGGTTCACCGGGGCAGAGAAGATTTTAGAGGGAGAAAAGGGATTCTTTCAGGCCACATCTGTCGACTTTGACGAGTCCCAATGCCTGAAGGAGCTTGGAAGCGTCTATCTTTTTGAGAGAAACTCCCTCAAATACCACGCCTCTTGTGGGCACACACATGCTGCGATTGACGCTGTCCTCAGCGCCACAGGGGGAAGGCCTATGGAGGCCCATCTCATAAAAAGGGTCAATCTCTTTGTCTACCCGCAGGCGATTGATCTCCTGGGCAAGGTGAAGCCTGAGACCCCATATATGGCTAAATTCAGCCTGCCCTTCTGTGTGGCTACGGCCTTGAGGTTTGGTCGCGCAGGACTGGGTGACTTTACTCAATCAAAGATTGTGGACCCCGATATTTACGATCTCATTGAAAAGATAAAAATACAGGGTGATGCTGAACTGGGCCGGAACTACCCTGCACAGTGGCCTGCCCGCATAGAGGTGAAGACAAATGAGGGGGAAACACTCTATGGAGAGGTTGTCTATCCAAAAGGTGACCCTGAAAACCCCCTTTCAGAGGAGGAACTGTCCCAAAAATTCCTGGACCTTACCAGTGGTATACTCACTTCCTCTAGGGCCAGGATGGTCATGGATGAGGTTATGAACCTTGAGGAGGTGTCCGACATTGGGGAGCTTCATATGGCCTTAGACTGAGTTCCCTCTTGAGTCTGTATCGGGTTATCATCTCTTGGTGCAATAATCTTCAAAACAGATGTCCCTCAGTTTCAAGGGAAAGATGAAGAATACCCTGCCAAGGTTCTTCTTTGACAAGAGAGAGATACTTTCTTTGAGATGAGGCCTTTCTCCCCAGATTCTTTGGTCTCGTGTAAGAGGTCGGTCTTGTCTTACCCGTTTGACCAATCTAGTCCTTGATAACAAATTTCCCGTTCAAAAAGATTTCTCGCTCAGTTGCTTCTCCCGGCAAATCCATATGAATCAACTCCAGCCTGTCGAGCAAAGACCGAGGCACTTAGTCGACAAAGGAAAAGTCCTCTGGATTCCCGGTGGCGATCACTATGAGATCCACAGGATAGTTCGAATTACATTCCTCTAAAATCGACTTCTTTTCTTCGAGAACCGGATGGAGAAGGACCCGCACCTTTGTATCGATGGCAGGAATAGATGGGAGCATCTTCGTTAATGACTTTGCCGATCTAGTCTTCCCTGCCCCCTCTTCTGAAACCAAATAAAGGTAAGCGCCCGACAATAACACCATTGAAACATCTCTTTTGACACCATCCCTTGCTCGAACATCTGTCTGCGTATCTACTTCATTTCTGACTTCTTCCAGAATGTAATATCTCAACTGGTGAGTCACAAGCATCGGTTGACACTACTCAAGGTCGATTTTTCCATATTAATTTGCTCCCCTTTCCAAAAAGATACCCGACGGTCTCAGGCGATCTGAGACTGAATCCGTGCAGACATTGAGAAATAAGAGGTCGGTTGTGAGAATTTGTAGAATGGAGGAAAGTGCAGTGAGTCATTGCCCAGATCGGCCATAGAGTAAACGGGACCGATCAAAATCAGCCAACCGGGGATTTCACAGAACTTTGACAGGGCTGGGTGTATATCCCCATTTCCGTCAAAGGAAGAAAAAGGACCTAAAAAATTGACAAAATATTGGAATTATGCTATTAAATTTTATATCATACGTCTTAATATTGTCTGTTATGTTTCTTGCTGTATAGTTGTATGAAAAATAGGAACAATTTTCTTGGGGAGGACAAAATGGGGGAGAAAGAGGCCCTTGAATTTGATGAATTGTCGGACGAGGATGTTGCAGACATTAATGTTGATCCCTCATTGGATGAGAATATCATAGAACTGGTCGATGTTGTTGAAGATGCGAAGTCCCCCTCGACCAGTGTAGATGGAGGAGGGCAAGACTCTCGTCTCGAGCCTTACGAGGTTTTGATAGATGACCAAGATTTAGAACTCGATACCGATCTTGAAGTGGCATTAGAAGGCCTGGAATTATCTGAAGAAGATGAGGCCCCAGTCACTGTTGGAAGTGAATCCGATTTAGAAGGCCTGGAGGAGGCTGCCCTTGAATTCGAAGCCCTTCATGAGGCTGAAGAGCCTGAATTGCTTGATGATTCCGAGGAGTCTGAAGCGGTTGAAATCGAATCTGTTGAGCCGGTGACGTTGGAGGGGCTTGAAAAAGCTGCAGATGAACTTGCCGGAATTGTGGCAATAGAGGAATCTGAAGGTATGGGGAAGGCTGAAGAGGAGGAGTTGTCTCTCGACAACGGTCTTGAATTACCAGACGTAGACTTGAGCGAGGTCATGTCCGATTCAGATGATGAGAAACCGGGGAGTGAAGAGATAATGGACTCGCCGATTGAAGAAGGATTGCCAGGTATATCCGATGAAAGACTCGAGGCCGTCCTAACCAGCATTGTGGAAGAGGTCTTAGAACGTGTTGCAAGGGAAACGATGGAAAGAGTTGCCGAGAAAGTCATTACCGAGGCTATTGAGTCATTGAAGCAGAGTTTTGAAATTCCAGCTGACTGACCGCCATTAATTAATATGTGGTGGGAGATTCCGGAAAAGGTCTTATCGTGCCAGGGGTTGTGAATTAATTCGCAACCCCTTTTTTGCGGTTATTGGACATTTTGAGTTTTCCCCTCATCTCCTGATCCTGTGCCGACTGCTTTCTCTTTGGTTGAGTCAAGATCACGCTTCACTCCCTAGAAACTCTCATGGAAGGTTTTGAAATATCAAAATCGAAATCCTCACCTCTTCTTTTTTTGCAGAAGCAATATCAAAGATATTTTGCCTTAGGACAACATTTGTGAAATAGAATGAAGCAAAATTAACCAAATGATGCAATTAAAATAATATTTAAATATGTTGAATTAAATATTGTTAACTTTGGAGTTGCTTTGCTTGTCTCCGATCTAAGTGAGTACTCCGGTTACAGAGATATTCCTCTGATAGAGTAATTCATTCCTAAAGAAATACCCCTCTATCTCCGATATAAAAAGAGGTACCAGGAAAAATAAAAATTCACTGTGATCATAATTTTAGAAAACATATTACCGGAATTGGAGTGGGGGAGGCATTCTAGATGGCCTTAAATCGATGCAAGGAATGTGGCAATCTTTTCAGATCTGATGTTGATATATGCCCGAATTGCGAAACCCCGGTAGAGAAGGAAAAAAGCAGGGCCGGATATCTCGGGGTGATAGGTTTTATCCTTCTTGTCGGGCTATTGAGCATACAGATGAATTCCTATTTTCATAAAAAGTCGATTGAAAAGGAGAAGTTAAGGAAACAAGAGGCCATTTTACTGGAGCAGGAGCAGCAAGAACAGCAAGAACAGGAAGAGGCTGCCCGCATGAGGGCCTTGGAAGAGCACTATGATAAGATCGTATCTCTATGGAAGGATGGTGAGTATGATCAGGCATCTAATGAGTTGGACTTGTTTAAAGAATACAATCAGCCGGATTACAAAGAAGTTCCTGAGATTGAAAAAAAATTGGAGATCCATCGGTTAGAGGAAAAGGTAAAAGGGATTCCAGCATCAAGGGCGTCCGCCAACTTGGACATATACAAAAAACTGCAGTCTCTCGATCCTGATAACGAGAGGTACAAAAAGAAAGTCAGCTACTATACAAACAAGATCAAAAAGAGATCGACTAAGAAAATAAGAAAGAAAAAGAAGGATACGACGTTGGCGAAAGGGGGTAAGAGCAAAAAGGAAAATAGAGAGAAAAAACAGCCTGTAGAAAAAGAGGAATCGATGGAAGTCCTCGAATTATTGGGGGATGCTCCGTTTTAGATTTGAAGAGGAAAAACCCAAGAATCTTAAGTCCATATCACTCCTAGAACCCATAGATCCCGCCTGCCTATATTTTATAATTGACAAGTCATATTTGTGCTGTAAAATGGCAACAATATTCGGAACAAATCCAAATGTTCCACAGGCGGGAATAGCTCAGCTGGTAGAGCCTCACGTTGCCAACGTGATTGTCGCGGGTTCAAGTCCCGTTTCCCGCTCCATCAAAATAGAATGGTTAGGCTGTAGGTCGACTTTGCCCACAATAACTGGGGCGGCATAGCCAAGTGGCTAAGGCAGCGGTCTGCAAAACCGTTATTCACCAGTTCGAATCTGGTTGCCGCCTCCAAATAATTTCAAGGGGTTATCAGGAGTGGCGGACACTCTACAGCTACTCCTACCATAGTCTCCCCCGATGTGGTCCGACGTTGGTATTGTCAATCTTCAGAAGTTAACCAAACCCAAAAAATTGTTCTGCACCTCAGCATGGGTGTATTGACTGCTCTTAGTAGATATACTCACACATTCAAGTACTTCAATACCCTTTAAGAATAAGACCCAGCGACATTCTGGCAAGCTACTGTAATCTGACGTAAAATATCTGTTACGGACATGACTTGATCCCCCGACGAGGAGCTTGTACTTGTAATGAGGCTTTGTTTAGTCGTGCTGGCGGACTCCATCCTTTATTCGTATGATTTTGCATCTCTTGACAATTGGAGCGATGTAAGCTGAGAATCGAAATATCATTTCAAGTAAAGCTGTTTTTCCAGGAAAAGCTGCTGAAAGAGTCTTTTTGCTCGGGAACGAAGTCATACGTAAGAGGTGGTGCGAAAGGCATGACCGCTATGAAAACGGCAGGCTTAAACGTGGCTCTTGACAGCGTCTGATGCCTTTGGACTATCTAAACGACTCCATTCGCCGATCGATAGGGCTGTGACTCGGTTGTCCCATATGGGCGAGATGGTTGATCTGGAAGAAATCCCTTGTCCCAAGAAAAGAATATGCTTTTTGATGGAAAAGGGCAAATCTCCCATGTCACAAAAGAGGCGTTCAGATTTATTCCCCAAGATGAACAAGTTGATGGTGATAGACGAAGAAGATCCCTATCTGCAAAGTGCGGCCACTTCCCTGGTAAATAGGGGTAACCCGGGTCCCAAGATTAACGGTAAATACAACAACTGCTTCTCATTAGCAAATGAATAGGCGTTCTCTGCAGATGATAGGTTGATATGTAAAACCTTTGATATAACAGGCCCCATATTCTTTCATGCCGGGATGCCGGCCCTTATCCATGCAATCCATATAGGACCCCCAGATTGATGTGACCCAGCAGCCAAGGATTTTAACTGATCAGGTTTTCAGGAGACGGTAGCTATTATTTAAACACACTAACAGGAGGTATTCATTATGGACGTGACTGAATTTCTGAGAGCGGTAAGGTACACGGAAGAGGAAATTGAAAATGAAAAATACAGGGTGAGTGAGGCATTTGACAAATGTAAAATAATTGATGAAGAGGATTTGAAAAAGGCTCAAGCTAACCTGTCGAGGTACCTGACAACCGAAGGAGCCAGAAGGGCATTTGCCATTGCAGTCATGAGGTTTACCGACATGATGATGGCTAAGGATGAAGGAAAAAAACTCATCTATCTGATCCATGAAGAATTTCCTCAGATCGGTTTGACATTCTATAATGCTATGGGAAGAGATAAACTAGTGATCGAAATCCCAGAGACATATCTGTGGCTTCTCTTTGGACAGATGTGTTTTGACAGAATGGTCGATATCCTCGAGGCTGCCGAGAAATATGGCATGGAGATTGGGGTGGCTCACTGCCCCATCGATCAGTTGGCCTACGGTGGGGTAGCCGGAGACATTATCCCTAAGCCGGATGTTGCTACGTCAGGGGGCGTTTTTTGTGACCAGGGACCAAAGACAGCGGAGATTATAGGCGAACTCTGCGATGTACCCTATTTTGTTACTACGGACGCTTGTAGAGATGAGTCATGGGGCTCTTTTCCAGAGTTGGACATTGATTGTATACGCTTCCTTGGAGAGTCTACGGAGAAGCATTTTAATGAGATTGGGGATCATTTGGGTGTGGAAGTTACAGAGAAACATTTTCGCAAGGCCAGAGTAGAGATTGCCATGCTGTGGGGCCCGCTACAAGAAACCCTCCAACTTACTGCAGACGGTGATCCAAGGCCCATAAGTTGTATGGATGAAGAGCCTTTCCTCCAGATGACGGTTTATCCTGATTGGCGGACAAAAGAATTGACAAAGGCATTTCGTACTTTGATTAAAGAGATCAAGGAGAGAACCGCCAAGGGTGAGGGTGTTGTTCCGAAAGGTGCCTTAAGGACCACCTTCTTTTGTGATCCCAGACCGGACATTGCCGAGATGTGTGAAAAAGAGTTGGGCCTGAATATCCTGCTTCCTGGGATTTACTGGGTGGCGCCATTTGAGAAGACACGTATGATCGGGAAAGAGGAAAACGAATATGTCCGTTTTGCAGAGGCCTACATCCGTCGCGGTATTGTCAGGTGCCATTGGGACCATGTCTACAGGGCTATTGAATGTACCAATCACTTCAAATTGGATGGATATATGGCGGCGTATGAATATGGCTGTCGACCGCTTTGCTTCCCAGGGCGATGGATTAAAGATGAAATCGAAGAAAAGCTGGGCATCCCTGCAACATATTTTGAAGAATCTGCTGACCCGAGAATTCACACTCCTGATCAATTGAGGACAAAGATAGAGACATTTGCCTCGGTGATGAAGATCAAAAAGGCAAAAAGAGAAAAACAGGCTGCCTAATTCAATATCCAAAGTTGTTTTAGAGGAGGAAGAATGATGAATATAAAGGGAACGATCGGTCAGAAGACAACGGAGAGGCTTGTGGAATTGGAGTTGGCAAAGGAAGAGGGAACAAAGATCGTCGGATATTATCCATCTGAGTATATGCCTGAGGAACTAGTCTTGGCGGCCGGAATGATACCTTATGGACTGCTTAAAGCAGGAGATTATACGCCGATCCTCCATTCAGGTGTTGTTGTTCCGCGATGGCAAGACACCTTTTGCAGAGCCCAGATCGGATATATTGTCATGAAGGATCCCCATTATATGTTGCCTGATCTCTATGTAGATGCATGGTCCCACTTCGGAGCAAGCTTGGTCATTGATAACTACGATTTTCTTATGCCTGATATGGAAACCCTGAGAATCGAAGTGCCTCATGTAAAGAATGAGGCTGGTCTCAAGTTTTATATAAAGAGGATGTGTAGACTGAAAGAAAAACTGGAAGAGGTGAGTGGAAACAAGATAACCGAGGAGAGTCTTAGGGCGGCAATCAAGGTTTGCAACAGAGAGAGAGAACTCCTAAAGGAAATTGCTCTTTTGAGAAAGCAAGAAAGGGTTCCAATAAGCGGATTGGAGTTTATGCTGCTGAATCATGCGACTTACATCCTCGATAAGGAGTTTATGAATGGGTTCCTAGAAGAAGTGCTTGAAGATCTTAAAAAGAAGAAGCCCGAGGACATATCTATTAATACACCGAGGGTTATGGTCGTAGGGGCTGCCTTGGGGATGGCTGATTATCAAGTGTTTGAGCTTGTGGAGGACATGGGTGGTCAGGTTGTTATCGAACAGTTCAGTGAGGCGATGAAAGACTTCTATGACAACGTGGATATTGAAGGTGATGTGGATCAGCTGATCAGCAATATTGGTGATAGGTATTTCATGAAGAAGGTATGTAATTTTGCATTCAGACCGGCCAGTGAAAGGCAGGATTTCATTATCCAGTTGGCCAAGGATTACAAAGTCCAGGGCATGATCTGGTATCAACAGTTGTACCAGGACAATGCGGACTTTGATTATATGATTCTTGAGAAGAAGGTCAGAGAGGGGCTCAAAATCCCAATGCTTAAACTTTACACGGAATATGACTCATCTGAAAAAGCCGCGTTGGTCACCCGAATTGAGACATTCTTGAAGACCTTGCGTTAAAGACAAAGACCGGAGTGGGGCATGTTTTTTTGGCCCCACTCCACAAGTTCGAAACAGGCGTTCCTTTTTGAAAGGGCCTTTTCGGAGAAGAATTATTCCTTTCTATACCGAGGAGATATAGTGTTGCCATGTTAGTTATGGGAGTGGATATAGGAGCAGCAGCGTCAAAGACTCTGATATTAGATGACGATAAGACTTTAGGGTATGGTATAGTACACACTGGGGCGGATGTAACAGAAACTGCATACAGGGTTGCAAATATCGCTCTAAAAGAGGCCAAAGTTTCGATGAATGATCTGGATTTTGTCATGAGCACAGGCTGGGGTCGGTTTAGTGTGGATTTTGCCCATAAACAAGAAAGTGAGGTTATCTGCCATGCGGCAGGGGCACATCGCGTGATTCCGGAGGCCAGAGGTGTTATAGATATCGGCGGCCAAGACAGCAAGGCGATCTTGATGGATGAAGATGGGTTGGTGAGCGATTTTATCATGAATGACAAATGCGCCGCGGGTACGGGGAGATTTGTTGAGACATTGTGTAACATCTTGGAGATAGAGCTTGAAGATGTCGGGAATCTGGCGCTCAAGGGAGAAAATCCCTGCCTGATGACAAGTGCCTGTGTCGTTTTTGCTGAAACAGAGGTGGTTGCCTATCGAGCCCAAAAAAGATCAATAGAGGATATTGTTGCCGGTGTTATGCAGTCGCTGGTCAAGCGCGTTTATGCCATGGCCTGCCATATAAGGCTTGACAGATTAGCCGACACAATAGTCTTTACCGGGGGCACCGCCAAGAATCCAGGCCTGGTAAAATACCTGGAGAGAGAAACCCAGACACCCCTCTTGGTCCCGGAAGAGCCTCAGATCGTGGGGGCGCTGGGTGCGGCCCTGATTGCTGAACAGGAGCTGGCACTTCAATAGGAATCGGCGGAGGGCCGTGGTGCCTGCGCGGTTAAGATTTTATGTGGATGGTCTGTTCCCCAAAGAGACTGAATTTTAGCCAATCAAAGGCAAAAATCAGAAGGGCCACGTCGTCGGATTTCAGACTGTCTCTGAGGTCTGATTCAATATGAAAAAGGTCGAGGAATCTGCTCCGGAAGATAAAGTCCCTAAACCTGTCAAGGTTATAGGATGCCATAAAAAACATCTGGATTTTTCGGGGCACATCCTCATTTTGACCAAGGCTTTTACCGGATGCGAGGATATCAAGCCAGTGATCATTCATTTCATTGTATTCTTTTAGCCCCTCGTTTTTCATCCACTCATCTATCGACCACTCTTTTTCTTCTTTGAAACCAAGACAGTGGGCTTCCTCGACCACAAAGAAGTCCTCGATCGTGTTATTTCTCCCACCTTCAGGCTTTGCTGTTGCCCTACCCAACGGGTAGATGCGACAAGCGCCTGGACGATCTTCGTATATGGTGCATCCATTCGGAGAGACGAATGGGCATCTTTTGTTGTCATCAGGGCTCATTTTGAGATACACCATGGGAAATCTCTTGTGGCCGTCCATTTTCGTGATGGTATAATGTTCCAGAAATTCTTGGGAGGGCATATTAAGCCGCTTTTTCATGCGGATGATATCGTAGGGTGAAAGCACCAGTTGGAGGGCAGCGCAACATTTAGTAAAACATTCAATACCCTTGTGGCATTGAAATCTAAAGGAATCGCTTGCAAGCTGTCTTAGCGGCATCTCGTTGTTCTCATATGGATTTTTTAAGAATCACGCTTTGGATCACTTTTCAATCTTGTGACCTGAAGAACTAATCCGATGGTTTGTCTTTTACCCAGAATAGCTTTTGTCCGAAAAGGCCGAATTTCAACCAGTCATAGGCAAATTTGAGTAGTTCGATGTCATCTTTTTTTATGGCAGTAATCCTGTCTTCATCCACTTCCAAGCGATCCAAAAAACTGCTTTTAAAAACGAACTCTCTGAATTTGTCAAGGTTGTACAGCGCCATGGTGATCATCCTAGAGATATCCACGTTATCTATGTCTAGCTGATAAGTGCTTAGAGATATAGTGATTTCGGAGAGAAGTTCGTTCATCTCATCGTATGGTTCGATCCCTTGATCTACCACCCAGTCAGATATCTTCCACAGGACGTCCTCTCTGAGCCCATAACATTTGGAAGCATCGGTTATCAGTCCGAAGGTATTGTCATCATTTACAGTGAGGGGATACATTCTACAGGGCCATGGCCTGTCATTATAAACAGCACACCCCTCCTCCGAGACAAATGGACATTTCTTGTCATCCTCATTCATCTTGAGAACAACCATTGGGATCACGCGCTTTTCCTTTGGAATGATAAAAGCGTATTTATCGAGAAATTCTTCCGAAGAGATATCGAGGCCTTGTTTCAAACGCAACACATCGTAGGGGGTCAAGACAATGGTTATGTCTTGACAGCATCGGGTGAAGCAGGATACGCCAGTATGACACTGAAATTTTATCTGATATCCTGACTCCATCCTTTGGTTTTTCTTGCTGCTGTCTAAAGATTTGTCTGAAGGCATTTTCATTCCTTTCCATTTCAATTGAATAAAAATATAAAATAGGTTATGAGATGGGTCTTTCTGCGGACACTTTATAACAGTATGGCACATGGGGGTCAATCAAATTGAGGCTGACCGCAAACATGAGGAGGTTAAACAGTTATGACAGAAAGGACCTTGTCGATTATTAAACCAGACGGTGTATCAAGGAATTTGATCGGAGAAGTTGTCGGTCGACTGGAAAAGGCAGACCTGAAAATAGTGGCAATGAAAATGATCACAATGACCAAAGATCAGGCCAAAGGCTTTTATGCAGTCCACAAGGGGAAACCCTTTTATGAAAGCGTCACCGATTTCATGTCGTCAGGGCAATGTCTCGTTATGGTACTAGAGGGAGACGCCGCTATCACAAAATATCGAACACTGATGGGAGCCACAAACTATAAGGATGCGGATGAAGGAACTATCAGACGAGATTTTGCCACGGATATCGAGAGAAACGTCGTTCACGGGTCTGATTCAAAAGAGAACGCTCAATTTGAAATCAGCTATTTTTTTAGTGGCTTAGAGATTCACAGCGCATAGATTCCAACTTCTCCAGGCAAGAATTAGGATGTGCCTGGAGAAGGTATCAAACCGCACTTTTATTCTGAATCAGACTTGGTGTCTTCTGGTTCTTTTTTTTCCCCTTTCAGCTCTTTGAGTTCCTCCTTGAGGCTTTGAACCTCCCCTTTGAGATCCGACTCGGTATCATCGATGCTGTCTTCTGACCGTTTATCTTTGATCTCTTCAAATCCCAAGTATGCAGCCAGGGCCCCGCCCAGAATCAACATGATAGGTATGCCCCCTCTCAAAAGGACGAGAAAGTCCCACCACCAAAAGATTATAGCTATAATACCTAAAGCAAGTGCGGCCAATCCTCCGGCAAAAGCAGCCATCTTTCATACCTCCTTAGACAATCAGTATTCCTAAGAATTCACCAGTTATATCGAAACTTGATTATTTTGAATAGCATAAAGCTTATGATGGTTCAAGCATTTTGTGCTATGATCCTCAGAAATAGTCTTGACACAATAGGGCCGTCCCCTTATTGTTTCCAATTAAGACTCGAAATCTCAGTGGAATCTTAGTCTATCTCCTGTCTGTGACCGTTGAGGTGGCTTTCAAGCCTAGAGGGATCTTCGATAGATTGTGTATGATCCTCTAATTGCCGGACGATGATTTTTGGCAGAATAGGTGAAAATAGGTGAAAATGGATGATTTTCAAAGATAATATCGTTCATTTTTAGATAATAAGCTATAATCGCAAATTTCTAGTATTGAAATTAAGTTGAGCAAAGCATAAGTTTTATTGTTTGTCCATGAAGGTCCTAGGGCCAGCGTAGCTCAGATGGCAGAGCAACTGATTTGTAATCAGTGGGTCGGGGGTTCGATTCCCTTCGCTGGCTCCAGGTCAGAGTTATCAAAGGTCGGGACTGAGACTTTTTTTGCTGTATAATGCTGTATAATAGTGTTTGGAGTTTGGAGAGGTTCCCGAGTGGTCAAAGGGAGCAGACTGTAAATCTGCCGGCTCAGCCTTCGGAGGTTCAAATCCTCCCCTCTCCACCAGATGTTTTTTTTCTGCGTCAGTATTGAGGTATTGAGACTGCGTCGGGAGGAACCCTTGGGTGAATTTCGATGGTTTGTTGGTCGTGAGCCACGGGCGGGAATAGCTCAGCCGGCTAGAGCGTCAGCCTTCCAAGCTGAGGGTCGCGGGTTCGAATCCCGTTTCCCGCTCCACTATTTTTTGGCTCGACTTCGGCTGGCAATGTATGTTTAACTCGTTTTGATTTAGGCACAGCAGGGATGTTATAATGCATATCTGATGGCTGAATTTCCAGGCCGATGAGGTGTTGTCAAGAGGTCCTGCTGTTTGCTTGGAATACCTGCCCTTATGCATCTGATTTTTGGTGTTCATATCCTCTGCTCGGGGTGGCCCACGTAGCTCAGTAGGTAGAGCACATCCTTGGTAAGGATGAGGTTCACCGGTTCGATCCCGGTCGTGGGCTCCACGTTGACGGTAGCATGTAGGTAAATACTGTGGTTGCCGCTGCGTATTAATATTAAGGAGGTACTCAAGATGTCGAAGAGGAAGTTTGAGAGGACGAAGCCGCATGTAAATGTGGGTACGATAGGTCATATAGATCACGGCAAGACGACATTGACAGCTGCGATCACGAAGCATTTAGAGAAGAAGGGTATGGCGGATTTTGTTCCTTTTGATGAGATAGATAAGGCTCCTGAGGAGAAGGCACGAGGAATAACGATAGCGACGGCGCATGTGGAATATGAGACGGACAAGCGTCATTATGCGCATGTTGATTGTCCTGGTCATGCGGATTATATCAAGAACATGATTACGGGTGCGGCGCAGATGGACGGAGCGATATTGGTGGTAGGCGCGGATGATGGTCCGATGCCGCAGACGCGGGAGCACATATTGTTGGCGCGTCAGGTAGGCGTTCCGAGTATAGTGGTGTATCTGAACAAGTGTGATATGGTGGATGATGAGGAGCTGATCGAGTTGGTCGAGCTGGAGATGAGGGAATTATTATCGAAATATGAATTTCCCGGAGACGACATTCCGATCATACGAGGGAGTGCCCTAAAGGCTTTGGAGAGTGATGATTCGAACTCTGAGGAAGTGAAGTCGATTTTTGAGTTAATGGATGCGATCGATTCTTACGTACCGGAACCGGTTCGGGACACGGACAAGCCGTTTTTGATGCCGATTGAGGATGTATTCAGCATATCGGGTCGTGGTACGGTTGTGACGGGCCGAGTGGACCGAGGAGTGATCAAGGTTGGAGAGGAAGTTGAGATAGTAGGGATACGAGATACGATAAAGACGGTTTGCACGGGCGTTGAGATGTTCCGGAAGATATTGGATCAAGGCCAGGCAGGTGATAACATAGGTGTGTTGTTGAGGGGGACGAAGCGTGACGACGTAGAGAGGGGTCAGGTTGTCGCGGTTCCGAACACGATCAAGCCTCACACGAAGTTCAAGGCAGAGGCCTATATATTGACGAAGGAAGAGGGAGGCCGTCACACGCCGTTTTTCAATGGATATCGGCCGCAGTTTTATTTTAGGACGACAGACGTGACAGGAGTAACGACATTGCCGGAAGGTGTGGAGATGGTGATGCCGGGTGATAACGTAGCGATGGAAGTGAGCTTGATTACGCCGATAGCGATGGAGAAGGAATTGAGGTTTGCCATTCGTGAAGGCGGCAGGACCGTCGGGGCCGGCGTGATCAGTGATATCATCGAATAGAAGGAGTCGGGAGAAAGATGCGTGATATTGTTACGCTTGCCTGTGGGGAATGCAAAAACCGCAATTATTCGACTACAAAGAACAAACGGAAATCTCCGGACAAGCTGACGTTTAAAAAATACTGCCCTTTTTGTAGATCTCATACGGTTCATAAGGAAACGAAGTAGATCAAACCAGAAATTCATGCAGGCCAGTAGCTCTAACGGCTAGAGCACCGGACTCCAAATCCGGGTGTTGGGGGTTCGAATCCCTCCTGGCCTGCCATTTTTTGTATGTCGTTCTTGCTGAAAACCTGCTTTGAGATCTTTGAAAGAATGTGCAGTCCTCTTTATATCCTGAGGAAGGTGATAATGCCGACTAAGGCGTGTTGAGAATAGAGGGGGTTGTGTTCTAAGGTGATATGAAGAAGCCAAAACCGAAGTCCAAAAAGAAGAAAAGGAGTAAGAAAACGCGTCCAGCCTCGAATGGGGCAGCGGCTGCGAATTCAAAGCAGAACAGGTCTTCCAATAAACAGGAACATGCAAAACTTCCTCAGGTAACCCCCAGAAAGGCGGTGGAAAGGAAGAGGCAGGAAGGTCGCTCGCCCTTTGGATTCTTGGGGAAAACAGGACAGTTTCTTAGAGAGGCCAGGATTGAGTTAAAGAAAGTCAAATGGCCGACAAAAAAGGAATTACTCGCATCCACGGCCGTGGTCATAATTCTTACTCTTATCGTTGCCTTTTATCTCGGTGTAGTGGACTTTGGGCTTATAAAGCTGATTAAGTATATAATCGGTTAGTAGTGTTGCTTTTCCCTAAAAACCACGGCGGCCATGGAAGATGGACAATCCTGCGACGCGGTCTCAGGTGTTTTGTCTTATTTTCGAAGAGGATGGATGTAAATTCTGAGGGCGACAATTTACTGAATATTCTTTAATATGGAATCCCACTAATATGGGATCGAGTGGGCGGAGAATTTGAACGTAGGTTGATTCCAGAATCACCTCCGAAGCTAATCATTGAACGACATCGGGTGCTGGTGTGAGTCTTAAGTGGTATATAGTTCATACTTATTCAGGTTTTGAAAATAATGTCAAAAAAAACCTGGAGGAGAGGATCAAGACGCTGGGTCAGGAAGCCCTTTTTGGGCAGGTGATTGTTCCTACTGAGCGAGTCATTGAATTGCGGAAAGGTGAGAAAAAGACCTCTTCCAGGAAATTCTTTCCAGGTTACATCTTGGTACAGATGGAACTCAACGATGAGACCTGGCATACGGTCAGAAACACGGAAAAGGTCACAGGCTTCGTTGGCGGAGAACTAAAACCAACACCTATCAATGATGAAGAGGCCAAGCGAATCGTCCATCAAATGGAAGAGGGAGTGAGCAGGCCGAAGCCAAAATATCGATTCGAAGAGGGTGATGAGGTCAGGGTTATTGATGGGCCTTTCAGCAATTTTCAGGGTATCGTAGAGGAAGTCAAGCCTGATAAAGAAAAGCTCAGGGTACTTATCACAATATTCGGGCGGCCCACACCAGTGGAATTGGATTTTATTCAGGTCAACAAAATCAGTTAGTGTCCATCAAGGACGTGCTTTTAAAAAGCGTTTGTTGATGGACCTTTGTTGTGTGAAAAGAGGTTAATCATGGCAAAAAAAATTATTGGATCCATCAAACTCCAAGTAAAGGGAGGACAGGCCAATCCCTCACCTCCCATTGGCCCGGCATTAGGTCAACATGGTGTCAATATAGCAGATTTCTGCAAGGCATTCAACGCCAAAACTCAGGACCAGATGGGTACGGTGATCCCCGTTGTGATCACTATCTATGCCGATAGGTCCTTCTCCTTTATTACTAAGACCCCACCGGCGTCGGTGCTACTCAAGCAGGCCGCAAAGATCGCTAAGGGGTCAAGTGAACCAAACAAAGAAAAAGTGGGAGAGGTAACCAAACAGCAGGTTGAAGAGATTGCAAAAGTCAAACTCGAAGATTTGAATGCCTATAATATGGAGGGTGCGATCAAGACTATCGAGGGGACCGCGAGAAGCATGGGAATTAACGTCCTAGCGAGTTAGAGAAAGAGTATATATAGATCGGTTCTCTGATGATCATAATCTTACGGCATATTACGCATACGTTTTCAGTTCGATATTTCGTATGCCTTGACCTCGAACAGATAATGATCATCTATAGATGGTCACTGATAGGCCTTGAGAGGAAGAATAAGACATGAGACGGAGAGGGAAAAAATACAGAGAAAATGCCAATAAAGTGGATGCTCTGAAAAAATACAGTTTTGACGAGGCAATCCGTTTGGCCATAGACAGTCAATACACGAAATTTGACGAAAGTGTCGATTTGGCCGTGAGGCTAGGTGTCGACCCGAGGCATGCCGATCAAATGGTAAGAGGGACGGTTGTCCTCCCTAATGGTGTCGGTAAGGAAGTTCGTGTGGCCGTGTTCGCCAAGGGTGAAAAAGAAAAAGAGGCTCAGGAGGCCGGCGCCGATTATGTTGGTTCGGATGATCTCGTAGAAAAAATTCAGAATGGATGGCTGGAATTTGATAAGGCGGTTGCCACCCCTGATATGATGAGTGCCGTGGGAAAATTGGGACGCATCCTCGGTCCGAGAGGCATGATGCCGAACGCCAAGTTGGGGACCGTTACCTTTGATGTTGCAAGGGCCGTTAATGAGTTTAAGGCTGGTAAAATAGATTTCAAGGTTGAAAAGGCAGGTATTGTCCACGCTCCAGTCGGCAAGGTTTCATTCGGCCTTGAAAAGCTCCGCGAGAACATTGCTGCATTTGTAGAGACTGTCCAGAGGTTGAAGCCTGCTGCTAGTAAGGGGGTCTACCTAAGGAGCCTCGCAATCTCAACCACGATGGGTCCTGGAATCAAGATCGACCCGATATACGTGAGAGATCTTCTTAACAAATAATTCTTGAAAAATAGTGCAATATTTCCCGAAGTGCAAGGGTGGTGCTGTTATCCCTTTGCCCGATACAAATTGATCAGTCAAAGACAGCAGGTGCCTTAGCTACCGCGAAGGTTATTACAAGTGTGCCGACGGGAGTAGCGAAAGTCTTAAACCGTGAAAGCCTGCCGAGACGAACAGTGAAGAAAGTCTCTGTTTAGTACCTCTGACTTTGACGTGGTTACTGTCAAACGGAGAGGAGGTGAAAATGGATAAAAAACAAAAGCAAGAGCTTGTCTCAGACTTGCACGGTCGACTTGAAAGGGCCGAAGGCGTATTTCTTATGGAGTATAAGGGCCTCGATGTCGAGTCTACGAATAAGCTGAGAAGAGAGCTTAGAAATGCAAATGCTGAATTTCAGGTAGTGAAGAACAGACTGTTAAAGATAGCGAGCCGGGACACGGATACTGCCCAGCTGGATAATCATATGCAGGGGCCTACGGCAATAGCCATAACGTATGATGAGTTGGTTGGTCCAGCCAAGGTCTTAACAGGTTTTTCTAAAGAATTTAAGAAATTAGTAATCAAGGGCGGTCAGATATCCGGTAAAGTGATGGATCCGGCAGCAGTTAAACGGCTCGCTGAGTTGCCTGCTAAAGATGTGCTTTTGGCTCAGACCCTGGCAGTTATGCAAGCAGTTCCGGCTTCCTTTGTCAGGACGCTGAGTGGAGTTATTGGTAAGCTTTTAAATGTGTTAAAGGCCATCGAAAACAAAAAGGAAGAATCAAGCTAAATAATACAGGGAGGTCTAGAGACTAAAATGTCTGGAAATATTACGAAGGAAGATGTTGTCGAATTCATTTCGAATATGACGGTTCTTGATCTTTCGGAATTTGTGAAGGAGCTGGAAGAAAAATTTGGGGTAAGTGCTGCTGCGCCCGTAGCCCTTGCCGCTGCTGCACCTTCATCGGATACCCAGGAAGAGGCAGCAGAGAAAACGGAGTTTGATGTGGTGCTGTCTGCTGTTGGTGACAAAAAAATACAGGTCATAAAAGTTGTTCGGGCGATAACAGGCCTGGGCCTGAAAGAGGCCAAAGCATTAGTAGACAGCGCCCCCGCTCCCGTCAAGGAGGGTGTTTCTAATGAAGAGGCGGAGAGTGTCAAGAAGGAGCTTGAAGAATCAGGAGCTACAGTAGAGATTAAGTAGGATTGTTTAGATGTAGTAAAAGCGGTGCCGTGATAAAAAAACTGGTGTGCCGCTCTTGCTACATGTTAATTTATTACGGCTTTTTAGCCGTGTGCGATTAACAGTGAAATGGGAGATGTAATGCCAATAAGAAATGGTGGCACGAGACGTCCAAGAAAAAGCTTTGGGAAAATTGAAAGAATCATGGAGTTCCCTAGTTTGATTGATATGCAAAGACGTTCCTATGAGAAATTCTTGCAGAGATCTGTGCCTCCTGAGGGACGAGAAGATACAGGGCTTCAGGGTGCCTTCAAGAGCGTGTTTCCAATCCATGATTTTGCCGGTACGTCTTCTCTGGAATTCGTTAAGTATAGCTTTGAAGATGTTAAGTACGATGAAGGCGATTGTCTGGCGAAGGGTATGACCTACGAAACTCCTCTTAAGCTGACCGTTCGATTGGTTGTCTTTGATACAGATGCCCTTGATGGCACAAACAGTATTCGGGATATTAAGGAACAAGAGATCTATTTCGGAACTCTCCCCCTCATGACGGAGTGGGGAACTTTTATTATCAACGGAACAGAGAGAGTCGTTGTGAGTCAGCTCCACCGATCCCCGGGGGCGCTTTTTGACCACGATAAGGGAAAGACACACTCTAGCGGAAAGCTTCTTTATTCAGGTCGTATCATCCCTTTAAGAGGGTCATGGCTCGATTTTGAGTTTGATCCTAAAGATATCTTGCATGTTCGTATCGATAGAAGACGAAAATTCCCTGTGACGATCTTATTGAAGGCGCTTGGGTATTCAACAAAGGAAATCCTGCATCATTTTTACAAGACGGAAATCATCGGGATAGAAAAAGAGGGATGTTGGAGAGAGATCAACTTAGACAGTCTGTATCAGAAGAGAGTTACAAAAGATATTCCGGATACAAAGACTGGGGAGATATTGGCAAAGAAGGGGGAAAAGTATACGAAAAGACTCCATAAAAGCCTTAAGTCGGCTGGCATCACCCGTCTCCCGATCAACATTGAAGACCTGGAAGGTCGCGTTGTCGTCAGCGAGGTCATAGATCCTGAAACAGGCGAGATCCTGGTCGATGTTAATCAGGCCCTCTTCCCTGAAATCATTGACGTGATTCAGGAAAAGGGGATATCCCAAGTCGAATGCCTGGTCCTGGACGCCAGAGGTACCACCACAAGCATCAGGGACACCTTGCTGCTGGATAGGATAGGCTCTCATGATGAAGCCATTCTCGACATTTACAGGAAGATGCGCCCAAGCAGCCCTCCTACTCAGGAAGTTGCCGGCAAGTTTTTTAACAGCCTTTTTTTCAATAAGAATACTTACGATCTTTCTAAGGTTGGGCGGCTGAAATTGAATCATCGGCTTAGTCTGGATGTTCCACTCGATCAACGTACCTTGAGAAGAGAAGATATCCTGGCAACCGTCGATGAGCTGCTCCGTTTGAAAGAGGCGGAGGCCACGGTTGATGATATCGACAACTTAGGAAACCGGAGGGTGAGAGCAGTCGGCGAACTCCTTGAAAACCAATACAGGATAGGCCTTGTGAGAATGGAAAGGGCGATTAAGGAAAGAATGAGCCTGCAGGAGGTCGAGACCTTGATGCCCAATGATCTGATTAATTCCAAGCCTGTATCCGCTGTAGTGAAGGAGTTTTTTGGGACGAGTCAGCTCTCACAATTCATGGACCAGACAAACCCTTTATCCGAAACTACTCACAAAAGGAGATTAAGCGCTTTGGGCCCCGGTGGTCTGACACGTGAGAGGGCCGGCTTTGAGGTTCGAGACGTCCACCCCACACACTACGGTAGAATCTGTCCCATTGAGACACCGGAAGGGCCGAATATTGGATTGATTGTCTCTTTAAGCACCTATGCCAGGGTGAATGAGTTCGGTTTTATCGAGACACCCTATAGACAGGTGGAGAGTAAAACAGTAACCCACAAGGTCGAATATCTATCCGCGCTTGATGAGGGCAGTTATGCGATTGCTCAGGCCAATGCGCCTCTCGATAAAAAGGGGCGTTTTGTTAGAGAAGAGGCGGCCGTTCGTATTGAAGGTGAGGCGAACAAGAGTCCTGTCGAGGATGTTAAGTTTATGGATGTGTCTCCTGATCAGCTTGTGAGCATCTCTGCTTCTCTGATTCCCTTTTTAGAGCATGATGATGCCAACAGGGCCCTGATGGGGTCAAATATGCAGCGCCAGGCCGTGCCTCTTCTGAAAGCAAAGGCCCCCCTTGTTGGAACCGGCATTGAAGGAGTCGTTTCCAGGGATTCTGGCATTTCAGTCATTGCAAGAAGAGATGGTGTGGTCGAAAATGTTGATGCCTCCCGCATTGTCGTCCGATCAACAGGTGTCTTGGATGATGAACCCGAAGTTGAGATTTACAAGATCCTAAAATTCAAGAAGTCCAATCAGAACAGCTGTTATATTCAAAAGCCTGTGGTAAAGAAAGGGGATATTATCTGGAAAGGACAGATCATCGCTGATGGGCCAGCTTCCGAGCTCGGAGAACTTGCTCTGGGGCAAAATGTCATGGTCGCTTTCATGTCTTGGGGAGGGTACAATTTCGAAGATTCCATGCTTATCAGTGAAAGGATTGTGAAGGAGGATATCTATACTTCGATCCATATTGAAGAGTTTGAAATCGTGTCTCGTGACACCAAGTTAGGCAAGGAAGAGATCACAAGAGATATCCCAAATGTGGGGGAAGAAGCTTTAAAGAACCTGGATGAAAGCGGCATTGTAAAGGCTGGAGCCGAAGTGAAGCCGGGAGATATCCTTGTTGGGAAGATTACACCAAAGGGGGAGACACAGCTTTCTCCCGAAGAGAAACTCCTAAGGGCCATATTCGGGGACAAGGCCGGAGAAGTGCGTGATACATCCCTGAGGGTTCCACCGGGAGTACAGGGAATTGTCATTGACGCAAAGGCCTTTGCACGGAGGGGCGTTGAAAAGGATGAGCGCACTCTCACCATTGAAGCCCAAGAAGTGAGATCCCTCAAAAAAGAATTCGATGATGAAGTTAAGATTATGGAGAGGAGTGCCAAAGAGAAATTGACTGATCTCCTCTCTGGAATTAAGTTGAAAAACGATCTCAAAGACAAGGTGATGGGAGATGTCCTGCTGCGTGCTAAAAAGGCCATAAAACCGAGTGATTTAGAGAAAATACCGGTTGAGGCTTGGTCAGGTGCAGATCTCCATACGGATATGGATGTCATTGAGAAAGTCGAAGCTATTGTGGATAAGTTTTCTAAGAGGGTAGCCCGTATCGGGAGTCAGGTTGACGAAAAGATCGAAAGACTGAGCCTTGGTGATGAGTTAATGCCGGGTGTGATAAAGATGGTAAAGGTCTATGTGGCGGTGAAACGCAAGTTGTCGGTGGGCGACAAGATGGCCGGTCGTCACGGCAATAAGGGCGTCTTGTCAAGGATTCTTCCCATTGAAGATATGCCCTATTTTGCTGACGGAACGCCTGTAGATATTATTCTAAATCCCTTGGGAGTGCCCTCTCGGATGAATGTCGGCCAGCTGCTGGAGACACATCTGGGGTGGGCTTCCTATGAACTTGGAAGGCAGGTGGGCCAACTTCTGGACAGCATAAGAACGACGAATGACCTCAAGCTGAAGCTCAAGGCGATTTTTTCTGAGAAGGAATATGATGAGACATTCAAGGATTTGTCTGATGAAGAGATTGAGGAAAAAGCTTGGCTCTTAAAAGATGGTGTGCCCATGGCCTCACCGGTTTTTGATGGGGCGCAGGAGGATGAGATACGGAAGTGCTTGGAAGAGGCCGGGTTGCCTATAACCGGGCAGGCAACGCTTTATGACGGTAGAACCGGTGAACCTTTTGAGCAGCAAATTACCGTCGGCATTATGTACGTCATGAAGCTGCACCATCTGGTCGATGATAAGCTCCACGCACGTTCCATTGGTCCCTATTCTCTCGTAACTCAGCAACCTCTTGGTGGCAAGGCCCAATTCGGTGGGCAGAGATTGGGTGAAATGGAGGTATGGGCCATGGAAGCTTACGGCGCTGCCTATACGCTCCAGGAGTTCTTAACAGTCAAATCCGACGATGTAGCCGGGAGAACGCGCATGTATGAGAGAATCGTAAAGGGCAACAATATCCTTGAGGCCGGATTGCCGGAATCTTTCAAAGTGCTCATGAAAGAGCTGAAGAGCCTGGGGCTGGAAGTCGAGCTTTTTGAGTAATCCCAGTTTTATTGGCAGGTTTATTCGTCCGGTATCAGGCCTTCAGCGAAAGACCTTCAGCCTCGCTTTTTGTGCGAAGATCGAATTACTTAACAGTTGAATATAACAAGAACCTGTGACTTTTTATTGCCTCAAAAACTTTTTTGAACGGTAGATAAGGAGTAGAAGCGCAGTGGAAGAAATATATAGTTTTTTTTCGAAGCCAAAGGACCCATCCAGCTTTAACGCTGTGAAGATTTCTCTTGCCTCTCCGGAGAAGATCCGGGAATGGTCTTATGGAGAGGTGAAGAAACCTGAGACCATCAATTATAGGACCTTTAAGCCTGAAAGAGACGGGCTTTTCTGTTCCAAGATATTCGGCCCTATCAAGGACTACGAATGTAATTGTGGAAAATACAAGCGTATGAAGCATAGGGGCATCGTTTGTGAGAAATGCGGTGTAGAGGTTATCCAGAGCAAGGTGCGCCGTGAACGGCTTGGTCACATTGAGCTCGCGGCACCTGTGGCCCATATCTGGTTCCTAAAATGCTTGCCTTCAAAAATTGGGAATCTGCTCGATTTAACACTGAAAGACCTGGAATGGGTTCTCTATTTTGAAGGCTATATCGTTGTTGATCCCAAGGATACACCCTTAGAAAAGGGCACTCTTTTGACGGATGAGCAACTCATGCAGGCGAGGGTCGATTACGGAGACAGGTTCGTTGCCGGTATTGGAGCTGAGGCCATCCGGGCCATGTTGAGCGACCTCGATCTGGAAGAACTCTCAAAGACTCTCAGGGCTGAAATGATGGAGTCCAAGTCGGATGCCAAGCGCAAGAAGTTGGCCAAACGACTGAAGATTGTCGATGCGTTTAAGCTCTCGAATAATCTTCCCGAATGGACGATCCTGAATGTCATCCCTGTTTTACCCCCCGATCTTCGACCCCTCGTTCCCCTGGATGGAGGACGTTTTGCCACCTCTGATCTAAATGATCTCTACAGGCGAGTCATCAACCGAAATAACAGGTTGAAAAGGCTTTTAGAGTTGAATGCCCCCGACATTATTGTGAGGAACGAGAAGAGGATGCTCCAAGAGGCAGTGGATGTCTTGTTTGATAACGGGAGAAGAGGCAAGGTCGTTACCGGCGCCAATAAGCGGCCGTTTAAGTCACTGAGCGATATGCTCAAAGGAAAGCAGGGGAGGTTTAGACAAAACCTGCTGGGAAAGCGGGTGGACTATTCAGGTCGATCAGTGATCGTGGTAGGTCCTGACCTTCGCTTACATCAGTGTGGTCTTCCTAAGAAAATGGCTTTGGAACTCTTTAAGCCTTTTATTTATAACAAATTGGATGAGAAGGGGCTTGTCAACACCATCAAGAGCGCCAAAAAGATGGTGGAGAGAGAAACACCCGAGGTATGGGACGCTCTGGATGATGTTGTCAGAGAGTACTGTGTCTTGTTGAATAGGGCTCCCACATTGCACCGTTTAGGAATTCAGGCCTTTGAACCTATCCTTATCGAGGGAAAAGCCATCCAGCTTCATCCTTTGGTATGCACTGCCTTCAATGCCGACTTTGACGGCGATCAGATGGCGGTTCACGTTCCGTTATCCATTGAGGCCCAGATAGAGGCCAGGGTCCTGATGATGTCAACCAACAACATCCTCTCTCCAGCCCATGGGGAGCCTATCATTGTTCCCAGCCAGGATATTGTGTTGGGTATCTATTACCTAACCCAGGAAAGGCCGTTTGCCAAAGGAGATGGAAAGGTTTTTTCCGGCCCGGAAGAGGTGAGGATGGCCCATGATTCGGGAGAACTCGATCTGCACGCCTTGATCAAGGTCAGAATAGAAGGCGTTCTCCAGGAAACCACAACTGGTCGAGTCCTATTTTATGATATCTTGCCCGAATCGCTTCCATTTGCCTTAATAAATAAGACAATGTCCAAAAAAGACCTTCGCGCTTTAATCAATGAATCGTACCGGGGGGCGGGGATTAAGGCTACGGTTATTTTGTCTGACAGGCTAAAAAATATCGGGTACAAGTATGCTACGCAGTCAGGCATATCGATATCGATGAAGGACATGATTATCCCTTCCAACAAGGAGAAGATCATCCAGAGTGCTGAGAGGGAGGTAAAAAAGATCCACGGCCAATACACAAGTGGTCTCATAACGGATGGAGAGAAGTATAACAAAGTTGTTGATATATGGGCACAGTCAACTGAAGATGTGGCATCAGAGATGATGAAAGAGATGGCTGTTGAAGAAATAGAAGGACCCAAGAATGAAAAAGTGACAGCCAAGAGCCTCAACCCCATCTTTATGATGTCTGATTCCGGCGCAAGGGGTAGCAAGGACCAGATGAGGCAGCTTTCCGGGATGAGGGGCTTGATGGCCAAACCTTCCGGGGAGATCATTGAGACTCCTATTACGTCCAACTTCCGAGAAGGCTTGACCGTCCTTCAG
The DNA here is from genome assembly GCA_034189325.1 of Thermodesulfobacteriota bacterium. Taxonomy (GTDB): domain Bacteria; phylum Desulfobacterota; class DSM-4660; order Desulfatiglandales; family Desulfatiglandaceae; genus JAXHUM01. The sequence continues at coordinate 131,381 of JAXHUM010000049.1, forward strand.
TACTTCATTTCAACGCATGGCGCGAGAAAGGGTTTGGCGGACACGGCTCTCAAGACAGCCAACTCAGGTTACCTGACTAGAAGACTGGTTGATGTGGCGCAGGATGCGATTATTGCTGAGGATGATTGCCATACTATGGGGGGTATCTGGGTGGAATCCCTTGTGGAAGGCGGCGAAGTTCTCCAGAGAGTAGGAGAACGTATTCTGGGCCGTGTAGCTGCGCAGGATATTGTCGATCCGGTGACTGAAGAGCTTCTGGTACCGTTTAACGAGGAGATTGATGAAGAGGGAGTACAGAAGATAGAGAATGCCGGATTAGAGAGGATCCTGATCAGATCTCCCCTAACATGTGAGACCAAGAGGGGCATGTGTAAGAAATGTTATGGTAGAGATCTGGGGCATGGCCACGAGGTCAATATCGGAGAACCAGTTGGGATCATTGCCGCTCAATCAATAGGTGAGCCCGGGACTCAGCTCACTATGCGGACCTTTCATATTGGGGGTACGGTAACTAAAAGGGTCGAACAATCAACCATACAGCCGAGAAACCAGGGGCAGGTGAAGTTTGACAACCTCAAGACTGTGGAAAATGAAGAGGGTAACCTCGTAGTCATGAATCGAAATGGGGAAATGGCTATTCTGGGTAAGGGTAAGAGAGAGATCGAGAGGTATCCCATTATTTACGGAGCCACCTTGAAAGTGCGCAATGGACAGAAGGTCAACCCCGGCCAGGTGTTGGCGGAATGGGATCCCTTCACAATACCGATTATTTCCGAAGTCGCAGGTACGATCAAATTTGGTGATATTTTTGAAGGCCGAACCTTACAGGAAAAGCGGGATAATGTAACCGGAAAGATCAGTCGAGTGATAGTCGAGTATCGTGACGTTGATGTGAGACCTCGAATTTCCGTAAAAGACAAGAAAGGAAAGACAGCTCAACTACCGGGGGGAACTGCAGGTGCGAAGGCCCGCTACCATCTGCCTGTCGGAGCCATTATTATGGTTAACGAGGGAGATGTGGTCGGACCCGGGAGGGTCTTGACAAAGATACCGCGAGAGACCACAAAGACTAAGGATATCACGGGAGGCCTCCCTCGAGTCGCAGAGTTATTTGAAGTCAGGAAGCCCAAAGAAACGGCCATCATCAGCGAGGTCGATGGGGTTGTATCTTTTGGAAGACATACAAAAGGGAAGAGACGAATGACAATCACGCCCGATGTGGGTGACCCCGTCAATTACTTCATTTCCAGGGGAAAGCACGTAAGTGTTTTAGAAGGGGACTATGTTAGAGCTGGCGAAGCTCTTATGGATGGGTCCGTCAATCCCCATGACATATTGAAAATCAGGGGCCTCAAAGAGCTGGCGAAATATCTTGTGAACGAAGTCCAGGAAGTCTATCGACTCCAGGGGGTCAAAATCAATGATAAGCATATTGAGGTTATTGTCCGTCAGATGCTCAGGCAGGTGAGCGTGATTGAACCGGGCGATTCTCAGTTCCTGTTGGGAGAAAATGTCGAGAGGTGGCGTTTTGAAGAGGAGAACAGAGAGGTCATTCAGAAGGGTGGAAAGCCAGCAACGGCTGAGCCGCAGCTTTTGGGGATTACCAAGGCCTCCCTTAGCACCGAGAGTTTTATTTCGGCAGCCTCTTTTCAGGAGACGACCAAGGTATTGTCTGATGCCAGCGTGGCAGGCAAGGTGGACTACTTGAAAGGTCTCAAAGAAAACGTGATTATGGGTCGTTTGATTCCAGCAGGCACTGGAGTGAGAACCTATAGGGAAATCGAAATCGGAGTTGCGGAATAATGCAAAAAGAGCTTGACTTATCATATGATTAGAAATATAAAAATTGATTCTATGAATATCGAACTTCGTGAGAAGTCTCTAAATTGGAGGAGGTTTTGTGCCCACCATTAATCAGCTTATAAAACATGGCCGTCGTAAGCCTAAAAAGAAGGTCAAGACGCCTGCTTTGCAGGGATCTCCCCAGAAAAGGGGAGTCTGTATAAGGGTCTATACCTCGACGCCTAAAAAACCCAATTCCGCTCTCAGGAAGGTTGCGAGAGTGAGACTCACCAACGGGATAGAAGTAACGTCATATATCCCCGGCATGGGTCATAATCTCCAGGAGCATTCGGTTGTCCTGATTCGGGGAGGGCGTGTGAAGGACTTGCCAGGTGTCAGGTATCATATCATCAGAGGAACAATGGATACCACCGGTGTCGATGATCGAAGGCAGGGTCGATCAAAATATGGGGCCAAGCGACCCAAAGTGATTTAAAAGGTGAGGGACGTGACTCCGTATTAATTTTTTGTGGGAATTTCTAATGGGGGAGTGTAGGAGATTGACGTTACTAGTCTTATCTCCATCTTAAGGGAGATTTTGTATGCCGAGGAAGAGAGTCATTTCCAAACGTAAAATTACACCCGATCCTAAATATGGGAGCGTTTTGGTGTCGAAGTTTGTAAATAACCTGATGTCGAAGGGGAAAAAAAGCATTGTCCAGTCGATTGTCTATAATTCCTTCGATATTATTGAGAATAAAACAAAGCAAGATCCCTTGAGTGTTTTTGAGAAGGCCGTTGAAAACGTAAAACCTGCAGTGGAAGTTAAATCGAGGCGGGTCGGCGGTTCGACTTATCAGGTCCCAACAGAAGTGAAACCAGCCAGAAGACAGGCCCTCAGTATCCGATGGATTATCAATTTTGCTCGACAGAGAGGTGAGAAGACAATGGCCGCTAAACTGGCAGGTGAGCTAATGGATGCGGCCAACAATCGAGGGGTTGCAATAAAAAAGAAGGAAGACACGCACAAGATGGCCGACGCCAACAAGGCCTTTGCCCACTATCGTTGGTAGGCCTCGAGGTCTGACGGAATTAGGCTGACTAGATCGATAGGTAATCTCCCTTTTTTGGAAATATAGAAGCGAGAAACGGTATGACGAGACACATTCGGTAGACCGTCAAAGGAGGTACTCAAGATGTCGAAGAGGAAGTTTGAGAGGACGAAGCCGCATGTAAATGTGGGTACGATAGGTCATATAGATCACGGCAAGACGACATTGACAGCTGCGATCACGAAGCATTTAGAGAAGAAGGGTATGGCGGATTTTGTTCCTTTTGATGAGATAGATAAGGCTCCTGAGGAGAAGGCACGAGGAATAACGATAGCGACGGCGCATGTGGAATATGAGACGGACAAGCGTCATTATGCGCATGTTGATTGTCCTGGTCATGCGGATTATATCAAGAACATGATTACGGGTGCGGCGCAGATGGACGGAGCGATATTGGTGGTAGGCGCGGATGATGGTCCGATGCCGCAGACGCGGGAGCACATATTGTTGGCGCGTCAGGTAGGCGTTCCGAGTATAGTGGTGTATCTGAACAAGTGTGATATGGTGGATGATGAGGAGCTGATCGAGTTGGTCGAGCTGGAGATGAGGGAATTATTATCGAAATATGAATTTCCCGGAGACGACATTCCGATCATACGAGGGAGTGCCCTAAAGGCTTTGGAGAGTGATGATTCGAACTCTGAGGAAGTGAAGTCGATTTTTGAGTTAATGGATGCGATCGATTCTTACGTACCGGAACCGGTTCGGGACACGGACAAGCCGTTTTTGATGCCGATTGAGGATGTATTCAGCATATCGGGTCGTGGTACGGTTGTGACGGGCCGAGTGGACCGAGGAGTGATCAAGGTTGGAGAGGAAGTTGAGATAGTAGGGATACGAGATACGATAAAGACGGTTTGCACGGGCGTTGAGATGTTCCGGAAGATATTGGATCAAGGCCAGGCAGGTGATAACATAGGTGTGTTGTTGAGGGGGACGAAGCGTGACGACGTAGAGAGGGGTCAGGTTGTCGCGGTTCCGAACACGATCAAGCCTCACACGAAGTTCAAGGCAGAGGCCTATATATTGACGAAGGAAGAGGGAGGCCGTCACACGCCGTTTTTCAATGGATATCGGCCGCAGTTTTATTTTAGGACGACAGACGTGACAGGAGTAACGACATTGCCGGAAGGTGTGGAGATGGTGATGCCGGGTGATAACGTAGCGATGGAAGTGAGCTTGATTACGCCGATAGCGATGGAGAAGGAATTGAGGTTTGCCATTCGTGAAGGCGGCAGGACCGTCGGGGCCGGCGTGATCAGTGATATCATCGAATAGGGAAAAGGTATATGATAGCCAATCAGAAGATCCGGATACGACTGAAGGCCTATGATCATAAGTTGCTCGATCGATCTGCCAAGGAAATTGTTGAGACGGCTCGAGATACAGGCGCAAGGGTCGCCGGGCCGATCCCGCTGCCTACGGTCATTAATAAGTATTGTGTTTTGAGATCACCTCACGTCAATAAGAAATCGCGAGAACAGTTTGAAATCAGAACTCACAAGCGATTGCTGGATATATTGGAACCGACCCAGCAAACAGTCGATTCACTGATGAAGTTGGACCTGGCTGCAGGTGTGGATGTAGAGATCAAGCTATAGCATATAGCAGGCACTCGAGATTGGGGGAGTAGGAGTTAGATTCCTATGGTCAACAAGCTGTATGGGAAAAAACTGGGCATGACGCAGTATTTCTTGGATGAGGGGAGAAGTGTTCCCGTGACCGTCCTTGAAGTTGGGCCTTGTGTTGTCATCCAAAAGAAAACACGGGAAAAACATGGTTATGATGCACTTCAAGTGGGCTATCAACCTAAGAGTGAAAACCGTGTGAACAAGCCACTGAAGGGGCAATTCAAGGAGGTGGGAGGAAGGTGCTTTGCCCACCTGAGGGAGATCCGTGTCGATGATCCGGAATCTTATAAACTGGGCCAGGAACTCAAGTCTGACATATTCAGCTATGGCGATCTGGTTCATGTAAGTGGTCTTAGCAAAGGAAGAGGGTTCAGTGGAGTTATGAAGCGGTGGGGCTTCTCTGGAGGAAGAAAGACCCATGGATCGCGTTCCCATAGGATTCCGGGCTCTATTGGTTGCAGTGCTACTCCGGGTAGAGTCCTGAAGGGCAAAAAACTTCCCGGAAGAATGGGCTATCAACGTGTAACAATAAAGAATCTTCAAGTCATAGATGTCAGGCCTGAGGAAGATGTTGTCTTGGTGAAGGGCGCGGTCCCTGGAAGCCGGAACAGCTTTGTTGAGATAGCCAAAGTCTGAACCTACATATATCGAGACGCTTGAGGCGGAAGATGACTTTAATTGATGTGTACAATCTTCAAAAACAGAAAGTTTCCGAGCGGGAACTGAATGAAGATATTTTTGATGTTTCAATAAAAAAACATGTGCTGCACCAGGTCCTGATAAACCAGCTCGCTCGTCGCAGAGCCGGTTCAGCTTCTGTACGGAGTCGTTCTGAAGTAAAGGCCTCCGGTGCGAAACTCTGGCGACAAAAAGGAACTGGCAGGGCAAGAGCTGGCTCGGCCAATTCTCCCACTCGCAGAGGTGGTGGTGTGGCGTTTGGGCCATCGCCGAGGAAGTATGGCCTGAAAGTCCCCAAAAAGGTCAAGAAAGCCGCACTTCGTATGGCATTGACGGATAAGGCTCAAACGGATCATCTGTTTGTGGTTGATAGTTTTGACCTCCCAGAAATAAAGACAAAAAAAATTGTTGGAGTCATGAATAACTTCAATGTCAAAAAGGCATTGATCGTTACACAAGACAAGTTGCATAATCTGGAGAAATCTTCCAAGAATGTCCCCTGGATAAAAGTCATGTTCTATCAAGGACTTAATGTTTATGATGTCTTAAAACATGATTACCTCTTCTTGGAACAGCAAGTTGTTGATAAGATTGAGGAGGCATTAGTTTCATAGTGGATATCTTTCAAGTCATCAGAGAGCCGCATATCACTGAGAAGTCGACCTTCCAGAAAGAGCAGGCCAATCAAGTATCCTTCAAAGTCCATAGGCGGGCCAACAAGATTGAAATAAAACATGCTGTTGAGACGATTTTCAAGAAGAAGGTTTCAGGGGTGAAGGTTTTAAACGTACGCGGGAAACAACGTCGATTTGGAAAAAACACGGGTAAGAAATCTGATTGGAAGAAAGCAATTGTGAGACTAGCCCCTAATGAAAGCATAGAGTTTTTTGAAGGGATGTAGCCTTCCGTCCCGTTAGGATCTACTTTTCAAGAAGAATTCGTCGAGGAAGACTTTAGCTTATAATGTGTAGGCTATTGAATAGAAGCGGAGTAAATTGATAATGAGCATTAAGGCCAAGAAGCCCACTTCACCGGGGAGAAGGTTTCAGACTTGTTCAACGTTCGAAGAGCTTGCTCAGGTAAAACCTGAGAAATCTCTCCTGAGACCTTTGAAAAGCAAAGGCGGTAGAAATTCTTTGGGGCGTATGACGGTGCGGCACCGGGGCGGTGGACATAAGCGAGCATACCGTGTCATCGATTTTAAAAGGGATAAGGAAAAAATCCCCGCCAAAGTCTATTCTATTGAGTATGATCCCAATCGGTCCGCAAACATCGCCCTTCTTCATTATGCGGACGGAGAAAAGAGATACATCCTTGCCCCAAATGAACTTAGGGTCGGAGAACATGTTTCAGCAGGCTCCGGTATAGAAATAAAGCCGGGAAATGCCCTTCCATTGGGAGAAATTCCCCTTGGGACACACGTTCACAATATTGAGCTGCACATCGGGCATGGTGGACAAATGGCCAGGAGTGCTGGGAATTACGCTCAGCTAATGGCAAAAGAGGGGAAATACGTTCAACTTAGACTGCCCTCCGGGGAAGTGAGGATGGTGCTAAAGGCCTGTAAAGCGACTATAGGACAAGTCGGAAATATGGACCATGAAAATAGGTCCATTGGAAAGGCGGGCCGGAACCGATGGCTTGGTAAAAGGCCTCGTGTCAGAGGGGTTGCGATGAATCCTGTTGATCACCCCCATGGAGGAGGGGAAGGGAAGTCCTCTGGAGGTCGCCACCCTGTGACTCCGTGGGGTGTCCCAACTAAAGGGTATAAGACGCGGGCAAGAAAGGCGAGTGATAGGCTCATAGTAAAAAGAAGAAAGAAGTAGATATCAATGCTTTTGACCGGGGTGGGTTACTAATTTGAAAAAAGAGGGGAAAAGCTTTGCCAAGATCTCTAAAAAAGGGACCGTTTGTTGATGACCATCTCTTAAGAAAGGTTCAGAAGGCAACTGAAACTGATAGCAGGAAGATTATCAAGACGTGGTCTCGCAGATCCACTATTCTTCCGGAGTTTGTTGGACTGACGTTTGCCGTCCATAATGGTAAAAAATTCATGCCGGTCTTTGTTACTGAGGATATGGTTGGTCACAAACTGGGTGAATTTTCGCCAACAAGGACATTTTATGGACATTCTGGGGACAGAAAGTCGAGAATAAAGGGCAAAAAGAAATAGAATGGGCTTTGATTGATTATGGAAGCAAAAGCAGTGGCAAGATTTGTAAGGATTTCGCCCCAGAAGGTTCGTCTGGTCATGGATGAGATCCGGGGAAAGAAGATAGAAGAGGCTGTCAATATGCTCTCGTTTGCTCCTCAAAAGGGGGCCCGCATACTAAAAAAACTGATCGAGTCAGCGGTCGCAAATGCAGAAGGAAATGGGAACATAGATGTTGACGCCCTCTATATAAAGCGCATTTACGCAGATGAGGGGCCCACTATGAAGAGATGGCGACCGCGAGCCCTTGGTCGAGCCACAAGAATCAATAAAAGGACAAGTCACCTGACTGTCATTCTTGATGAGATATAATGTGAAAACAGGTTACGATACACTGAACAGCCTGCCTTTTGTCGGACTATGCAGGGTTCGAACGAGAGGGCAACTATCTGACAGCATGGGAGGATAATATTGGGGCAGAAAGTACATCCTATCGGCTTTAGGTTGGGGATCAACAGAGACTGGGATTCGCGGTGGTTTGCTGGAAGAGAGTATAAAGATTATATCCTGGAAGACTACAAAATCAGAAAATTCCTGAAAGAGAAGGTCGCCCACGCCGGTGTCTCAAAGATAGAGATCGAAAGGGCTGCCAATAAAGTCCGGGTAAGGATGTATATTGCAAGGCCCGGGATTGTCATAGGAAAAAAAGGCAGCGAGATTGAGAAACTTAAAAAGAGCCTGGAAGACGTAATTAAACGAGAAGTTATCATCGACATCCAAGAGGTCAGGAAGGCCGAGATCGAGGCACAACTTGTTGCCGAAAATGTGGCCATGCAGTTGGTTAGACGTGTGGCTTTCAGAAGAGCTATGAAAAAGAGCGTTACCGCAGCATTGCGATTTGGCGCGCAAGGTATCAAGATAGCCTGTAGCGGAAGACTGGGGGGCGCGGAGATGGCCAGACGAGAGTGGTATCGTGAAGGACGCGTTCCTCTTCATACGATTAGGGCGGATATAGATTATGGATTTGCGGAGGCCTTCACCACGTATGGAGTCATTGGGGTTAAGGTTACTATCTTTAAAGGTGAAATCTTGCCCGATAAGACAAAAAAGGAATAGGAAATATTCATGCTGAGCCCAAAAAAACTAAAATATCGCAAAAAACAGAAGGGGAGAATGAAGGGAAATGCCATGAGAGGAAACTCCCTGGAATTTGGCGATTATGGACTTCAGGCCATGGAATGCGGATTTATGAGTGCGAGACAAATTGAAGCTGCAAGGATTGCCGTGACAAGGCATGTAAAACGTGGTGGAAAGGTCTGGATAAGGGTGTTTCCCGATAAACCGATTACCAAAAAGCCTGCTGAGACGAGGATGGGGAAAGGTAAGGGCGCGACCGAGGGATGGGTAGCCGTCATAAAACCTGGAAGGGTCCTATACGAATTGGAAGGCGTCTCTGAAGAAATGGCTGCAGAGGCATTCCGTTTAGCCGGGCACAAATTGCCATTTGGCACAAGATTCCTGACAAGGAGGACATGAGCCATGAAGGCCACTGAGCTTAGAGAGTTAACAGAGGAAGATCTTCGAGATAAAGAGAGAGAACTGAGTCAGGAATTATTCAATCTGAGGTTTCAAAAGGCGACTAAACAGCTCGGAAATACAGCAGCTATTCCAAAGACGAAAAGAGACTTGGCGCGAGTTAAGACTGTAATCAGGGAATTGACCGGCTGATATAAAAAAAGCAGAGTATGAGGGTTTGATGAGAAAACGGGGATCGCGAAAAAAAATGGTGGGAACAGTTGTCAGTAACCGTATGGACAAGACGGTTCTGGTCTTGGTAGAGCGGCTAACAAAACACCAAAAATACAAGAAGTACATTCGAAGGCATGCCAAGTATTCTGCGCACGACCCTCAAAATAGCTGCCAGATTGGTGACACGGTGAGGATTATCGAAACCCGGCCGATTAGCAAGACAAAAAGATGGCAAGTTGCTGAGATCATAAACAAAGTTGCCGGTATTTCATAGGATTTGGATACTCGGATAGCTCAGTGGGGCTGAAGAAATGATACAGGCAGAAACGAAATTGAAAGTTGCGGATAATTCCGGTGCAAAGGTCGTATCCTGCATAAAGGTGCTTGGCGGGTCCAAGCGGAAATATGCAAGCGTAGGCGATGTCATAGTCGTATCAGTGAAAGAGGCGATGCCCAATTCAAAGGTTCGAAAGGGAGATGTTGTTCGAGCTGTGATCGTCAGGACGGCCAAAGAAATTCGCAGGGCTGACGGTTCTTATATAAAATTCGATAACAACTCAGCTGTCCTAATAAACGATCAGAAAGAGCCGATCGGGACAAGAATATTCGGGCCGGTGGCAAGGGAATTGAGGGCAAAAAGCTTTCTGAAAATAATCTCTCTGGCACCAGAGGTGCTTTGATAATTCAGTGGATACCATAGTGTATTGGGGAGCATCATACGTGCGGAAAAAGCATCCTAAAATAAAGAAAAATGATAAGGTTATCGTAATTGCCGGCAAGGAGAAGGACAAGATCGGCACGGTATTAAAAGTTGATTCGGAAAAGATGCGCGCTCTTGTTGAAAGGGTGAACATGATCAAGAAGCATGCAAAACCCAGCGCCCAGAATGCCCAGGGGGGTATTATTGAAAAGGAGGCGCCGATCAATATTTCGAATCTCATGCTTGTTTGCAGCAAATGTGCTGAGCCGACACGGATTAGCAAACAAATCCTTGAAGATGGATCAAAGATTCGGGTCTGCAAGAAGTGCGGTGAACCAATAGACGAGTAGAAAATCGTCTGTGCTGAGCGGATTGCGGCAAAGGCATGGGCGTCCAGATATAGCAGAAGATTTTGGGAGGTGGATTTGTCACGATTGAAGGAAAAATATCAGACAGAAGTCGTACCCTCGATGATGAAAGAATTCGGGTACAAGAGTGTGATGGCTGTGCCTCGTCTGGAAAAGGTCGTATTGAACATGGGATTGGGGGAAGCCATTCAAAACATAAAGATATTAGATTCTGCTGTTGAGGAACTTACATCGATAGCGGGCCAGAAAGCAGTTGTGACAAAAGCCAAAAAATCCATCGCCGGATTTAAGCTGCGGCAGGGTATGACTATCGGATGTATGGTGACCCTACGAAGGGATAGGATGTTTGATTTTTTGGACAAACTCTTCAATGTGGTTATGCCCCGCGTGAGGGACTTTAGAGGATTGTCGGACAAGATATTTGATGGAAGAGGTAATTGTACCCTCGGCATAAAGGAGCAGATCACTTTCCCTGAAATTGACTATGATAAGATAGACAAAACCAAGGGCCTGAATATCTCTATTGTTACATCCGGTAAGACAGATCCTGAAGGTCTTTTTTTGTTGAAGAAACTGGGAATGCCTTTTCGCAATTAAGTATGTATCAGTGGATAGATTCTTGAGTGTCTCATAGACTCATGGCATCGAATCTTGCTTTGCGAATAGTATACTGCTTTCAAAATTGAACAGGAGATGGAGGTTGTTTTGGCTAGAAAATCTCTTATTGCCAAGGCCCAAAGAAAGAAGAAGTTCTCTACACGAGAGTATAATAGATGTCCGATCTGTGGTAGAAGCAGGGCCTTTTTGAGAAAGTTCGGCATATGCCGCATCTGTTTTAGGGATATGGCGTTGAGAGGGGAGCTTCCAGGTGTTGTTAAGTCCAGTTGGTAAGAATTTGTAGGAAGTTATTGGTATCGTATTGTAGGGAGTAAAACAATGGGTATGACCGATCCGATCGCTGATATGTTAACAAGAATAAGAAATGCACTTCAGGCCTCCCATGGCCAGGTGGATATCCCGATTTCAAAACTCAAGATAAGTTTGGCAAAGGTTCTGAAATCCGAAGGCTATATAAAGAATTTTAAAGTAGTGTCAGATGGTCGACACCGGTTCATAAGGGTCTTTCTGAAATATAATGAAAATGGGACATCTGTCATTGACGGACTCAAGCGAGTCAGCAAGCCTAGCTGCAGGGTCTATGCTAAGTGTGAGAAGATCCCGACAGTTTTGAACGGGTATGGGATTAACATCCTTTCGACATCCAAAGGCCTCATGGCTGACAGACATGCAAAAAAAATGAACTTGGGAGGCGAAATCCTCTGTTCAGTTTGGTAAAAGTCAATTGATGACGGATAATTGATATTAGGAATTCGCAATAACTGGAGGTTTTAATGCCACGTATAGGCAAGAAGCCCATTCACATACCAAAAGGCGTTGACATCAAACTCGATCGTGAATTGCTTATAGTCAAAGGCCCAAAGGGCGAACTCAGTCGGCAAGTTCATCCAAAGGTCCAGATAGATATGGATGGAGACCAAGTGTCTGTTTCAGTCCCAGACAATGAAAAAGAGTCAAAATCGCTTCATGGTCTTTTCAGGGTTTTGGTTGCCAATATGATATCGGGTGTGACGGTCGGATACAAAAGGGATTTGGAAATTGTCGGGGTGGGATACAAGGCCGAGTTGGAGGGAAGGGCTGTGGTTTTCAATCTTGGATATTCACACCCCGTTAGCTTTGAATTGCCCGACGGTATTGATGCAAAGATTGAGAAAGCCAAAATCACTTTGAGCGGGATTGATAAGGAACTGTTGGGTACCACTGCTGCGAGGATTCGTGGTCTTAGAGAGCCGGAAGCATACAAGGGCAAAGGGATCAGGTACGCCAACGAAAGAGTGCGAAGAAAAGCAGGCAAGGCCGGCATCAAATAGAGCTGGTCTCTTATTATTGTGAGAGCAGCAAAATTGAGCCCGAAATTGACGCTGGAAAAACGAAGTTGTTTCAGATCCGGGCTAATAAAAGGTTTTTGTAATGGGGAACTTTAGTAGGGCGAATTCAAGACGCCGAAGAAAACAAAGAGTGCGAAAAAAGGTTAGGGGCACAACGGAGATGCCCCGTTTATCCGTCTTTAGAAGCTCGAGGCACATCTATGCCCAAGTCATTGATGATTCTTCCGGGAAAACCCTGATCGAGGCATCTTCGTTGTCTAAAGAGCTTTCCACTCAAATAGTAGGAGTCGGCGAAAAGAAGAAGGTCGCGGCCTTGGTGGGGGCGAACGTTGGGAAAAAAGCGCTCGATAATGGGATCAAAAAGGTCGTTTTCGATAGAAATGGATTCTTGTACCATGGTCGCGTCAAAGCACTTGCAGAAGGGGCTCGTGAATCTGGGTTGAGATTTTGATGAGTAAGGGTGCTTTATCGAACCTTTTGCTGCGCATCAAAAAGGGGGATTGGTCTATTGTATAGACAAGGGGATGAAGAGCAGTTAATAGAGAAAGTCGTCCATATCAACCGGGTGGCGAAGGTTGTAAAAGGAGGGCGGCGCTTCAGTTTCAGCGCTATTGTTATTGTGGGTGATGGTAAAGGAATGGTTGGCTTTGGGCTGGGAAAGGCGAAAGAAGTCCCCGAGGCGATCAGAAAAGGCGTGGAAAAGGCGAAAAGGGATATGAAAAATGTTTCGCTATTGGATATGACCATCCCTCATGATGTGATTGGACGGGATGGTGCAGGACGGGTTTTATTGAAGCCTGCGAGACCCGGGACAGGGCTCATTGCAGGTGGAGCGGTTCGTGCTGTGCTAGAGGCTGTGGGCATTCAAAATGTCCTGACAAAGTGCCTCGGATCTCACAATCCACATAACATCGTGAGGGCAACCTTAAAAGGTTTGTACTCTTTACAGAGCCCTGAGGAATTCGCCCGTTCCAGAGGCAAGACCGTAGACGAAATACTGAACTAGCATTTTCGGTTTTTGCTATCAAGAAAGGGAGAAGTTGTTAAGCAGTGACCGTCTTGAAATAAGCTTTTCCCCAATTCGTGAGACCCGGAAGCTGATAATGTGAGGACACCTGGTAGGTGTATTATGACTGAGACCATCAAAGTGACACTTGTGAGAAGTGGAATAGGAAAAAACAAGAAAATCCGTCAAACTCTAAGAGGCTTGGGCCTCACAAGACTGAACAAGACTGTCGAATTGGAAAACACTCCGGCCATCAGAGGGATGATTAACAAAGTTTTGTTTCTTGTGGAGATTGGCTGAAGTTTCATGGAGAGTATGATGAAAATTCATGAACTTTCACCCGCCGAAGGGTCTAGAAAGAAGAAAAAGAGAGTTGGTAGAGGACCTGGATCAGGGCATGGAAAGACCTGCTGTCGTGGACACAAAGGGCAAAAATCACGTTCTGGTGGTGGACCCAGACCCGGTTTTGAGGGTGGGCAGATGCCTCTACAAAGGCGTTTGCCCAAGCGAGGATTTACCAATATATTCAAGGAACAGTACAGTATCGTGAATGTCGAAGATCTTGAGAGGTTCCCTGAAAACTCCGACTTTGATTTTCAGGTCATGAGAGAGACCGGATTGATCAGGAGATCGAGACTCGGGATTAAGCTGCTCGGAAGAGGTGAGATTTCTCGTCCCGTCACCATAAAGGTTACAAAAGTGAGTAACTCCGCAAGGGCGAAGATCGAGGCTGCCGGAGGGCGTGTCGAGATCGTCTAGTCAATCTCTGCCTGCACTGCATGCATCTTCGAAGAGAGTGGCGCAGGGATTGAGTCTGAGAGAAGCGATGAAGAGGATGTCGGGATGGGAGCTAATCAATAAATGATCGGTGGCGTTCAAAATATAGCCAAGGTTCCTGAGCTTAAGAAGAGAATTCTATTTACTCTTCTTATGTTGGCAGTTTATAGGATAGGATGCCATATCCCGACCCCAGGTATTGATGGGGCTGCTTTGGCCGCATTTTTCAGTTCGAGGCAGGGGACCCTTTTCGGGCTATTCGACATGTTTTCAGGTGGCGCCTTGAGCCAGATGTCGGTAATGGCCTTAGGGATTATGCCCTATATCAGCGCCTCTATCATTTTAGAGCTTCTGACCGTTGTCGTACCCTATCTGGAGAAGTTAAAAAAGGAGGGTGAACAAGGACGGAAAAAGATAACCCAGTATACACGATACGGAACGGTTCTACTAAGTGTGATCCAAGGCTTTGGAATAGCCGTTGGTCTCGAAAATATGTCCAGCCCTGGGGGCGCCATGATTGTGCCGTCGGGGGGATGGGGGTTTAGGCTCCTGACGGTTGTCACGCTGACGGCCGGGACCGCTTTTTTAATGTGGCTGGGTGAACAGATTACCGAGAAGGGGATAGGAAACGGCATTTCACTCATCATTTTTGCAGGTATTGTGGCTGGCTTCCCCGTAGGTGTTGCAAACACTTTTCGATTGATGAGCACTGGGGAATTGACCCCGTTTTTTATGACATTGATTGTCGCCTTAATGATTGCCGTCATTGGCGCCATCGTCTTTGTTGAAAGGGGACAGAGGAGGATACCCGTTCAGTATGCAAAGCGGGTGGTGGGGCGTAGAATGTACGGTGGCCAGAGCACCCATCTTCCTCTGAAAGTCAACACGTCTGGTGTCATTCCGCCGATTTTTGCATCTTCCATTATTATGTTCCCGGCCACAATTGCGAATTTTTTAAACGTCAAAGAGATCCCTTGGCTGCAGCATATCGTCAACACCTTACATCCCGGACATATCGTCTACAACTTGGTGTATGTGGGTTTTATATTTTTTTTCTGCTACTTTTATACTTCCGTGCATTTCAACCCCGTAGATGTGGCAGACAATATGAAGAGGCAGGGAGGGTTCGTTCCTGGGATAAGACCTGGGAAAAACACGGCCGAGTTTATTGATCGAGTATTGACTAGGATAACGTTCTCAGGCGCCATCTACGTCTCGGCTATATGCGTTTTACCTCAGATTCTTATGTATAAGCTTAATGTCCCATTCTATTTCGGTGGGACCGCCATATTGATAGTCGTCGGTGTGGCGATGGATACCACTAATCAGATTGAATCTCATCTGTTGACCCGACATTATGAGGGATTCATGAAAAAGGGTTTTGGTAAACAAAAGTAGGTGTTGTCTGTATTTGCCTGGAGGCCAGTGAAAACATGAAAGTGAGACCATCTGTCAAAAAAATATGCAATAAGTGTAAGGTTATTAGACGAAAAGGAATAACTCGCGTAATCTGTGAAAACCCACGGCATAAGCAACGTCAAGGCTGAAGATCTGTTTATGGGTGTATTTGAGACGTAAGCGAGAAATATCTTTAAAAGACAGCTAGTAAAGAGGAGTGGAGATTGGCTAGAATTGCAGGTGTTGACTTACCAAGAGGTAAGAGAATGGAGATTGCCCTCACCTATATTTATGGGATCGGGAGGAGTACCTCCAGGAAGATACTCGCTGAGTCAAATATAGACTGGGACATGTCTTCAGATGATATCAGCGGTGATCAGATAGCAAATATCCGTAAGGTGATTGATGAGAAGTATGAAGTGGAAGGAGATCTCCGTAGAGCTACGTCTATGAATATCAAACGTCTCATGGACTTGGGCACATATCGCGGCTTGAGGCATCGAAGAGGTCTGCCAGCCAGGGGGCAAAGGACCAGTACAAATGCCAGGACAAGAAAAGGCCCTCGACGCGCTGTTGTGGGGAAGAGAAAATAACTGAAAGTTGAGGATAGAGGATGGCCAGAGCTGCAAGAAAAAGGGGCAAAGCCAAGAAAGAAAAGAGAAATGTGTCTTCAGGCATTGTGCATATTCATTCCACATTCAACAATACGATCGTGACCATTACCGATCCTGAGGGAAATGTTATTGCCCAGTCAAGTGCCGGCCGGTCTGGGTTCAAGGGGTCAAGAAAGAGCACTCCCTTTGCCGCTCAACTTGCCGCCAAGGATGCCATTGAACAGGCAATGGACCAAGGGATGAGAGTCGCTGAGGTGAGAGTCAAGGGCCCAGGTGTGGGAAGAGAAGCGGCCCTCCGAGCCCTCCAAGTGGATGGATTTACGGTTACCCTTATTAGAGACGTGACACCCATACCGCACAACGGGTGCCGTCCACCTAAAAGGCGTAGGGTATAGCATAGTTTCTTACTACCACTGTGATAATTGGTTTAGGAGCTAGCTTGGACTCTTGCTGAGAGTCGAATAAAGAATTGAATATTTTAATTGGGTTTAAGGAGGCGCTGATTTGGCCAGATATGTCGGTGCATCATGCAGGTTATGCCGACGCGAGAACCAGAAGTTGTTCTTAAAAGGTGATCGTTGTTATGGAGATAAATGCGCGTTTGAGAGAAGGGCCTACGCGCCGGGGCAACATGGGCAGAGACGTGGAGGAAAATATTCCGATTACAAGGTCCAGTTAAGGGAAAAGCAGAAGGTCAAAAGGATTTATGGTGTTCTGGAGAGTCAATTTCGAGGGTACTATAATAGGGCTGAAAGACGCAAAGGGATAACCGGGACAAATCTTCTGATTTTTCTTGAGTGCCGCCTGGATAATGTTGTTTACCGAATGGGTTTTGCCAGCTCAAGAAATCAGGCGAGACAACTTGTTCGGCATAATCATTTTTTGGTGAATTCGAAAAAGGTCAATATTCCATCCTATCAGGTAAAGCCGAACGATATTGTAGAAGTGAGAGAGAAGAGCCTTAAAGTTCCCCCGGTGTTGGAGAGCATGGAAACCGTTGTCAGAAGAGGAATTCCTAGCTGGATAGAGATTGAAAAGGAAAAATCAAGGGGGACATTTAAAGCGCTTCCAAATCGAGAAGACCTGACTATGCCCATCCAAGAACAGCTTATTGTTGAATTATACTCGAAATAGAAAGCAGTGCCTCATGGTCGATGATCGGCTGGTGACATGTGAAAGTATGCGAAGAACCCACGACTCGGGATTGAAAAGACAGGCATATTTCTAAACCAGACTGATGAGAGACTTTCTGTCCTGGGTCAAAATGGCAGTATTGAGACGCAATCCTGCTGAGAGTCTGTGCTGATCCTCGTGTGTCACAGATTGGCTAATGTGGACCAGAGAGTTCTCTACGAGATGGGAGGAGATGAGTTTTCTTTTACAGAAGTTTTTGGCATGTCGTGAGGGATCTTCATTTTGAATGAGACCGGTCGAAAAATGTCAATTGAATAATAGAGGGAGGCTTTTTTGGCAGATCTAAAGAGCAGAAACTGGCGGGAACTTATCAAACCCAAACGTATTGAGATTGATCCTGGCAAATATTCCAGTACTTACGGGAAATTCGTATGCGAACCTCTTGAAAGAGGGTTTGGGATCACGATAGGCAATGCGTTGCGGAGGGTTTTGCTTTCATCTTTACAGGGTGCTGCTATTGTCAGTGCCAAATTTGACAGTGTTCAGCATGAGTTCTCCAATATTCCCGGTGTGCTCGAGGATGTGACGGATATTATTCTGAATCTAAAAGAAGTCAAATTGAAGACCGTTGATGTGGAAGAAGCAGTAATTCATCTCTCTTCTGAAGGGGAAGGGGTGGTGACGGCAGGTGATATTGAGATTCACGGTCTTGTCGAGATTCTGAATCCTGAGCAACATATTTGCACACTGAATGAAGAAGCCAAGCTAAATATAGAGATGGTTGTGAAGGTTGGAAAGGGCTATGTCCCTGTGGAGAAATTGAAGGATAAAGATCCGGAGATAGGAGTTATCCCAATAGATGCCATATTCTCGCCGATTCAGAAGGTCAGTTATGTCGTAACGAATGCCAGGGTTGGTCAGGTTGCGGATTATGATAAATTGACTCTTGAACTCTGGACCGATGGGAGTGTGATTCCCGAAGATGCCGTTGCTTTTGCAGCCAAAATCCTCAAAGAGCAAATGAATCCGTTCATTAATTTTGAAGAAGAGCCGGAACCAATCGAAGAGGAAGAAGAAGAAAAGGATGAGGTGAACGAAAATCTATTCAGGCCCGTTTCAGAACTCGAATTGTCGGTTCGTTCAGCAAACTGCCTTAAAAATGCCGATATCAAGCTGATTGGGCAGTTGGTTCAAAAAACAGAAGCAGATATGTTAAAGACGAAGAATTTCGGGCGAAAATCTCTCAATGAAATCAAAGCAATCCTGGAAGAAATGGGACTTTCATTGGGGATGAAATTGGACAATATTTCTCTTGACGAACATATCAATATGAATGAGGAAGAGGAAAAGGAAGAGGTTGCGGATAGATGAGGCACAGAAAGGCAGGGAAGGAATTAGGGCGCAATACAAGTCACCGCAGGGCCGTTCTGAGGAACTTAGTGACTTCGTTGTTCAAATATGAGCAGATTGAGACAACCGATGCAAAGGCAAAGGCGCTTCGGCCCGTGGCTGAAAAGATGATCACTCTCGCTAAACGGGGTGATCTGCATGCAAGGCGCCAAGCCCTTGCCTATATGGAAGACAAGGCAGTGACACACAGACTGTTCGAGGAATTGAAGGATAGGTATCTGGACAGACAGGGTGGTTATCTTAGAATCGTCAAAAAGGGCAATAGGAAGGGGGATGGGGCACCAGTTTCTATTGTCCAGCTGCTCCCGGTTGAGGGTGAGAAAAAGCCGGTGAAAAAGGGGAAGAAAGAAAATACGGTAAAGCCGGATGTCAAATAGGGGACAACAAGATGGAGGAAACCGAAGAGGAACGACAAAAGGATGATAACTGAAGGGAGCCTTTTGGGAAGGTCTTTTTGGTTGCCTTTTTGCCATTTGGATTCTAGGATATAAACAAAAAATCATCAAATTAAAACATCCAAATAAGAATATGATTCATATGAGGGAGAAACATGGTGAACCTCCTTGTTGGACAATCGGCAAGGAGGTTTTTTTTATATGGAGATTCAAGTGAGAGAATTTAGCCATAAAGATCTTCTGGGTATGGGACAGATGTCGTGTGAGGATATCGAACTGGTTTTGGATACGGCGAAGTCCCTGACAGAGATTTCAACAAGGGATATCAAAAAGGTCCCAACCTTACGCGGCAAAGCTGTGATCAATTTTTTCCAAGAGCCAAGTACAAGGACTCGAACCTCGTTTGAAATCGCTGGTAAGAGACTGAGTGCTGATACCTTCGGTCTGAGCGCCACTACCAGCAGCATGGTAAAAGGGGAGACCCTTATAGACACGGGACGAAACCTCCAGGCCATGAATCCCGATATTATTGTATTGAGGCATTCTTCGAGCGGTGCCCCACATCTTCTGGCAAAGCACGTAAAGGCAGGTGTGATCAATGCCGGGGACGGGATCAACGAACATCCCACTCAGGCGCTCCTCGATCTTTTTACGATCAGGGAAAAGAAAGGCAGAATCAAGGGATTGAAGGTTGTTATTATAGGTGACATCGCCCATAGCAGAGTGGCTAGATCGGATATCATAGGTCTGACCAAGATGGGGGCGGATGTCACCGTGGCCGGTCCGCCCACCATGATTCCTCTAGGCGTCGAAGCATTTGGGGTAAAGGTAGTTCATAATCCTCAAGAAGCCGTTAGAGAGAAGGATGTTATTATGCTATTAAGAATTCAACTGGAGCGGCAGAGCAAAACCCTGTTCCCGGGGGTCAGGGAATATGCTTCCTTTTTCGGACTGGGAAGGGACGCTCTGAAGAAGGCGAAAAAAGATGTCATTGTGATGCATCCGGGCCCGATCAATCGAGGTGTGGAAATGACCTCAGAGGTTGCGGACAGCCCCTGTTCCGTTATCCTTGATCAAGTTGCCAATGGAGTGGCCGTGCGCATGGCCATACTCTATCTTCTGATAGGAGGGGCCGGACAGTGATAACATGGATAAAAGCGGGAACGCTTATAGATCCTGAGAGGGGGGCTGTTAAGAAGAGAGACCTCATTGTTGAGAAAGGAAAGATCTCAAAAATATTGCCCCACGGCAATTTCAAGGCAGAGAACCGGCGGGTACAGGTTATAGACGCAACAAACAAATTGGTGGCCCCCGGCCTCATCGATATGCACACCCATCTGCGGGAGCCCGGAGAGGAGTACAAAGAAACCATAGCCTCAGGAGGAAGATCCGGGATTGCCGGAGGCTTCACCTCCCTGGCCTGTATGCCCAATACAACGCCGCCGAATGACAGCCGATCTGTGACGGAATTTATTTTGGAACAGGCAAAAAGGTCTGGTCTTTGCAATATATATCCCATTGCGGCCATTACATTGGGACAGCAGGGAAAACGACTGACGGAGTTTGGGGATCTCAAGGATGCCGGGGCAGTGGCCCTCTCCGACGACGGGCTGCCGGTCACTGACAGTGAATTGATGAGGAGGGCTTTGGAATATGCCGCTTACCATGGGTTGACAGTGATATCCCATGCCGAGGATAGGGCACTGTCAAGGGGAGGGGTGATGCACGAAGGTGTTGTTTCCACCCTGATCGGTCTGCCTGGGATCCCTGCGGCAAGCGAAGAGATAATGATCTGGAGGGAGATATGTCTTGCAGATTTGACCCGATGTCCGGTTCATATTGCCCATGTCAGCACGGCAGGTTCTGTTGAGTTGATTCGAAGGGCCAAGGAGGCACAAATACCGGTTACCGCGGAGACGGCCCCCCATTATTTTTCCCTGGACCATAACGAGGTCTTTGGATTTAAAACCAATGCGAAGATCAACCCCCCCTTAAGGACCCGGGAGGATGTTGAGGCAATTCAAAAGGGATTGGCCGAGGATGTCATAGATGCCATCGCAACGGATCATGCCCCACATAGCCCCCTGGAGAAGGAGGTGGAATTTGACAGGGCCGCCTTTGGGGCGATCGGGTTGGAAACGGCCCTCCCCTTGACACTTGCACTGGTTCGGAATGGGACGCTTGAGCTGCCTCAAGCCATTAAGAAACTCTCAACCAATCCGGCCTCGATTTTGGGAATATCAGGCGGGAGCCTGGGTGTGGGAGATTCCGCGGATCTCGTGATTATAGATCCGGAATCTGAATATCAGTTGGAGGAGGGAGACATTCTCTCCAAAAGCAAAAACTCTCCCTTTATCGGCAAGACAATGAAGGGGAGAAATGACCTGACCATGATAAGTGGTAAGGTCGTCTGGGAAAGACATGGAAAATATTCTCGTCGTTGATGACGAAAAGAGCATGCGTGAATTTCTGGAGATCATGCTTGGTGAAGAGGGCTACCAGGTTACAACGGTCGACAGTGGGGAGCAGGCCTGCCGCATCTTGGACAAAAAAATTTTTGACTTGGTCATCACCGATATCAAGATGAAGGATGTTGATGGTATAGGGGTCCTGAAAAAAGCCAAGTCCGTCAATCCCAAGACGATGGTTGTATTGATCTCTGCTTTCGCCACTGCCGAGACAGCTGTCGAGGCCATGAGAGAAGGGGCCTATGATTATATCCCCAAGCCCTTTAAGGTTGAGGAGTTTAAGAAGATAGTCGGGGAGGCCCTCAAATCCGGAAGATCGGAGGAGCATGCGGAGGAGGATCATCCTGGAGAACGCTATCACTTCGGCTGTTTGGTCGGTGAGAGTCCTCAGATGAAGAGGGTTTATGACATGATCAAAAGGGCTGGCCCGACAAAGACCAATATACTTATTTCCGGGGGCAGTGGTACAGGAAAGGAACTGGTGGCGCGGGCCATACATATGTCAAGCGATCGGAGAGAAAAGGGCTTTGTTGTGATCAATTGCGCCGGAATACCTGAGACCTTGATAGAGAGCGAGCTATTCGGACACAAAAAGGGGGCCTTTACCGGGGCTGCCACGGATAAAGAGGGCCTCTTTGACGCGGCCCACGGTGGGACCGTGTTTCTCGATGAGGTTGGCGAACTCACCCCCGCTATTCAGGTAAAGCTCTTGAGAGTTATTCAGGAGCGGACCTATACCCCTGTAGGGGGGACAGAAGAGAGGAACGTGGATGTCAGGTTCCTATCCGCCACAAACAAGGATCTTGAAAAGGAGGTTATTGAGGAGAATTTCAGGGAAGACCTCTATTTTAGGCTGAATGTGATACATATTTCCGTGCCTTTACTCCGGGAAAGAGATGGAGATCTGCCCCTTTTGGCCCGGTTTTTTCTGGAGAAATATTCAACAGAATTCGGCAAAGAGATCAAGAAGATGTCTGCCTATGCCCTGGATATCCTCGCCCAATACTCCTTCCCCGGAAATGTCAGGGAACTGGAGAATATCATTGAAAGGAGCGTGGCCCTTGAGACCTCCAATATTGTCCTCCCTGAGAGCCTGACCCTCTCCAATTTTCGAGGATCCATGGAGAAGGTGGACAGGAGACGACTCGACCTGAAACCGGAGGGGATAGATCTTGATAGGGCCATGGCGGAAATCGAAAGGGACTATATCTTAAAGGCAATGGAAATGGCCCACGGGTCAAAGCAGAGGGCAGCTAAAATGTTGGGTATCAATATGAGGTCTTTGAGATACCGCCTGGACAAGCTGGG
>JAXHUM010000005.1:0-11413 GCA_034189325.1 Thermodesulfobacteriota bacterium
GGCTATCCTGGAAACACTCCATGAAACAAGATGGAACCGGAAAAGGGCCGCTCAACTCCTGCAGGTAAGTTATAAGACTTTATTGAACCGTATCCAAGAATTTAATTTGGCGCCCTAAGTAAAGACCAATGAGCAGTATCGTTTCCACTCTCTAAGGTTAGTCCCCTAAGCTTAACTTAAAAGCACCTTCAAAAACGTCATCCAACTCCTGGAACCATTCAATTCAGTGTAATCTTTTGCCATATCTTAGCAATTCTCTGCCTTTGCAATTGGCAGGAACTTACATGCTTCCGTGTGTGCCTTTCACTTTGTCGTCGTCGCTGGTGAAAAGCCAAATGTGTGTTTTGTATGTTGCTGTTTTGACAGTAGAATATCCCGCCCATTTAATCTGGTATATTCTTTTTTCCTTCCTATTGTTTGGCATATCTGTTGCTCTTCATTGCTTACAAGAATTACGAACCATTTCGTATGGTCAGATTGGTACGGAGGGCAAGCGGAAAATGAAAAAGATAATTTTTAGTCTCTCGTTAATGTGGTTGGTTTTGGGCCTCGTCGGTTTTTTTCTGGCTGAAGCCTATTCATTGGCAGGAATCAACAACAATGGCCTTGGTACCTACCAGTCCCCAAATCAAGCTCCTAAGATCCGTAGTACTAATCTTCAACGAGCGATCAAACCTTTTGTATCTTCTGAATCTGGGGAGGCAAAGAATCAAATTCCTGAAGCAGCAACTATGTTACTTTTTGGTACAGGCCTCGTGGGTATCTCCGTGATTGGAAGAAAAATGCTGGTTAAGTCAGAAGGTCAAGTTCTCTAGTCTTAAAAACAGAGTTGGGGGGAATATCCAATAATATGGGTTCATTGAAATTAATTCACGCTGTCGGTTGTAATACACCGAACAGAATGAGTGTTCTAGTACATAAACTGTTGCAGACCAGGTGATCAAGGAAGGTAAGCCTTCTTACACAGCTTAGCAGAGAGTATCGTGACAGAAGCCATAAAACACTACATGAATCCTTTACACATCTATTGTAGGCTTAGGGATTTGGGTTTTGGAAAAGACCCTGCAGCCTTTTTGTGTAGAATATATGAACGCGTCATATTTAAAAAGTGTTTTAGAATTGAGCATTAGAGCGGAAATGACCTTGAGATCCGTAATCTCTTAGATGGGATAAGCCATAACAAAATCTTGGGAAAAATGCCACGACCAATCGGTTGATTGATGTAAGTACGGTCAGGTATGCAATAGCAGCAAGTCTTCACAAGTGGACTAAAGTTTCCAGTGTATAGCTTTAGGTGAATCAATTGCTCCGGTTATGATCAGTTTTAAGTAAAGCACAGATTTTAACAGGAATTTTGAGGGTACGCAGGTGAAGGACAATGGGGGGAGACGTATTGGTATGGATCGAAGACAATACTCTTATGCGGGCCACATTCCAGAGAGAAGAGTGAACCCTGATCGGAGGAGCGGTATAGACAGGAGAAGTGGTCAAGAAAGAAGAAAAAAGACAGCATTGGGAGAAAACGACGGACTTCAAAACGGCAAGTTCAATAGTACTCTTCAATGGGGAGGGGAAGAACGAAGAAAGAGAATTGAAAGGAGAGCAGCGTTTATTTAATAACATCATAATACGGTCTTGATGATTAGAGCATGGGCAGAGCTTTATACTCTGCCTTTTTTATTGGAGTCTTTGACTATTGATCTGTGCCATTGAGATGTCTGATATCTGCGGGAAACTCATAAGTGGCGAATATGCTTTTTTGCATTTTTGTTAATTAAAGCCTTTTTGCATTGTTATTGACAGGGTTTCCAAAATGTGTAAAAATATTCTACATTATGGAATATGCTTTCATTGGCGCCGATCCATTGATACAGAAAATACGTGAATTGATGGATATGGTCTCCGACACGGCCTTTAATGTGCTGATACTGGGAGAGACGGGTACAGGAAAGGAAGTGGTTGCGAGACTTCTTCATCAATCCTCAAACAGACGCAAACAGAAATTCATTAAAATCAATTGCTCTGCCCTTCCATTGACACTTCTGGAAAGCGAGCTTTTCGGTTACGAGAAGGGAGCCTTTACCGGGGCGGTAAAGGCAAAGCCGGGGAAGTTTGAACTCGCATCAGGAGGGGTCGTCTTTTTGGACGAGATCGGAGATATGCCGATTCTGCTCCAGGCGAAGCTTCTTGAGGTTATTCAGAGCGGAGAGTTCAACCGATTGGGTGGAACGGAGGATGTCAAGGTAAACACGTGGGTAGTATCTGCAACGAATCACGATTTGGCTAAAGACATTCAAGACAGAACCTTTCGGGAAGACCTTTACTATCGACTGAACATTATAAAAATTGAAATCCCTCCCCTGAGAGAGCGGAGAGGGGATATTCCTCTGTTGATAGATTATTTTGTTAAGAAGCACAGTTTGTCCTATCAACTGTCCGATCATATGGAGATTTCTCCCTATTTGAATGAGCTTTTTCAAACATATCACTGGCCCGGCAACCTCAGAGAACTCTCAAGCGTTGTCTTGAGGCTCATGATAGGAGATGACCCGGAAATCATTCGGTCAGAACTTGAGAGAAACTTTGGAAATGATCACCCAGATGATACCAAAACTCTCAATACCGAACCTTTGATTGAAAACGGAGCGGATGATCCCTTTGAGAGAGTCTCCAGCAGGCTATCTCTTAAAAAATTGAAGGCGGAGGCCTCCGGAAGAATTGAGAGAAAGACTATCTTGGAGGCCCTCAATAGGGCACAATGGAACAAGCGGAGGGCTTCCGAGATACTCCAAATCAGCTACAAATCATTGTTCAATAAAATCAAGGAATATGGAATAGAAACCAAACAGATGTGAAGGTGTTGGACCTTCCCAATAAACCGCCTCTGGAGGTTGTCTGATGATTAACGGAAGAAGGCGCATGTCAATACTTAGGCTCCTATTTATAATGTGCGCCATGAATCTTGTATTCTTTCTTAATGAATCGATTGCGTGGCCCGAGTCCTTTGATTATCGTATAGGTCCTCATGATATCCTCAATATCTTTGTTTGGAGAGAGCCGGATCTTACACAAGACGTGACAGTAATGGCTGACGGCAAGATATCTTTTCCCCTGATCGGCGATATCACGGCTCAAGGTCATACAGTGAACGAACTGAAGGAAAAAGTGGCTGCAGCCCTTAAGAAATTTATTACAGCCCCTGAAGTCACGGTTATTGTCAGAGAGAGTCGCAGTCAAAGAATCTATACCCTTGGGAAGTTGAATGCTCCTGGCCCCTATCCTTTGGAACCGAATATGACGGTTCTTCAAGCCCTTTCAACTGCCGGTGGATTTACTGAGTGGGCCGATACAAAGGCTATCTTGGTGATTCGAAGGGGAAAGGGCAAAGAGATTCAGCACCGTTTCAATTACAAGGAATTCATCTCAGGAAAACGGGTGGAACAGAATATTATCCTGAAGGCGAATGACACCATTGTCGTTCCGTAGAAATGGGTTGGCTTGTTTGTTTCGAAAGTCAAAATGATGGGAGGTGAAGGATGACGAATAAATCTACGATACTCAGTCTGTTCCTGATGATGATTCTTCTTTGTTCGAGTGCTGTTTCCGCACAATACCATTTCGAGTTGACTCCGGCAATTTCTGTGAGCGAAGAGTATGACGACAATCTCTATCTTGAGAGCGACAACGAGGTGTCGGATTACATCACCTCTGTTTCTCCAGGGATAACATTGAGTGTTTTGTCTCAAAACACCCTTCTGGACCTTGCATACTCCCCGACCTTTGTCTGGTATGAAGATGAAGATGAAAACGACACGGTGAGACATTCCGCAACTCTGACTTTTTCTCAGCATCTATCCGAACATGTGACATTCGATTTGAGCGATACCTACCTGAAGTCGGAGGACCCTCTTGAAGACACCGAGGAGGTGGAAGGGGTCCGTACTACACGAAACACCTATGAAAGAAACAGCGGCAGTGCGAGTCTTACCCTGCTCTTTGGTCCGGAAAACGCCTTAACGGGAGGCTACAGGCATACCCTTCTTGAAAATGAAGACATCACCCTCGATGACGGGACAACACAGAATCCCTTTGGGAGTCTTTCGTACTGGTTCAACGTGAAAAACGGGATTGAGCTTTCATATGATTATACCAAGGCGGAGTTCACCCGGGATGATGCTTCTCTGCCGGGAGATGATTATACAGGTCATGGGGCCGGGATTCGTTACATCCACCGCTTCAGACCTCATACCCGCGGGAGCGTGGGTTATGATTATACGACCCGCGATTTTGACGGCCTCGAAGAAGACTATGCTGTCCATGAGGGATCCATCGGTTATGAACATGATTTCTCGCCTGATTTCTCGATTTCACTGGGAGTCGGTTATTTTGTGCAGAAGAACGATTACTCGGAAGATGAGAACGGGGCTACCTTGGATGCCTCGTTGAGCAAGCGATTTGAACGAGGAAGTATTACGATAAATGGGAGCAGTGGCTGGGATGAGGCCTATCTTGAGGCCGAACGGAGGGGATTTACACGTTACTGGTCTGGCGAGGCACGGTTAGAATACCAGATTTTGGGGCCTCTTGCCGGTTATCTGGGCGGGAGTTATCGTTGGGATGAAGATGAAATCGATCGCGAATGGGATACTGTCCGGGGAAACTGCGGGCTGACCCTCTCTTTTCTCCGGTGGTTTTCGACCTCCATTGACTATGAATATGCTGAAAGAGATGATGATGTAGATACAGACGATTATGAGCTGAACAGGGTCACCCTTATGTTTACTGCGACCAAGTTATTTCGCTGGTAGATCCGAGAATAGGATAATCATTCTGATTATGAGCAAAACAAAGCCTTTATATGTTTTAATGTCAATGTACTCGATGAGGAAGAGATGGACCCCTCTGATCTAATGAAATACCTGGATATGGCTCTCAGGAGGAAGTGGTGGATTATTATTCCCTTTTTGCTCAGTCTCTTGGGAGGGCTTGCGTTCGCTCTAACGATGCCTAAAATCTATGAGGCGCGGACCCTGATACTGGTTCAGCCCCAAAGGGTGCCTGAAGATTTTGTTCGCCCGATTGTTACAACGACCGTTGAGGACAGGTTGCGCACCATTACCCAGCAGGTGACCAGCCGAACGAACCTGGAGAGTATTATCAAACAGTATCAACTTTTTTCCTCTGAAGATGATCCAATCTTGCTTGATGCAAAAGTCGAATTGTTGAGGAAAAATATCGCAATTGATGTCAGCCACCGTGGAAGGCGTAATGAGACCAACTCCTTTTCAATAGCCTATCGGGGCAAGCTCCCAAAAAAGGTAATGGAAGTGACAAACGCCTTGGCCTCCAACTTCATATCGGAGAATTTGAAAATCAGGGAGTCCCAGGCTGCGGGGACCTCTCTATTTATCGCTGATGAACTTGGAGATTTAGAGACCCGACTGAAGGAAAAAGAAGAGGAGCTGAAGCAATACAAGGAGAAGTACATGGGTGGCTTGCCCGAGCAGCTCGCGACCAATTTGAGCATCCTCGAGAGGCTCCAAGAGCAAGTGGACCAGCTGCACAGCAATTTGAGGGATGCGGAAAACAGGAAAGTCTCCCTCCAGGCCCAACTTGCAGAGGAGGAAAGGGTAGGGCAGGGGTCGACCGTTATATCGGGGTCGTCGCAAGAGGGACAGACGGATATTGCTGCTCTCAGGAACGAACTGGCTGTGCTGAGCTCCCGATATACCGACAGCCATCCTGATGTGATCCGGCTGAAGGAACGTATTGCCGGGCTGGAAGCCCTGAGATCTGGAACAGATACGGCCCTTCCCGAGAGGACTCGTCCTCTTTCCAGGGAAGCCCAGGTATTAAGGAATCAATTACAGGAAGTCGCTCTGGAGATAGAGAGCTATCGGGCAGAAATAGGTGAAACCAGAGCGCAGACCCAGTGGTATCAGGGCAAGATCGAGGAAACACCCAAGCGGGAGCAGGAGCTTCTCTCGTTGAACCGCGACTATGACAACCTGAATGAGCTTTATAACTCGATGCTGAACAGAAAGCTGGAGGCCGGAATAGCGGTGAGCATGGAAAGGAAGCAGAAAGGGGAGCAGTTCAGGATTATTGATCCTGCGATAGTCCCCTCCCGACCGGTTGGAACAGGCATGCAAAAGGTCCTTCTGATGAGCCTGGTTCTGGGACTTGGACTGGGCGGTGGTTTGGCATTTTTGATGGAGAACTTGGACACCTCCTACAAAACACCTGAGGAAGTGGAAAAAGAAATCGGATTGCCTGTCCTGGCAAGCATGCCCATGAGGTATACGAACAGGGAGCTAAAGATTATCAAAACCAGAAAAATCCTCGCCTCGGCTTCCGTATCCATAGGTTTCCTCCTTTCGGTTTTGGGTATTCTCTTCGCCACAAAAGGGGTTGATAAGACGATGGATTTTTTCAGAAGCCTCTTGTCACTGTCCTGATATAATAGACGATCAGATTTGGTCGTATTCAGGGAATCCTCTTAATTTCACTATTTACTATAGTTGGAGGAAACGGTAAGGATGCCATCCTTTTCGTTCCCAAGAGTATCTCAAGTTTAGGCATGGGTTATTGATCTTCATGTACAATGATTTCTACAAACTACAAGAGAAACCCTTCAATCTGACGCCTTCGCCTCGATTCCTTTACCTAGGTGAGATCCACAAAGAGGCTCTGGCTTTACTGACATACGGCGTAGTGGAGCGCAAGGGTTTTATCCTGCTTACAGGTGAGGTGGGTACCGGTAAGACCACCATGATTCAGGCACTCCTGGACAATTTGGATGCGAACGTTCACTGTATCAACATGTCCAATCCACTCCTGACCTCAGGTGAATTCATAGACTATTTGGCATACTCGGTTTTCAAGAAAAAGATACACTTCAAGTCTAAGGCCGATTTCCTCATCACATTTGAGGATTTCTTGAAGGAGTACCTTCAAGAGCAAAAGACCTTTGTATTGATTGTTGATGAGGCCCAGACACTCTCTTTTGAAGTCCTTGAGGAAATCCGACTCCTCTCAAACATGGAGACGGCTGATGAAAAACTGATCAATATTTTTCTTGTGGGCCAACCGGAACTCAACCAGAAATTGAACACACCCAGACTAAGGCCTTTGCTTCAACGCGTTAGTGTTCGTTATCATATTCGACCCCTCGATTATGAAGGGACAAGAGATTATATCGAAGCACGTCTCAAAATAGCCGGTATTGAGAATTCTAAGAAAATCTTCCCAAAAAAGACAATCGAGGCCATTCATCGTTACTCAAAAGGATATCCCAGGACGATTAATGTCTTGGGAGACAATTCCCTCCTTTTGGGGTACGCAGGAGGGGCCAAGAGAATTACACCTGAGATGGTTGCGCAGTGCCACGAAAACCTGAAACTAGATTTTCTTTCCACGAGGGAAGGGAATAGAGAGAGGAAAAAGACCGAAAAATCCTATTCTGAGAAGAAGAGACGATCGAAATGGCAATGGGCGGCCCTGCTTCTTGTTGCCCTCTCGATACTTTTTATTATTTCCAGTCCGGGACGTGTTATTGTGAGCAATGTGTCCTCATTTTTTTGGGAATATGATGAAACAAGTGAGATGAAGGCTGAGCCCCCTCTTTCCAATGAGGATCGTTCCGTCCGTGTAAAGGTTGAAAGTGCTTCGAAAGAAACGCCTGTGGCGACACCCCAAAGCCAATCCTCTGGTGAAAAGAGGCCCCTTACATTCAATGAAGAAGCGAAGACAACTGAGGAGATCAGAAATCATTCTCTGTTTCCCGTGATAACAAAGGGTCCTGGAGATAAGAAAGACATTACTCAAGAGGATGAGAGTGCC
This sequence comes from Thermodesulfobacteriota bacterium, assembly GCA_034189325.1. Lineage (GTDB taxonomy): Bacteria > Desulfobacterota > DSM-4660 > Desulfatiglandales > Desulfatiglandaceae > JAXHUM01. The sequence continues at coordinate 7,843 of JAXHUM010000005.1, forward strand.
TCGTGGACAAGAGTGGACGTTGAAGAGGGCGACACCGTGACCGGTCTGGCCATAAAGATCTATGGTCGGGTTGATGAGGCGACTATCAGCTTGTTGGCCAAGAGTAATCCTCATATTGAAGATCTGGACCAGATCAACGTGGGTGATCAGATAGTCTTTCCTCCCATTTTAAAAAAGAATCGTGGATCGACCTATACGGTCCATATCGCTTCTTTCAGACCCTTCTCTTATGCATCCGGTCTTTTCAAAGAATTGATTATGGCCGGTTACGAGGCATATATCCTCCCTGTGAATGACCCGAGGGTAGGGAAGATATTTCGTGTGACTCTAGGGAATTTCAGTGATCCCAAGAGGGCTGAGGCTTATGCCCAAGAGATCCGTGAGACAGGCATATCTGATTATACCAGATTGATGCTGGTAGAGATGAAGTGATTGCCCTTTATGTGTGCTGATTTTTAAATAGCTGTTTAGAAGGTGGCATGACGATCAAATTGGGGAGACGAAGCTTTGATGGAATGAAATATGCATAACAATAAACATTCGAGGGTTTCATATGGGTATATTTTTTAATGCCTTAGAGCGGCATAAGAAGGAGGGCGAGTTCAAGACGGAATTACTGTCTCGGAGCGATCCACAGCCTTTATCCTCAAAGGAGCCCACCCTTTCCCCTGTGGAAGAGCCCATATCGGGGTATCATTTTGACCCGAAACTGGTCGTTCTTTCAGCTCCCGATTCTCTTGACGCGGAATATTTCAAGGTCTTGAGGGCCAGGATCCTTTTCCCTAAGGAAGGTGAGAAACCGAGAACTATTATGGTCACCAGTGCCATTCCAGGAGAAGGGAAGACCTTCGTATCAGCAAATCTGGCGGCCGGCATTGCCCTCGGGATCAATGAAGAAGTCGTCCTGGTTGATTGCGATATTCGTCGACCCAGTGCCCACACCATAATGGGATATTCCAACACAAGGGGCTTATATGAATACCTGACCTGTAAGATGAAGTTGGATGAGCTCATTGTTAAGACAAAGGTCAATAAGCTTTCTATGTTGACCGCTGGAGGGGCCTGCCGCAACCCCTCTGAACTCCTCTCTTCAGCTGGTATGAAGGACCTATTGGTGAGGTTAAAGGGCGACGAGCAAGATCGTTTTGTCATTGTCGATGCGCCACCGGCCGAAATCATTGCAGAAGCCAGTGTGTTGGCGAACTACGTGGATGCTGTCATACTCGTCATTAAGGCTGGAAGAGCACCTCGAGGAGTAATACAAAAGATCATCGAAACCATAGGCCGGAAGAAGATATTCGGAGTTGTCTTCAACGGATACTCTCAAAGCAACAAACACTACAGCAAGTATTATAAGGGATACTACAAATAACCAACAAACATGATCCGACTTTTTAGACAATATCTCTCAGTGAGAAAGGCCGCTTTTGTTTTGGGAGAGGGGGCCTTGGTCTTCCTGTCCGTCACGCTTGTGTCTTACTTTCTATTGGGTAGGGGAGTGGGAATGAAGGCTATGTTGTCCGTTATTTGGCCTCAGGTTCTCACTATTGCCGTCATTACCCAGCTCAGCCTCTATTTTAATGATCTGTATGAATTCAAGCATACGGATAATGCGCTTGATTTTGCGACTCGATTGTTACAATCAATAGGTATCACCTCTATTGCGCTGGCCATAGTATATTTCTTCTGGCCTGGAATGATCATCGGAAAATGGGTTTTCTTCGTCAGCCTCATACTGATGCTGCTTTCCTTGGTGTCATGGCGTATCCTTTATTTCTATGTTATACGCAACAAATTATTTGCCGAAAAGACAGTTATGGTCGGAACAGGTGAATTGGCTGGCGATATACTGGGTGAGATAAGAAGGAGGAGTGATTTAAGCTATGACATAAGCGCGGCCATAACGCATAACGGGAAAGATGAGGATCCAAGGCAAGGATTGGGAAGGATTCCTCTCTACCATGGTTTTAATCGGATTGAGGAGGTGGTCGAGGCTGAGAACGCAAAAGGGATTATAGTGGCCCTTGATGAGAAAAGGGGGGTCTTCCCCTTTAACGAACTCCTGGCCTGTAAAATGAAGGGTGTGAATATCATTGATGGGCAGAGCTTTTATGAGAGAATTACAGGGAAGCTTCTTGTTGAAAAGATGCCCCCGAGCTGGTTGATCTTCTCCGATGGTTTTGTCAAATCCAGGTTTGCAAGGGCTACAAAGAGGGTCCTCGGGCTTTCTCTTTCAGCTTTTTTGCTCTTTGTTCTTTTTCCCCTTTTTTTGGTTGTCGCCGCTGCCGTCAAACTGACATCCAGGGGGCCTTCCCTGTTTTCTCAGGAGAGGGTGGGTGAATTCGGTAAGCCTTTCACCCTCTACAAATTTCGATCCATGAGAGTCGACGCTGAAGAAGAAACCGGACCTGTCTGGGCCACTGAAGACGATCCCAGAATTACTAGGGTTGGCAAAATCATTAGGAAGCTCAGGGTAGATGAGTTGCCCCAGCTATGGAATGTATTTAGGGGGGACATGAGCTTTGTGGGTCCCAGGCCTGAGCGCCGGTATTTTGTTGAACAACTGAAAGAGAAGGTGCCCTATTATAACGAAAGGTTCTCGGTTAAGCCGGGCGTAACTGGTTGGGCCCAAATCAAGTATCCCTATGGCGCCTCTGAGAAAGACGCCCTGGAAAAATTGAAGTTCGATCTTTACTACATAAAAAACATGTCAATGGTTTTTGACATTGCGGTCGTTTTTCATACGATCAAAATTGTGCTTTTAGGTAGAGGGTCGAGATAAGTGATATGATGTTTTACCGCATCGATATTTTCGACTCTGGTTTGTTGAGAAATGGTATTTGAATACAATTTTGGGTGTCAGAGTGCTCATCAAGGGCTCCCGGTTAAACGGGACCGTATGAATTTATTATGAGAGGAAAAACAATGATAGACCAGAAAGAATTCTCTGCTGATGTGCTTTTCATCGACCCTGAAGAGGAAGTTAATAAGATCAGCAAAAAATTACGTTCCCTGATGGTCGATAAGCTCAAAAGACGAGGGCTGGTCCTAGGTCTTTCCGGAGGCATCGACAGCAGTGTCACGGCTGGCCTTTGTGCGAGGGCGCTTGGTGCTGAAAAGGTCCTGGCGCTTCAGATGCCTGAAAGGCATTCCGCCGATGAGACAATCCTTTTGAGCCGACTTGTATCAGATCATTTTGGAATCAAAAGCATTCATGAAGATATCTCGAGCATTCTTGAATCGGTTGGATACTATGAAAGATATGATAATGCGGTGAGACTGGCTGTGCCTGAGTATGGGAAAGAATGGAAATCCAAGATCGTCATACCATCTATTGTTGACAAAAAGGGATTCAACCTGTTCTCCATTGTCGCCCTGAAACCTGACGGTACGACCGTAAAGAAGCGGCTTCCGTTGAAGGCGTATTTGGAGGTTGTTGCGGCCACAAATTTTAAGCAGCGTATACGTAAGATGCTTGAGTATTACCATGCTGATCGACTGAACTTTGCCGTGGCTGGAACGCCGAACCGATTGGAATATGATCAGGGATTTTTCGTCAAACTCGGTGACG
>JAXHUM010000050.1:0-27637 GCA_034189325.1 Thermodesulfobacteriota bacterium
CGTCAAATGGCTGATGACATATCGTTCGTTTTGTGTAAGATGTGTATAGGGCATGGCAGGCTCCTTGTGGGTGTAAGGTTGGTCGTGCTTCCTACACTACCAGGAATCCTGTCATGTCCTCCAGTTATCTCAAGTGGTGCACTTTGGAATTGAATTCACCACACGCCCCTGCGAGTCCGTGTGAGTGGCGTTGTTATACAGAACTGTTCTTTTTTTTATTTTCAGTATTCCTGCATGCCTCAAGATATGCTGATAAAGTAGCGTGAACCATTCCAATAGAGGTTAAAAGTCTTGTGCTTTGATTGCTCTTTGCTTGTTTTCTAAAAGGAGGAGGGTAATGTTTTTCCACGACATTCAAAAAGTCTCTTATGTTTTTTTGCAAGTTTTTGGGCTCTAATTCATGGGATAGTGAATTACGTATCGAATTTAATTTTCGACAACTTGACCAAACCCATTCGCTATCATTGTACCAAAGAAACGCCTCGGCAATACAAAGTATTTGATAAAAAGAAAGCCGAGAATCCTTCAATGCATTGGGTTTCTCTGCTTTGACAATTATGAGTTCAGATAATTGTTCTTCTATTAGCATATGGCCTTTAAGAATGCTGATAATTATATCATCGACATCCGGCATATGTTCATAGAATTTCTCAATATGCCTTTTCACATTGTCACTGCGTAAGAATTCTCTAAATTCTTCGACAACTGTTGCCATTCTCAACACCAAAGTTTAATGAAAATATCTGTATAACGCTTAGGGTAAGTGGTGCGCGCTGTTTGCGCGTCCAAGCGAAGCGAACTTGACCCACTTGTTAGATTTTTTATTGTTGCAAAGTACATGCTTCAACAAGACTTCGTCCCATGACTGCTGGGTAAATAGTTGAAAATAATTCACCGCCACCCACTGTCGTTGGTAATGATATGCAACCTAGCCTTGCAAGATTGGCTAATGCGAGAGTAACCTCTTTGCTGGGCAGTTTAGGTTCTTCTTTATTGTTCTCGTCTTGAACTTCTACAGAATCTGGTAGGTTCCCAGTTAATATAGATTTGTTTCTTATTTCTTCTTTAGGTAGTGCATATATAACAGACAATATTGTAGCTTCTAAATGAGACAAGCGTTCTAGAATGTCTATATATGAACGGTTTAGATCAATTGGGCTTCCTTTAATAGAAGAATTAACAAGTAGTTTTGCCCATAGATCTTGAAGATAGTCATCATCTTCAAGTGATGCGGCTTCGAGTAGTGGAATTGCAAGTTTTAGTGGTATAGGTTTAGTTGGGGCTTCTATTCCAATGCTTTTCATATATGCGCTGGCTCTTTCCATTAGCCGCATCTGTCTTTCCCAGCGCATATATTTTAACTTGTCTTCAAATATCCCCATTCCTTGTTCTAGTGGGCCAGATATATAACGTGAAACAAAGCCGCCGAACTTTTCGCTTGCATCAATAGCTTTACCAGTTGTTTTAGCAATTTCTTGCGCGGCCTTTGCAGTTTCTTTAACAGCTTCTGTTTCTTCGGTCATATTTCTTACCTGAAATCCAACAAGTAATTGTATAGTTTTCTCAGTTAACTATCATTAACAAAATTGAGTGACAAGTAGTTTTTTATAAACGTATACTTCGACATACTTTGTCCTACTTAATAACTTCAAAATATGTATGCTATCAGGCCTATAGGATAAATACAAATTGAAACAGATTCCACCAAAACTAAGCGCTCATTACCAGGTCCATTTGATTAATAAGGCCATCCTGAAAAAGGAATTCTTTAACTACAAAAAATGGTTAAGATATTATTTGGATTTCTGTTTTAAATATAACTACAATCATCTGAATGAAAATAGTGTTAAATTATTTATAGAAAAGGTGAAAGAACAGGGACAACGTCGACAACAACAAAAACAAGCCTTTCATGCTGTATCTTTATATTATGAATTAGGATTAATTGATTATGGCAAGGATTTTTTATTAGAAAATAAAGATGAAAAATTATCAATACAAAAAGAAAACAACTTGAAAGGTTCAGGCGCTGATTGGGTTCCGGCTTATGATCAATTAACGTCAATCATGTGCTTTTACATAATCTGCCATGAGCACACAACCGGGACCTATGTTTTCGTGCCTCAAACCTTCCCCTTGAGTTTCCGGCAGATTATTAGTATCACTAACTCATCAATTTTGTTATTTCTTTATTGACAATTTTGAAAAAAGTGGCTAACTTTAATGTCACTATATCAATTTGGTTTCATACAAAGGTGTAAGAGACCCTCATTGATCTTAATATTGAGGAAAAGACAAAGACGTCGGTATCCGGTATACGGAGCAGGCGTCTTTTTTATTTTCTAAGGACTATTTCCATTTGATTTTAAAAGAGTTTCTTATGACAACACAACACAACCCTATTCTGGGTCTTTTTTATTGCCGGAACGTTCCCGGCAGCAGTGAGCAGGAAAGGCAGATGCTTGAAAAGAAGTACGGCACTAGGATCAGGCTCTTCCCCATTCCATGCAGCGGACGACTCGAGCCTTTTCATCTTCTGAGGGCTTTGGAAGAATTTGCCGACGTTGCCTATCTGATCACCTGCCCTGAGGGGGCCTGCCGCTATTTTGAAGGAAACAAGAGAGCCAAAAAGAGGGTGGAGCGGACCCAGGAAATCATTTCCCACATCGGTCTGGAAAAAGAACGTGTCGGAATCATTATCGGGTCAAAGGATAAGCCCCAACCACTGGCGGACATTATTGAAGATATCCTGGGCTCGACGTCCCATTTGAGCCCCTCTCCGGTCCTTCAATACGCCGGTCCACCTTCTTGAATGAAGATCTACTAAGGAGTGACAGATTATGATTACTGCGGAACAGAAGCCTTTTGAAGAGATCAGGGAGATGATAGCGCCCTATCAACGGATTCTGGTTCTCGGCTGTGCTTCCTGCGTTGCGGAATGTGCGGCAGGAGGACAGAAAGAGACGGCGATGCTGGCATCGACTCTTCGAATGAAAGGCAAGATGGAAGGAGAGGAAAAGATCATTGAAGAGCACACCCTCGACCGTCAATGCGTGAACGATTTTGTGATACGGCTCGACGATATCATAGAGGGGTATGATGCGATCCTTTCCCTGGGGTGCGGAGCCGGCGTGCAGGCGGTTCAGGAGATGTACGGAGAAATACCTGTCATTCCCGCCCTCAACACGGAGTTCATTGGGGAGACAAGGGCTCAGGGCCTTTGGGTGGAGAACTGTCTGGGATGCGGCGACTGCATGCTGTACCATTTTGGAGGCGTCTGTCCCCTTGCCCGGTGTTCCAAGCAGCTCTTCAACGGGCCGTGCGGCGGATCTGTTGACGGTAAGTGCGAAATCAACCCGGATATCGATTGCGCCTGGCAACTGATCATCGACCGTTTGTCGAGTTTTGGTGCGCTGGATAGGCTCGAGGGCATATACCCACCAAAGAACTGGTCCAAGAAGCAGGGTGGAGGACCGAGAAGGATAGTAAGGGAGGATCAGCAAAAGTGAATCATGTGAGTCGGTTAAAGGAAGTCCTCGAAAAAGGCGAATTTGCGGTGACGTCGGAATGCGGCCCCCCAAAAGGAGCGGATCCGAAGGTGGTTCTCAAAAAGGCTGAGCTGTTGCGCGGAAAGGTAGACTCTATAAACGTTACCGACAACCAGACAGCGATTGTCCGGATGTCGAGCATGGCTGCCTGCAGCCTGATCATCAACTCAGGTCTGGACTCGGTGCTTCAGATGGTCGTGCGAGACAGGAACAGGATCGCCCTGCAGTCCGACATACTTGGGGCATCCGCCCTTGGTATAAGGAATGTTCTCTGCCTCTCGGGCGATCATCAAAGCTTTGGGAATCAGTCTGAGGCGACAGGCGTGTTTGACCTCGATTCCATACAACTTGTTCAGGTTGTCAAAAATATGCGGGATGAGGGTATCATTGTCGGGGGAGAGACCCTGGACAGTCCTCCCGATCTGTTTATCGGCGCGGCGGCCAATCCCTTTGCAGATCCTCTCGATTTCAGGGTTGTCCGTTTGGCCAAAAAAATAAACGCAGGCGCGGATTTCATCCAGACCCAGTGTATTTATAATATGGATCGGTTTCAGACCTGGCTGAAGATGGCCGAAGACAGGGGTCTTACGGAAAAAGCATATATCCTGGGCGGTGTGACTCCTCTCAAATCTCCCGGTATGGCAAAATACATGAAAAACAGAGTCGCCGGCATGGATGTCCCTGACGAGCTGATTAAGAGGATGGAGGGCGTTGCCAAGGATAAACAGAGGGAAGAGGGTATCCGGATATGCGTTGAGACCGTTCAGAGGCTGAAACAAACGCCCGGGGTCAAAGGGATCCATATCATGGCCATCGAATGGGAAGAAGCGGTGGGAGAAATTGTTGAGAGGGCGGGGCTCTTGCCGAGACCCCTCTTCGGCGATGACTAGGGGGACGGTATGCCTGAAAAATATGTGATTCATACACACCCTGTTCCCAATCGTTTCAAACCTTTAGCCAGATCGGGGATTATCGCGTGGGAGGAAGGCTGCCTGAGATGCGCTGTCTGCGTTAAAGAGAAATGCGTGTATGATGTCTATTACAAGCGTGGTCTTGATTCCCGCCACATGATCGATTCCATTGACAACCTCTGCATGAACTGCCTTCGGTGTGTCCAGGGCTGCCCCAAGGAGTTGATCCACAAGTCGGTGAACCCGGAATTTGAGGCCATGGGAGATGCCCTGTTTACACCAGATATTATCGCCGGGTTATGGGGCCAGGCCGAGACGGGAAAGATACCTGTCTCAGGTGCTGGATATCCTGGGCCCTTTATCGGCCCGGGCTTTGATTCCATGTGGACCGATATGTCGGAAATCGTACGTCCGACAAGGGACGGTATTCACGGCCGTGAATACATCAGCACGGCCGTAGACGTGGGCAGGACTCCTGATCATTTGAGCTTTGATGAGAAAGGTCGGCTTGTCCGGCAGACGCCCTTGCTGTTGGACCTGCCGCTTCCCATCATACTCAGGGTACCCCGTTTCGGCGCAATGTCGTTAAAGACGATAGAGGGTTGGGCCATGGCGGCCAGAAGCCTGGGAACCCTGCTGGCTGTTCCTCAGAGCTCTCTGCCTGACCTATCCCATGATTTCGCGCCCTGGCTCATGCCCATACTCGGGTCGGAACCGCCCGATGAGGGTCTGATTCCCACAGGCATTCGCATTGTTGAAGTCCCATGGACGGACAGGTGGGAAAAGGCCGTGACAAAGATAAGGGAGATGTCGCCCTCAACTCTCATCAGTATCAGGATACCCATGATGGAGGGCATGGAGGAAAAGGCTTTAGCCCTGGCCCGTGCCGGCACTGACATCATGCACCTGGAAGGGGGCGAGGGCACTCCATACGATTGGCAACGGTTGAAAGAGGGGATACGGTCGGTCCACTTGAAACTGGTGGAAGCCAATGTCCGGGATGAGGTCACACTCCTTGCCGGCGGTGGATTTGCCATGGCCGAACATGTGGCCAAGGGCATGATTTGCGGCGCAGACGCCGTGTTCGCTGAATTTCAGATGTTGATCGCCCTCCAGTGCCGGATGTGTCGACGGTGTGTTGAAGGACTCTCCTGCCCAGTGGATATCGCCGGGGCCTCCTCAAAATGGGTGGCGGCCCGCTTGGTCAACCTTATTGGGGCCTGGCACAATCAGCTCCTGGAACTCATGGGCGCTATGGGCATTCGAGACGCCCGCCGCCTCCGTGGTGAAGTGGGACGAGCCATGTTCTTCGAAGACCTGGATGAGACGACCTTCGGATCTATGAACATGTTGAAAGAGGGGTATGAACTTGAGTAATCAGAATGACTTTCGATTTCCTGAAATCCTTAGGACGCCTTCACGATTCAGGAATCCTATTGGAAAATACAGACTTCATCGGACGGAGGCGTGCGAGGCCTGCGGGACATGTGTCGATACCTGCCCTTACGGCGTCCATGTGACGCGAAGGGGAAAGGTGTTCATTGAGAACCCTCACCTCTGCGTCGGCCCGGATTGTCCGACGCCCTGTTTCAAGGCCTGTCCGGTCGATGCGCTTTCATGCAGGAGAAATCCGGTCTTTGACACCCTGGGCGACTTCCGATGGCCGGCTGACCTCCTTGTGAGTACCTGGTACATGGCTGAAACAGGCAGCGTGCCCCCCCTGGGCCTGGAATACAAGACAGGGGCCTCGGGAGGCGGTTTTGACAAGCTCCGTATCGTCATGAATAAAGAGTCGGCAGGCGACGACGCCGTAGCAAATGATGACATCGACACGGGAGTTCAGCTCAACCGAAGAGGGGATAAGGCCCACTCAGTAAGAATTGAAGTGCCCTTTTACGGAGGGGGGATGTCTTACGGCTCGGTGAGTATCAAGACGATGCTGAGCCGGATGAAGGCGGCCAAGGAACTGGGCACCTTTTGCTGCACCGGTGAGGGCGGCTATCCCGATGAGCTGAAGCCCTATGATGATCATGTCATCACTCAGGTGGCGACGGGGCTTTTCGGTGTGAGGGAAGAGACGATCCAGAGAGTAAAGATCGTAGAATTCAAATACGCCCAGGGGGCGAAGCCGGGGCTGGGAGGACACCTCTTGGGAGATAAGGTCACGCCCGGCGTGGCTCGCATGCGGGAAGCGGTCGTGGGTCATCCCCTGTTTTCACCCTTTCCCTTTCACAGTGTCTATTCAGTGGAAGACCACAAAAAGCATGTGGACTGGATAAAGGCCATGAACCCCCGGGCCCTGGTTTCGGTTAAGGTTTCCACCCCCACCGATGTGGATATGGTTGCGGTGGGGAGCTACTACGCGGGCGCTCATATCGTGCATCTTGACGGAAGCTACGGCGGCACGGGAGCGGCCCCTGAGATCGCAAAAAAGAATATTGCCATGCCGATCGAATACGCCCTTCCAAAGGTCCACAGATTCTTACAGGATGAGGGGGTTCGGGATAAAATCACCGTCATTGCCAGTGGAGGGGTGAGGTGCCCCCATGATGTGGCCAAGATTATCGCCCTGGGCGCAGATGGTGTGTGCACCGGGACCGCTGACATGGTGGCCCTTGAATGCGTCCGGTGTCACAACTGCGAAAGCGGCAGGGGGTGCGCAAGGGGTATTGCCACGACCGACGCCGAGTTGGTGGACCTTATGGAGAATGACTGGGGAACCCAACGAATCATCAACATGTTTCTTGCCTGGCGCAAGGAATTGATCCGAATATTAAAACGCCTGGGTATGAGGAGCATCAGGGAACTGGTCGGCAGGACCGATTGTCTGGTGCACCTCGATTATCTGAAGAAGGAGAGCCGTTAAAAGGTATTCTGCCTATTGATAAGAGAAAGTGAATCATTATCATGACAATGCATCAGACTGTGTCAAACATTATTCAATCTAGGAGACCCCTTGTAGAGGACATGCCCGACAGGCGCTGTTTCGAGACAGAGGCCGAGGGCGGCTGCGGGGTGACCGGCTTTGCCTGTAGCATTCCGGTGAGGGGAAAACATATCTTCGAACCCTCAAAACAGATGCACAACAGGGGTAACGGCCGCGGCGGAGGTATCGCGGCCATGGGCTTTGATCACCGGATGCTGGGCGTGTCTCGCGAGATCCTCGAAGAGGATTATATGCTCCAGATCGCGGTTCTCGAAGAGGATGTTATCGGCGAGGTGGAAAAAAAGTATATCCATCCCTACCTTCGGATTGACCTGTCCGAGAACCTCCCCCATGTGGAGGATTATCGAGATGTCCGCGGCCTGGATGTTCGACCTCCCGATGTGTGGCGATATTTTGTCCGTGTCAAAGAGGATGTGCTCGCCTCCTTTATCGATAAAAACGGGTTGTCCCATCTCACCCTGCGACAGGCGGAAGACGAATTCATCTTTCAGAACAGCTTCAACATCAACAAGACCTTCTACGATGCTTTCGGGGCCCAGAGGGCCTTTGTCCTATCCCATGGCCGGAATTTCTTTATCCTCAAAATCGTCGGCTATGCCGAACGGGTGGTCCAATACTACAAATTGGACGATTTCAAGGCCCACGTGTGGATAGCTCACCAGAGATACCCCACCAAGGGGAGGGTCTGGCATCCGGGAGGGGCCCATCCCTTTATCGGCCTCAACGAAGCCCTTGTCCACAACGGAGACTTTGCCAATTACCATTCTGTTTCAGAATACCTGAAGCAGCGGAACCTTTATCCCCAGTTCTTGACCGACACGGAGGTCTCGGCCCTCCTGTTTGATCTGTACAGCCGGACTTACGGCTATCCCCTCGAATATGTGATTGAGGCCCTGGCGCCCACCATGGAAAGGGATTTCGACCAATTGCCCCGGGACAAACAGGATGTCTACAGGGCTATACAGGCAACCCATGTCCATGGATCGCCCGATGGCCCCTGGTTTTTCATCATCGCCCGCAATGATACGGCAAAGGACCGTCTACAGCTCATTGGAATCACGGATACGGCCATGCTGAGACCGCAGGTCTTTGCCCTTCACAACGGTCAGGTGCAGGTGGGTCTGGTGTGCTCCGAAAAACAGGCTATCGACGCCACCCTCAAAAGCCTTTCCGATGAAGACCCCAGGATCGGCACGGTGGCCGATCGTTACTGGAATGCCAGGGGAGGCAGCCATACGGATGGAGGGGCCTTTATCTTTAACCTGGACAAAAAGGAGAAGAACCCTACTGAACGGACCCTTACATGTGTTGACAAATTCGGCAGCGAAGTCACGGTGCCGGAAGACCAGGTCCCTTATCTGCCTGGTCGTGTCTACTACTTGATGGAGGATGAAGGAAATGACCGCTTTCAAATAGGAGAGTTTTTTGATCTTCAACGTCCGGAACTTCTAAGTGAGTATGTGCTAAAAAGCATCAAAGACTGGGACTACGCAAACCTCATGGATTGCCTGAAGGAGATCAAACGATGGGCCTTAAAAGGTGATGCCCACTTTGAAGTGGCAATTGAGGCCCTTACCCTTTTGCTTGACAGTCGCTACCCGACCTACGACAAAAAGCGGCGTTCCATTCTTCAGATGATCAATCAGACTCTCGAAACGATTTTTCGGCATTTGCCATCCCTCAGGGAGGAAAACAATAAGGGGGCCTACAGGCTGGTTGATTGGGAGTCGAGGCAATTCTTCCGAGGACCTGTGAACAAAGAAAGGGTCATGGTCATCGACGCCTCGCTGTTTCCCCCGGAAGGCGATTCCTGTGACAGCAGGTTGATGTCTGAGGCCTATTTCAGGGGCTGGCGCAGGTTCATTGTGTTCGGTTTAAAGGGACAGCGGTTTCATGGGTGCGGCTTTGGCTCCGACTCAGGAGGCGTCCACCTGGACATCTACGGCAGTTCCGGCGACTATCTTGCTTCAGGAATTGACGGAATGACCATCATGGTCCATGGAAACGCCCAGGATCAGCTCGGCCAGATCATGAAATCGGGGAAGCTGGTCATTTACGGCGATACCGGCCAGACATTCATGTACGGCGCCAAGGGGGGAGAGGTCTATGTGATGGGCAACGCCGCCGGAAGGCCCCTCATAAACGCGGTGGGAAGGCCCAAGGTTGTCATCAATGGGACATGCCTCGACTACCTGGCGGAATCTTTCATGGCGGGCGATCCTCTCGACAACGGGGGATTCGTCGTGCTCAACGGCGTGGCATTCGATGATGACGGCAATGTCCGGCCTCTGGACACACCCTATCCGGGATCCAACCTCTTTTCCCTGGCCTCTGGTGGGGCCATATATGTGAGAGACCCCGGACAATTGATAGATGACCAGCAATTGAACGGCGGGGAGATCGTCCCCCTGGAGGATAAGGACTGGGACTTGATCCTTCCCTTTCTCAGGGAAAATGAAACCTTGTTCGGCATCTCCATTGAAAAGGATCTTCTAATGGTAGATGGTCAACAGAGTGATCCTCTCACGGTCTATCGCAAGGTAAGACCCAAACCCCCCGAGAGGATCAATATCGACGGTCTTGAGGAATGGAACGATTAATGCCCGTCACATAGTTGTTCGGCACAAACAGCGTTCCTCTCTATTCGAAGACTCGTGAAGCGCCGCAGGTTGTAGTGTCTTTCCAGATCAAGACAGGGGAAATAGACTAAATAGCGTCTTCTCCCCTTTCCCCTGTTCTTACCCGGATCGCATCTTCAACAGGGAGCACGAAAATCTTGCCATCACCTATTTTGCCTGTATTGGCGGCTTTCTGGATGGTTTCCACAACATTATCCACCCGATCAGAACCGATGACTATCTCGATCTTGATTTTAGGGATGAAGTCTACGACATATTCAGCTCCCCTGTATATCTCCTTGTGACCCTTCTGCCGACCGTAACCTTTGACTTCCGAAATAGTCATCCCTTGGATTCCGATTTCATTCAAAGCTTCCTTCACATCATCAAGTTTAAAGGGTTTTATGATGGCCTCGATTTTCTTCATATTAAATTCTCCTTCATGAGAAGTTCACAAAATTAGTCCATTGTCAGGAAGTTGGGGATACGCCGATGACCTGGAGCAGTGGGGGTCTCTTTTGTCTTCCAAAACCTCTTGATTCACAGGTATTGATCCCAGATTCTGGCTGTTTTGTCTGTTAAATGGGAGATGTTCTCAACCGGAATTATCAATGGTTTTTGTTGCAGGTTCAGCCTATGCACCTCCTTTCTCAGGGCCAGGTAGACCTCCTTCAATAATCGCGCTGTTGAGGGGTCGATGATTTCAGCATCGGCCAGGGTCTCAATCTGACGAACATTATCCGACCATCTCACCAGCTCAGGATAATTCACCGCATGTAGCAGGATAAAATACTGAATAAGAAATTCAATGTCAATGATCCCGCCCCTCCCCTGTTTGATATCAAAATCGCCTGATTTGGGACTTCTGCTCTCCCGGCGCATTCGATCGCGCATCGACAGGATCTCTTCGGCCAGAGTCTTTTTGTCACGTGGGCGGCAGAGGACTTCTTTTCGAATGGTTTCAAAGCGTTCTACCAAGGCATTGTCCCCGCAGACAGCCCTCCCCCTGACCAGGGCCTGGTGCTCCCATGTCCAGGCCTCTTCTCTCATATAATCGGCATAGGCCTCGATGTTACTGACCAGGGTACCGGAGTGACCGCTGGGCCGTAATCTCATATCGATATCATACAGTTTCCCGACAGCCGTATGCGTCGTCAACAGGTGTATAATTCTTTGCCCGAGACGGGCATAAAATTGGGGTGTTTCTATAGAGTCGTCACTACCGTCTGTGGGCCCGGGCTTTCCGGCGTGGAGAAAGACCAGGTCGAGGTCCGAACCATACCCCAGCTCCAGCCCTCCCAGTTTCCCTAGGGCCACAACCACAAACCCTTTCTCGCACCTCTTATGAGCCATATAGCATAGGGGACGGCCATACTTCTCAACAAGGTGTTCCCATGAAAGCTCCAAGACCTTTTCGAGAACCGTTTCAGCGAGCTCTGAAAGATAGTCGCTCACCTTCATCAGTCTAAAGGCGCCAGCCACATCAGCCGCTGCAACATGGAGGATATTGGCGTGCTTGAATATATTCAGTTCCTCCATTTGGAGTTCCAGGTCGGACTTGGGAACCCGCTCCAAACGGATAAGGAGACTCTCGGTCAGCTCCTCTCTTGTAGGGGGCGTATAGAGTCTCCGTGAATCAAGGAGTTCATCAAGGAGCAAGGGGTAACGGGACAAAAAAGAGATGATCCAGGGGCTGGCGCCGGCAAGGGTCACCAGCTGGGTAAGGGCGTCGGGGTTTTCCAGTAAAAGGGATATGTAGCATGTTCGTTTCTCAATAGCCTTTATCAGGTCGAGAATGCGTTTCAGGATCTGATCCGGCTGGTCAACAAGGCCGACTTTTTCCAGGAGCAGGGGCATGAGCTTGTCAAGGCGGTCCCTCCCCTCCGAACTCAGCATCCCCATCTCCGCATCATTTCTCATTGTCTCCAAAATTAGATTGATATCAGAGGGATTCTCATAGCCCGCACCACCAAGCACCTCTTCAGACACCTCTTTTTCCGAGAGTCCCTTCCATACGGCGTCCAAAGCATCCCTATCGTTTTCTCCTCCCACTTCATCCGTTCCCACAAGCAATTCATTAAAATGGAGATGGACATTGTTCATGTGCCTGCGCAGTTCTTCCTCGAACGATTCCCAATCTCCAAAACCCATGGATGCGGCAAGAGATATCCTTTCAAGGGGATTTCTCGGGAGATCATGGGTCTGCTGATCGTCGTACTCCTGGAGACGGTTCTCGGTTTTACGGAGGAATTGGTAGGCCGAAGACAATTCATTGCAGACATGATCAGGGATATATCCTTCGGCAACCAGGCTTGTCAGCACCTTTAAGATAGGGCGTTGTCTGAGGCCGGGCTCGACACCACCCCTTATCAACTGAAAAATCTGGCCAAAGAACTCGACCTCGCGGATTCCTCCCTGGCCGAGCTTGATGTTCTCGGTCAGCCTTTTTCGTTCTATTTCCAGGGCGATCTTCTTCTTCATCTCTCTGATGGACTCGTACACGCCGTAATCGAGGTACCGACGATAGATAAAGGGAGTCAGCCTTTCAAGGAGCATGTCACCGGCCTTCCTGTCGCCGGCAATGATCCGCGCCTTTATCAATGCGTAACGTTCCCATTCGCGGCCCTGTGTCTGATAGTAGTCCTCCATGGCATTGAAGCTCATAATAAGGGGACCGTTTTCACCGAATGGCCTGAGCCTCAAATCGACACGGAAAAGGAGTCCCCCGATGCCGGCATCACTAAAGACCCTCAGGAAGCGCCGTGAGAGGCCGGTAAAGAACTCTTCATGAGTCAAGGAATTCTCAAGGCCGATGGTCTCTCCTGCTTCGGGATACGCAAACATCAGGTCGATATCCGACGAGAAGTTAAGCTCTTCGGCCCCGAGCTTTCCCATTGCTATGACAACAATCTTCTGCGGAGTGCCGTCTGAATTTGTCGGGGTCCCGAATTCTTTACAGTGCCATTGATGGAGGAGTGAAAACGTCTCATCAACGCAGGCTTCGGCAAAGGCGGAAAGCTCCTTCATTGTCTGAAATAGATCCGCCCTCCCCACCAGATCGCGCCACGCGATCCTCACCATTTCACGATTTCGATACCCGCGAAGCGCCTTACCCAGGGCCTGTTCGTCCTTCATGTCCCGGATAGACCGCCTTAAAGATGTCACATGCTCATCAACGGCGTATTCTCGATAAAGGTCCCCGCTTTTTATCAACTCGTCGACCATCTTCGGGTGAGCAGCAGCGCTCTGCGCGATGAAACGGCTGAAGGCAAAAACACGCATCACCTCAGGTCGGATAGTCTCATCCACCTGCCCCAGTCCTGCCTCTTTACAGGACCGGTCATAGGCTCCCAGCCTCATCTCCAGATCTTCGAGCAATTCCTTGGGAAGTTTCTTCGTCATTCTCATACGGGTCCTGTTCAAGGTTGATGGTTTTCTATAAAATCGGCACTTCGACGATTTCGCAAAATGTTCCTGATCAGGGTCTGCACGTTCCGAGGCCGCCAAGATTCCTTTTTCAGAAGCACCGCCTCTTTTATTCTATGAAAACCAATCGTCATAGACAAGGCCTTGACGCACTTTATTCCACTCTTTCATCGAACTTAAGGATACAAAAGGGGACGAATCGCTGAGACCTTTGCAAAACGCCCCCTTTTGCCCAATTGCGGCGTCAGGTTCACCTTATAATCCTCGAAATATTCCATATACTCCTCCGGTTAAAATCTTCGCCTTCCTTGCACTTGAACAAAATTGAGCCTCTTTCAAAGGTCTCTCGCTATCCAACAAAACTGTTATTATTGTTTATTTTAAGCACATTTTTGTCTTTTATTTAATTGCCAAAACAGTCCGCTTAACAACTCCGGCCCTTTTCCATTGATCCGCATTAATTGATTTCCTCCTTTTATATCAGGCGCTTAAAATTCTGCCATCTCGTCAATGTATCTCTTGGCACACCCTTTGCCTTATAGGAGGAGCATGAAAGGGCCCTACGATTCACCTATTTCCATGAAGGAGGCAATCCCATGAAGAAAATAACAGCCATCATTAAGCCGTTCAAGCTGGACCCTGTGAAAGAGGCTATCAACGACCTGGGTGTCACCGGTATGACTATCAGCGAGGTCAAGGGATTCGGTCGTCAAAAGGGACACAGAGAGGTGTACAGGGGCGCGGAATACCAGGTCGATTTTATACCGAAAATATTGATTGAAGTGGTGGTCCAGTCATCCAGGGTCGACCAGGTTGTAGAAACTATTGTTCAGAAGGCCAAAACCGGCAAGGTCGGAGACGGCAAAATATTTGTTTCCCCGGTTGAGAGCGCGATTCGAATTCGGACCGGAGAAAGAGACGACGACGCAGTCTAGTGAACTGAGAGGAGACTTTCAATGAAAAAGCTAATTGGTTTATTTGCATTACCCATCATTTGTGTGACAACGGCATGGGCAGGAGATGACCCGCCTACAGTATTATCCAACAGGGAGGCTATCGCACTTGTGCAATCCCATGCCGACTACCTCTGGACCTTGGTCGCGGCTGCCCTGGTTTTCTTTATGCAGGCGGGTTTTGCCTTAGTTGAGGCTGGATTCACCCGGGCAAAAAACGCGATCAATATCATGATGAAAAATCTGATGGATTTTTCGATCGGGTCCCTGGCCTTCTGGGCCGTTGGCTTCGGCATAATGTTCGGCGCAACAAAGACAGGTTGGTTTGGAACCTCGGGATTTTTCCTGAGCGACTTTACCCCGGGCGGGGACCCTTGGGTCTTGGCCTTCTGGATGTTCCAGGTCGTGTTCTGCGCAACAGCCGCCACCATCGTTTCAGGGGCCATGGCGGAGAGGACCAAGTTCACGGGATATCTCTTGTACAGCGTTTTGATCAGCGCCATAATCTACCCTGTTTTCGGTAGCTGGGCATGGGGCAGCCTTTTTAATGGACAGGGGTGGCTTGAAAACCTCGGCTTTATTGATTTTGCAGGCTCGACCGTGGTCCATTCGGTAGGTGGATGGGCAGGATTGGCCGGCGCCATAGTCCTCGGTCCCCGTGCCGGCAAGTATCTCAAAGGCGGCTCAATAAAACCTATCCTGGGGCACAGCATGCCTCTGGCGGCCTTGGGCGTCTTCATCCTCTGGTTGGGGTGGTTTGGTTTCAACCCCGGCTCTACCACGGCAGCCAACAAGGATATTGCCATGATCTTTGTCAATACCAACCTTGCCGCGGCCGCAGGCGCTGTGCTGGCCATGTTCACCTCGTGGATAAAGTTCGGGAAGGCCGAAGTAGGCATGAGCCTCAACGGCGCCCTAGCAGGCCTTGTGGCGATCACGAGCCCCTGCGCCACGGTATCGCCCTTGAGCGCTGTCATAATCGGCGCGATTGCGGGGATTCTTGTTGTCTTTTCCGTGCTCTTTTTTGATCGCGTTGGAGTGGACGACCCAGTGGGTGCCATTTCCGTGCATGGAGTCAATGGGGCCTGGGGAACCCTCGCAGCAGGTATCTTCAATATGGGAGGGACCTCGGCCAAGATTATCGGCGTACAGCTCCTCGGCATTGTTTCCTGCTTTGTCTGGACCTTCTGCGCCGCTTTTATCATGTTCAAGCTTATCGATATGACCATAGGCTTAAGGGTGTCTCCGGAAGATGAAGTGGAAGGCCTGGATATGACTGAACATGGAGGCATAGCCTATCCCGACTTTGCAGTCTCCACCTACGCCCAACAGTAGCATAAGCAGCAGTGATTGATGTTACGGCCTCTGTTCCATTGAGAGGCAGGAAAGGTGTTTTATATATTGAACATAAAAACCATCAAACCAAAAAAGGGAGGAAAGAAAACAATGAAAATGAGGAATTTGGGATTTATCATTCTATGCGGTTTACTGGCCCTGTTGATTGGTGCCTTTAATGTGTCGGCTGAAGAAGAGAAACCGACCGCATCAGCAGACATAGGGTTCTTGACCAAATATGTGTGGCGGGGCTTCGAGCTCAGCGATGACAGTGTGGTGATTCAACCTTCGGCGACTGTCGGGTACAAAGGTTTTGGTTTCAACCTCTGGGGTAACCTCGATACGGATGTGCCCGGTCCAAGCGACGATGCAAAGTGGAATGAAACCGATATGACCCTGTCCTATGACACGAGCTTTGGTCCTGTGGGCGTGGGAGTGGGATATATCTATTATGCCTTGGACGGATTGGACGACGCAGAGGAATTCTATATCACGGCAAGTCTTGATGTCTTTCTATCTCCCACCCTGACGGCCTACAGGGAGGTCGCCGAACTACAAGGGTGGTACATAAACCTGGGGATCTCGCATTCCTTTGAATTGCCTAAGGGAATCAGTCTCGATCTGGCCGGATCCGTTGCTTACTATCTTTCTGAAGATGATATTTTTGTTGAAATAGATGACAACCTTAATCCGACAAACAACAAGTATAAAAATCTCCACGACGGGCAGATCTCCGTCGGCCTGACAATACCTGTAGGACAATACATGGTCGTCAATCCCATGATTGCCTATTCCTTTCCCCTGTCTGATGAGGCGGATAACCTCATAACCGCAGGAAGCATCAGCAATGATTCTGATTTTCTTTTCGGAGGCGTGACCCTGTCATTAGCATTTTAAGCAGGGCCCTTCGTAAAGACCAGCCATGCAAACACCATCGCCCGAGCCGGACACTCGGCTCGGGCGATCCAGTTGAACGCAATTTGAATTGACACATCCTGCTGAGTCCTATACCTTTCATTAAGATTCCACGGGTAAACCTACCAGGCTGTCAAAGGGATAGAGAAAGGGTCTTTCATGGGACGCCTCCCAAAGAGACCATGATGAGAGGGGAAGGGCATGAGGGTACCTGAGGTGGTTAAACAGGGTAAAGACAACGGCGAGGGCATGATTGTCCGCTCTGAAACCACCAGAGGCACAGCCATATTTGGATTGGCCATACCCAATGTCTATTCTCACGCAGACTGGGACCTGGGACCGACCTGGTGTTATGTGATTGTGAATAAGCATATCACACTGATCGATACGGGACGGCGAGGAAACTACGACCTCTTTTCAAGCCTTTTAGACTCTATTGATTTGCACCTGAGAGACCTTGATCGGATCGTTATCACCCACTCTCATGAAGACCACGACGGCAACCTGGCGGAGATCATGCATTCGACCGGGGCGACATTGTGTGCCCACCCCATATACCCTTCAATGATCTCTTATTACCCCGATATCCATGACGGTGCCCTCTATCCCGACCGGCCGGGATCCTGTCGTCTTTGCGAGATGCCGGATAAATTTGCCAGGCAGTGTCTTACCTACCAGGAGCAAAGGAGCCTGTTGGATGTTGATTGCTTGATCGAAGACAACGCCTCTTTTGAAGAGGACAACCTCTATTTCATACACACCCCAGGGCACACGCCCGATTCACTTTGCATTGTCCTGGAAGATGAAGCGTTGTTTACCGGCGACTCCCTCCTGCCGGACATCACGCCTCATCCCTCTCTGGCCCATGCCTTTGAAGCCAACGTCCGAATTCTTCCAAAAGACTATCGCCGCCAAAACAGCGTCTACGGTTTGATGAAGTATATAGAGTCCCTGAACCGGATCGCTTTCCTGCCGCATCAACCTTTTGATGCGACCTTTACGGCCCACCGTCTGTTTTACGACGGACGCTTCAACCTGATCCACACCCCTCCTGATCGAGCAAAAGAGATCATTCAATTCCATAGGGATCGCTGCCGGAGTATCGTGGAGATTGCCCAAGACAAAGACTGTACCCTCAAAGAGATCGCAAAACGTCACTTTCCACCTTCACTCCTGAAAGGTGGGGGAGAATCCATGGCCGTGAGGGAACTCAGGGCACACACGGAAATACTCGAGGACTGCGGAGATATTCAATGGGCCGGGCCGAACAAAGACCAGGTTCACGTTACAGGCACAACTCATTTCATGGATCAACTCGAGGCCTACCTTCAATCGGATATGACAAGGGCCCATCCATAATACCCTGCAAAACCGGGCGCCGGATCGAGCTGTTTTCAAAGATGTCTCAAACCAATCTTCCGATCAGTAGTGCACCGCCAGCCACAGGGTGTCTGATTCGGGATCGGTCCATTCAACACGGTGTTTCACATGAGCAGGGATATTGACATGATTTCCAGGCATGAGTTCAACAATCTCATTATCCTTTTGAAATCTCAGTCGGGCATGACCTCTTAAAAGAATCACCCATTCATGATGATCCTGATCATCCCAATGGCCTTTGGGCGAGGCGTGCCCCCTTGAGACGATGCGCTCTATTCTCAAGGTCCCGGCCTTGAGAATTTCATCAAAGTATTCGTCCAACAGATCTCGGGGAATATCGGCAAAGATGTTCTTGATTTCAGACATGCCTGCACACCTCCCTGGATAGGAGCCTATCCGAGAGTATTTTCTAATCCTTCAGATAGTGACGACACCCGCAGTCGGGGCACGCGAAAAAGTCCCCCTCCGGCCCCTTCGTAAGGCATCCTTCCCCGATTTCTTCAATCGGTTCGCCCTGATCGTTTGTCCCTTTCCTGTTCATTTCAGGGCAATAGATCCAGCCACCACATTCCCTGCAGTAGAAATTTTCCTTGAGAACAAACGCTCTTTCCACGGTATGTTTTTCCAAGCTTCCACCTCCTCTATTGATCAGGCCCTGGTGGGTCCCCATCCATAAATCTCCCCGGCACCAGCGTCACTCGCTGGGCTCCTCCGAGGGGACTCTCATCCACCAGGAGCCTGCAACCGTAAGCCTCTTCCAGTATGTCATACCTCAGGACCTCGCTCGGAGTGCCCAGGCTGACAACCTCCCCCTCCTTGATGAGCAGGAGATGATCGCCGTACATGGCCGCAAGATTCACATCATGAGAGACCATAACCACGGTAACGGCCTTTTCCTCCTTGAGTCGTTCCATTAGATCCATGATCCTGACCTGATGGGCAAGGTCAAGAGAGGCTGTGGGCTCATCCAGGACAACGATCCGAGGTTCCTGGCAGATAGCCCTTGCAATAAAGACTCTTTGGATCTCCCCCCCGCTCAACTGATCCATTCTCCGATTTTGAAGGTCTTCAACTCCGGTAAAGGACATTGCCTGTGCTGCGATCTCAAAGTCTCTTTCCTGTTCAAACCCCAAGATACCCAAATGGGGAGCCCTTCCCATCAGCACGACTTCTTTTACGGTAAAAGGAAAGTCCACGGGGGCCATTTGAGGAACATAGGCCATGATACGGGCCAGGGCCTTGCGGCTGTAAGACTGAATCGACCGGCCCAGGATCTCCACCCTCCCCTTCATCGATTTCTCGATTCCCGAGAGGGCCTTCATCAAAGTACTCTTGCCGGAACCATTGGGTCCTATGACGATGAAAAAATCACCCAAAGGAACAGAAAAAGAAAGGCCCTTCAACACGATCAAATCGCCATAGGCATGAGTCAGGTCTTTTGAGACGACAGCCGTCTTCATTGTTTCGATCTCTTCAGAAGAATAATGAATAGAGGTGCGCCGATCAAGGCCGTAATCACCCCGGCGGGCATTTCTCCCTGCTCCGGCAGGGTCCTGGCCATAAGATCACACAGGACCATGTAAGTCCCTCCCCCCAAGATACATCCAGGGACAAGTACGCGGTGATCCGGCCCAAGAAGGAGTCGCAAAAGGTGGGGCATAACCAGTCCGACAAAGCCGATCGGCCCGCAGTGCGATACTGTGACGCTCACCATGAAGGAGGTCACTATCAGCAAAATCACGCTTACCCTTTTGATGTTCAGCCCCATGGACTGGGCCATTTCCCTGCCCATCTGCATGAGGTTCATACTGTTTGAAAGCCAGAACAGGAGGATAAACCATGGGACAAGCAGGATGGCGAGTATGCCGACCTGCCCCATACGAAGGAGGGAAAGGTCGCCCATGAGCCAGAATATGATATTGTGGAGCCTTGAATCCTGGGTAATGGAGAGGAGAAACATAATAAGGGCGCCGCAAAAGGCATTGACCATGACGCCGGACAGGAGAAGAGATTGCCTATTCAGCATGGTCCGTCCCGATGTCATGACGAGAAGGAGCAAGAGGGTGGCGATACTCCCGGCAAAGGCCATGAGGGATACGCCTGGAAAGCGGGACATCCCGAGGAGGATGCCGATGATGGCGCCTACCCCGGATCCGCTGGAAATGCCCAGGATATAAGGTTCTGCCAGGGGGTTCCTGAGTATGGCCTGAAAGACCAGTCCACCAAGGGAGAGGGTCGCCCCGACCAGGCCCGCCAGGAGCACCCTGGGAAGGCGGATGCGCCAGATAATGCTTTTTAGGGTCGGATCGCCCTCCCCTTGGCCGAAAATCAATTGCACGGCCTCACCCAGCCCACTGGGTGTGGATCCCATTGAAATCCCGACCAACATCACCGCACCAAGAAGGAGGAGAAGGAGCCCTGACAGGGTGAAGATCCTTTTTAAGAGAGGAGGCATCTTGGCTCTCATCGCTTCTTCAGGGCGTCTGGATGAATGATTTCCACCAACAGCTCCAAGGCATCCACCAGGCGGGGCGAAGGACGGTCGAAAAGGTTTGAATCCACAACAAAGATCCGATCGTTTTTGACAACCGGCAGGTCAGGCCATTGTGTCCATTCTCTTTTCACCTCTTCAAAACTCGCCCCCCTGGCCATGGAGGTGATGATCAAGATATCGGGAGAGAGGCCCAGTATCTGTTCACGACTGAATCGGGGATAGAGGGTGGGGCCTTGCGCCAGGTTTTTAGCCCCGGCAAGGAGAATAAGTTCGTGAATAAAGGTCCCGGTGCCGACGGAAACGATCGGATTGACACCTATCTGAAAAAACAGGTTGGGTCTTAGGGAGGTGCCCGCAACCACAGCCCTGACATGCTCGATCCGGGCCCTCATATCCTCTACAACAGCATGAGCCCTTGTCATGGCGTTAAGCAAGCCTCCTATTTCAAGAATCGTCTCCATTACCGAATCAAGGTCCCTCGGATCCACTGCATAGACCGGTATTCCCAGGGATTCCAGTCGACTGACAAGCACCCTGGGATTCCCGTCTTTGATGGCAAAACAGAGGTCGGGCTTGAGCGCCACAATCTTCTCCAGGTCTAAACGGACGTACGAACCCACCTTCGGCAAACCCTGTGCTTCCGGTGGATAATCGCTGAACTGGGTAACGCCTTTCAGTTGGTCTTGTCGACCCAAGGCAAATAGGATCTCCGTTATACTCGGGGCCAGGGAAACGATTCGCCGCGGATCACCCGTGACGACCAGTTGCCGTCCCAGTTGATCTGTCACAGTCCTTGCCGCCAACTCCGGCAAGTAAACGAGACAGGAGCTCGCAAAGAGCCAAATGAGAAAAAATAATTTCAATTTCATCAAACGAGCCAAAAAAACCCGGACCGACAAGATCGATCCGGGGATCTCCTTAATAATCCTTACAATCCTTCGGCATCCCCTGAACCACTCAAAACCCATAGGATAAAAGCAAGACAAATGTCAAGAGAAGAAACTCTATTGGGATCTACGCGGAAAATAGGGAGCTTCGATAAAAGAGACGAGCCTTTTCGTGACACATCGGTTTATAAAAAGCGGTTGGTTTTTTCCATGACGGAGGGGACATCAAAGCATTCTTTGATGACTTTGATTCCCAAATCGGTTTGATAGGCAGGCAGTATTCCGGTGATCGACGCGATGGTACAGCTCAGGCCGAGAATACGGACTTGATTTTTGTTCAAGCCTTCGAAGAGCTGGGCTGCTATCCCGTCACGATCACCAAAATGAGGGCCGTTCATTGAGAAATAGGTGGTTGGAAAGAGCGAAACCGAGGTAATGACAGGAAATTCATCTTGCACAGAGTGAAGCATGGTCTCTCCCTGATCACATCCGGGCAGGCAGAATGAGAGGTGCATCTCCAAATCTTCCCGGCCCGGACCTGCGGCCATGTAATGAAAAGCCTGTTTGGAACGGTCCCAGGCCTTTATGGCATTTCCGATCCTTTCCAGGGAGCCGCCACCCAGAGTAAGCTGCACAAACTCCTGCTCACCCTGCCATTCAAGCCCGTATATCTTGGGTTTCTTCTCCTGATAGGAAGCGATCACCTCTTTGTAAAGAGCTTCTTTACCCTTCTGAGCAAGCTTCCAGTCTTCCGGCGTCCGGTAGGCACTGAACTCGAACAGGTCGAACAAGCCCCTGGTCACCTCCCCCAGCGAGTCCTGTTTCAGGACTACTGAAACGGCTGAGGGGGAATTGGCTATCCCCAAGGGGGGATCTTTCAGGCGGCTCAACAGGGCAAAGAGGGCACCGAAAATATCAGGATCGTATCTGTGCGGAAATACAGACAGAATAAAGACCTGGACCGCCTCGTAAGAGGCATGGGCGCAGCTCGGATCAATGAGATGGGAGGCCCTTTCACTGTCGGCGAGATCAACGACAAAACTCAGGCTTCCGTCATTATCCCTATTGGCAAAGGTCAAAAACGGGATATTGATCTTCGATGCTGCAAGTGTTCGGCATATGTCGGTTGGAAATCGACAGTTTTCCTCCGGCCTGACCATCGACATCCAAACGACATCCTTCAGGATCTTGAACCCACCCAGTTTTGCTGTCGATTTCATAAAGAATGTTTTCGCCGGTCTGAGAAAATCATCAGGACCGGGCGGATCAGAGCAATCCCCTGACGACAGACATCAGGCCTTCGGTGTCAATCGGCTTGGGAATATAGTCATCCGCTTCGGTGGACATTCCGTCGGCGTGGCTGTAAGTCGTGGTCGGCACGGCCTCCCCAACGGCTGTCAATAGAACCACCGGAATGTCCATGGTCTTCTCGTCCGCCTTTAACTCGGCGCAGAGAACATACCCATCTTTTCGGGGCATCATGACATCCAGGATGATCAGATCAGGGCGACGCTCCTTGATCGATGCTTCTCCCTCCAGGCCGTCGTAGGCGCGGCCCACCTCAAATCCTTTGCTCTCCAGCATCATGGCGACTGTTTCCACCAGATCCGGATCATCATCAACCACCAGGACATATTTCTTAGCCATAAAAACACCTCCTTCCTCTGTTGAGACGACTCTCTCTCTTTTTCACCTCTGACCGACGTGCCTCATTCATTCACTTTCGGCCTCGGATAAAGGCCGCCTCTTTCAACAATTTCCGGGACCTTCTCCTCCCATTCGATCGCCATGACATGGAAACCCCTGACTCCCTCTACTTCCTTTAGTCTCTGAATCGATTCCACGCAGATATCGATGCCTTCCTGGGCCTGTTTCTCTTTCGGTACTCCCGACATCCTCTTGACCACCTCATCGGGCACGTCCATGCCGGGGACCCTGTTTTTCATGTACTTGGCCATGCCGGCCGATTTGAACGGAGTGACACCGGCAAGAATGGAGACCTTTTCATGGAGGCCCCGATCCCGGGCCTGCTTCATCCAGAGTTCAAATTTGTCGAGGTTGTAAATGCACTGGGTCTGTATGAACTCAACGCCGGCGGCAATCTTCTTCGCCAATCGGGGGACTCGGATTTCAAAGGGATCGGCAAAGGGGTTGGCAGCGGCTCCCACAAACATATTGGGAGGGCGTTCAATAGGATCTCCACCAAGGAACTTGCCCTGGTCCCTCATCAGTCGAACCGTTTGAATCAGTTGCATCGAGTCAATGTCAAAGACATTCTGGCCCTGCGCATTGTCTCCGAACTGTTGGTGGTCACCGGAGAGGCAGAGAATATTGTGGACATCAAAGGAGGCGGCCCCAAGGATATCACTCTGCAACGCGATCCGGTTTCTGTCCCTGGTCACCATTTGGAGTATCGGTTCCACCCCCATCAATTTGAGACGTATGCAGGCGGCCAGGCTGCAGAGCCGGGTCACGGATGTCTGGTTATCGGTGATGTTGACGGCGTCAACGTAATTCCTGATCATTTCAGCCTTTTTCGCGATAACCTCCCCATCGCTTCCCCTGGGTGGCCCACATTCGGAGGTCACGGCCAAATGTCCCTCATCAAGGATCTTCTCTAACCGGCTGGGTGTCTTCACGCTCATAATCTCACATCCTCTCTGATAACTTTTCGGGGGCCTCCCGCCCTCTCTGTTGACCAATCTTTAATGGGCATGAGTTTCTCGTAATCGTCCAGGCGGTTGAGTTCCTTGAGCCGATCAATTATAAGCTGCCACGCGCAATCCAGATCCTTGCTTAATTCGCACTTACCGTCGGTCGACCCGCCGCATGGGCCGTTCAGGAGCCTTTTGGCGCACCGAGAGATAGGGCAGATACCGGCGGTCTTCCCGAGAATACACTCTCCGCACCCCTGGCATCGCTCGCTCCAAACGCCTCTTTCCTCGGTCACTCCCATAAAGGAGGTATTCACACCGGGAAGGACCGGGGTGCTGAAATACTTTTCAGCCATAAACTGGACCCCGACGCCGCAGGCCAGGGAGACCACGACATCGTAAAGGTCTATCTTGTTACGGATCTCTTCCAGGTATTCATGATCGCACTGTCTTTCCAATGTGACTTCGTCGATCTCCACCTTTTCACCCTCCTTCATGAAATGCATTCGAAGGGTCGAGGCAAGGACTCCAACCTCCTTTTTTCCGCCTGCCTCACACACGGTGACGCACTCGTTGCATCCGGCTATCAGGATCTTTTGGGAGCCTTGGATCGACTCGATAATCTCTTCAACAGGCTTTCTTTCTGCGACAATCATAGGTCTACCCTCTCTTTCCCGACTCTTTGAAAAAGCTTCAGGCGGCGGCCTTATTCTCGATTTTCTTAATAGGATTAGGACCGATTTTTCTGATTTCTTCCGTCATTTCCGTGGCAATCTCGGCAAACCGGGGGCCTTCCCCCGATGAGAGATTAAACATCCTGACCCTTTCACCTTCAATGCCTATGCTGTTCAAAATCTTCTGGGATTCCTCGACCCGCTTGCGCGCCCTGAGGTTGCCCCAATTGAAGCGGCAGTCACCTTCGAGACAACCCACCACAAAGACCCCGTCAGCGCCCTTTTCAAAAGAACGTAGAATATGCAGAGTATCGACTTTTCCGGTACAGGGGACCCTGATAATGCGGATGTTTCCGGGATACCTCAGTCGCATGGAACCTGCCAGGTCCGCGGCCGTGTACCCTCAGAAATTACAGCAAAAAGCGATGATCACAGGTTCGAAGTCTCGCATATCTTTGTCCCCTCCTCTTGGGTCGGCCCAAAGGCCTGTGGCCGGTATCATGGATCGTTTCCATACCTCTACAGAACACCCTCCAGCAACGCGTTCACCTTGGCCATGATCTGGTCATCCTCGTACCAGTTCAACTCGATCGCCTTGGCCGGGCATTCGGCCGCGCAAATGCCGCAGCCGTGACAGAGGGCCTCATCGATTTCACTGACGCCCTCGGCGTTGATCCGGGGAACGCCGTGGGGACACGACCGGACGCAGACCAGACAGGCGGCGCAGTGCTCCGCGTCTACCCTGGCGGTGACGGCGGACAGGGTGATTTCCGACTGAGACAGGAAGGTCGTGGCCCTGGAGGCGGCCGCCAGGGACTGGGCGATTGTCTCGGTGATCAGCTTTGGACTGTGCGCAGTGCCGCACAAGAAAATCCCCTCATTGGCCAGGTCAACAGGCCTGAGTTTGACATGGGCTTCGATAAAGAAACCCTCGTCGTTCCTCGGCAGCTTGAGGATCGTGGCCAACTCTTCCGTGTCCTCGGCTATCATCCCCGCGCTCAGCGCGAGAATGTCCGGCGAGATCGAAATATCCCTTTGAAGGACATGGTCTTTAAAGGTCACCACAAGGCGATCATCCTTCTCTTGAACAATGGGCGGGTTGTCCACAGTGAACCGCGAAAAAATAATGCCCTGCTTCCTTGCCTCTGCATAGTACTCTTCCAAGAGCCCATAGGTTCTCATGTCGCGATATAGGATGTAGACGTCGGTGTCGGGATTCATATCCTTGATGTGGAGGGCGTTTTTGACGGCCGCCTGGCAGCAGACGCGAGAGCAGTTTGGATTGTCCTCGTTTCTGGACCCTACACACTGGATCATCACCACCTTGTCGAGATCTTCAGATCCCTTTACCTCAAGTCGTTTTCCAAGCTCGATCTGGGTCATCACCCGGTGGTCCTCACCATAGAGGTATTCCGTCGGCTGGTATTCATTGGCTCCGGTGGCCAGGATCACGACGCCATGCTCAATCTTGCGCTCGTACATGCCGGGGCCCACAATCACCTCTGTCTCGAAACTTCCCTTAAACCCGCCAAATCCAACAATGAGGGACTCGGTAAGGGCCTGGATCTTGGGGTGATGCGTGACCGCCTCAATCAACTCCTGAAGGTGACCCTGGATGTCTTCCCCTTCAATGGTCGTGGTGAGATCTCGACACAGCCCCCCGAGTTGATCCCTTTTCTCAACAATGACGGTCTCGAAACCCTGTTGTGCAAGGGACAAGGCGGCTGTCATTCCGGCCACACCTCCACCGATGACCAGGGCCCGTCGATTGATGGGGATCTTTTTTTCTTTCAGGGCCGTGAGAAGGCCGACCCGTGCCACCGCCATCCGCACAAGATCTTTTGCCTTGATCGTTGCCGTATCCGGTTCATCACCGTGAACCCACGAATTCTGATCCCTTATGTTGGCCATTTCAAAGAGGTATTTGTTCAGCCCGCAGGCCTCCAGGGTTTCCTGAAAAAGCGGCTCGTGAGTTCTCGGAGAACAGGAGGCGACCACAATCCGGTTGAGTGCCTCTTCTTGAATAATCTCCTTCATTTTCTCCTGGTTATCCTGGGAGCAGGCAAAGAGACTCTGATCAGTGAAAACCACTCCTGGGAGGGAAGCAGCGTATTCGGTTACAGTGTTGACATCCACCACGCCGCCTATATTGACACCACAGTTACAGATAAAGACACCGATCCTGGGTTCTTCGCTGCTCACATCTCTCTCTTCAGGCACTTCCATCGACTTTGTCTCGGTCCCCCGTGCCTCGCTGATATCGATGCCCGCGGCACAGGCGGCCGCACTTGCCTCAATGACCGACTGGGGAATATCTTTAGGGCCGAGAAAGACGCCGCAAGCGTGAATCCCTTCGACGGATGTATCGACCGGATGAAAACAGGCTGTTGAGGCAAACCCATGCTTGTCCAGGGAAATCCCCATGCCCTGGGCCAGTTCAGCCACCTTTGGGCTGATTTCTACGCCCACGGAGAGCACGACAATATCAAAGATCTCTTCATGCCTGACACCCTCCTCATCCGAGTATTTCAAAATCAAATCGTCGCTTCCATGAATAGGATCGATAGAATGGACTCGCGAATTAATAAACCGAACGCCATGTTTCTCTTTGGCATTGTTGTAGTACTTCTCGAAGTCCTTCCCGTATGTCCTTATATCCATATAGAAAACAGCGCAGTCCAGATCGCCGCCGGCATGCTCCTTGGCAATGACCGCCTCCTTGGTGGCGTACATGCAGCAGACGGACGAGCAATAGCTGTGGTCGCACCGATTCATGTCCCTGGAGCCGACGCACTGGAGCCAGGCGATTTTTTTCGGTTCTTTGTGGTCGGAAGGTCTGACGAGATGGCCCAGGGTGGGACCGGAGGCCGAGAGGATCCTCTCAAACTCCATCGA
>JAXHUM010000051.1:0-8016 GCA_034189325.1 Thermodesulfobacteriota bacterium
ATGCCACCACAACAGGCATCCTTCGTACTCCGACATATGGATGAGGGCAAAAGGGCAGAGACGCTGGAACCGCTTCCCCTTAAGAATGCTCGTCAAATTGATGAACTGATTGATGTATTATCCTGATCAAACAGCGGGAGGAATGATGGAGCCACGGGTGTCTTCCATCCCTGCTGAAAACATGAAGAGGTGAGGTTATGTTTGGAGAATATGATATCCCTGTAAACATTATGCAAGAAAATCTATCCATCTCTATTCAAAAAGAGGATGGATGGCTGATATACAAAAGGATTTGGTTGGAAGAGGAGATAGAGAAAAGCCTTTTGATCAACAAAGGCAAGATTATCATCAATCCCGTTGAGCCCCTCAACAAACCCAAGACCCTTACGCCTTACCTTCTTATAAATCTGGAAAAAGCTCTCGTTCTCGAACCAAAATCTACGAACAAGGTCTTCATGAAATTTCCCATAGAGATAGGTGTCTATTTATCCGACAGCCGGGATCTACAAATCCTGGATGTTTTTACCCTGGTCAAACAGAAGTTTACTCTCTATGGAGATCCCCGAAACGGCGTGTTATGCAAACACTGGAACAGCGATGTTTACCTCACTGTACCTTCCGCGGACCCTCTTTATGAGGGAGTTCTGGAGATGAGAATCGAAAATACCAATCCCGACTGGGTAGAGATCAATCATGTGGTCTTTAATGCGTATGGTATGAAGATCTTTTATAATGATCGGATGGTAGCCATGAAAGGAATGATGAAAATCAGAAGCGGGAGTGTGGCGGAAACTGATTTTGTAGATATCCCCATGGAACAGGGGATGACCAATGCCATTGAAGTTTACACGGCACGAAAATTATCAATCACTTCAAAAGAATTTGTGATGGAGTTCGGACTATGATTTTGAAAAAAGAAATATACGCCAATGTATCTCTCCTGGATATCATCTTAGTTGCTATTGTTCTTCTTGTTGCCCTCACCGTTGCCAAAGGTCTATCAGCCTATCTCAGGAGGGTTCTCAAAGAGAAAGTCGGTAAGGATAACCTCGAGATCGTGGTCCGTCTCGCCTATTATTCCATCATCACCATCGCCGTTATAGCGGTGCTTCCAACGCTGGGAGTGAAGCTTTCCGGTCTGCTGGTAGCCGGGGGTGTCGCCGGTCTGGCCATTGGTTTTGCCAGCCAGAGTATTATCGGCAACCTGATCTCAGGAATCTTTCTGATCATTGAACGACCCATCAGGATAGGAAACTCCGTGGACATCGATGGAACGGCCGGAATAGTGGAGGATATTCGAATAATGTCCACCACCTTGCGAACCTTTGACGGCCTTTTTGTAAGGATTCCCAATCAGAAGGTCTTTACTTCAAACATCACGAACTTTGTGGCCCATATCGCCCGGCGGTTTGAGTATGTGGTTGGTATCCGTTACAGTGACGATGCCGATAAGTCGATTAAGATTATCAAAGACCTGGTCAGGGACCATACCATGACCCTTCTCAATCCAGCGCCGCAGGTCTTTGTGGATAATCTGGGAGATAACGCGGTCAATATCATTGTAAGGATATGGGCTCCCGTGACGGAATGGTATGCCGTTAAGATGGAGCTATTATGGAAGATCAAACAGGCCCTTGAACAGGAAGGCATTGAGATAGCGTTCCCCCAGCGGGTGGTGTGGTTTGCCAATGAACCAAAAGAGGAGAAGGTTCAAATTCCGGCTTGAGTCATCCGGGGATAAGACACAAGCTTGCCTGTTGAATAATCCTATGCACTTCATATTTGGTCGGACGTGGTGAGGGTTACGGGTAGGGCCTGGCGGATAGCAGGGTAGGGTGGCATCATGTCTTAGGGCCACTTGCAGAGCCATCCCTTCGGGGATCGGCCACTCCTATGAACTCATTTTTTTCGGCAAGAACCATCTGCACACAACCCAGGTAAAAGGACCTGGGCTCACGGATGTCAACCTCGAACCCTCTCGATCTCAGAATTGTGGGTATATCATCTCTCATATAAGCGGCCTCAATGGACACTTTCCCATCATAGGAGCAATGCAAGCGGGGAGCGGCTACCGCGTCAAAAGGAGATTGTTCACCCAGCCTGATTAATATCTGCAGTATCGTAGAGGTGATCCGGTCGCTTCCTGGTGACCCAATAGCCAGCCAGGGTCTTCTGTTCCTGAAAATAATTGTCGGAGCGACACTGGCCCATGGCACTCCGTTCGGCCTTAAGTAGTAAGGGTGTGTCATATCCTCATACTCAAAGGCGCTCATGTAATTGTTGTACAGAAAACCCAGTTCAGGGGAAGCCGCTTTGGCGCCGTACACTCTTTCAATCGATTGTGTCAAAGCAACGACATTGAGATCCTTATCCATAACCGAGAGATGGGTCGTTTCTCCGGGACTGTTGATCCGTGAATGGATCTGCCCGGAAACGATTTTGGCATACTCCTGACTCAACATGCGACGATCTTGTACCTGGGGATAGAAATTCGGTTCAAACGGCCGGTCCCTTCTGTCCAACTGCACGCGACGGATGATTTCAGTCAGTAGAAGGGCTCCGTCCGGTGTGTCGGGATTGCGATCTTTCATAGGAAATTTCTTAAGGATATTGATCATCTCAATGAGGGTTCGACCAGCCCCCGGTGGCGGCATGGTATGGACCATCATATTTCCAAGCCGACCTATAACAGGTTCGCGCTCAATGGGATAAGGTATCTGTGCAAGATCGTCTTTCTGCAAAAGCCCTCCGTTGGCCTGCATATCGGCATATATTCTCTCGGCAATCTCCCCTACGTAGAAATCTTCTATACCCTTTAGAGCGAGCCTCTCCAGGGTCCTGGCGAGCAGAGGTTGTTTGAAAATATGTCCGACGGAATAGGGCCTTTGCCCCTCACGGAGAAAAATCGGGCCGGCATTACCCTTGGAAAAATTTTTTATTTCCCGCCTTTGAAGTCTTCGTTGCAGTTCAGTAATTTCATAACCGTTCTCCGCGAGCGCTATTACAGGGGCGAGGATTTCCGATAGTGAAAGGGTTCCATATTTTTCGAGGATATACCCTAATGTAGCAGGGGTGCTTGGGACTGTCGTGGCCCTGTGCCCGAAAAGACGAGAGGACTTTCGTTTGAAGTCCTCATTCAGTGCCCTATTGGGAGCCCTCGAAGAGCCATCCACTGCAATCGTCCGGTTTTCACCTGCAAGGCATAGGAGCATCATGGTCTGACCGCCGAGGCCTGATGCCTGTGGTTCACAGACACCAAGGGCAAAGGCCGTTGCCACTGCGGCATCAACCGCGTTTCCACCCCGATCGAGGATCGTGCCCCCCACTTCCGTGGCCCTAAAATGGGCAGAGGCGACCATACCCTTACTGGAAGCCGCTATTCTTTGGGGTTGAGATATCTTTACCTTGATAGGTTCAATAAAATCAGTGTCAATTTCTCTTTTCTTTGCCAACACCTTCTCCCATAAACTCTTTTAGAAGAAACTGGGAAATGAGAATCGTGCGTTGAATGAGACTTGTTCGATTCACAGATTCCTGCGGTGTGTATAGACCTCTTGTTGCCGGTCCCATACCGCAGATGACGGGTATTTTGGAGGAAATGAGTCCTCCCACGGAAGGCCATAAGGAGGATTCGTGGGGCAAAGGGATGTCCCATTCGTCGGCAATTGCGGTCAGGGCCTTGGAAAGGCGGTGATTGATTTTTCGCTCTCTCATGGGTGGTCTGTTGGAGAGAGTCTCGATCCTGGTTTTGAACCTTCCAGCACCGATCACTTTCTTTAACTTCTCTTCCGTAAGATCAGCCATCTTGGGATCGAGATAGGTCAAGTATAGCGTCGATAGAACCCTATGGGGCGTGAGCATGGGAAAGGACTCGGTCTTGATATCCATGACAGACAGGGCTATGCGATCCTTTTTGGAGGTGAGGCTGCTAAGTTCCTGGAATTTGGCAAATGACCAGATCAGGACCTCAGGTTCTTGGACCGATTTCCCGAGTCTATGGGGCTTTCCTTCGATTGTGAGCAAGAATCTTTTCTGGCCCCTTCGCTGGGTGACAAAATGATTCAGAGGGCCACCAGGACGCAGGATTATAACCTGCTTCGCTTTTTCCGACGCCCTCCTAATTAAATCGGAACTGTATATGGCATCTCTTCCCTCATCCATATAGTAGAGCACACCTATGGATGCTTTCTGCAGGAGACGAAGATTTTTTAATGAACGCAATGCATAAAGTAGGGACACCATGGGCGCCCGTGAGGCGCCGATGCCTTCTCCTGACAGCCATTCAGGATCTCTTTTGAAGAGTTGCGTGGGGGTGTCGCGCTCGATGGGGACATCCATATGCCCTATAAACAGGGTCCCTCGTTCAAGGCCCGCATTAGTCTCCCATGTCCTTACAGAACGTATGTCAGACAACCCCTCCACCCTTTTCATTTTTATGTCCGTTAATTGTCTGTCCAACTCTTCTATTGCCATTTGTCGACCCACCGGGTCGGATGTGCGGCTGGAAAGGGCGGTCCAACTCTCCACAGCCTTCTCAATATTGTCTCTGTTTTTGGTAACATAGTTGAAGAGGGCCTCGACCGGGGGCATCCTTTTTTGTCGAATTTCCGGGGGCTTTGGTGTCCCGAAATATCTGGCGCAAGCGGTTTCCACAAGCCTGTTAACCAAATGAGGAAAATCGAGTCCTGCTTCCTTGGCTGCAATTGTATAAGACCCATGCTCCCCCAGGCTTGGGAGGCTGTTTATTTCCAGGATATAGAGGTTGCCCTCAGCATCCAGACGCATATCAACACGGGCGCAGTCAAAGCAGCCAAGGGAGGCAAAGGCTCGCAGGGCAATTTCCCGGGCTCTTTCAGTGAGCGTGTCTCCAATGGGTGCGGGACAAAGCCACTTTATCTCCCGGCCTGATTTTCCTTTTTTATCCTCGATTGTATAAATTGAAGGCCCACTGTTTCCGAAAACGATTTCACACGGGGGGAGGGCCTCAGGAGGATTGTTCCCAAGGAGGCCCACATTGATCTCTTTGCCCTCGATATACTGCTCCACAAGGACCGGTTGTTGAAATGTATCGAAGATTACCTGAGCAGCCTCTCTGAGCTCTTCCTCATTATTCACGATCCTGATTCCCATGGAAACAGCTTCATTCTTTGGTTTGGTGATCAATGGGAACCCCAGGTCGGGCATATCGAATCCTGGATCATCCAACACCGCAAAATCAGGAGTGGGCAGATTATTCTGGCGAAAGATCATCTTGGCAACCACCTTGTCGAGAGCCAGAGAATGGGCCAATGGTCCTGATCCCACGTAGGGGATCCCAACCATCTCGAGGATGCCGGGGACATGGGTATAGCGCGCCTGTCCCTGGACCCCGTAGGATAGATTAAAGGCCATGCCGGGCAGCTCTCCTTTCACTACCCTGGGCATAAATTGTTCTAGATTCCGAATGAGTTCTTTATCTCCTTCAAACGACTTGACCTGGTGTCCGTATTTCTTCAATCCGTTTGAAATAGCACTGATGGCCTTTTTGCCGTACTTTTCCCTATTTGGGACACCAAACAGGTTTATTACGTTTTGACTCTCACGGTTATAGATAATTGCAATCTTCATTTGTGTGCCCCGAATGAGATTTGGTCATGAAGAGAACTCCTCGGCAGATTGTCTTGCCCTCGCTCAGATTACGAGGTTCACTCCGGCATGGTCTCTTCTTTGCGAGCTGGAGGCAGTTCTTTCTTGTAGACCAGCGTACGATAGGGGAAGGGTATCTCAATCCCCTCGCTGTCGAATCGCTTCTTGATATGCTCCAGTAGCCAGAACTTTGCCAGATAAGCATCGTCAATGTCCTTTACCCAAAGATACAATCTTAAACCGATAGAGAAATCCCCATGTGAAATAACTCTCACCCAGGGAGCTTCTTCGTCTTTTAGGAGTTGAGGGCACTCGGCAGCTGTTTCCAGGACTATTCTTCGGGTCAGATCAATATTGGTGTCATAGCTCACTCCCAACTCAACGGTGCATTTGATTCTGGGGTCTATGATGCTGTAGTTGGTGACCGTCATTTCATCAAGCTTTGAATTGGGTATAATGAGTCGTTTGTGCTGCCATGTCCTGACTATTGTATGACGGAGAGTAATATCTTCTACAGTGCATAACTCACCTTCAAGGTTTAACTTATCCCCTATGCGCAAGGGCCTGTAGATGGCCATGGAGATCCCGGATATAAGGTTGGCGAGGGTCGATTTGGCTGCAAAACCAACAACCAGAGCAGTAATACCTGCTCCTGCCACCATGGTGCCCATCAAGGCCCTGAGACCCGGGACAAGGCTTGCGTAAAACAATAAGGCTATCAGGAGAATAAGGAGATTCTTGATCCGTATAATATAACGAATGACGGCATCATCCACTTTCCGCTCGAGCTTTCCCATCACCCAGGTCGCTCTTTGAATCAAGCGGGTTGTCACAACGCACACACCCCACGTCACGATAACAAATACGCACGCCAGCGTCATGGCTCCCAGGTTTGTGGCAGGATCAAGGAGTTTGTTTAAGGTGAACCAACCAGAGTCCATCATGACCCCCATTTCATAAGAGATGTGATCTTTTGAGCATTCAATACCAGACCTCATTTAAGGGACCGAGCGCAGCGGCTTCGCCACGCTATAAAAATCGCTTCCGCCTGAACCATATTAGCATGATCACCACTATGACCATCATCACTATCAGTACGATAGGGTAACTCCAGGGCCATTCCAGCTCAGGCATGTACTTGAAATTCATTCCATATATCCCAGCGACAAAGGTAAGGGGGATAAAAATGGTGGCGATCACCGTCAGGACCTTCATGACCTGATTCATCCGGTTGCTGATACCGGATAGATAGACATCCAACATACCGGAAACCATGTCCCTGAAAGTTTCAATGGTATCTATGACTTGAATAGTATGGTCGTATATGTCTCTCAAATAAATCTCCGTTTCTTTTTTAAACAGGTCTGATTCCCCTCTCTCAAGACTGCTGATAACCTCTCTTAACGGCCATACGGATTTCCTCAGGAAGATAAGCTCCCTTTTCAACAGATGAATTTCTTGGGCTATTTCGGACTGAGGGTCATTCATTAATCTCTCTTCTAAAGAGTCGACCCTTTCACCGATCTTTTCCAGAACAAGGAAGTAGTTATCAACAACGGCGTCAATAAGGGCATAGGCGAGATAATCAGCGCCCCTCATTCGGATTCGGCCCTTTCCATTCTTTATTCTTTTCTTGACAGGATCAAAGATGCCCCCTGCTTTTTCTTGGAAAGAGATAATGTAATCGTCGCCGAGAATCAGGCTGAACTGTTCGCTCCTTATTTGCCAGTTCTCATCGACATAGAAAAGCATCATCAGAGTGATAAAGGTATAGGTTTCAAAGTCATCTATCTTGGGTCGCTGCCCGGTATTGAGCACATCTTCTAGAACCAAGGGATGTAAATGAAAGGCTTCTCCGATGTTTTGTATAATATCAACGTCATGGAGTCCATCGACACTGATCCATGTCACTGTAGAGGTCTCCTTACATGAGAAAGTCTCATGGACAGGGCTTAGATCCCTTTCCTCAAAATCCTTCTCATTGTAATCGATGATCCGTATGCTGACTTCCTCGGCCTTCTTATCTCCAACATGTATCAAGGCGCCGGGAGGAAGCCCTGCCTTCTTAGAAGACTTTTTGATGAACCTAGACATACCTTTGCCCCCCTTGTGTCAAGACGAAAAAAACAGAGTCACACTCTTTAAGCCATCTATCCTGTTGACCGGAACAGAAAAAGCCTATAGACGCTGGTTTCATTAAATGTGAGATTACTATGTTTTTTTCTTTCTGACAAAGGGAATTTCATCAACCCGTTGATATGCCTGGACCATCAGAAAGGAGGCCCGGAGATGGAAAACGTCGAAGATAGGTTCGGCAAAGCCATTAGGGCCCACGTCATGCAAGAAAATCGCTTGAAGTTTTGAGGGGGTCAGGGCTTATTGAGAATAGTG
>JAXHUM010000052.1:0-7929 GCA_034189325.1 Thermodesulfobacteriota bacterium
ATTTTGAATGATTATTTTTTAAAGAATTGGGCACTGAGCTTCCTGTCTCTTTTTCATGGTAGTCATGATATACTGAATTAGCGAAGCAAGAAAATTTGTAATATCTTGAAGAATTTTGTCTGTTTTGGTAGAGATGTAATCACATACATGGCCTGACCTGATCCGCCTGACAAGCCCGGGTCGAGAAGGATCTCAGGTTGTATCGAGAATATCTTTTTAATTTTATGTCTATTTCTTCTAACCCTCTGTTTGATCGGTGATGTGACACGAATTGTCTTTCACTTGTTCGAAGAAAAGAGAAACTGTCTACCTCAAATCTGGGTATTTGTTGGCAGCAGAGTCCTTGAGATCTCTCAGATGGACACCAACCAGGCCATATGCCATAATAGAAAACCTGAACAATTAGATTAACCAGTTACAGCTGTTGAGAGACCTCAAAACAAAAGAATGTCCTCAAAAACCATAAATAGCCATAGCAGGCTCATAAAAAGGAGGGACTTGCCATGTATTCCGAGACCGTGATGGACCATTTTCGAAAACCAAGGAATGTGGGCGTCATAGAAGGGGCCGATGGAATAGGTGAAATTGGGAACCCGCTTTGCGGTGATATGATGACCATCTATCTTGATGTGAAAGATGACAAAATTGATGATATCAAGTTTCAAACCTTTGGGTGTGGTGCAGCAATAGCCGTATCAAGCATGCTCACAGAGCTCGCAAAAGGGAAAACCATTGAAGAAGCTAAGAAAATTACCAACAAGGATGTGGCTGAAGCCCTTGATGGCTTGCCCAAAAACAAGCTTCATTGCTCCAATCTTGGGGCTGATGCACTTCATGCCGCCATTAGAGATTATGAGGACCAAAAA
Organism: Thermodesulfobacteriota bacterium; assembly: GCA_034189325.1. Taxonomy (GTDB): domain Bacteria; phylum Desulfobacterota; class DSM-4660; order Desulfatiglandales; family Desulfatiglandaceae; genus JAXHUM01. The sequence continues at coordinate 867 of JAXHUM010000052.1, forward strand.
TCCGGAAAGAGTCGAAAAGAATCAAAACGCAAGGAAATTCATGAACATCACGATGAAAAATGTTACTGTCCTTACTGTGATACTGAGATCTCTGAGGAAGAAACAGTCTGCAAAAACTGCCGGTTCACTCCTGAAGAAAAAGACAAACCTCATGTAACGGAAGGATAGAATCATGAATATCATCAATTTAGATCGTATCTCTTCCAATCCCTTGCTGCCGGAAGTACAGGAAGCAATGATCGAGGCCATTAAGGCGAATTATGGAAATCCCTCAAGTCAGCATAAGATGGGGGATGCGGCGGGCGAGGTTCTGGAAAAGGCCCGGACGTCCGTAGCCACTTTGATTCAGGCAAAAAATCCGAGAGAAGTGGTATTCACATCCGGGGGTACGGAATCGGTCAACCATGCCATCAAAGGTATCGCCTTTGCTCACAGGGATAAAGGCAAACATATTGTCACATCCAATATTGAACATAATTCAGTCATAAGGAGTTTGAGGGCACTCAAGATGCTCGGCTATCAGGTCACCTCTTTGCCTGTGGACCATCACGGTCTCGTGGATCCGGAAAACGTCCTCAAGGCTGTCAAGAAGGACACCATCCTTATTTCGATTATCCACGGCAACAATGAAATAGGAACGATCCAGCCGATAGAGGAAATTGCAGAAATCGCTAAAGAGAAGAAAATACTCTTTCATGTCGACGCCGTGGACTCTGTAGGTGTTGTCCCGGTGGATGTCCAAAAATCGAGAGTGGACCTGCTCAGTTTCGCATCCAATCCATACTACGGCCCCACTGGGATAGGGGGCCTCTACATCAGAAGCGGAATTAAGATCTGGCCCCTGTTGGATGGAGGGACCCAAGAGTTTAACAAAAGGGCGGGAGCTGAAAACCTGATAGGCATTATGGGGATGGGAGTCGCGGCGGACCTGGCACATCGCCAAATGAACACCAGGGTGAATAAACTCAGAAAGCTTAGGGAGAAATTGGTGGGGGAACTTCCAAATTACATAGATGAGTACATCATTAATGGTCACCCGGAGAGCGTCTTGCCCAACCTCCTGTCCGTTTCTATTAAATACATTGAGGGAGAAAGCGTCGTCCTGATGCTGGATGATGATAACATCGCCGTGTCCACTCGTTCAGCCTGTGCTTCCGGTTCATTAAGGGCTTCCCACGTCCTTCTTTCCACTGGGCTCGAATTCGCCGACGCCCAGGGGACTCTGGTGATCACCTTCGGTGTTGACAACACTGAGGATGATTTAATGACCTTTCTCAACGCGCTCAAAAAAACCGTGACCACATTGCGAAGCATGTCGCCGCTCTATAAACGCGTACCAGAAGTCACTTAGCCGCTCGTATATCCGGCCCGGCGCATTTCTCAGAGATTTTTTTGAACAGGAAGCATTGTTTTTAAGTCAGCAGCCACTGCTCAGAGATCTTTTCCGATTCTCGCAAGTTCGTTCGGCTGACCGATCTCTGTGCCTTAACCATAGAATATACCCGGGTGTATTAAAACATACCCGGGTTTTCAACTTTTCGTTTCGAGGAGGGAAGGATTTGTATTATCGACCAGATATTGATTTTGACGCATTTCTAAAACCCAAAAGCATTGCTGTTATCGGGGCAACAGAACGATCCACATGGGGGAATTGGGTGATCAAGAGTCTGTTGACCCAGGGCTTTCCTGGAAAGGTCTACCCTGTGAATCCCAATGTCGAGATGATCTTAAACTCACCGTGTTATCCTACGGTTAAAGCAATAGAAGGGCCTGTCGACCTAGCCATCATTGCCATTCCGGCTGACTACGTTTTTGATTCCATTCGCGATTGTGCTGCCAAGGGAGTAAAGGCGTCGATCATCATTACCGCCGGATTCAGTGAGGCCGTGACGGAGGGGAGCGAACAGGAGCAAAAAATCGTCTCCTACGCCCATGCTCACGGGATGCGGATTGTAGGGCCGAATGTATCGGGTATCATTAATCTTCACGCCGATCTGTTGGCACAGCCTGCTAACAGAGCCCAGCTATGCATGACTCCGGTAGCCTTTATTGCCCAAGGGGGCTACGCCGTAGGAGATCTCGCCGCCCATGAAGTGAGTTCGAAACGGGGGTACGGCAAGTTCTTGCATACAGGCAATGAAGCGGATATTGAGGTAACCGATTTTTTGGAATATCTTGAACACGACCCTGATACAAGAGTCATCTGCATGTATATCGAAGGTATCAGAGATGTCCCGCGCTTTCGTGAGGTTGCCCGCCGCGTGAGTCCCAAAAAACCGATTGTGCTTTTTAAGGGGGGTGTCACTCCGGATGGTGGCAGGGCTGCGGCATCTCATACCGGTGCCCTGGCAGGGTCGAAGGATATTTACAGGGGCCTGTTTCGTCAGTCAGGAGTCGTCTCTTCACCTTCGTTTGAGCTCATGCTCTGCGTGGCCCATGCCTTCCTAGAGCATCCACCATTAAAGCAGGGCTCTATTGGGATTATCACCTATGGTGGATCATGGGGCGTGATGCTGACCGATGCCTTGGTAAGACAGGGCCTCTCCGTCCCGGAATTGTCTGCGGACCTTCAGACACAATTTCGCCGAATGGGAATGCCGGACAGGGCCTCCGTACGAAACCCCCTTGATATTGGAGCGGCTCACGGTGCCTTAAGGTCTGATCACACTAAAGAGATGATATCTGTGCTCGCTCGATCGACAACTATCGGCGGTTTGGTTATTCACGGCTTCGGCAAGGCAGGCACGATCGACGAGGGATCTTCCGAATTCGAACGAAAAAGCCTTGAACAGGACATGGAACTGGTAAGATGGGCACATAAAAAACAGAAAGAATACCAGAAACCTATTCTCTTTTGCAGCCTGTTGAATCGGGAACAGAGTTCGGCCGTACGTATCGCTGTTGGAGAAGGTATACCCTTTTATGAACGCGTGGACGATGTGGCTGCCGTCCTTAATTGTCTGGCAGAGTATGGGAAAATTCATCCAAATGGAGAGCGTCTGGAAGTATCCTGAGAAGGGTCGTTTTTCGTAAGATGTGTCCCGGATCCGTTTCCTTGGACCACCGGCCATTTCGCTTGACTCTGTAGCAGAACATACCTATACTCCATGCTTTACAAGAGTAGGTAGGTGCGTGTCAACTCAAGCTCTTTGTTAGAGGAGGACAGCCCCCAGGCGTGAGATCAAGGGATCTCTCCCCACCTGGAGCTGTCAGGTTTTCCAAACACCGAACATGTCAAGGGGGTGAAGCTATGAAGGTCGTTAGTCTTTGCGGTAAATGTGGTAAGTGCCCTGTGGTGAAAATCTATGATGACAGAGTGGAAATAGGTGAGGAAGGAAATCTGTGTACTCTAACCAACGAAGAATGGGAATCTCTCAAGTCCAAAGTTCTTGACAGTGAGCTCTAGAAAGAGCCACGGAGACCAAGACATGCCCTGCCCCCAATTGTCAATGTCCCTCGTTACATGGACAGGCGGGGGCAACCTCTTCTCATGACCGGTCAACTTCTTTGCCGGCATCTTGCCCCCTCTTGTGACCTAGCCCATTGCCGTCCGTTCTATTATGAGGCCGACTGGACCTCAAAAAAGCAGGGCCTTTAATCCCGCCTCACAAGCTCGATAACGATCTCGTGGTGCTCAAAGGCCTCGCTCCACCGAGGCTTTCTCTGAATATAAGGACATAATAACTCATTTCGGACCAGGTTTGACCATTTTTTTAATCACTTAACATCCATCCGCTAACCCTTATGTATGGAGGATATTGGCTGTTCCCTGCTCATGGTAAAGGCCCAGGGAGATGTTGACCAAAGGAAGGGGTTTGTGATAAAGAGCAATGCTCAAAGAAAGTTGGTATTTGATAACTTCACACAAGGGGGACCGAAACATGACAAAATCGCTTATTAAGTGTGTTTCATGGCATCTCGTCATAGTGATGTCCATTTTTGGAGCCGTGCCGAACGTGTATGCAGGGCTCTCACCATCAGAGGCGATTAATCTTTCTGAGCTTGACAGGTCATCTGACCTCCAACGCATCCAAGCCGTTCTTGAGACGAAAATGATAAAAAACAGGCTTGACCAATTGGGTTTTTCAGAGGATGACATCCACAAGAGACTGAGGCAACTGGATGATGACCAGATCCACGAACTCGCACTCAACCTTGATGAGATGAAAGTCGGTAGTGGGGGATTCGAAGTGCTCGTCATTATTCTCCTTATTGGTATCCTCGTTGCGGTCTGGCTCCACGTCACTGGAAAAAGGGTCATTGTCCAATAATCCCTTCCTTAAAAATTGGGAGAGATTCACTCTTCCGGCCTGCATGTCTTTTTTGGGTATGGCCCTGGGCGCGTTTATTCTGAGTTCGTGCGTTGGTGCACCCGCTCATAGAACATCAGGGGATTATCATCTCATTGAAGAGGTCCCCTTTTATCAAATGGACTCTTACCAATGCGGTCCGGCCTCCCTTGCAGCGGTTATGAACTATTGGAAGGCAGATGTTTTGCCGGGAGATATTGCCGCTGAGATATATAGCCAATCAGCACAAGGGACCCTGGGTATAGACATGGCCATGTATGCCAAAAGTAAAGGTTTCCATGCTAAGCAGTATAAAGGCAATATTGAAGACATCAGGTATAACATACGCTCAGGTTATCCGGTTATTGTCCTGATTGATTATGGCTTTTGGGTTTATCAAAAAAACCATTTCATGGTTATCGTCGGTTACAATGATCAAGGAATCTTTACGAACTCAGTCAAAGGCACGATACTTGTGACATGGAAACGGTTTGTCAAACTATGGTCCAAAACAGGTTCGTGGACCTTGTTAATATCACCCAAGCATTCATAGTCCTCTTAGCTATATCAGAACAGACCGGAGAAACCAAAAGGGTAGGCGGAAGATCAGGATGCAACACAGTTCGAGATTAGCGGCGCACACACACAAAAAAATCGTTTCTTTGGCCCTCGGTGCTTTGCTGATTCTGCAGTGTTTGAGTTGTTCGTTTCCGAGGGTCAGTGTTCTTGAAGATCCGCTCACACCTGAAGAGCATTTGAACCTTGGAGTTGCTTATGAGAAAAGAGGTGAATTGGACAGCGCCATAAAGGAATATAAACTGGCTGCAGGAGAACACCCATTGGCCTATCTCTATTTGGGCACGGCACACTTCAGGATAAATGAGTTCAACAAAGCGGAACACTACTTCAAGAAATCCATTACCGAGTCACCGGAACATGCCGATGCCTATAATAACCTCGCCTGGCTCTACTATGTCAAAAAGACTAATCTGAATAGAGCAGAGAAACTTGCCCTCAAGGCCATTGAACTCAATCCTTCAAAGAGAGATATTTACGACGACACGTTGAATAAAATAAGAGAACTCATGAAATCCGTTATCCAAGACAGCCCGGTGGAGAACCCCTCTGAATGATCACTTCATAGAGTAGTATTCCTGATATCTACGACCGAGAAGCAGTGTAAAAAACCTTCTGGAATGATGGAGTCAACCCTTGGGCACAAGCTTGTCCTTTCGAACGGCCATAAGGGTAACCATGGCCTTGGCAACCAGGGTCTCGTCTTCGCCTCTTTTATCAAAGACCTCTGATTCCGATATAAGTATCTGACTGCCTTCCCTGATTATACTGGACTTACAAGTCAGGGCGTCACCAAAGGCAGGTCTTAGAAAATTGATCTTAAACTCAATAGTCAGGATCTGAAAGATCTCAGGCACAATTGTAAAGGCCGAATACCCCGCCGTATGATCCGCCATAGTGGCCATGACACCTGCATGGATAAAACCATCCTGCTGTCTGTGATGCTCCTCAATAATAACTGATGACTGGAAATACCCTCTCGCGATGACCTCGGCCTCGAACTGACAATAGGCGATAAATCCTCGACTGTAGTCTTCTCGAAGGAAGGCCTTCCTCTTTTCTGAAATATCTTCTTTCATACCAAACCTACTGCAAGAGAGTCTCAATTCTGGAGGATCTTGCATTCCCTACAAAGGGAGAAATCAACTCCGTTCCATCAGGACATCTTCCCAGGCCTTTATCAGGGTTGATTTGTCAAAAAGACTCCTAGCCCTGTTCCTTGCGGCCTCGGCCATCTCCTTTCTATGTTGGGGATTTGTCAACAGTCCTTCAATAGCTTCAGCAATTGCCCTGGAATCGCCCACATTGACGAGAATGCCGGTTTTGCCATCCTCAATAATCTCGTCCGGACCATAAGGGCATCGAGTGGAGACAGCCGGTATACCCAAGCCCTGCGCTTCAATAAGGGCATTCGGCAGCCCTTCATGATCGCTTGTCATCACAAAGACCGTTGCCTGCCGCATCAGTGCGTAAGGGTTTTGCTGGAATCCCAGAAGTTTCACGGAATCACCCAATCCCCGTGCCGCAATATCCCTGGCTGTTTTTTCCCTTAGCGGGCCATCACCACAGATCCACAACACCGCCGGTGTGTGACGACGCACCTGGGCAAAGCTCTCCAGAAGCACATCAGGCCTCTTTTGATTGTCCAAACGTCCCACACTGATCACAACAGGGATATCAGAATTATGTAATAGATCAAAGGGTTGTTGAGACAATTGATCAATGAATTCGAAGTCCGTTGGGTTGTAGATCGTGTGTATACGACCCTCAGCAAAAGGATAAGAGCTCTTGACCCCCAGGGCAAGCCCTTCAGAGTTTGTTATAAGTCTGTCAACTTGTGAATAAGTAAATCTGTTCCATCCGTCAATTAGGACTTGAAACCAACCACAGGCCTCAAATGCTGGATCATTACCAACTCGAGCAATCCAGATTGGTTTAGCAGGACATTGCGTAAGGGCGAGCCCCGTCATTCTGTTAATATAAGCGATTGTACTCAGGACGATACGAGGTCTGGTTTGTTCTATAATTCGACGAAGACGGAAAATAGCCTGCCAAAAGTGCCAAGGTTTCTGTTTGTCCAATGACATAACAGGGACGTAGTCCGGCAAAAAATAGTCTCTGTCATCATGGACAAGGCAAAGCATCAATTTGAATTTGTCACGGTTGAGATGAGATAGGAGAGTACTGGTGAAACGCTC
>JAXHUM010000053.1:0-26006 GCA_034189325.1 Thermodesulfobacteriota bacterium
AATGGTGCCGAAGGCGGGACTTGAACCCGCACGGGCGTGGCCCACTACCCCCTCAAGATAGCGTGTCTACCAAATTCCACCACTTCGGCACGATGTGTGTGATGTGCTAAGGCTTACCTTGGGCCTCTCCGCCCTCCACAGGGGCGGGAGCCTGCTGAGTCGCCGGCGCTTCTGTTTGCTGGACACCCTCCATGATGGAAGATGTGACGCCCTTGCCGAAAAAGATGGAAAGGCTCAGGGAAGTCAACATAAAGATGACGGCTGCGGCCGTGGTCACCTTAGCCAAAAAGGAGGTCGCCCCTGAACTTCCGAAAACGGTCTGGCTCGACCCTCCAAAGGCAGCCCCCATTCCAGCCCCCTTACCTCTCTGAAGCAGAACAATCAGGATGAGGGCCATACAGACGGTGACATGTACAGCAACTAGAATAAGCTTCAACTTTTCGTCCTCTTGTGAAAAAAAATCTGACAAATAAATTGATAGTATAGCTTAACTTGTCTATTTTGCAACAATAAAGCGCAAAAATCGGTAAAATCTTTGCCAATGATGGGAATCTCTCCCGGCTCACCCCTTTTGATAGCGGATAATCGGGACAAACGACTCCGCCTTCAAGCTGGCCCCACCTACAAGGGCCCCATCTATATCGGGCTCTGACATGAGAGTGGCAATATTGTCCGGTTTCACGCTTCCGCCGTAGAGGATTCTGACCCGATCTCCCGTCTCAGATTCGAAATTTTTTCGAAGCCATTCTCGGATAAGCCTATGGACTTCCTGGGCCTGAGCAGGTGATGCTGTTTTACCTGTCCCGATTGCCCACACAGGCTCATAGGCTAGAATAGTCGAGGGCGCCAAACGCTGTTCCGATTTGAAACAGGCCAAAGAGAGGTCCAGCTGGTTTTCGATGACCTGAAATGTCTTGCCGGCCTCTCTCTCCTCCAGTGTTTCACCCACGCATAAGATCGGAATGAGCCCCACCATGGCCGCGGTCTTTGCTTTTGAGTCTATGTCTTTACTGGTTTCCTGGAATAGGCTCCTTCTTTCGGAATGTCCCAATATCACGTGGGTACAACCTACGTCCAGAAGCATCTCCCCTGATATCTCACCGGTAAAAGCGCCGCTCAATTCGGCATGCATGTTTTGACCACTCAAGAAGATCTTGGAGTCTCCAATCACCTCTCTCACCGCAGGGATAGCCGTAAACGGGGGAGCCACCAAGACATCTACCCCTTCAATGTCGCCGGTACTGCTCGCTATGGCCTTGACAAGGTGAACGGATTCATCAATCGTCAGATTCATCTTCCAGTTACCAGCGATCATAGGTCTTCTTTCAGACATCATCTCTCCTTCCAACTATCGCAGAGACTCCCGGCAGAGGCCATGGCCCTGAGCATCGGCCTCCAGTGATCAATCCTCTTTTCGGGATCTCGCAGGTCAACACGAGGTTTTCGTGGACAGGGTGACCGGTCCTACGCGTTTGCTATATGAATGGCCAGGTCAACCATTCGGTTGGAATAGCCGAATTCATTATCATACCACGACAGGACTTTGACCATATCTCCGATGACCATGGTAGAGGGGGCGTCGACCGTTGAAGAGACGGCAGTGCCGTTAAAATCTATGGAGACAAGGGGATCCTCACAGAAGGCAAGGATTCCTTTGAGATGACTCTGTGAGGCCTCCTTTAGGGCCGTATTCACATCCTCCACTGTTACGGTCTTGCTCAACTGAGCCACCAGGTCGATGACGGAAACATTTGGCGTGGGCACTCGAATAGCCATTCCATTTAACTTGCCCTCGAGCTGGGGAAGGACCAAAGACACTGCCTTGGCAGCGCCGGTTGTGGTCGGTATCATCGAAAGGGCCGCTGCCCTGGCCCTCCTGAGGTCTTTGTGAGGAAAATCAAGTAAACGTTGATCGCCCGTGTATGAGTGTGTCGTGGTCATCAGCCCCTTTTCAATGCCGAACTCATCCAGCAGGACCTTGCACACAGGGGCGAGACAATTTGTCGTGCAGGAGGCATTTGAGATAATATGATGCTTTTGAGGGTCATATTCAAGATGGTTGACACCAATAACAACCGTGATGTCAGGCCCCTTTGCCGGCGCTGAGATAATGACCTTTTTGGCCCCTGCCTCCAGATGACCCGCTGCCTTCTCTCTTTCTCTGAAGAGCCCGGTACACTCAAATACCGTTTGAATGTCCATGTCGCCCCATGGTAGCTTGGCAGGATCCCTTTCGGTCAGTATTTCAATCTTCTTATCATTGACGATAAGTGTGTTTCCCTCGCAACCGACCTCTGCATCCAGAATTCCGTGGGCCGAATCATACTTCAAAAGGTGGGCAAGGGTCTCAGGGTCTGTGAGATCATTGATAGCCACAAAGTCTATATCCTTGTTCTTAAACCCCGCCCGAAAAACCATCCTGCCTATTCGTCCAAAACCATTAATAGCGACTTTTTGGGTCATATAGTGCCTCCTGATTACTTATAGGTTGGCTGCCTTGGCAACCTGTGAAAATGTTTAATACAGGATATAAATCCCTCCATCACACTCTACCGGGCGATCTCCTTATCAGTCATGTATAACGTCATGATGATGGCATCTTCTCCGGTATCACGATAGTATCGCCGCCTTCGTCCTGTCTCCACAAAGCCGGCTTTACGATACAGGCCTCTGGCAATTGAATTTGACGGCCTTACTTCCAGCCAAATCCCTTGGATCCTGTTCGACCGACCTTGGTCGATCATCTTGGATAACAGGAGATGCCCCAGTCCCTGCTTTCGCCTCTTTCCATGGACAGCGATATTCATCAAATGAATCTCATCGGCAAACATCCAGAAACAGATATATCCGGTAACTATTCCATCTGCCAAGAGGACCCACAGGTGCGAGACAGTTCTTGTCACTTCCTCTTTAAAAGAGTCGATGCTCCAGGGAGATAGAAAAGAAGACTTCTCGATTAAGAGGATATCGCTCTCAAAAAGAGGGAAGTCCTTCTCCCTGATTTCCGTGAGCAGAATCATTCCGGTTCGAGCAATTTTCCGGCTAAGGCAATGCTCCGCCGGCCGGCCTGTTGGGCCTTTTCGCCAAGCTCGGCCAGAGTCATTCGATCCCGCACCTGCGCAACAGCAACAACCATAGGCAAATTGACACCGGTCAAGACTTCAATTTTTTCTTCTTTCAAGAAAGGCAAGCTCAGATTGGTGGGCGTGCCGCCAAACATGTCCGTAAGAACCAGTACACCTTGTCCCTGGTCAAGGTTTGATATCTTTTCAGATATAACCTTCAACAATTCTTCACTGTCGATTCCCTGTGTTATAGAGATTGCCTCAGCCGCCTCCAGTCCACCTACAATGAATTCAGCAGCGCTTATGAATTCCTGTCCCAGATCACAATGAGCAATAATCAATAAACCTATCATGGCATTCCTGCGTGTCCTGATCAGGTATCAAGATTCCCTGTCGGTTTGGATAATCGTCTGATACAGCTCAGCCCTTGTCGAGGCCTCCATCAGTCTTTTTCTGAAAGAGGAGCTTTTGAGTAATTTTGCTATTCTTGCCAAGATTTGAAGGTGGGTCCCGGAAGAATTCTCAGGGGCAATAAGGAGAAAAAAGAGGTGAGCAGGCCGACCGTCAATGGAATCAAAGTCAAGGCCTTCTCTGCTCCTCCCAAAAGAGATAATCGGATGCCTGGCGCTACTCAATTTTCCATGGGGTATGGCCACCCCATCACCAATACCGGTACTGCCTAAACGTTCTCTCTCTATCAAGACTTTGACCAGGCTCTCCTTGTCAACCGAGGGGTCGTGGTCTGATATTGCTCCAGCCAGTTCTTCGAGAACGTTCTTTTTGTCTTCAGCTTTCAACTCCAGAATAACATTAACTTCTTTTAAGATCTCAACAAGCTCCATAACATCATCCGATGACTAAGTAGTACCTATTCAAAATAGCGCGGTTAACCCAGAAACCGAATTATCCGGATGGTTGGATCAGCCCCAGATTCCCATCCCCTCGCTTGTATATAACGTTGATCTCTCTCGATTTGGCGTTTCTGAACACGAGAAAGTCCTGTCTCGAGAGGTTGAGTTGCATGGCGGCTTCCTCCGGGTCCATGGGCTTACCGTCTACCTTTTCGACCTCTATCACCGGTTCTTGGGCGGCAATAGCTGATGCATCTTCCGTCTCTTCCGCGATGGTTGCGCCTTCTCCCCTTATATTCTCAGAACGATGATTTCTCACTTTCGACAGATGTCTTTTTACCTGTTTCTCGATCTTGTCCATAACCTGATCGATGGCCGAGTACATGTCTCCGGTTTCTTCAACGCCCTTGATGATTGTCCCATTCAGGCTGAGCGTGACATCCGCCTGATGCCTGAATTTCTCTACGGTCAATACTATGTGGGCCTCCAGGGGAGAATCCAAGTATTTGTTGATTTTTGAAATCTTATCCTCTGCATAAGACTTTAAGCTTTCCATTGGTTCAGTGTGCCTAAATGTCACTGAAATATCCATAGGGTTTCCTCCTCAAACATATGAGAGCAAAATAGGTTTCAATCAAAAATCAGAAATTTGCCTCACTGTGTATTTTCCTCTTCCTTGAAGGCAAAATGCCCATGGTCTCCCTATACTTGGCAACAGTCCGACGAGCAATCTTCATGTTCAGTTTTTTTAGAATGACTGAGATTTCTTCATCGCTATAGGGCTTCTCTTTATTCTCCAGTTTGACTATCTTGCGAATCTGTTCTCTCACGCTTTCCGAGGCTACGGAGTCTCCATCAACAGTGCTCACCGAACTATTGAAAAAGAATTTCAGTTCAAAGGTACCTTGCGGTGTGTAGACGTATTTATTCGTAGTCACCCTGCTGATGGTCGACTCGTGCATCTGTATGTCCTCGGCTACATCGCGAAGGACAAGGGGCCTGAGATAGCCGATCCCATGATCGAGAAAACCTCTCTGGAATCGTACGATGCTCTCTGTAACCCGAAAAATGGTTCTCTGACGTTGATGAATACTCTTTATTAACCAGGCCGCCGACCTCAGTTTCTCCTGCACATATGACTTGGCACTGTCGGCCATTCCGGCTTTGTTCCGAAAGACCTCTTTATAGTAGGAGTTAATGCGCAGTTTTGGGAGGCCGTCTTCATTTTGGACGATTTCATAATCATCACCCACTTTAAAGACATATATATCGGGCGTGATGTAGACTGTCTCGTCCTCTGAATAACTCCTGCCCGGCTTGGGCTCGAAACCTCGAATAACGGTCAAAGCTAAAAAAATTTCTTTAACGGGGACACCCAACTTCTTGGCGATCCTGTCGTACTGCCTATTTTCAAGATCCTTGAGGTGATCCATAATGATTTTTTCAACAATCGTCCCTCCAAGATTCTGGGATCGGGCCTGAATGAGGAGTGATTCCCGAGTATCCCGAGCAGCCACACCAACAGGATCGAAGTTCTGGATTAGTCGAAGGGTCCAAAGGACCTGTTCAAGAGGACACTCCGTAAAGGTGCTGATCTCTTCCAATGATACATCGAGATAGCCGTCGTCGTTCAAGTTGCCTAGGATAAGCGTGCCGATCGCCTTTTCTTTCTCGTCACAATGACTCATATTCAACTGCCACATAAGGTGGGAAAAAAGGCTCGATTTCGAGGCTGTCATGCTCTCAAAGGAGGGGAGATCTCTATCGTCGCGCGGCGACGGATCGGCATAATCGGTATAGGATGTTGTGCTGTATTCAGACAGGTAGGCTTCCCAGTCGATATCATCCTGAACCCGTTCCTCGTTGGCAACTTCCGCGGCATCAGGAAGGTCCAGGTCGCTCTCCGTTTTGTCGCTCTCCGACTTAACATCCTCAGCCAGGTCACTGGTGGTCTGATCCTCCAGAACAGGATTTTCCTCCAGTTCCTGGTTGATGTTTTCCAGAAGCTCCTGTCTGGAGAGCTGGAGGAGCTTGATCGCCTGCTGCAGCTGGGGGGTCATCACCAATTGCTGGGTCAGGCTCAAAGATTGTCTTAGTTCTAAAACCATAAGTAGCCGTCAAAAAACCGATTAATATCTATCCTTCGGATTATCTTCGAGCATCCCCCGGGGATTGACCGGCGTAGCGATTCTGCCGGACTTAGAAAACTGTATCGAAGGATGGACAGCAGTTAATCGACTATAAACGAAAGTCCTCTCCCAAATAGACGCTTCGTACTATCTCGCTCCGGACGATCTTTTCCGGAGGGCCATGCTCCACGATCTTTCCTTTTGTGATTATACACGCGTTGTCACAGATACTCAACATTTCACGAACATTGTGGTCGGATATTATGATACCGAGGCCGCGGTTTTTCAGTTGCTTGATAATCTGTTTTATGTCATCCAGGGCAAGGGGATCGATCCCGGCAAAAGGCTCATCAAGGAGCATGAACCTCGGCTCAGTAACCAGGGCCCTCGTAATCTCTAATCTCCTTCGTTCCCCTCCTGAAAGAAGTGAGGCCTTCTGCTTTGCCAGGTGCGAGATGTTAAGCTCTGAAAGCAGCCCTGCAAGGCGTGACTTCCTTTCCTGCGCTGAGATATCCAGGGTCTCCAGGACAACAAGCAAGTTCTGCTCAACCGTTAACTTCCGAAAAACGGAGGGTTCCTGGGCCAAATAGTTTATCCCTTTCCTGGCCCTGAGATACATGGGATCGTGGGTAATGTCCGTCCCGTCAAGCAGCACCTGACCTTCGTCAGGCCTTGTCAGACCGGCCATCATATAGAATGTCGTGGTTTTCCCAGCTCCGTTAGGTCCCAAGAGGCCCACGATCTCTTCCCTCTCGCACCCTATGCTGACACCGTCAACAACCCTCTTTCCGCCATAGGTCTTTGCCAGGTCCTCTGCTTGCAGCATTGTCAGTGTCATTCCCTAAAGACTCACTGATTTTCCCGCCTGGGAAAAATGACCGCCTTGACTCTCTTGTCTTTAGAGCTCTCCACAATACTCCGATTTTCCTTTAAGAAAATAAGGATTCGATCTCCCTCCACGAAATCGCTTCCCTGTTTCACAACGGGGTTGCCTGTGAGGACCATTTTTTCTTCCTGTTGATAATACACTGCCTTTTCCGCGGTAGCCAGACCTCCCTCTGTACGATCGATTCTTACATCCCCGGTAGCCACTATCTTGTCTATCTTCAGTTGTTCTTCGGTATTGTCCTTGCTTGGAGAGGAATCCCTGTAAAAGACAAGCAGCTTTTGGCAGTCGATAGTAAACTCCTCTTTTTTCGCATTGACTTGGTCTACAAAGGTGACGATCTTTTGTATATCGTCAATTTCAAGGGTCTTTGATTTGATGACTAACGGCTTTGAGGCAGCCTTTTCACTCTCTTGCTCGCCTCGAGCCGACCTATTCATTCCCAACACCAGGACCCAGGCCAAGAGAAAAACAAGGCTGAAGGTGAGGAATCGAGGTCTACCCATTAGATCAGAACCTCTTTCGTAATCGTCGTCGTGACGTCGGAGAGGACTTTGAGCCTCTCGCTAGAGAGATCAAAGAAAAGGCCTGTCCCGGCCACCGAAAAAAAAGGGCCGTAGATCTTTACCGGTTTGTCCGTACTCACGTGCCCCGCCTTTTCATTGACCATGAGATATTCGGTAACGATCCTGTATCCGTCTTCAGAAAAGCCTTCCAGGTCCTCCCACAGATTTATCTCACCTGAATCCTGTGAATAACTCCCCCTCTTCCCCTTCACCTTGATAGATGCCCTGTTTTCAGACTCGACCGTCAAAAAAAAGTCGGTGAAAAAGATGTTTTTCTTATCTCCGGACAGTTTGACCTCTTTTGCATCCAGGATCCATTTAACACCTTCGCGTGGATCATTATGGGTATAGTGAATGTCCTTGAGTTTGAGCCCCTCACCTCCTGTAATCGCATTCTCAACAACGTCGGTTGACAGCCTGTAGCCGTTTTTGACAATATAAAATGCGGCGAGAGAAAGCAAAAGCCCCAAGGCAATGAGGGGCCATTGTCTTTTGAAAAATTTTCTGAAATCAGTCTTGTCGCTAAAACGCATCCTTCTGGCCTCTTTCATAATAAGCCTAGGATTTTATTATATCAATCCCCTTTCAATTCTGTAAAGCCAAATTTCCGGTAGGTCCTCCCGATCCATAGGAGATTCGACTACCGGGAAAAGAGAGCATTGGGCCTTATAATCACTTTTTGCCCGGGCCGTCACATCATCCCGAACCAACGGTCCAGGAGAAAAAAGGATTCACGAGAGGGGCCTGGAACAAAGGATCATGGGCCAACGACCTCTATGGGAGAAAGAATTTGATCAGACCTTTAAAAGTTCGTGTATTTTTTTGAGGCTAACCAGGAGAGAGTTTACCTCATGCAGGGGCAATGAATTGGGCCCGTCACAAAGGGCTGAGTCCGGATCGGGGTGGACCTCCATGAAGACGCCATCCGCTCCTGCCGCCACAGCTGCTTTTGACAGGTGGGGCACAAATTCTCTCTGACCTCCTGAGCTGGTAGCGTTTCCTCCAGGGAGCTGGACACTGTGGGTGGCGTCAAATACAACCGGGAAGCCTGTTTCTTTCATAATCGCGATAGATCGCATATCGACAACCAGATTATTATACCCAAAGGAGGTCCCCCTCTCCGTGAGGAGTATGGCATGGTTTCCCATGGCAGTCACCTTTTGTATGGCCGGCTTTATATCCCAAGGGGAGAGAAACTGCCCCTTTTTGATATTCACCGGGAGACCGGTTCGGGCGACAGATTGGAGAAGGTCACTCTGTCGGCAAAGAAATGCAGGGATCTGGATGACATCAAGGACCTCCGCGGCCCTTTCGATTTCATCTACGTTGTGGACATCGGAGAGGACGGGCAGGCCTGTTTCATCTTTCACTTTCTTAATAATCTGAAGGCCTTTTTCAAGCCCTGGCCCCCTGAAAGAATTCAGAGAGGTTCGATTGGCCTTGTCATACGATGTTTTGAAAATGACAGGGATATCGAGTGCCTTTCCGATCCTACTCAAAAAGCGGGCGATTTCGAGAGTCATCTCCTCAGTTTCAATCACGCAAGGACCGGAAATCAGGAAGAGGGGGCTCTCAGAATCAATGGTCCATGGACCGATTTGGATGCTATGCTTCATCATTCCATTCTCTCATTATGGGGTCCCAGGCACTTGATCCCTTTTTCCTGAATAAGGGGAATCTACCAGACCCAGGACATTTTCAGTATCTCTTGCCGGGAGCTGCTCCACGTCTCGAAGTTTTCTCTCCATGGCCCTTGCCCGGATGTCTGTTTGGTCAATAGTATTGGCCGCCGCGTTCAGTTGTTTTCTGACAGTGGCGAGAACGCCACCGAATTTGCCGAATTCGGTTTTTATTGCCGCAAGGACCTTCCATACCTCGCTCGACCGCCTTTCGATGGCCAGTGTGTGAAAACCGATGCGCAGGCTGTTGAGAATGGCTGCAAGCGTGGTCGGCCCTGCAATAACGACTCTGTAGGACTGCTGGATCTTTTCAACCTGTCCCGGCTGACGCAGAAGTTCCGAATAGAGGCCCTCTGTGGGCAAGAACATTATAGCGAAGTCGGTGGTTCGTGGGGGATTCAGGTATTTGTCTCGAATCTCTTTTGCGGCCGTATGCATGGCTCGGACCAGTGATGAAGTGGCCTTTTGCATGGCATCAGGATTTGCCTTATCAATCGCATCAAGCAATCTCAGATAGTCCTCCTGAGGAAATTTTGAATCAATAGGCAACCATACACAGGATTCCGGCTCACTGTTTCGGCCGGGCAACCGGATCGCATATTCCACTTTTTCACGGGTCGTCTCACGGGTCCGAACGTTTTTATCATACTGATCGGGCGTCAAGACCTGTTCGAGAATAGCCTCCAACTGGACCTCCCCCCAAGTGCCCCTTGCCTTGACATTGGTAAGTACTCGCTTAAGATCACCGACGCCCGTCGCAAGGTTTTTCATCTCACCGAGTCCCTGTTGAACGGCTTCAAGACGTTCACTGACAATATTAAAGGACTCTCCGAGCCTTTTTTCAAGGGCGCTGTGCAGTTTTTCATCTACTGTCTGACGCATCTGGTCCAGTTTCTTTTCATTGCCTTCCTGGAGCCTTGTCAGCTGGGTATCGATTGTACCGTGGAGATTCCGGAGTCTTGTTTCATTCGAGTCTATTAATTCCTGAACCCCTTTCGTCACCATCGAGAGATGGTTGTTCAGAGACTGACCAATTTCGCCGATGGCCCTTACCAATGTATTGGTGGAGGCGTGTTGACTTGCGCTAACCTCCTCGCGGAGGGACCTGGCAGCCTTTGCAGATTCCAAGCGATTGTGGCGGAACGCTTCACTGAGAGACTGTTCGATTCTTTCGTTCTTTCTTTTTGAAGATATCTTCAACAGGTAGAGCAGCAGGATAAGGTTGAGCACCAAAAGAAGCACACAAGACCATTCGAAGATATGACTCATGCCGTGAAGGTCTCCACAGAAAAGGGTGAACAAGTGAACAAAAAGATCATCACAAAACAGCAGGCGAGGGAACTCTCTTGCGCCGGTCTCTTTGAGGAAAATGACCGGCCGTACCGTCTCTCGTCAAATCCTGCCTTCACAAAACAAACGAGTCTGATGGAGAAACAGTGGATCTATATCGTTATGAAGGCTCCACAGCAGCGGTCTCGTCAACATCTGATTTGTCTTTCCTCGCCAGCCTGGAAACCAAGATGCCTATTTCATACAGCAATATCAAAGGACCTGCCATCATAAACTGGGTAACAACATCTGGGGGCGTCAAAATAGCGGCGACCGCAAAGGTCAACAGGATCGCATACTTGCGCTTCCGCTTCAATAGATCGGTAGTAATGACCCCGATTTTTGTGAGGAAGAAAATGACCACCGGGAGCTCAAAGACCAGGCCAAAGGCAAGGAGGAGTTTTATGGAGAACCCAAAGTACTGTTTTACCGATGGTAACGCCTTTACGTATTCGTTGGTAAACCCCATAAAGAATTTGAAGCCGAAAGGAAAAACCACGAAATATCCAAAAAGGGCACCCCCCACAAAAAGAAGGGTGGAGCTTATCACAAACGGGACGACATGTTTTTTCTCTTTCTCATAAAGGCCCGGAGCCACGAACATCCAGAGTTCATAAAAAATTACGGGCGCCGCGGCCAGGATGCCTGTAATCAGGGACACCTTGATATAGGTTATGAACATCTCCGGGAGATTCGTAAAAATCAGGGGATCTCCCTCAGGCATAACCTTCGTGAGGGGCATGATCAGCAAATGGAAGAGCTTTTCCGAAAAAAAATAAGCAACCACAAAACCGATGCCCGCGGCAACGGCGCAGGCAATCAATCTTTTGCGCAATTCCTCCAGGTGCCCCAGGAAGGGTTGCCTCTCCTGGCTATCCATGCCCTTCTATCTCCCGTTCTTTTTTATGATCGTGGGGTTTTTCGTCCTCCTCATCGCCTCTTTGATTTTCCTGACCCTTCCCACGGTAATCCTCCCCGTCAAAGACGGCCTCTTCATTTTCATCCCATTCCAATCCATCTACGGTCTCTGTTCGATCCGCTTCAATGAAGGCATCAGTCAAATTCTCTTTGACCTCTTTGACATCCTCTTCAAAATCCAGGCTCTCCTTGATCTCCTGAGTGGCCTTCTTGAATTCCGACAGACCCTTTCCCAATGCCCTGGCCAAATCAGGAAGCTTCTTAGGGCCGATGACGATCAAGGCGATCACCAGAATGATAATCAGCTCAGGCATTCCTATGCCAAACACATGACACTCCTTTTTCTTGCTACAGATCGATCATGAGAGCCGTCTCATCGCAATCCGGGAATTTCGGGCATCTCAAACAGTCGGCCCATATTTTGTGAGGGAGACTCGATTTTTCTGTCTCTTGAAATCCCAGTCCTCTAAAAAAAGCGGGGACATAAGTGAGAACAAAGACTCTTCTTAATCCGAGGACATGGGCCTCATCCAGGCAGGCCTTAACGAGTTGCGATCCCAAGCCTTTTCCCTGCTGGTCCTTGTCTACGGCCAGAGATCTGATCTCGGCCAGGTCCTCCCAACATATTCCAAGGGCGCAAACCCCTAGGACCCGGGCCTGTCGATGATCCACTCCACTGTTTTCAATAACGAAATAGTCCCTCAAATGATCGTAGAGTTCACTCAAGGGCCTTGGTAGAAGGAGATCTCTCCCAGCGTAGTAATTGAGCATCTCGTGTATGGTCCCGACATCTTGAATTGTTGCTTTTCTGATACTCATTGATGCCATACCCTATTCCGTGACCTTGGCAATATAGCTTGACAAGATCCCCTCTTTTTGGGCCAGTATTTTCTTGAGGTCTATCACCTCATTCCGGGTTTCAAATCTACCGCACCTTACTCGATAATAGGCCTTACCTTTTAGATGTACCTCGGTATAGTACGCCTCAAAACCTCCGGCCTTTAGACGGTTAACCATTTTAAGGGCATTGATTTCACTATCGAGCGAGGCGACCTGGAGGGTGTATAATTCACCCTTCTTGATAGGTTGAACAGGTTTTGTTTCTTGAACAGGCCTCTTTTTCTCTTTTGTCTTTCCTTTATCTGCGTATTTTTTCTCCGCAGCCTGTTTCTTTTTAGTAATCAATTCATCATAATACAAGAATTTAGGGTCTTGCCCCAGGTTTTCCATGATCTCTGACTCAGGGCCCTTGCCTCCTTTCACCTCAATAACCTGGTCCTTGCCTGCTTTGGTCTCCAGACCTATCAGTGACTTAATGCCCTCGGGAATATAACCTCTCCCCGCCATAACCCCAAGCACAAAGATCCATCCAAGAAGGAGAAAGAGGAAAAGCCCGTAAAGGAAGATGGATTTTGGTGTGAGCTCCAAACGATGCATCTTTTGCTTCTTTTTCGATTTTGTGTTTTTATCCGCCATCATCTATTGCTTTTTTTACATTTTATCGGGGGCATTGACGCCGAGAAGGCCGAGTCCATTGGCTATGACAGTCCTGACAGCCTCTGCGAGCAATAGCCTCGCCTGACTCAGTGGCCTGTTTTTCGTAACTATCCTGTGCTCCGCGACCTTAGTCCCCAGATTGAAGTACCTGTGAAATGAGGCGGCGAGGACGCCGAGGTAATACGTCAGGCGATGCGGTTCAAGGGTTTTTGCAATATCTTCCACCAATGTAGGAAACTCGGACATCGTTCTTATCAGTGATATCTCCTCCTCCAACACAAGCAGTCCCAGAAGCTCCTCAGCCCGGCGGGGAAAGGCCAGGCCTTCTTCTTCGGCTTTCCTGAAAATGCTGCATATCCTGGCATGTGCGTACTGGACATAGTATACGGGATTGTCACTGTCCGCCTTCTTGACCAGATCTACGTCAAAGTCAAGGGTTGAATCGTGGCTTTTGGTCAGGAAGACAAATCGTGCTGCATCCACCCCTACCTCGTCCATAAGCTCCTGGAGCGTAACATACGATCCCGTACGTTTTGACATCTTGACCTCATGGCCGTTCTTCCATAATTTTGCCAGCTGAATCAGTACGACCGACAGCCAATTGCCCGGAAAGCCGTGAGCAGAGACAGCCGCTTTAATGCGAGGAACATAACCGTGATGATCCGCCCCCCAGATATTGATCGCCTTTTCAAATCCACGATTTCTTTTTTCAAGGTGGTAGGCTATATCAGATGCGAAATAGGTGAACTCGCCATCTTTTTTTCGTATAACACGGTCCTTATCATCTCCAAAGTCTGAGGTCCTGATCCACGAAGCCCCCTCTCTTTCATAGATATGTCCTCTATCCTTAATCCCATTCAAGGTATCTTCCAGTAATCCCGATCTGAAAAGTTCCGTTTCACTGTACCAGACATCAAAGGGGACCCTGAACCGGGAGAGGTCTTCCTTGATCTCTTCGAGAATCAACTCTTTTCCGATCTTGGAGCAGGTGTCGATGGCCTCTTCGTCGGTCATCGAGTCAATCTTTTCGTCCCGTGCGATTTTTCCAGCGAGATCCGTGATGTATTCTCCATGGTATCCATTTTCCGGAAAGGGGTACTCCGGATCCTCAATCTGTTTGACGCGGCTGAAAATAGACTCTCCCAAGAGCCTTATCTGGTTCCCTGCATCATTAATGTAGAATTCTCGGACCAGATCATATCCGCAAAAGGAAAGTACCCGGCACAAGGTGTCTCCCAGGGCAGCGCCTCGGCCATGCCCGATATGAAGGGGACCGGTTGGGTTGGCGCTGACGAACTCGACCACGACTCTTTGGCAGTTCCCAAGTTTACTTCTCCCATAGTCTTCCCTGAGTTCAAGAATATCCCCCAAGACCCTATGCCATTGCTCAGCCCTGATCCTGAAGTTGATGAAGCCGGGTGCGGCTATCTCCTTGGAGGCGAGGAGATCCTCCTCATCTACCAGGTTGTCCACAATGACAGACGCAATGCCAAGGGGTGGCTTCTTCTGACTTTTAGCAAGTACGAGAGGCAAATTAGTCGCCAGATGTCCATGATCGTCGTTCTTGGGGACCTCTATGACAAAATTAGGAACAGATGTCCTTGCTAAGAGTCCGAGATCAAAACAACGGTTGAGAGTGGTTGTCAGGACAGTGTAAAGCTTATTGTTCATGAATAGAATTCCTTAATATTCCCTTATGTTTTGTCGGCCGATAGAACAAAAAATCTCATAGGATATGGTCCCCGCGGACCTCGCCAATTCATCCCCCGTAATCAGGGCCTCTCCCTGACCTCCGAGAAAAACCGTTTCATCCCCAGGTTCCACTCCCTTGAGCCCTGTTATATCGCAGATCGTAAGGTTCATGCAAATCCTACCCACAACAGGGACTTTGACCTCATGGATTAGGGCGTTTCCCTTATTAGACGCGCTTCTGGGTAATCCATCTCCGTAACCTGCCGCTACAATCGCCACCCTGCACGGCCCATTCGTGTAATAGGTCTTTCCATAGCTGATAGGCGTCTGGTCAGGAAGGTCTCTTACCTGTATAATCGGACTGAGGAATTGCATGACCGGCCTCAAAGGGACGGGACTGACAAAGTCCGGTGACGGCAGTCCACCGTACAACATAATCCCCGGCCGAACCATATCGAAATGTGTGGCCTTGTGGGCCATGATTCCAGCGCTGTTTGCCAAGTTGTTATGTGAAAGATGGAGGCCCTGTGCGGCGGCCTGTTCAAGGGCCTCATGAAAACGCTCTATCTGGACTTTCGTAAAACCGGGAGATGGCTCATCGGCGCTCGAAAGATGCGAGGTGAGCCCTTCAAGGGCCAGGCCTTTGAACCTTTTAATTGTCTCTATGAAAGAGGCGGTGTCCCTGTAGGGGATCCCAAGGCGTCCCATTCCCGTGTCAATCTTCAGTTGGACACGAACCTTTTTATCCCTTCGGACACTCTCCCGGGCCAATATTTCAGCAGCAACGGCATCAAAAAGAATCGGTATCAGGTCGTGTTCCACTACCTGCGAGGCCTCATCGCTTTTCTGTATTCCAGATAGAATCACAATGGGCGTTTTTACGCCCCCTTTCCTTAACCGAAGTGCCTCATGAATGTGAGCGACTCCAAGAGCGTCGACCCCCTCTTTTTCAAGGGTCTGTGATACGGGTAACAAACCATGTCCATAAGCGTCGGATTTCACAACGGCCATTATTTTCGTGCCATGATCCACGAGCATTTTTACCTGTCTGAAGTTGTGAACAAGTGCTGAAAGATCGATCTTCACTCTATTGGATCTGACGTTCATGGATCCCGGCAACCTCATGTTAATTGGTTGAATTATTTGATCTAAAGAAAAATACGAATGCCTTTATTAGTACCATGGGGGCTGTCCTTTGACAAGTGTCATGTCGGGGGCCGGCGGGCTGGTCATTCCCCCTTTTGTAGGACGGGCATTTTCAGACAGGACCACTCGCCCTGTTACAATGAAGGGAGCCTTATTTTCGTATCTTCTGTTTTTAGTGCATTCAATAGATTTTTCATATCATCCGGAATGGGGGCGACAAATTCGACCTGACGTTCTTGAACCGGATGTGCAAACTTTAGGACCCGCGAATGGAGCATCTGTCTTTCCACGGGGGGAAGTGCGTCCCTCTTAAGAAGGGGGTGGGGTTTCCACCAACGCTTCCCATGGCCGTAAACCGGATCACCAACTATTGGGTGGCCTATATGGCTAAGATGCACCCTGATCTGATGGGTACGACCTGTCTTGATATTGACCGAGAGGAGCGTAAAACCACACATAAATTCCTCGGTCTTCTTCCAATGCGTCAGGGCCCTTTTTGGGCCGGCAGGAGCGACGGACATCTTTTTTCTATGTTTCACATGACGACCGATGGGTAGGTCGACCTCTCCTCTTTCCGCCTTGAAACGACCGTGCACCAAGGCAACGTATTCTTTCATTACAGTCCCCGACTTGAACTGACTGGCCAACAGGCTGTGGCAATGGTCGGTCTTTGCCACGACCATCACTCCGCTGGTCCCCTTGTCGAGTCTATGGACAATTCCTGGTCTGAGGGCGCCTCCCAGAGATGAAAGGTGACGGCCATCTGTCAGGAGACCATGTGCCAATGTGCCTTTGCTATGACCCGGGGCGGGATGAACGACAAGCCCTGCAGGTTTATCCACGACAATCAATGAATCATCTTCGTATAGGATAGTGTAATCTATGGGTTCAGGCTCAATGATATAGGCCTTTGCGGGAGGAATGAACAGGGTAATGTGATCCCCTGTTTTTAATTTGTGGCTTGGCTTGGACAAACAAAGGTTGACTTTTACATGGCCCTGCCTTATGAGCGCTTGAATGGTTGATCGTGAGATTTCAACTGACTGAGAAGCCAGAAAGCGGTCTAACCGGATGTTATGCTCATCTTCAGAGATCTTGTAAGTAAGCAGCTTAGAGGATTCATTATTCACATTCTTTTTAAAGACTCAATCAAGAAAATATCTTATTCAAGTCCTTCTCTACCTGATCTTCGCCTATATCCTTTGAAAGGGATATTTCTTTGACAAGAAGATTCTTGGCCGTATCCAGAAGCTTTCTTTCGCCAAATGAGAGTTCCTTCTCCAGCCTCAGGATCAAAAGA
The DNA here is from genome assembly GCA_034189325.1 of Thermodesulfobacteriota bacterium. Lineage (GTDB taxonomy): Bacteria > Desulfobacterota > DSM-4660 > Desulfatiglandales > Desulfatiglandaceae > JAXHUM01. The sequence continues at coordinate 17,059 of JAXHUM010000053.1, forward strand.
TCCCGGTAGACTTCTGCGACCTCAAAAACTGATCCGGTCTTGATCTTTTCCATGTAGTCCCGGTATCGACGATTCCAAGTCTGCGTGTCAATGGGGACATTCCTTTTCTTGAGAATCGAGTAAAGCTTTGGAATTTCCGTCTCTTCGATAATGCATCTCAGTCCTACGTTGTTGACATTAGTGGTAGGAATCATGATGATCATGTCATTCTCAAGAATTCGCATAACATAAAAATCCTGTTTGCAGCCTGAGATTTCTTGAGTCTCGATCTTTTCAATCAGCCCAACGCCGTGTGCAGGATAAACAGCTAAATCCCCTGTTTTGAACATGTGAACCCCCTTACCTGAAACGTTAAAATCTAGAGTCCCGTTACTCCTCCTAGACCACTCAGGCAAGTGTATCGCAATTTAAGGTATGCCGATTGTGATGGCAGATCAAAGCATACTGATACGAAATAATCCATGGGACATACGGCCACATGGTCGTATGTCCCATCATCACTTGCATGTTATTAATTAAATCTTGGATCTAAAGGATACCGCCCCATTTGGCAAGGATCGGGGAAATCACCAATGATACCACGGACATTAATTTGATTAGAATATTCATAGCAGGTCCGGAGGTGTCTTTAAAGGGATCGCCAACGGTATCTCCTACAACCGCTGCCTTATGGTTATCAGATCCTTTTCCACCATGGTGGCCTTCCTCAATGTATTTCTTGGCGTTATCCCAAGCACCGCCACCGTTGGCCATGAAAAGGGCCAGAAAAGCACCCATGGTGGTTGCACCGAGAAGCATTCCGCCAAGCGTCTCTTTGCCGAGAATGAAGCCTACGGCCACAGGGGTGAGCACCGCGATCAGACCGGGAGTCACCATCTCTTTGAGCGCAGAGTTGGTTGCAATAGTGACGCAGGTCTTTGGATCGGGCTTGGCCCCCTCTTTTCCTTCCAAGAGTCCAGGGATCTCCCTGAACTGACGTCGAATTTCTTCGACAATGCTGTAGGCTGCCTTGCCAACAGATGTCATTGTCAGAGCGGCGCACACCATGGGAACCATGCCCCCTATAAACACTCCGATAACGACCATTGGATTCTTGATATCGATAACCGACAGACCAACTGATTGCGTGTAGGCCACAAACAAAGCCAAGGCCGTAAGGGCTGCTGAACCAATGGCAAAGCCCTTTCCGATAGCAGCAGTGGTATTGCCTAGAGCATCCAGACCGTCAGTGATTTTTCTTGTCTCAGGCCCCAGGCCGGCCATCTCGGATATGCCGCCTGCGTTGTCGGCAATCGGTCCGTAGGCGTCCACTGTCATGGTAGCGCCCACTGTTGCGAGCATGCCCACGGCTGAGAGACCGATTCCATAGATGCCGGCGGTAGTATACCCTACATAGGTGGCCACGCAGATACCGAGCATGGGCAGATAAGTTGATTGCATACCCACGGCAAGACCTGCAATAATGACGGTTGCCGAGCCTGTCTTCGTCTGTTCGGCTATGCGTTTGACCGGCGGCCCTGATGTGTAGTACTCCGCCATTAGGCCGATCGCTATACCACAGAGCAGACCTGAGAAGACCGCCCAAAAAGCGCCCATAGGCATGCCCATAGTCTTAGTAATGATGATTGTCAGAACGACAAAAACCGCGGCCGCGACAAATGTTGTGTATCTTAAAGCCCCTGCGGGGTCGCCACTCTGAAAGATCTTGATCGAAAAGACGCCGACAAAGGAACTCAACAGGCCGGCCATAACAACCAGCATCGGCATAGTCATATACATCATCCGAATGTCGGTTTCCGCCATGCCTTTTAAGATGGGAAACTGTGCAAGGAATTCCGGGGTGATGCTTAATGTTGCACCAATAGCGATCGTCGCTATAACCGAACCGACGAAGGACTCGAAGATATCCGCGCCCATGCCCGCAATATCACCTACATTGTCACCAACGTTATCTGCAATAACGCCGGGGTTTCGAGGATCGTCTTCAGGGATTCCCGCTTCAACCTTTCCTACCAGGTCGGCTCCAACATCAGCTGCCTTGGTGTAAACGCCGCCGCCCACACGGGCAAACAGGGCGATAGAGCTGGCACCCATGGCAAAGCCGTTGATGTACTGGGCCGTGGCAGGATCACCACCGAATTTCCAGAACCAAAACCCCAGTCCCAAAAGGCCGAGACCTGCGACAGACAGGCCCATAACCGAACCTGAGAAGTAAGATACGTTCAGTGCCTTTGCCTGACCTGATTTAGTGGCGGCTTCCGCAGTCCTGGAGTTGCCTCTTGTCGCCGCGGTCATGCCCGAAAAACCAGCAAGCATAGAGCACAAGGCGCCGGTCACAAAAGCGATGGCCGTTGACCATGCGATTCCCCAACCCAAAAGGACAAAGACAATGGCGATAAAAACAATCAGGATGGAATACTCCTTTTTTAAAAAGGCCATGGCCCCTTCGTGGATCATGTCTTCAAGTTCTCGCATCAGACTTGTTCCGTTTGGCTGTTTCTTTACATAACCGAAAATCAGCCAGGCGACGACCAAGCTCAGAATCCCCAAGAAAGGGGCGTAAATGGTTAGTCCCTGCATCAGTTTAAACCCTCCTTTTTCACTAAGTTATGGCAATTAAAACGGTTCATTGCCGATTCAACACCCTCCGAAACCAAAACCTCACACACATCAACTGCAATTTTGACAACGCCTTTAAGGATATCCTTTTGATCATGGTAGACCGGTGAAAGAACAAAGTCCTCAATGGACTCATCATACCTTGGGCGTCCTATTCCCACCTTGATCCGAGGGAACTCCTTGCTGCCCAGAGAATTGATGATCGATGATACTCCTCTGTGCCCGCCTGTGCCGCCATGTCTGGCGATCTTTATCCGTCCGACTGGAAGATCAAGATCATCGTGGATTACGACAACTCTTCTGATATCGAGATCATAGTAGTCTAAGCACTCGCGAACGGAAATTCCGCTTTTGTTCATATAAGTCATCGGAACAAGCAGTATGATCCGTTGATCTCGAACTGTCGTCACGGCAATTCTTGAATGGAAGCGCTTCCGGTTCAGACGGATGCCCAATCGTCGGCTCCACAGGTCAATGGCTCTTTCGCCAATGTTATGCCGAGTTTGCTCATATTTTAGCCCGGGATTACCAAGGCCAACAAAAAGGAACACCTTGAAAGGCTACTTTCACCCCCTTTCTTAATCTGACGACGGTTTTCCTTCGATACCCTTATTGGCTGTTTCTTCAGTCGTTTCCTCGATCTCGGCCCCCTCCTCAAGCTCTTCTTCAGCCTCCGCCTCGGCTGTAACCGTCGGGGAAGCGACCACTGCAATGGTAAGGTGGCCCTCATCATTTGAGGTGATGCCTTCCGGAAGATTCAGATCCCTCACATGCAAGGAATCTCCGATATCGAGATCTCTCACATCGACTTCCAGAGAATCAATCAATTTGTCAGGAAGGCACGAGATCGATAGTTCTCTCCTGATATGCTGTAGAATACCACCTTGTGTCACGCCTTGAGGGGTATTTACGAGATGAATAGGGATTGGGACGGATATTTCTCTGTCCATGCTTATCTCATAGAAATCCGCGTGTACATAATCTCCCTTAACAGGATGAACCATGATCTCTTTAAGCATCACTTTCCGGGTCTCGGCGCCCTCATCCGATTTTATTTCAAGGTCGAGGATGACGTTTTCAGCCGCCCCTGTGGCCGTTACACGGCTTAGTTGCGCGCAGTCAACTGTCAACATAATCGGTTGTGTGTTCGGGCCGTAGAAAATTGCAGGGATCTGGCTATTCCTGCGCAATCTTCTCGCCATCCCCTTCCCGGTGCTTTTTCTAACCTGAGTTGCAAGTTTTACCTGCTGTTCCATTTTTCCTCTCAATCCCCTGAGTAGTGTTGTGACTTCAGGATCACTATCGTATGCTTTGTGCCAAAAAGTCGCCTCACCGGGTACCGATGTTGATCACCGGAAGTATTTCTTTCCCACGGTAGGCATTCACGTAAGGGCTATTAGCTAAATTTTTCACAAACTAACAAAAAGCCCCGACCACCAGACCTTCTCATGCTCTAAACGAACAGGGTGCTGACGGAATCGGAGCTGTGGACTCTTTTAATTGTCTCCCCCAAAATATGTGCGACGGAAAGGACCGTGATTTTCTCGCAGTCTTTCTTTTTACTGCCGAGGGGAATGGTATTGGTTACCACGAGGCTGTCAATACACGAGTCATTGATCCTTTCTATTGCGGGGCCTGACAGAACGGCATGGGTGCAGCAGGCATGTATACCTCTCGTCCCTCTCTTCTTGAGCGCTTCAGCAGCCTGGGTCAAAGTGCCTGCAGTATCCACCATGTCGTCGAGGATAATGGCTGTCTTGTCTTTCACTTCTCCTATGATATTCATGGCCTCAGCGACATTAGGTGACTCACGCCTCTTGTCGATAATGGCTAGAGAGGCATTCAGGCGCTTGCCAAAGGCCCGCGCTCTTTCCACCCCTCCTGCATCGGGTGAAACAACAACCAGGTCGTTCATAAAGTGAGTGCGTATATACTTCAGTAAGATCGGAGCGGCAAAGATATTGTCAACAGGTATATTGAAGTATCCTTGGATCTGGCCGGCATGGAGGTCCATTGAAACAACTCTGTTGGCACCACCTACAGTAATCAGGTCGGCTACGAGTTTAGCACTGACCGGGACCCTCGGTTTGACCTTTCGGTCTTGTCGACCGTAGCCATAGTAAGGAATCACGGCAGTCACCCTCTCGGCCGATGCCCGTTTCAAGGCATCCATGATAATCAAGAGTTCCATCAGATTGTCATTGACCGGGGTGCATGTGGATTGCAGGATGAAAACATCTCGACCCCTAACGTTTTCCCTTATCTCAACTAATGTCTCTCCATCACTGAATGTCTTGGCGACTAGTTTGCCGGGGTTAATGCCGAGGTAATCACATACTTCGGATGTCAGCTCAGGGTTGGAAGTGCCCCCAAAAAGTTTCATTTCCGCATTAAAGGTCATTCTTTTCCTTATGAAAAGTGGCAAAAATGGCTGGGGTGGGAGGATTCGAACCTCCGAATGCGGGCTCCAAAAACCCGTGTCTTACCACTTGACGACACCCCAAATCGAGTCAATCGTTGATACTTTAGATGGGGTTCCTGTAATCGGTGATTTATCCCCAGTTTGTGGCCACAAAAATATCGCCGAAATCTCGGTTCGAAAGATAGTTTTCAGCCGACAGCGCTTGATCTTTCGATTCAAATACTCCAAATACGCTGGGACCGCTACCTGACATCAACGCGCCCAATGCACCTGCTTCGATCAGACATTTCTTGATAGTGTCAATGACTGGAAAACGAGAAGCTGTGACCCTCTCCAGATCATTTTCAAGTAGGAAACGTACCTGGGAAGGGGTGCTTTTTAACCCGTCGATTATAAGGTCGGAGTCTGGTGTTGTCAACTCTAATTTTAGATTTCCGTAGACCCACGACGTGGAAACCTCTATGGGTGGAGTTATCACAACATACCAGAATTCTGGCCAATTTTCTATCGGCTTGAGTTTTTCCCCTATCCCTTGCGCCACACTGGGTCTGCTTGCAAGAAAGAAAGGGACATCCGCCCCCAGGTGGAGGGCAATCTCCGCCAGTTCTTTTGGTGAGATGGGATTGGAGTAATGGGTATTGAGGACATTGAGTGTGCATGCGGCGTCGCTGCTGCCTCCCCCAAGGCCCGCAGCAACAGGAATTGTCTTTGTGAGTTTTATCGAAATAGCAGGGTCGATGCCGGTATGGCTGAAGAACGCCTTCGCGGCACGATATGCGAGGTTATGATGCGAGGGGAGTGAAAGGCCATCACAGACGAGGGTTATCCCGGCTCGGCGCCACGAGAACTCTATCTCATCAAAGAGGCTGATCGGTACCATGATAGAGGACAGCTCATGATAACCGCTTGGCCTGCGGCCCTTCACTTTAAGACGGATATTCAGCTTGGCAGGCGTCTTTTCGATAAGGACATTCGTGTCTGGCGTTTGATATGTCAACGTGTTACCTGGGATCTCCCCACCAACGGTCGCCTATTCTTGCATTCTCAAGGTTGCGTAGTGGGCTGATCGACCTCGTTTGATCAAGAGAAGGATCGTATCTCCCTCTTTGAATTCACGGATCTTTTCGTAATAGGTCTCAAGAGTCTTGATCGGGACCTGATCCACCTCAAGGATGATGTCCCCGGCCCTCAAACCCGCCTCAGCCGCAGGCGTGTCTTTTTCGACCTGGACGATAACAAGTCCTGCCGCCAAGGGCAGCCGGAAAGTCCTCGCTAGTTGAGGGTTGATCTCTTCGACTTTCATGCCGAGGTCCGGATCTTCCTGACGTGTGAAGGCGGCCTCGCTTTTCTCTTCAAGTTCACCGACCTTTACTTTGAGACTCTTCTTCTTGCCGTTCCGAATGATTTCCACATTGACCTTTTTCCCCACAGGAGTGGAAGCTACTGCATAGGGAAGATCGTGCATTTCCCTGATCTCTTTTCCTCCAAAAGAGACAATCACATCTCCCCGTTCAATCCCCGCCTTATCCGCCGGACCCTCTTCCGACACATCCGCAACCAGGGCCCCCCTATCGTCTTTAAGGCCCAGTTTTTCCATTAATTCAGGGGTAATCTTCTGGATCATCACACCAAGCCACCCTCTGACGACCTTTCCTTCCTTGAGTTGGGGCAGAAGGTCCTTGGCCATATTGACGGGAATAGCGAAGCCAATGCCTACGCTGCCGCCGCTTTGAGAGAAAATAGCCGTGTTTATCCCAATCACTTCCCCTGCCGTGTTCAAAAGAGGGCCTCCGCTGTTGCCGGGATTGATTGGGGCGTCGGTTTGGATAAAATTATCATAAGCTCCGGCACCTATCTGCCTGTATTTGGCGCTTACTATACCTGCGGTGATGGAATTTCCAAGGCCAAAGGGGTTTCCAATAGCCACCACCCAGTCACCCACTTCAAGTTCGTCGGAATCACCGAAGGGAAGCGGTTCCAAGGGAGTGTCGGCCTTGATACGGATGAGAGCAAGATCGGTCTTTGAATCGCGTCCCACAATCGTGGCGATAAACTCCCTGTTATCGGATAATCGGACGTTTATTTCGTCCGCCTTTTCAACAACATGGTTGTTTGTGAGAATGAACCCGTCCTTATCGATGATCAGACCGGACCCGAGGCTCCTTTGCTTGAAGTCCTTTGGCATTTGGTCTCTCAGGAAGCGATCAAAGAAATCACGAAAGGGGTCGTTATTGCCAAAGGGGCCTCGAAAAGAGAAGGGCGTTTCTCTCGACCCCTTTACGACCTTCACGGTGCTGATATTGACCACCGACTTGCTTGCCTTTTTGAAAAGACCTGAAAAGGACTCGGGAATATTCAAGGGAGCCGGGCCAGTCTCCGAGGCCATGGCCGACACGGAATCATTCAGCGAAGGGGCCACAAAAAGGGAAACGAGGCAAATGAGTGTGACCTTAATCCTCCAAATCCTTACACTATATTTGTCTGATTTCATGGATTATTCTCCTTGTTTTGTGGCCTTTACATAACGCCACCGAAGGTCCGTAAGGACATTATCTATAAACTGCTGTTCCTCATCAGTAAGATTGCCCTCGGTCTTTTCTTTCAGCATCGCAATAGTGTCTATGGTATGTTTGGCAAGTGGCAAGTCCTTCTTTTTCTCGTTCGTCTGCGGGTCGGCTATCTCACCGAAATGAAAAAGTGCGGTTGAGCTGAGGCTAAAAATAAGAGAAGGAAAATTGACTTCCGGCAGGGGAGGTGCCTTTGCCTCCTCTTTGGCCTCCTTTTTTGGTGCCTCGCCTTCCTTTGTCTGCTCCGGTGATTTCTCCTTGAGACTACCCTCCTCGTCAAAGGTCCTCCTGTCTTTAATAACGAATCCTTTCTCTTCTTCTGTCATCGATTCTCTCCTATAATTCTATTGTCTTTACAGAGAAGATGCCCTCCAAATCACAGATTTTTTGAAGCACATCGTCATTAACAACTGAAGTTGTTGTTAAGAGAATGACATTCCTCTGTGTCCCCTTCTCTTCACCAACCTGCATGCGGCATATGTTGATACCGTGCCTTCCGAGGGTGGTTCCAATGGAGCCGATGACGCCTGGACTGTCCTGGTTGTGGATAAGCAGGTTGTGTCCTTCGGGAATGGCCTCCAAGTAAAAGCTGTTGATACGGACGATTCTCGGCATTTCCTTGCCGAAAATGGTTCCGGAGATCACTGTATCGCCTTCCAGGGTTTTGATAGTCAATGTTATGAGGGTCACGAAATCCTCAGAAGTCTTACTCTTTGACTCGATCACCTTAATCCCTCTGTTGTTCGCAATATAGGGGGCGTTGACGAAGTTGACATCATCTTTGAGGATAGGGGTCAATAATCCTTTGAGCATCGCGGTAGTCAAGGGAGAAAGATCGTATTCGGTTACAGCTCCGCAATAATCTACATGAGCCTCAAGGACAGCGCTTTCAGTGAGTTGGGTCTGCATGGATCCCATTCTTTCCAGGAGCGTTACATAGGGTCTCAGAGTATTCATCAGCTCAGCACTGATGGATGGTACATTTACGGCGTTTTTTACAGTGCCGTGGAGCAGGTAGTTCACAATCTGTTCAGCAACATCAACAGCCACATTATCCTGGGCCTCCTCTGTGGACGCGCCCAAATGGGGGGTGCAAATAAAATTGGGCAGATCCATCGCCCTGATCTTCCCGGGCGGTTCTTGAATAAATACATCGCAGGCGGCACCGCTGAGGTGTCCTGACTTCAGGGCATCGTAAAGATCCTCTTCATTCACGATCCCTCCCCGAGCACAGTTGATCAGGGCAGCGCCTTTCTTCATTTTGGCAATGGATTCACGATTAAAAAGATTGGTGGTCTCATCGGTCTTAGGAGTATGAATAGTAATAAAATCGGCCCTTC
>JAXHUM010000054.1:0-28266 GCA_034189325.1 Thermodesulfobacteriota bacterium
AACCTGCGAAAGGTTCATCCCATGGGGCGAAAGGATCTGTCTGTACAGGGCGTTTTCGCGACATGCAGTCCTGCCAGGCCAAATCCGGTTTTGGTTTCGGCGGTCAGGCTCCTTGAACGCGCCGGAAAAGTTTTGAAGGTAGAAGGGCTGGAAGCGGTAGACGGCAGTCCAATCATCGACGTCAAACCGTATGTGACATCCTATTACGGCGCGAAAGATCCCTTTGTTCCAGACTGGATGCTTCGGATTCACCAGGATTTGGGTATCGATGTTTAGTGAGCGAGCTCATCGTGACGAAGAAAAGTGGCCGCCCATGACACCGAGGATTATAAAAAGTGTGAGACCTTTCATGGCCACATCTGTCCGGGCCTTTCTATTGGTTTTCAGGCGGCGAAAACAGCATGGTGGAACGTGAAATGAATGTTAAAGGAGCTTTATCGGATCTTTACCGCGGGAAGAATCGTTCCGTTAGGGATGAAGAATCAGACGCATAGTATTTTCACGGAAGAAGGAGGATTTGTGGTGAAACGATCATGTTATTTCGCATGTGTTGTATATCTGTTCCTTTTGATCTTTTATGGAGCTACGGCAATGGCCGATGGTGAGGAAAGCCCGGTGACGCGGTTGGAGGATATCACCGTTGTCGCCTCCCCTATTATCGACGGGAATGAGACCGATCGCTATGCCGGCCAAAAAACCACGGTAACTGAGGCGCAGATGGAGGCCCTGAATGCGCAGGACCTGAGCACGGCCTTGAGACGTTCCCCCGGCGTGAATATTTCCCGCTACAATATGGTCGGCTCCTTCGGCGGTGCCACCGGCGGGGCCGTCTTCATCCGGGGCATGGGATCGAGCCGGCCGGGGGCTGAAATCAAAACCCTGGTCGATGGAATCCCCATGTACATGAGTGTGTGGAACCATCCCCTCTTGGATTTGATGTCCATTGACCCGGCCTTTTCCATCGAAACGTACAAAAGCCCTCAACCCCATATTTTCGGAAATGCCTTCGGCATCGTCAACATCGTTCCGAAAAGGAAAGAAGAAGCCGGTTACACGACTCGGGCAGAGGTGGCCTACGGCAGCCATGACACTTACCTCGCCAAGGTCGAGCACGGCGGGAAAAAGAACAACTTCGATTATTACCTTGGCGGCGGGTACCGGTCCTCCGATGGTCATCGCGAAAATGCCGAGGGGGAACTCAAGGACTTGTACGGACGTGTCGGCTACACGATTTCGGACCATTGGGATCTTTCCTACTTTACCCTCTGCAACGACAATTATGCCGATGATCCGGGCGTGGAAGGGGGAGATGCGGACGAACGGGAAGGCCGATATGAAACCCGTTCGTGGCTTTCCGTGGTGACCCTTGCAAACCGGTTCAAAGCAGCCGAGGGGTATGTCAAACTCTACCGGAACGCCGGTGAAGGCGACTGGTTGGACCAGGTCACCAATACGCCGGGAGTGCGGGAAGACCTGTTTAACGATTTCCTATTTTACGGCCTTAAGGCCAGAGAGACATTTCGTCTTTGGCCGGGAGGCGAGGTGATTGCCGGCTTCGACTGGGATGTCACGGAGGGTGAATACGATCAGACATTCAGTGACGGCACCTACGACCGATGGGACGGCCACGACTTTACGATACTTTCACCCTATACCGCCATCAGCCACCAAATAGGAAGCAGGGAAGGTTTTCATGCCATACCCTCTGCGGGTGTCCGCTACTACGACAACTCGGATTTCGATGCACAATGGTCGCCCCACGCTGGTCTCATTCTCGGCTATAAACAGACCGAGATGCATGTGGGCTACTCGCGAGGTGTGATTTATCCGGGTCTGGATGTGGTCGTCCTATCTGAAAAGGTTATTCCTCCTCTGGGATTGAGTTGGAAAGATTTGGAAGCGGAAACGGTCGATCATTTTGAAATCGGTCTGAGACATCTTTTCGGCACGCTGGCGGTGGCCGATATCACATGGTTCCATGACGATGGTGAAAACCGTTACGTGATCGTGCCGCCTCCGCCGCCTCCGCCGATTTACGACAATATCGAAGAATACCGGATTCAGGGAATCGAGGCCAGCCTGGCCGTCAATCCTGTTAAGGATCTTTCCCTGTTTGCCGGACTGACCTTTCTGGATACAGATCCGTCCGACCTGCCCTATGCGCCGGAATGGACATTCAGCGCCGGAATGAACTATCGCTTTTTGGAGAAATTCAAATTGAGCCTTGATTGTCAATACATAGACGAGATGTTTGTAGACTCCCAGGCACGTCGTGCGGATACTGAAAACTCCGGCAGCGTGGACAGCTACCTTCTAGTGAACGGCAAACTGAGCTATGCATTTCTCTCGCACGCTTCAGGCGCCGAAGGCGAAATTTACCTGGCAGTCGAAAACCTCACGGATGCGGATTACGAATACTATTCCGGTTATCCCATGCCAGGAGCAACAGGGATGGTCGGCATCAAATTCGCCTATTAACAGGACTGTAAGGATGGAACCAAATCAGACTTTTTTTGACTCTCGGGCCCATAAATGGGAAGAAACCTGCTACCCGGAACCTGTGCGGACACGTCTGCAGGAGCTGATCAAGGAATTCGGGGTGATGCCCGGCGAACGAGTACTCGATGTGGGCACGGGGCCCGGGGTCTTGATCCCCTACCTGCGCTCCCTGGCAGGGCCTTCGGGCAGAGTCTACGCCTTCGATCTTTCCCTTGAAATGGTCAAGCAGGCAAATCTAAGACATCGAGCATCAAGCTCTATAGTCATGCGGGCGGATGTCCACCAAATACCGTTCGACGACAATACACTTGACCGGGTGATATGCTTTGCTGCTTTTCCCCATTTCCACAATCCTGCTCAGGCGGTTTATGAGATGGCACGGATCCTAAAACCAAAAGGAGAACTCGTCATCGCGCATCTGATGAGCCGAGAAGAGCTGGCCACGCACCATGGTGGGCATGAGGCGGTCGCCCGTGATGTGCTGCCGGACGATTGGCGAATGTCATCTTTCTTTTTAAAAGCCATGCTTTCACTACCGACAATTTCGAACAGGCCGGGACAATATCTGGCCAAAGCCTGGAAAAGACATGAGCCGGAGACATAACAGGGTCTTGGTCATCCGCACACGCTTCGTTCGATATGAACTGTTCGCGTACCTTCAGAAAGTCGGCAGGGTATTGGCTCACTTTAGGACAGGGGAAGAGCACCCCCTAGACCCATTTCCGGTCCATGAAAAAGCGGCGACTCTTTTATCTGTGATTCTGTTCTCAAGGTCCCGCCTTCTCGCCTTGCTCCTGGGCGACTAGGAGGACGCAAACTAACACAAAATTAACCTTGGCCTAATTTAACGACAATAGAGCTGAAGCATAATCAACACTCATGAAAACAGAAGCACTTATGCGGTAGGGAAAAAGCGTATGGTGGAAAAAAGGGTGTTGATAGTGGAGGATGATCAGGATCTCCTTGACATGCTGGAGTATAACCTCACAAAAAGAGGTTACACCACCCTAACGGCTTTGGACGGATTGCATGTCTCAGACCTCATTGAAAGGGAAAGGCCCGATCTGGTTCTTCTCGATATCATGCTTCCCGGTCCAAGCGGTTTTGAGATCTTAAGGACAATCCGAAACCATGATCAGGAAGACATCTCGGACATTCCGATTATCATGCTTACCGCCCTCGGTTCCCCCGAGGCCAAACTCAAAGGCATCGAGCTGGGTGCCGACGATTATATTCTCAAGCCCTTTTCTGTTAAAGAGGTCTTACTGAAGGTGGACAGGCTTGTCTCCAGAGAACAGAAGAAGAGGCAGCTGAGTGATCAATTGCGGAAAATCGAGACCGAGGAAAGGCAGCAGGCGGATTTTCAGAACATGCTGTTTCATGAATTAAAGACCTCCCTCTGTATCATCGGCGGTTATTCTTCCAGAATTGCAGAAAAACATGGCTTGACCCGTGAGGTCTACCAGCATTACGGGGGCGTGATAAAGGAATGCTCCGTTTCCTTGAGTTCCCTGGCCGAGGACATGCTTCTCCTTGCCAGGCTTGAAAATGGTGAGGCTCCGCTGCCTACTGAGGATGTCTGTATCGAGGAGACCATGAAAAAGCTCATCACCGCCCTGTCACAGAAGGCACAGGAAAAGGACATAGCCGTCCATTTGAGAACCATGGGAGACCTCCCGATTTTAAGATTGAACCCTACCGCACTGAAGCTCTCCCTTTCCAACCTTATTGAAAATGCCCTGAAATACAGCCCGAACAAGTCTTCCATAGAGATATCTCTGGTTTCGGAAGAGGCCGATAGGGTCATGGTAGTCGTTGAAGATAACGGCCCGGGCATTGCACAAGAAGATATTAAAAGCATCTTCAACAAGTTTTATCGAGGGCAAAACGTCAGGAGCAGCACCAAGGGAACAGGCATCGGCCTGTATATTGCCAAGACCCTGATCAAAGCGATGGGTGGGAAAATCTCCGTCGAGAGTATGGAGGGAAAGGGAACCTGCTTTCAAGTGTCGCTGCAAAGTGCCGACACTGTTCCGGCGTTTAGAAGTGAGGCCACAGGGGGACCCTTGCCTGGTACGTTGTCGGGTCAAACCGATACCGACGCAACGACCACGCAACAATAGCCGGCCTGCTTACATCATAACCCCAGCATGGTCTTGCAGGCATCCATGTTTTCTTCCAGCCACAGTTTGATGTGGCTCTGCATTTCGATCGGCATTTCTCTGTTTAAGATTTTGAATTCCCTGATATCTCTTTGTTCATCATAAACAAAGAGAACGCGACCTAAGGTGTTCTCGGGAACGCTTAAATCTCCGCATTCCGACAAATCAAAAACCGTCTGCAATTTGCTGATGTGTCTCTTCTCTTCCATACTTCTCCTTCCTTATGTTCAGGTTGCCATATCCGGCGAATCTCTCTTCGCCCTATCCGCATGATGCGTGGTGATTGTCCAAGAGATCTTGTCCTCTCTTTCAGGACATTGTCGACATGTCGGGGGGAGCTGTTTCACGGAACAGCTCCCATGTTTCCAGAAAGGCCTTTTTAAAGGAGCGGTTTTCCATATAGGCCCGGGCTGCCTTACTCATTTTTTGTGCAATGCTGATATCATCCGCATAGACTTTCATTGCCTGAAAAAGGCTTTCCTGAGAGCCCCCATGGACCAGGAACCCTGTCTTTTCAGGTATCATGTTTTCACAGGGCCCGCCCTGATCGGTCACAATGACCGGAAGACCGGAGGCCTGGGCCTCCAAAACGACATTTCCAAAGGTGTCGGTGGTGCTGGGAAAAACAAAGACATCACTGGAGGCGTAAGCAGCCGGCAGTGCTTCACCCTCAAGATACCCTGTGAACAGGCATGGAAAGTCGTTCAAGTCATTCTTCATTTCTTCCAAATACGGCCCATCGCCGACCACGGTCAGGTGGGCGACCCTGGACAGACCGGATAGTCTCTTAAACGCGTTGACAAGGAGATCCAGGTTCTTCTCTTTTGAGACTCTTCCCACATAAAGGAATTTGATCCTTTCGTCGGCATTGAAAAAGGGCTTAAAAAAACCATTCCGCTTTGAAGGGTGAAACTGCTCGATGTCGATACCCCGGGGATAGACTTTTATCTTGTCTCCATGAATACCCTTTTCCAGGAGTTCATTTTCCGTGCTTTTTGAGGGGACATAAATCGTATCGAGTTGATCGTAATACCAGAGTATGAACTTCCAGGACAGCTCCTCCATGAACCGAGAGCCTGTCAAGATCTGGACATACTGAGGAATCGCGGTGTGATAGGTCCCGCTGATGGGAAGTTTCAGGATCCTGGCAATGGCAAGGGCTGCCAGGCCAAGGGGACCGGGCGTGGAGGATTGTATTTGATTGAACCCTTTCCTCTGGCAATAGTCGAGCATATCCAAGAGGGGGGGATAAAATATCTTCAGTTCCGGGTATTCCGGGAGCTCGTAGGTTCCAATGGGCTCGAATTTCTTGACGCCTCTTTGGTCGCCCAGAGAGTCTTGGTCGCAGGTGATCAAGGTATAGTCCTTGTTGTTCTCCGCAGCAAGGCGAGCTTGTTGTTGCAGAGTCTTGGCCACGCCGTTGATTTCATAGAGGGTGTCGGTCAGATGGGCAATTTTGACCCTCTCGTTGTGTGCTTCCCCATACCTCGGGGATTGCTGTTGAGACACGCTCCGTCTCACCGACTCACCCAGCTCCCTGCCCTTGCTGAATTGAGAATAGGCGATAAAATAGGGCGCGAGAAGGGTATAGAGGCCGCCTGCGGAACCAATAGTGTGAAAAATGCTGAACACGTTGGCCCCGGACACATGATCCATGAGATGATCGCTGAAATGGATCATCAGACGGCTTGAAAGCTGTTGGATCCAGTTGAACCATCTCTCTTCACGTCCTTCTTCAAAGGAGGACGCCTTGGTGTCGCGCTGCATTATATCCCGATTTTCACGTATCAATCGGTTTGCTTCAAATCGTAAGAGATCGGTCAGAGACTCTGAAATAGGTTGTTTCTGTTTTCTATAATTCCTGGCAGCCCAGAGAGAATACATCTTGGACCGTATGGAATGGTTTCCATTGCAACCTACAAAAAGACTTTGATCCAGAAACCTGATCAGGGGATCTTTTGCAGCATACTTCTGAAGATGGAGCCTGTTCTTGTAGAATTGCCACGCAATGCTGTAAATATTGTGTGCCATGGTCTTCGGGCTTGCGTGCCTGGAATGAACTGTGGGCAGCCTGCCTTCCATATCCCTTAAAGTGAGAAGGGAAATCTCATCCATGTCCAATTCAGTGTAAGACCTGGCAATGTTCAGGGAACTGTGATCATCGGAACCGGCAAAGAGGATCTTCTGCTCAGGGCTTTGGATCAAAGGGGCATATTGGTGTTTTTCACTCAAACGATTGATTGTCTCTCTGTTCAGCAGCTTGACGATTTCGATAAGGCAGCTGTTTTCCCGATTGTTGCGAGCGCCGTTCAGCTCGAAGTTTTTGAACAGGAGCAGGCATTTTTCAACATGGTCGACGGTCAATCGATCGTTCACGGGATACAGTTGATGGGCAAGGATATGAAAGATATTCTCCTGATGAAAATAGGTCACAAGATCGAATATGTCCTCACGGGCCTTTTGTATCTCTATATGCTGTTTTTCGCTTATATTGACGGCCAATACATGGGCCTTGCATCCCTCTTCAGGGAAGTAGGTCGTCACCTCCTCACTGATAATCACGCCTGGCAAATGGGCGATTTCAAGGGCGCCCTCTATGGAGTTGTGATCGGATATGGTGACGTGCGTCATGCCCCGTTCCCGGGCAATGGAATAAATATCAAGGGGTTCCGTGAAACTCTCCGGACAGCCCAGTTTTTTCAGGATCCACTCGGACGGGCGCTTCGAGTATTTTGAGTGAACATGCAGATCGATTTTCATTCTCATCTCCACTGAAGGTTCTCAAGACGCGACACGGTCGATTCCGCTCTCGGCCTTCCGTGTCGCAGGGGCCTGTCTTTAAAATAGGGCATGAGCCGAGATCAGGCCTTTCCCCAGCACATGTTTATAATGCGGGACTAGGATAGCTCCTCAGAATTAGGGTAGTATTTAAAAGAGAATAAGAATTTGTTAGGGCCTTGGAAGAATGGAAGAATAGATCGGTCCTCTTAGGAGCGGGAGAACAAGGACTGACAGAATTTGAGTCTTCTCGAGTTTAAAGGTTTTCGACCGTCAAAGAAATCACTCGCATAATAATAGAGCATATCCTGAATCCAATACTGAAAGGCCCGCGGATCCTTTCGCCACCTTGACAAGAGCTGGGAGGGGGACTGTAGGGCCTCCATCAGGGGGCCCAGCATCTCAGAAGGGTCCCGAAAGCATTCCCAATCACAACGCCTGCACTGATTCGCATTTAGCTCTTCTCCAAGGGCCGACAGATCGAGGTTCCGTAACGAGCCCATCGCTTCATTTCCTCTATAGCCGCAAGGATAAGTCAGGCCATCTTTTGAATCGACAAAGAAAAAATCGATCCCACCTCGACAGGCATAGGCACGAGGGGAATGCCTTTCTTCCCTGTAGCCCGAGATCAGGGCATGAAGGGCGCTCAGGGGCGAAAAGATACGTATCTGGGATCGATGTGCCTCAACGGCCCGCAGCAACGAAGAAAAGAGCCGCCCCTTTTCCTCTCTGGAGAACCGAACAATGCCGTCTATTGCGCTGGCGGAATAAACCGCCTGCAATCCACTGTTCATCTCCTCTTCATGAATACTCATGGGGTAACAGGCATTGACTATAGAAAATCCCATATTACGGATTCTCGAATAAAATTCAGAAAACGCCCTGTAATAGACCTGTTCAAAATCATCGAGATACGATGGACCTGGATGGGGCTCTTCCGATCTCATCGACCTGGTGAGCGCACCCCCTACATTCCTGGTGATGCCGAGATTGGCCGAGGGATAGAGCCCCATGCTGTGAAAAATCGGCAAGGCCTTTTCAATGCCCCGCAGCACTCCTGAAAATCCCCGCATCTTCTCGTGGATCTCATCCTGATAGGAATCGATGCTGATCCAGAAATTCCTCAAAGGAGTGTCGGCCAGTGTCTCCGCTATCTTGCCCACACGGGATTCAAAATTCGGGTTTTCAGGGTCCTGGAAAACAAACCCATTGGTTCCGGTCCGAATATAGGGGATGCCCGCCTTACCTGCGTAACGGATCAGACAGGCCAGGTCTTCTAAGTTGAGGAGGGGTTCTCCCCCTGTGAAAGAGACGGCCTGAAACGATTGTGCTGCGGCCGCATCAAGGATGCCCTTGATCCTGTCCATGGACAGCGTGGTTCTCTTAAATCTTTCCGTCACACGCATGCCGCATTGCGGGCACATGGCATTGCATCGATCCGTCATCTGGATGACAAGCTGACCCGGTATCCGGTTGCGGGTTAATTTGCTCAAAGAGCGGATAAGATTATGCGACATCATCTTGTGGATTAAAAACTTTCATTTTTATGGGTTGTTGGATCAGCATGCAGAGGCATTGTTCAGATTGCATTAGGTTTTTGCATTGAGGCGCCCCTGCCCAGTGAAGCAACCTGTTTTGATTTCAACATGAGCCGGATTAGAAAATCATTAGAAGAGAATAAAGATCTTATTAGACAGACCTTTTCTTTGTCCGTGGGGCCTTGAGGGGATTTCTGAGGAAGGACTTTGACATTCGGTGGAGCAGGTGGAACCTACTGATGACGGTTCCGCATCCTGTTCTTCACCCGTTCACGAAACGCCTTGATCTTGAGGAATCGTTCGTATCCCAGGATCTTTCTGGTTTCCAGAATGAAGAGGAACTGCTCCATTGCCAGTTCTGTCCTGGCCTTTTCCACCCGGCGATAGGCCTCAATGGTCAGGCCCTCGTCGAGGTGCTCGTTTTCAAGGAGATTGTCAAGTTGCAGGCGCTCCATATCCAAGACGCTTTTGAGCTTAATGAGATTTTTCCGGCTGTTGAAAAATGCCTGATCCAGCCGTTCCATGTCATTCACACTCAATTGGAGGTGCTCTATGACGCGGGGGTTCTTCCACCACTTGCCTGCGGGCATGTCCCGGCCTGAGGCGGGAACCGCTACCACCAGGGACAAGAAAATTCCGAAAACTACCACCTGCTTCAGCATGATTTCACTCCTCTCTTTGTTAATTGATGAGAAAGAGACTCCGGATCGGGTTCCGGGACCATAAACCGGATAAAGTCGTCGTCCATGAGCCCATCCGACATCACCACCAAGGACCGGTAGGCATCGGGTAAGGCATTTTCGGTCAGGTGACGGATTTCCGACATGAAAGCATCCTCGTGCCATGGGATGGTTGGGTCATCGATGGAGGGGCCTTGATCGTTTGGAGGTCTTGTCCGAGGCACGGACCAGAGGACGACCAGAATCAACAGGGCCGTCAATGCCATGCCCACGCTCCCGGTCCGGCGCCATGACCATCTCGACACCTTTGGAGTCCTCTTGTCGGGCAGTCTGATCGGACGGGACAACAAAGGAGAACACGCCTGGGCCTTCGGGCCGATCACAGCGAGATCGGCCTCCAGGAGATCCACGGCAGAGGCGCACTGAGGGCAGTTTGAGAGGTGCTGTCGCTCTCTCTCATTTAACTCACCTCTGTCCACAATGGCACGCAGCAGGGCTGCCTCATCGATGTGGCGATCATTATCGGGTCTCATGATAGCGTCTCCTTGAGATAGTCCCTGAGCCCTGTCTCGGCCTGGAACTTTTTGAGTCCTCGATAGAGATGGGTCTTGACGGTGCTTTCGCTCTTGCCTAACACCTCGGCCACCTCTTTTATACTGAGTTGATCCAAGAACCGGAGCGAAAAGACCTCCCTTTCCATCTTCGGGAGCCTTTTCAACAACTCGTCAATGTTTTTCCAGAAGTCCCTCCGCCACATGGCATCCATGCCCCTATCGGAACCACGTCCTTCGGGAGGGGGAAGACTCTCCTCTGATTCGACAGTCATTCCGAAGAGGGACCTTCGTCGCTTCTTCCGAAGAAAATCTCGCACCTGATTCAGGGCAATACTGTAGAGCCAGCTTTTGAACCGTTCCCTGTTTTTGAGGCGGTGGAGATGATTGTAGGCCCTCAGAAAAACATCCTGGGTCAAGTCTTCGGCATCCATCCGGGAACGAACGCGATAAAAGATCATTCGAAAAATATCGTTCTCGAACCGATCGATCAAACGATGAAAGGCCAACCTTTGGCCGGCCTGAGCCGCACCCACCCATTCGAGTGTAGAGGAATCCATGCCCTTAGGTGAATCAGGCTCGGGTTTCAGGGCCCTTTCCTGCATTTTTTTATTGTAACCGCACGGAGGGTGCCTGTCCAGGCATGCCTGGCTGTCATCAATCATGAAGGATGTCAAATATGAAATAATCGCGCACCCTTTTTTCAGGCCCGGCGAGGGCCTTCCCTCTTCCACAAGGGTCTTGCCCTCTTCCGGCCGTGAACGGACGGTTCATGAACTCATTCATTATGCTTGAGCATGTAGACGCGATCACTGGCCCTGTCTTGCTGTCTTTCCAGGCGTAGCTTTTCTCGAGGGGTCATCTTCCCGTCGCTCCATGCCTGGCGCTTGCTCTGCTGGATACGATATTGCTGCCGCTCCAGGTTGCACGCCTCTTTACCGGTCAGCTCGCCGCTCTTGATCCCCTGGTGGATACGTTTCTGCTGCCGTACCTGTCGATTGCCCACCCTTCCGGCCAGAGCAACATCAGCGAAAAAGAAACCTATACACATAGCCGTCAAAACCAATATACCGATTTTCTTCATTCTGTTTTCCTCCTTGAGATTTTTATGTCTATGACGCATCACACTTCAAAAAAGTTGACAAAACACAAAAAAAACCTGGTCCAACACTTCAACCTTAATGAATTCTCAAAACGCTGTTCCGCGCCACGTACGGCATCTCATGAATAAAGACTAAAGTTCGTTGGAATTCAGAATTTCGACGATTTTAGAAATTATAAGAGATAAATATTTGATAATCTTGCCGACTTAAGCCCATTTATATTAGGTTATAGTGACAAAGTATACTGCAACTAAAATGCTGGAGGGGATTCGGGAGCTAAAACAGAGCCGTGCGGGCAGCCAGGTTAATGCCGAGGAAAAAGAGGCTTGTTTGGAGAAAAATCTGTTTTCTCTCGGGTCGCCCCCTAAAAGAGGCCTCTTTTCAAACTGCGGTAAAATATAATCGTAAATCGATTCTATTCATAGGAAGCTGGCCCACAAATAGAAATGAATCATCCCTGTACTATTGTCTTCGTGGTCGTCCAGCGGGACCCCCCAAAAGATCCTACCATTGACATACTTGTTGAAATTGAACAACAGCCCCAATCCCGCGCTGGTGAGGAAATCCTCACTACCGATCGATTCCTCATGACCTTTGTACGGAAAGGCACCGCCGTGGTCTAAGAAAATGGACCACTTAAATATCTTCCTTGCCGGCTTGCCGAACAACTCCCCTTTGACATAGGGAAGCGGTGAATCCAACTGGAGATTGATGACATATCCCTGATCACCGCTTAACAGCCCCTCGGTGAATCCTCGAACGGTTGAAAGCCCGCCTATTTGAAACTGCTCTGATGACGGCAGCAGATCTGTATCGGCTGCCTGGCCACTCAGCCTGAAGGTGGCGATCCGGTCGTTCTTCAATACTTGTAGCCTTGTTGTTATTGTGTTGAATTTAACGAAATTCTTGTCTGATCCTACGCTCTCCGATCCTACGGTAACAGAGTTACGTGAGTACCACATACCACGAGCATCAAAGGATTGCATATCGAAACCTAAAACGCCGCTTTTCACTTCGCTTTCATAAAGCGTTATACTGCCGAAGTCGGTGGAGGATTCTTTGTCATGGTATTCCAAAAAACCGTTAAGCTTTAGATTTCTTCTGCCGATGAAGGGGTGGGACAAAGATCCACTCAGATCATAGGATTCACCTGAGATGTCAAGGGGCTCGAAAGCGCCGGATATGATTTCGATCTGATTATAGTCGTAGGATCCACCTAGACGAGTGCCGAAACGGTTGAGAGGTATACTGTAGTTAATAAACCCGGCAGACGTGCCTTCCGCCCAATAGCCACCCAGAGTTAAAGGGTCGCGGTAGCCCAATAAACTCTTGGAGCTTAAAACCGCCCCCAGACGATAACGACCGACATCATCCCGTCCGGCATTGTCACACCATAGGGTAACATCGTAATTTTTCGGCTCCTGAGCGTTGAGGACATAATCGGTCGTTCCAAAAGTACTACCCGGCTTCAGTTCAGCTCTGATTCTGACGTCATTTGTATTGTTAAAATGCAGGATGTTTTTTTTCAATTCGTCAATATCGACCAGCCCGCCGCTCTGTATGTCAATCCGCTTTCTAAAATAGGAATCCTTTGTGTATTTATTACCCTCTATTGCGATATCGCCGATATGTCCTTCAATGAGTTGAATCTTGACAATACCGTCTTTAATTTTTTGAGGCGGCAGAATCGCTTTGGCAGCAATCATATTTTTAGATCTGTACAGACTGTTGATCTCGTCAATAATTTGAAAGAGATCTTTAATGGCGATGATCTTGCCCTCATAGGCGGTGAGAATATCATCTAATTCTTTTTTTGAGAGTATTTCCGATGGATTGGTAATGATTTTCTTAACTAGAAACGTTTGTTCCTTCACTTTGGGTGCAACCTTTACCGGCTCTGGTTCCTCGTCGACGATTTCCTCTTCTTTTTCTTCGATCGTTTCCTTGCCATCTTTAAGCTTTTCTTCCAGTTGGTAGTATTTCAGAACATCCTGGCCACGTTTGAGTGTATCGGCAGGGCCTGACGGCACTCCAGACTGGGTCCAGGCGCTGTTGGAAAGTGAAAGAAGAATAATGGTCGCAAAAAGAAGTGTTTTATATATCATATTAATCCTATCCCTTTATCACAAACTAATAACTGCAAACTGGATCTTTGAGGAGGACAAAAGATTGCCACCAGCATAGCGGGTGGCAATACGAAACAATAGGTTGCATGTTGATTGATGGTTTGTTATTACTCCGGATCCAAACTGTGTGTTAGGTAGTGAGTGTTTATTTCTCGTTCTCCCATTCATTTGTGTCGAAATATCGAATCACATGGTTATCCTCTTCATCCATTTCCATTACATCTTGATTATCAGGTTTTTCCTCAGTACGATCGGCCTCCTGATTCAAGCGCTTTTGATATTCGGAGAGGTTGCGCTGGATCTCATAATATTCCATTATGTCCTTGGAGTGTTTGAGTACCTCCCCCGGCTCCGAAGGCGGCCTGGTCTGACACCAGCCCTTGGCCATCAGGATTGAGAAAAAGCCTATCATTAATAGAAATATAATTCTCATATCACTTATATGACCGGATGCGACGTTGGCTGTAGTGATCGGTTATCACCAATTCAATAGCGACACCGTCGCGAAAGATGAAAAGGTGAAGCGATTGTATTATTGCACAACTTCTATCTGGTTGACGTTTTGAATCGATTTCACACCCTCGATTCCAATGCTGCCAGGCTCAAACTTCACGATTTGCTTCTCGATCTGCTTTTCCTCTTGCTGTTTTCGTTGTTCCAACGCGTCGTATTGCTCCGTAATCTGTGTTTCATATTGGGAACCATCAGATCCTGCCGTGATCCTCAGAATTTTGGGAATAATGCGAGTGATGCTGTTTTCCGTATCAGGCTCGTTGATGACAAAATTATCATCATAGTTGACTATATAAGCATCGGTCAACAACAACTGTTGGTCTGGAAAATGCAGATAGAATGACTGCCTGTCGGGAGCATAAAGTTGGGCACTACAAGGCCTCAGGCTCTTTTCTATGTTGTCTACATGTACATTGGCATAGCTGTTAGCGATTACGGCTCGATCGCCAATACGATTGTTATACATCCACACAATATCGGCATCGAGGTCTAGCAAGGCATATTCCGCCCAGAGCCTGGCAAACACGATCGATTGGTCTGAGGATGCATCGATTTCGGTATAGTTGGTCAAAGGATCATTCATGCCGATGACATCGAAAACGAGATCGGTCTCATCACTGTTATGGGTGACATTATCAAGCAGGACGTTATCCGCCTGCACCTCAAACCTTTCGTACACATACGCCTCGTCTACCCTGAGCCAGCCATCCAGTTCAGGAACCGTCAAATGTAACGGGCCTTCCTGACTGAATAGATAATTCGCGTGAAGGTCCCCTGTGCGCTCTTCTAGAAAAACGCCTTCCAGGGAACGGACAGTCAAAAGGCCGCCATCAAAGGTGTCAATGTAAACAGGCTCTTCTTCGGTCCCTATCCCACCGTTTGATGCTTCGAGGACCATATTGTAACCACTGATGTTAGTATGACCCTCTTCTGTCGAACCATTCAGGATATTCCCAAAAACCTTCAGCCGTATATCGCTGGTGGCAGATTCGACCCTATCGATGTTCACATCGGTTTCTGAACCTAGGTAGAGAAAATCATGGGCCTGAATATCGATTAATTCAGTCGCATTGACATCTACGTCAATCCTTTGAGAAATAATGAGGTTTTCGCCGTCAAAATAGAAGTCATCTTTTTCCGCTTGGGCGATCATTATCTTTTGTTCTTTCGTAAAATTTCCAGCTTCGATCTCAGCCTCCGAGATCGTGATATCTTGGACATGCTTGCCGATTCCTCCCCCGGCTCGAATGGTAACATTACGACCTAAAATGTTGGCCTCTTCCACAAAGGCCTCTGTTTTTACAATTGTCCCATCATCTCCGATGTCCGGCAGGGTGGCGATGTTGGTGCCGTATATCAACTCATTTTCTGTCCAAACTCCATTCTGAAAAGAGATCGCCTCTTCCTCGGTCAACTCATATGTGTAACTGCCGTCATATGGCTCGTATACGCCATCGTCATTGTAGTCATATTGATCATCCAGGGGGTTCTCCGGTGTGTTGTTGTCCGAGACCCGATGGAGGGCGTGGTATTCGCCTTGCTTCAACTCCTTGTAGTCCTCAATTGATTCATCCATGCCATCTTGTGTCAATTCCAGATCCTTCCAGAGATCCCCCAACTGATCGGCGACATCTTCATCCAGGATATCATTGATATTGTGATCTTCTATGTTCCCGGGTGCGGATATCACTACATCTCCTTCCACCGAAACAATCCGATTGACGAACAGGTCTCCAGACTGCTCAGCAAAATGGATATCACCTCGGGCGTCCATGCTCACAATCCCACCTGTGACATTATCATCGACGTCATAGACAATGTGCGAATCAATGACTATTTCGTTATCCGCCGTACCTATCCCGCCGTTGACTGCTGTTAGCGTGATGCTTTGGCCACTAATGTCCAGAGCATGAGTCGCTGTATTCAGGATAGAACCATCTGCTAAGAGGTTTACGTTACCGCCGGCGCTCACCTGGTCGATCAGCATATCACCGTCCAATTCAATGATGTTGACCATCCCGCCGGCAATGACATTTAGTGTGCCGCCATCCTGGGTATCGATATTGAGGGCCTGTTCGGTGGTACCAACATCACCTCCTCCTCCAATCAAGCTTATGTCCTGAGCAACAATCTGTCCGGTATCGTTTATCGGATAAATTCCGCCACCTGGATTGTCTATCGATACTAAACCATTTCCTGCTAATATTGAGCTATTCAGGTAAATATCTGAATTCGTGTTGTTTGTGATATCGATCGTGCCAATCGACTGCCCCCCGAAATTAACGTGGATCGGCTGGTCAGCAAGCGTTGCATAATTATCTAAAACATATTGGGCCTTTTCATCCGGTGTATATGCATAAATATAATCCCAGAAACTGCGCCACGGGCTTTCATCGAAAAAAGCGACCAATTCATCTTGCTCACGATCAGTATAGACAACATCACTACCCACGGCTAGAAATCGTGCGCCCTCACGAACCTCATATTCCATATATTGATTATCAAAGGTTTCTTCTTCAGATATACCAATCGTAACAATCTTATATTCACCGGAAATCTGATCAAAAACCAAATCGAGACCATATTCCTTTTGTTTCAATTTTCCAAAGTCTGCGTCATCAGCATTCCTCTCAATTTCAAGTTCCGTGACCGTCGCAAAACGAGTGTCAACCTGACTTAACTTGCCTGTATCTGTAATCTTGACTTTGGCGTGTATTTCACGGGAAGCGTCAAGCTTGTCAATGACAACATCGTAAGCAGAATTGTTGACGATCTCTATCTTACCATAACCATCCACGACTTCAATCCGTCCATTGCCTTCACTCATGATCTCGCCGAAAAGCTCGACATTTCCACCCATAATGCTTGCCTTGTATAGTCGCACACATTGGTTCTCTTCATCCCATACAGCACCGATCTGATCAAAATTGCCATTCGGTTGATTCGCCACTATTGTCTCACCATCGCTGTAATCGGAAGCGTTAAAGTCAGGGATAACCACCGTTCGCTCAGAGTGTCCGCTCTGTATCAATCCTTTAATATTAAGGACTTCACCGCTAATAATAATATTGTTACCCGCGATACGGTTTTCAATATCACTGAGACCGAAGGTGTAATTCTGGACGAAATCAGCACGCGCAAATATCGTAACATCGTCCGCAATAATATCCCCCTGCGTTTCAATACTGCCGCTCATATTCCGTACACTGACCCGGCCCAGATAGTTTTCAATGTTCCCTTTAAGCAAGATATCCGAATAGGCAGTGGGATCGCTGCTGGGCGCATCAGGATCATATCTATTTTCAATCCAGATCGTCGGTGTGACATCCAGGCCATAATCCAGGTTAAGTGTCGTTTGATGCTGATACAGATTGCGACCATTGAGCCTGATCCGACTTAAAGAGCGATTGGGAATGGTCAGATTATTAATATCCAAATAGGCCAGGGAATCGTTGATAATGTCAATTCTGAAATCATTTCCCGGCGCCTTTAGGGTGCCTGACCCCAAAAGAGTTCCTTCAACATTTATATCACCGCCATCCACAACAACATCATTGACATCAAACCGATCAAAAAACCCGTAGTCAGGATCGTAATCCGGTTCGGTAGGAGTTCGTCGCCTTTCAATCTCATTGTATCGATCTAAATACCGTTTCATTTGAATAGAATAGGCAGCATACACCGCTTTGTTCTTGGGGTCCATCACAGGAACCGGAACGCGATCGCCGTTTCCATCAAGAAAATAGACAGGAATCGGATTGCCATCGGCATCGAAGACAAGCACCGGATTGCCATCAGCATCCAAAACAGGAATCGGATTGCCATCAGCATCCAGGACAAGCACCGGATTGCCATCAGCATCCAAAACAGGAATCGGATTGCCATCGGCATCCAAAACAGGAATCGGATTGCCATCGGCATCCAGAATCAAATTTCCATCCTGGTCAACTTGGTATTCAATTTCGATTTCGTATTGCTTTTCATATTTTACCACCAGCTGGCCGTCTTCAACAATATAGTTACCGTTTTCATCGGTTTCATACTCAACTTCGTAAACCGGGTTACCGTTTTCATCGACTTTGGTCTTCCTGATCCGATCGCCGTTCTCGTCAAGAATATACTCACCGGTGACTGGATCAGTTTCATATTCGAACAGTTCGTCCCTTTCACCCTCGAGTTCATCAATTTTTGCCTGCAAATCTTCTTTTTCATCAACATCTTCCTCGTAATCATACCCAATATCGCTGCCTTCATCGACACTTCCATCTTCGTTGATAATAAGCGATCTGTGGCTTTGGAGGCCCGCCTGGAGGAACCCGTCGATCGTCACATTGTCAGTCCCTGAAAAAAAGCTGGTGCGGTTGCCGTTGCTGTAAACCGTGATGGGAATGCCGAACAGTGCGTAGGAACGTTTTTTTGCCTTGGCATAGCCCTCAACAGATGTGGTGCCTTTATAAGCCCCGACATTGATATCACGTTCAGCTCGTAATTCGGCGGCGGATTGGATCTCCAGGTCGTTGTAATCATACAAATAGGCCAGTCCGGACACACTGCTGACAGGGACGCCGCCCTGGACGTAGGATCTGGCTTCGGCTCTGGCCCTGAGATTGTTTTGCATGTTGTCACTGCCTTTGCCGGCGTAAACATTGATATGGCGACCAGCATAGATGTCGGTCGAATGTTGTATGCTTGTATCATTTTCGACTCGTACCACGGTCCTGGCAGTACCGTCACCGACACCGACGACACCCCAGGTGTGGGTGTAGGTTCCTGACTCAACATCTGCATTGGCACGCGAATAGACATTAATATCATTACCTGCATTAATCTCACTATTTTCCCCAATAGTCGTGACTGCCACATTGGTATTCCCAATGCTCGATTCAACATTTGCCGAACTGACCGCCCCACCAGTGGAAAGCTTGGCTCTATCACGAGCGAATACATCATTTTCCGCCGCAACCGTCACACTGTTTCCACCACTTACCCCCTGTTCCGATCCGTCATCATTCCCATTGATGGCGGCATAGGTGTAATTATTAATCGACGTACTACTTGTGCTCCATGCACCCCCATACAGCCCTCCGGCTCCCGCGGTCAAGTTGTACCCCACATCTTTCTTGTCTGTTCGATTAAGGGCCTTGACAATAGTATCCCCTCCAGCATCAAGCGCATTGTTTTTACCGACATACGCGTTTGTCGTCGATGTTATATTATTCCGGATATCTGCACCGGACGCGCCTAAAACACCAGCAGAAGAGCTATCCGCCCTAGCATCGACAATGGACAATTCCTCGGCATTAACGACAATATCATCTGAGGCCGTTATCAATTGTTGGTTGTCAGTATCACTGTCGGCGATGTAGGCACGTGTATTGTTTAACTGGTCGGTTATGGCTCCAGCCGCGACGCCGGCTACAGCTCCACCGGAGCCTGCCCTTGCTTTGGCGTAGGTATCATTGACGGCATAGGCGTCGATAATCACAGAACCTTGCGTCGTCTCTGCCGAAATATTTCCGCCCATAAAGGCATTGGTCGTCCCGTAGATTTTTGACCGCGCCGTGCTGGCTCCCACAGCGGCCAAACCACCGCTGAATCCGCTGGCATCCGCCGAAGCATTGTTAGCGGCATCCGCTTTTACCGTAATATCACCATCAGATCTGATGGTGGCACTATCCCCTACATAGGCTGTTAAATTAGCCGCTACTTCCGATTCACTCTCCGTGGCATTTGCCCCTAACAAGGCGCCGGAGGCAGCCGTTGCCTTTGTGGATGCATACCCTTCATGCTCCGATCTTACATCAAGATTTCCACCGGTTACGATATCGGAATCATTGCCAACCCCGCTCATTAATGTTGACCCTACATAGGCGTTTGCAGTAGATGAACCAACAGCCAAACCGCCAACCGCTATGCCCCAGGCATTGGCGGTTATGTCTGCATAGGAATCCGTGGTGATATCTAAACTACCCTGGGCATTGATTTGGGCGTAATTGCCGGTATAGGCTTCTACCTGTGTGGTCGCCTTGGCATCCGCATCGGCATAGTTCAGAGCACCAACACCGGCCGAACCACTCTTTGATTCGGCTTTTGTCGTAATGTGAGACGAGGCATCGATCATGACGGAGCCGACTTGATTTCCGTCTTGCCCAATTCTTGCACCTTCGTCATCGCTGCTTGCCAAACTGGTTCCAATATGTGCCCTGGCAAAACCACCCGTGTTGGATCTGGAGACACTTCCCAGCGCACCAACGGCGCCGGCCGAGCCGCCATATGCTCTCGCATCGGTCCTACTTTTTAAGGTTGCGTTGACTTCCAATCGTTCGGTGTTTTCGACTCTAACTTCATCTTCGATATAGGCTTCGGCCGAACCCTCGTTGTCCAGATAGGCCACAGCCGCTCCGATGCCCACAAGCCCGACACCGCCGGCAAAGGCGGTGACCCTACTGTTGGAAACTTCATCGGTCGCGGACACTTGGATCACATCTTCCGGCGCCAGGCCCGCGTTCAGAACAGCGCCTTGCTGTATGAGAGCCTCGGTCTGGTTTTGCAGAGTCGCGATGCCGACGCCGCCTCCTGCTCCAAGCACCCCGCCCCCGGCAATGCCACCTGAAGTGATCCCTACATGGGTCATTGTGTGGGCATTGACCCGTATGTCATGACCCGCGGTTACCTTGGCTCTAGAACCGATCATGGCCTGAGTTTTATCGCTCGAGTTATCTGGGGAGGCATTCATGTCATCGCCGGCGTCCAACGATCCGAGTTTGCCGTCGACCATTGCGATCTCGCCTTGAACGTGTCCGGAAATTTCAAAATCCCCTTCATCTCCGGCATCGCCCAGGTAGTCGGTGACCTTGTCCTTGGACATCTCATTGTCCACGAAATCGGCCGTATTACCGCCGCTCCCTTCCGAATCTTTAAGGGAATTCTGGGAATCCTGATCCAGGGCGGCACCTATTGCAACGATTGATACGGCCCCACCAATGCCGACAGCCCCACCGCCACTGAGCGTCGCCACAACCGAGTCGACATTTTTGCTGGATTCAGCCTTGACCAGCAGATCATTCTGGGAATCAACCACCGTTCCATCCGAAATTTTGGCGGTAGTGGTGTTGCGGACGATATTGATGTCCGCCGAACCGCCGATCCCGGCCACGCCGCCCAGACTGCCGGCACCGGCACCGCCGTTGATGTCGACTGTATCTTGCGCCATCACTTCGACCTGCTGGTTAAGATCGTCATAGCCGTCATCCTGATTGACCTGGGCATAGTCGCCAATGCAAGCCGTCGCTTCAGACTTGATGACCTTCAGGGCCACACCGCCTGCCACGCCGGCCGCGCCTGCAGACGCTCCGGCAACAGTAGCGGTAAAAACATCTTCATGGGATTCGGCTTTGATCCGGGTCATCCCCGTAGCGTTGAGTTTTGCTGCGCTAGCAGAATCCTCTGCGCCTTCAACATAGGCTTTTGTGGTGTTGTCGATAATGCCGATCGACCCGGCGCCGCTTACTCCAACCGATCCACCGGCACCGGAAGCTGTGTCGATGTTCAGGGAGGTCTCGTTAACGGCAATCACCTCCAAATCTCCGTCAGCCGACACTTCTGCTCCTGCATCGATGTGCGCCAGGGTTTGGTTTTGGATGTAATTGACGCCGATCGCGCCGCCAACACCAGCGCCCCCGCCAATGGAGAGGTTGAGCGTTACGGTGTGGATGTCGTCGGTAGAAGCCGCTACAACTTGCACATCTTTGGCCAAGACATCCGCATCTCCGATGGAAGCTTCGCTCTTTTTGGTGACAATACCGACATTAGCCGAACCGCTGACTGCCGCACCTCCGGCACCGGCGACAGTCCCGGCCGTCTGCACCATGAAGGTATTGTCATTGGCCTGAACCCTGACGGAGCCATCATCCAGGCTGTCAGGGGTGATAAAATCCGGCAGGCTGTCAGGCGGATTATTGGCATCCGGTACAGCACCGTAAATGATCGCGTGGTCTCCGATGGAAGCCTGGGTTTCCGTGGCAATGACGTTCACCGAAGTCGTTCCGGTGACTGCAGCCGCACCGGCACCGGAAACCCCAAGTGTTGCCGTGACAATTTTTTCGTTGCCCATAGCGGTCACAGCCAAGCCTTTATAGTCTGCATCTGTTTCTTCACGAGAACCCAAACCCAAGATGACGTCATCCTTGTCGTCACCTATACCAGACTGGTCGGCTCTGAAGCTCTCCGATGCATTGCCGTCCTCAGCATTGATATTAAAGGTCGGTGTGCCATTCACATTGCCGTCAGATTGACCGTCTTTATTAAAATCGATAGACCCGTCTTCGCCTTCAGGCGGAGTCGAATTGAACTCCAGAGGTTCGCCAAGATCGCCGGTGTAGACCTTGACGCCATCGGCCCGGCCTTTTGCATATACAACCGCATAATCAGACACCGACGCCCGGGTCTGGCTGGAGAGCACATTGACGCCCAAGCTCCCGCCGACACCAGCCGCACCAGCACCATTGCCAGCCGCGACCACGTTCACGATCAAAGAGTCGTCCACGGCCGTAACCTTGACGTTCCCGTCGGAGATCACTTCGGCCGCATCCTCGTCGCTTTGCGCTTTGGCCGTATCCTCACCAATGAGCGCTTCCGTCTTGTTGGCAATAACATTGACGCCCAGTACGCCCCCCACGGCCGCCGCACCGGCCCCCCGAATGGAAAGGGCACCGTTAATGATCATCTCGCGTGAGTCAGCACTGACGTCCACATCCTCCATGGTGTATACTTTGGCACCCCGGCCGATAAAGGCCCGCGTGTCTTTGGCTATGACATTGGTCGCCAGGACACCGCCCACGGCCGCCGCACCGGCGCCGCTGAAGGAGCCGGCCACATTGATGATATCGGTCGAACTGTCCGCCTTGACCGCAACTTTCTTGCCGGCCGAGGTGTTACCGTCAGCATCCTGGTTGATATAAGCACCTCCGATGTAGGCGTCCGTATCAGATTCAACTACGTTTACGGTCAGGGAGCCGGACACGCCGGCTGCACCGGCGCCGCTGCCGGTCACGGCCAGATGATAAATGTCCTCCTCGGTTTCCGCTTCCACGCTTATCAGATCGGAGCCATGGACTTCAGCCCCGGTAGCAATAGAGGCTTGGGCCTTGTCGTTGATCAGAACTACCCCCAACGTGCCGGCGACACCAGCCGCACCACCGCCGGCACCAGACCCGGTCAGCTGAATTGCCTGGGTGCGGTCTTTAGCGTGTACTTCTACGGTCTGTCCCTTGACTCGTGCGCCGTTATCAACATGCGCCCTTGTGTAATTCAGCTCAAGTCCCGATTCATTTGTCTCCGCAAAATACTTGCCGACCGTGACGTCTTCAATTTCGCTGCCGGTCCTGTCTTTGGCGCCCGCCACTTCATCGGCGCCGTGTTGCGTATCCGTATCGCCGATCATGTCGAGACCGGAACTATCCGTCGCCTGTCCGTCAACTTCATCCTTGGTCTGCACCTTTTCGCCGTCTGAATTCTCGCCTTCCAAGCCCTTCGTGGCTTCACTGTCGAAAAGAGCACCCGCATTGATGACAGAAGCGGACCCAGCCACACCGGCTGCACCGCCACCAGCACCGGAGGCAGCAAAGGAGTTGAGGAATTTGTCACTTGTAGCCGTCACACTGATATCGTTTCCGGAAATCTCGGAACCACTCCCCACATACGCCTCGGTCCGGTTAAGCGTAACCATGATATCGGCTCCTGCACCCACACCGGCTGCACCCCCGCCGGCACCGGCACCGCTGACTCCGATTAGCGTCACGGTGTCCTGGGCTCCGATATTAACAGCCTGGGCCGTGTCAATGTACTCGGCATCTTGATTTATCTTAACATCCTGCCCCGTATATGCCTTAGTCTCTGTATCGACCACTTTGACGGAAATGGCACCAGCGACCCCTGCCGAACCGCCCCCTGCTCCGGCGATGGTCAAGGTTCCGATCGTTTCTTCGGAAGCCGCCTGAACCGCGGTAACGCCTTTGGCGTTCAGTTGCGAATCGCTGCCAACATACGCCTCGGTCTTATTGGCGATAACACCTACGGTGATCGCACCTCCGATACCGGCCGCACCTCCGCCGGCAGCACTGATGGCCGCCATGCCGCCAAGAGCCAACTCAGCGGCTTGTTCCTTACGGTCCGCTTCTTCTTCCATCAGCTCGGCTTTTTCGGCCTGTAATTCGGCGACCAGCTGGGTGTCCCCTGCTTCCTGGGCTTCGGCGATCTTGTCGTCATAGGTCTTGATTTTGGATTCATACATCAGGTTTTCAAGGGTCGACTGGGTGTCGTCATCCGCGGCCTCGAGGGGACCGAGGTTGGTGTCCGAATCGGCCCTCACGCTGATGCTGCCGTTGTCGTCACTCACCGTGGCATACGTGTTGGCGCCCATGTGCGCATCGGTTGTGTTGCTGACCACGGCCACGCCCAGGGTTCCGCCCACACCGGCCGAGCCGCCACCCGCTGCGCCGACCACGAGGTTGATCAGGTTGTCTTGATTAGAGGATACAACATCGATGCCCTTGCGGGCCTTGATTACGGTCGGATTGTCTGCGCCGGCATCCTTGGTATAGGCCTTGGTCGTTTTGCTGATTACCTGGGTTGTGGAGGCGATCCCGACACCGGCCGAGCCGCCACCCGCACCGCTGACACCGATCCCGATGGCAGTGGTGGTGTCGCTGGCAGCGACCTCAACCACCTGATCTTCACCGGCTCCGGTGTTGTCATCATTGATTTTGGCACCGGCTCCGATAAAGGCTTCGGTATTGTTGGCCACGACCGTGGCACCGATCGTTGCCGCCACACCGGCCGTACCGCCGCCCGCACCGGCCGCCACGATGGATGTGACGACTTCGCTTGCCTCGGCCTTGACAGACAGGCCGTGGTCGCCGTCGTGGGTCGCCCGGGCGGTCACTTCGTTTTGATCGCCCACATATGCTTTGGTGTCGTTGACAATGGTCGCAACAGTCAGGGATCCGCCCACACCGGCATTCCCTCCTCCGGCACCACCGCCGGCAATGAGCACGGCAACCGTATTGTCCGTGGCATGGATGTCGACGTTGCCGTCGGTTTCCACCGTGGTGGGGATATAGTCAACAACATTGCCGTCATTATCCAAGACCTCGTAGGCATCATCGATGTAGGCCTGCGTGTCGTTCGTCACCACACCGACCGATACCGCACCACCGACACCGACCTCGCCGCCGCCGGCAAACCCCGCTGTGACGGATACAACATTGTCTTTGGACGCCGCCTCGATATCGATGTCCCTATCTGCTTGTACCTCAGCACCCGATCCGACATAAGCCTTGACGGTTTTGACTACCACGGCAGTATCTAAAGACGCCCCGACGCCCGCCGTTCCCCCACCGGCACCGGCACCCGCCACGGCGACAACGGTGGTGTCATCTTCGGCGTGGACGGCAACCGCCTGGTCAGCCGTGTCGTAATCCGAATCCGTGTTGATTTTGGCCTTTTGATCGATAAAGGCCTGTGTATCCGACTTGATCGTACTCACGGATATTGAGCCGGTAGCGCCCACCTTCTCGCCTGCCCCGCCGCTCAGAACGGCGTTCACACCGATTTCATCGGCATCCGCCGACACGATCGTGCTCTCTGAGGCATCCACTTCGGCATCCTCGCCGATGTATGCCTTGGTTTCGTTGAGCACCACATTGATAGCACTCGAGCCGCCCACACCGGCTTTGCCTCCTACGGAAAGTCCGCCGGATACCATATAGGACAGGGATTCGTTGTGGGCTTTTACATTGACATCGCCGTGTGATTTGACGGAAGCATTGTCATCGATAAAAGCCTCGGCTTGGTTCTGTGACACCACCAGGCCGAGCACACCGTTGAGGGCCACTCCAGACCCGCCGCCGCCTGCCGCCACCGCACCGCTGAGCCCGATGGTGCCCAGTTCCTGCTTGGAATCGGCGTGGACCGTAATATCCTCATCAGCCCGTACATCGGCGGAGTTGCCGATGAAGGCTCGGGTCTGGTCCTCATTGACGATGTTGGCACTGGTAACGCCGACACCGACTTTTTTCGACCCGCCGAACGCTCCGGCCAGGGCCATGGCTTTGGTATCGCGGATACTGTTGACGTCGACCTGTCCCTGATCGATCACCACCTGGGCATTATCGCCTACATAGGCTTCGGTCTTGTTTTTGAATATATTAACAGCAAAGGCTCCGGAAGCCGCCACTTGGCTTTGATCTCCGGTTGCCGCAGCCCCAGCCGCAGCTTCGGTGTAGTAATTGTTGGAGCTGAGCACGTTAAGCGGATTCAGGGAACTGGTATCGAAATTCTTGAATTCATTCGTGTCGAAATCGAATTCAAAATTGAAATCCGACACGTCGACCCGTTTATTCTCGGCTTTGACCGACACAGATTCGGCATAGGTCTTGGAGTCATTGTCAAGATAGGCTTTATTATCGTTTTCGGAATGCAGGATGGCGAAAGCCGCCCCGATTCCGGCCTTGGATTCTTCACCCTTTGAAAGGGCACCAGCCCACGCTCGGGATGACATCTTACTTTTTTCTTCGGAGTTCACGGCAACGTCGCCATGTGCCAAGGTATTTACATCTTCGCCGACATACGCTTCGGTGCTGTTTTCTGTGTGGATGATCGACAGTGCACCGGCGGCCGCGACTTTTCCGCCACCGGCTCCGGCAATCGCTTCCGAGCTGAGTTTGGTGCTGAAATCCGGATCAAGGTTCTGCGTGGATGTTGACGCAACATTTATATTAGCAGCCTCAATATTGAAAGTTTCAATGGCGACATCACTTCCATCAAGAACCACAACATTGCCGTCTTCATCAAGCAGTTGGAATTGGGACTCATCGTTTTCATTGACATCAACATAATAGACTGTATCGTCGTATATAACCGCTTGTCCTTCAGCTAATCCGTGGTCGATACTTGTAATCGTGTTGTTGGCGATATCGTTGAAAATCATTTCATTTGACGCTTCATTCGGGTCGACATAGGCATGGGTATCGTTGTTGACCCACGTGATGGCGACACCGGCGCCCACGCCCACATCTTCGGAAACCGCCAGGCCGGAACCTTTGGTGTGGTAATTGGAATGATTGGTTGAGCTGATGTTGATATCACCGCCGGCCTTGACCTGTTTGTTGCCGTCGATATGGGCTTTGGTGTCGTTTAAAATGACCCCCACCCCGACTGCCGCCGCAACTGTAACCTGGGTGGACGAGCCTTCTTCGCCGCCCTGGGTCGTTGCCGAGGGTGTTTCCGTATCACCGACCGCAGAAGCATCATCACCGCCTATGTGTTGGCCAAAGCTCATCTGACCGCCGATCTGGTCATCAACCGTCGTCCCTTCATTGGTGCCGTCGCCCTGATCCTGGGACTCGCTTGCGCCTTTGGCGCCTGCCTCGGCGACGGTTTCGACGATTGAAGTGGAGCTAGCAGTCACATCCATGCCGCCGTCTGCGATGATACTGCGTTCAACACTTGCCTCGACATTATCGATGGCAACCGTGACACCTACCGATGCACCGACGGCAACCGATTCGCCTTCGGCCTTCCCTTTAGCCTTAGTATCAATCTTGGTCTTGTGTTCTGCGGCGACATTAAGGTTCCCTTCGGCTGTGGAAGCTTCATCAGATAAGTTCAAATATGCATCGTCATCACCAATTCTTGCTTTGGTATTGTTAATGGCGACTGAGACGGCCGCAACCGGCGTTACCGCTACTTTGGCTCCAGCCGCACCGCCTTCAACAGTCGTGTTCATTGTATGATCGGCTGTTGCCGTCACATCCATATCGCCGGCATTAATCAATTCAGCATCATCTTCCACTTCGGACCGTGTTGTGTTAACCGCAACATTTACACCGATGGATGCACCGACCCCGGCATTTCCGCCTGAATCGACTGTTGCAGTTGCTGATGAGGTATTACTTGAAGCATTTTGAGCATTGAGGCTAACGTTTCCGCCATTGGCATTGACCATGGCCCCTGTGCCATATCCTGGGTCCATTTCGCTATCTTTGTCACCGGAAATAAAGGCTTCGCTTTTATTGGCCACAGCATTGATTGCCAAAGATCCGGCTAAACCGACATTTTCCCCGCCTGCTCCCGAGATCGCCTCCGCCTTGAACTCGTTGACCGCTTCTTCCTCTTCACCCTCGGCAGTCGTCCGCGCGCTTAGGTTGACCCCCTGGGTATCAATCACCGCATCATCACCAATATAGGCCCTGTTGTCGGCGATGCCCACGTTCAAGGCTACAGCTGCTCCTACACCTACCGCAGTGGTGCCCGTGG
>JAXHUM010000054.1:28366-87436 GCA_034189325.1 Thermodesulfobacteriota bacterium
CCCGATCGACGCACCCACTCCCACCTGGGCCGGATCCTCCCCATCTCCCGGCTTGACATCCGCGCCCGCATTCACACTGCTCGATGACTTGTTCTGGGCTTCCAAAATAATCGCGCCGTTACCAGCCGTAATCGATGCCGTAGATCCATCTTCATCCGTGTCACCGGCAATGTACGCCTCGCTTTTGTTCACCACCACGTTGGTTGCAAGGGCACCCGCTAGACCCACATTGGAAGCGCCCGCTCCCGAGATCGCCTCCGCCTTGAACTCGTTGACCGCTTCTTCCTCTTCACCCTCGGCAGTCGTCCGAGCGCTTAGGTTGACCCCCTGGGTATCAATCACCGCATCATCACCAATATAGGCCCTGTTGTCGGCGATGCCCACGTTCAAGGCTACAGCTGCTCCTACACCTACCGCAGTGGTGCCCGTGGAATCCACCTGCTTGCCTTCCGCAACGGCAGAAGCGTCCGTGGTCGCTACCGTCGTCAGATTCAAGGCTCCATTCGTGGAACTCACATTCGTGTCTTCAGGAATGTACGCCGTCGTGTCCGAGACGCCCACGTTTACACCGATCGCCGCCGCTACACTCACCGATCCGCCTGAGTCGTCCGTGTCCGCCGTGGGTGTCTCCGCTTCACCCGTCCCCTCGCTCGCCTCTGAAGAACGGCTCTCGGCAAAACTCCGCTTATCCGCAACCTGCGAGTTCACATCCTCACCAGGCGCTGCTTCACCATTTTCGTCCGCTTCCTTGCCGCCGGCTACTGAGGCCGTGGCCTTGGTCGCACTCGACACATCCGACTTGGCAATAAACGAGACATCCGAGCCTGCCGCAATATCCCGTCCCGTCGTCGCCGTCACCTTGTCTACCGCTACCGTCAAACCCAGCGACGCCCCTACCGCTACATCACTGCCCTCGGTCTGGCCCGTGGCCGTCGTCGTGACACTGGACTTCTGATCCGCTTCGGCTGTTAAGCCCTCTGTGATCGTAACCGCGTCACCACTGCCCAACTGGGCCTTGGTCTCGTTCACACTGATCGATAAGGCCGCCAGCGGCGTCACCGCTACTCCACCGGCCGCACCGCCCGTGGCCGTGGTCGTCATCGTGTGATCCGACGAAGCAGTTAAAGACGCACTGCCAACATCGATAAGATCGACATCGTCTTCCACTTCAGCCCGGGTCTCATTTACACCCACGTTCAACCCGATCGACGCACCCACTCCCACCTGGGCCGGATCCTCCCCATCTCCCGGCTTGACATCCGCGCCCGCATTCACACTGCTCGATGACTTGTTCTGGGCTTCCAAAATAATCGCGCCGTTATTTGTATCAACACGTGCCACGAGATCATTACTGTCTTCATCTCCTTCAACAAAGGCTTCGCTAGTGTTGACAACAACATTGAGCGCCAGCGCACCGGCGACGCCCACATTGGACGCGCCAGCTCCAGATATGGCTTCAGCGCTAAAATCGTTGCTCGCATCATTGGCATCCATTAGGGCCTTGATTCCGACGCTTCCACCTGAAACGTTTGCTTCATCGGCGATAAATGCTCGGTTTGTGGCACTTGCAATGTTCAACCCTACGGCCACACCAACTCCGACGTCACCGCTGGTTGCACTCCCGTCGGCCTTTGTTGATGCATTGGTGGCAGCTTCAGCTTGAATATTGATCGCACCGGAGGCAACGATCGCACCTGACGATGAAATATCGGCCTGGTTAAGACTGGTCAGATCCGAGATGGCCACGGCACCTGCCACATCGACGCTGCCTTCGTTGGTTTCAGCGCTATATTCGGAGAGGCGTTGTTCGGATTGATTGCTGTTATCCCCTGAGGCCAGCGATCCTCCAGCGGTCGAGGTTGCTGCGGTTTGGACCTGGCTTTCGGACTGGGCAGAAAGGTTGATGTTGGAAGCTCCGGTAACATTTGCACCCCCTCCAACGGACGTTTGAGAGGTTGTTTTGACAACCGAAACAGCCACGGTAGCACCGGCCCCATTCGCCCCTCCAGCTATTCCGTCGGCTGATGTGGTAACGTTAACACTATTATGTGAGGCCAAACCGAGATTGCCTGTATCGACACTATTATTTGTAAAAATTATGGAAGAATCCTCAATATTGGTATCTGCATGGCTGTCGATAGATGATACAGCCACGGCAGCATCGATAGAGACATTGCCGCTCGCGCTGGCATTAGCCAAGGTTTCCGCATTAACATTGGATGCCGAGTCAATGTTGAAATTCCCATCATTCACCTGGACGGTAGAGTTGCGAATATTGACTTTAGCCTTGGACTCACTATCAAGGACAGCCGCATCGACAGCTAGGTCTACCGGTGTTCCTGCGGCTCTGGCATGGACGGCTGAGTTGGCGGTCATCGTGATATGGCCGTCGGCAATAACCGTACTGGAGTCGACGTCTATGACTGCATTCGAACCGGAAAAAACTTCAATCCCAAGCATATCCGTGCTGGACGCATCAGTTGAAAAGCTAATATTTCCACCGTCAATCGTTGCTTCGAACACACTGATGCGGGCCT
Source organism: Thermodesulfobacteriota bacterium (assembly GCA_034189325.1). Classification (GTDB taxonomy): domain Bacteria; phylum Desulfobacterota; class DSM-4660; order Desulfatiglandales; family Desulfatiglandaceae; genus JAXHUM01. The sequence continues at coordinate 30,904 of JAXHUM010000054.1, forward strand.
CGGCGATCTGCAGCGGAACATCGGTATGGGATTCGGCCGCAAAGGAGATATCTCCGGCATTATAACCTGTGTCGGCATTAGCAAGGATTTCAGCGCCTGAGCGAATATCAATGATCGGAGCTATGAAGCTGATATCTCCGGCATCCCCGGCTGCTTGATAGGAAGAGATTGTTGTATTCTCATGTACATTAATACTGTCATGAGCCTCGAATACAAGATTACCGCCGCCTGAAAACTGATCAATATACAAATCCAGAGGATCGATCAGAACAGTTCCTTGGTTGCCATCAACTGCAGCGGCATTCATACGAGCATTTTCGAGCGTGACGACCTTTTGTGCGCTAAACTCTATGAATCCGCCATCCCCTGAAACGTCGCCGCCTCGGGCGTCGATTATGGACCCGTTACGGGCTGTCGCATTGCTATCGGCCCACAAAATAACTTTGCCGCCGTCGGAATTATTTCCATGACCGGCAGCCGAAATCACGCTGCCACCTTCCAGCGTAATGTCATTGCCTGCGTGGATATCGATGTTACCGGCACCCAGGTTGTCGGACCCGTCCGTAATAATCGTACCGCTATTTCGAAAATCTTTATTGGCTGTAATTACAATATCACCGTTGGCATCAACTTCGATATTCGCGCCTATTTCTATATCGTTGAGGTTGACGACATCACTAAGATCGACCTGGTTCCAATCAAAGCTAGCGCCGGAAGCCAACAGTCCAAGGTTCTCAATACTGCCCGCTGCAAGGTTGATATCAGTTAAAGCATTGACCTGTCCTTGAATGGAGATAAGGGCATCGCTATTAATGGGCGCTGAGCCGGAAAGCAATTGGGATGTGGCTGAGAGGTTGGGATTCCCGGAAGCATCGAAAAAGCTATCCATGAAAGAACGGGTCGGTGCAATGGCTGTTAAAGACCCGACATTCACCACGCCGCCTGAACCCACGACAAAACCGTGCGGGTTGGCAAAATAGACATTACCACCGATCCGCCCATTATGATACGAATTCAATATACCGTCGATATTGGTCTGTGAATCATACACCATATTCAATAGATTTCCGGCACTATCGGGCACATGCAGATTGACCACATTGCCTTGATACACATTGAATTCGCTGAAAGAATTAAACGCGTTCTGCCCGTAGATGGTCGAAGTAGTAACATCGGTCACGTTCTGGTTGACTGTCAGGCGGGTCTTTGTTTGACCATCGACAACAATCTGCTGGGCTGATGCCATGTTAAAGAACATAAAGCTGTAAATGGTTATGATCGACACCACATATCGAAACCGGTTATGCTTCCGATGAAACCTACAAAAAAAGGCACTACGTTCTCTTGAATTCATTTTTGCTCCCGAATAATGTTAAAATGCCGATTCGATAAAGTTCTTCCATGGATGGACAAGATTCAAGTTAGTCTATTCCCAAAATTTGAAACGCACAGTTTGAGGAGAAAAACCGGAAAGCGCAAAATAGTAACTTCTCAAAGACTATCTGTTTGAAATTCAGACTTTTCCCGCGACGAGCTTATGAAGGCTTACCAGAATTCCGGAGTATCGGCGTATTTCGAGCAAGAATCGTGCGAGGGATCATATATCATAGGGTTGACTTTGTTATCAGATAGTTACCTTAATTTCACTTAATATGCAACCGCCGAATATGTAGAATATGTGTACTATGTATGGGTAGGCCGTTTCATATATGTGGAAATAGAATACATTACATGATAGAAATAAGGATCCATCTTTTGACTGTTATTCCGTAACATGATGATAATAGGATATTACGGCCATTAAGATATAGAAGACCTATCAGGGCATGCTCCCATGTGATGAACAAAAGACGAAAAGGCAAAAGTGGATGTCCTTCGTAAGAAACGACAAAGCCGGGAATCAGGAAGCCAGGTGCCAAAACCCCAGCCCCACCCGATCCATTCGGAGGAGAAAACAGCCCTATGGAAACATGGAGATTCCTGAATATCGACTGGTTGACCTACGCGGAAACGGCAATTTATCGTGCCCTGCTTCTTCGGGCGATCAGTGAGAATGTGTCACCTACGACGGTCTCTTTCATGTCATTCGCAAGACCGAGTGTGGTCTTGAACTATTTCAACGATCCGGACAGGGATATAAATCTTGAACTGTGCCGGAAACAGGGAATACCTGTCTGCCGCGTCCTGTCCGGAGGCGGTCCTATTCTGGGGGATTCTGGATATATCGTCACATTCCTCGATATTGCAAGAGACCACCAGGCTGTTCCATCAGATCCCCTCCAAATGATGTCCAAGGTATTGACCACTGTTGCCGAAGAGATTTCAGAGCGTTTCGATGTCAGTTGTCGCTTCAGGCCGTTGAATGATATTGAAATCAGAGGGCCCGACGGCGTTTGGCGGAAAATCGGTCCTTCGAGCTGCCTGTACGAGGAAAAGGCCGTGAAGATGGGCTCGGCCATTCAGGTCAAACCGACCGATGTGGATCTCATCGCCTCGGTTATCCCGGCGCCCCCGGAGAAGTTTGCAGACAAAGAGGTGAAATCGATCCAGGAAAGGGTAACGGCCCTGGAAAAGGTTGTCGGACGCTCCATAGATATACAGGAATTAAGCGATCTCTATCGCCATGTTTTTGAAAGCCTCTTTGAGGTTGAACTCATCCCTGGAGAGCTGACAGCACTGGAGAAGGGGCTGTATGGTGAAATGGAGGAGGAATTCACCTCCTATGAATACTTCATGGAGAGATCGGAAAAGAACCTTGGAAAAACTCCGCCGGGGGTTGAAAAGAAAAAAATACAGTTCAAGGTCCCAAACGGCCCCTTTGTTCGAATCATTTTATGTGAGCGGGAAAGGAGGATCTGGAAGATCTTGATCTCCGGCACCCTTCATGCCAGCCCTCTAAAACCTTCTTCTCCCATCCATGAGATCGAAAAAGCCCTTGAAGGGAGCCCCCTGGAAAAACATCCGCTGGCATCAACCATATCGGAGGTCCTCAGCCGTCCCGGATTCAGTTGTGCCATGGTCACACCTCAACTGCTGACAGATAAAATTCTTGAATGTTCCTCCAACAGGTGAGTCATGACGAGCCTGTAGTATTCGCCCTTGGATACCTCTCTTAGCCTTTCACCGCCCTCTTCCATGTTTGATACCTTAAGACCTTCTCGTAGGCAGCGGCGGCCCTGTCAACCGACTCGAAGACAGGCACGCCCTTTTTGAAGAAGCCCCGCGATATCTCGACATTCAATCCCGGCAAGGATATTGCGATAATCGGTTTGTTCAACCTCTTGTGTGTGTCGGCAATACTTCTCTGAAACTCTCTATTCAGATCCGGTGTCAAGCCGCCTCCGATGATAAACAGGGCATCAACCGAAGCATCCCGGCCCACGACTTCCACTGATTCCCGAAAGTAGTTGATGTCCATGGTGGCGGAGAACCCGAGGTCCACGGGGTTTGAGGTGCTTGTCCCAGTTTCCGGAAGAAGAGACGACAGACTTTGGATCGAGTCTCGGCCCAACTCCGCTACTCTCAGGCCATGCCTTTCGCATGCCTCGGCAGCAGCAACAGCGAGGCTCCCGGGAGCAGAGACAATGCCAATGTTTGGTCCAACAGTGTCGGGAAGGAAATAAAAGGCGGTGGATACGTCGATAAGGTCCTCTATACCGGTCAGGCCTATAGCACCGGTCTGCTTAAACATCGATTCCCAGACTCGTCTGGACCCCATCATGCTCCCCGTGTGAGAGAGAACCGCCCTCTTCCCGGCGTTGGTCATCCCCACTTTCCAGATGAGAACCGGTTTTTTCATGGCCGTCTCTTTCACCACCTCGTGGAACCTCGTTCCCTTGCTGATGCCTTCAAGATAGAGGACTATGAGCTCCGTGTTCTTGTCCTGTGCCAGGTATTCGAGGAAATCGGAACTGTTGAGGTCTATTTCATTACCCGTACTGACAGCCATGCTGAAAAACATCTCTCTTAAAGGCAAGAGGCTACATATCATGTTGGTCAGGGAACCGCTCTGGGCGATGAAGGCGAGCTTACCCGGGGTCTTTGAGAGCTTGGGATAATTGGAGAGATGGGATTCAGGCGCATAGATACCCATGCAGTTGGGTCCCAGCAGTCTTATGCCGCCGGAGCGTGCGATCTCCAGGACACGTTGCTCCAGGGCTCGGCCCTCTTCCGTGCCCTTTTCCCTGTATCCCGCTGTGTAGAGGACGACAAGCTTGACCCCCTTTGCCGCACATTCCTCCATGATCTGCACGGTCTTTGAGCTGGGGACCATAAGGATCGCCGCATCAATGGGGCCCTCCACGGCGCCAAGGCTCGGATAGGCCTTGAGTCCTTCTATTTCATCCGCCTTAGGATTGATCGGGTAGAGGGGCCCTGGAAAATCTTGATCAAGAAGCGCCGTCAGAAGGATGCTCCCGGACTTGAGACTTCTCGGTACACCGACAAGTGCAATGGAGCTTGGATTGAACAGCTTTCGGAGCCTTTCAAAATCGGATTTTATCGGTAGATCATGCATGCTTCTCTATCCCTCATTCACATTTTGTCGTTTTTCACGGTCCGGCGCTTCGACAAATGTCTGTAAGCGCCCGTCTCTTGTCTTGTTCGCCTATACCTGATACAGAGGCCTGTACAGTGGCTGATCAAAATGTTCTGAAAACCTATCACACACCCTGCATGAATGCAAATGGCCTGGCCCCCCTATTTCGTGAAAAAACACTGTTTCATAAAAAACAGCCTACCTGGGCCGTTTTAGGACCTTCCTAACCAGAAACACCAGGCCCACCAAAACGGCCAAGGACAATATGCCGACATTGTAACGAATCATCATATGGGCCATCTTGTCCCTGACGATGTCCCAGTTGCTTCCAAGCATACGCCCGAGGTATATCCAGATGAGGTTCCAGGCGCACGCACTGATAAGGGCCAGGACCAGGACCTTCAACCCCTTGAGTTTCGATATGCCTCCTGCCAGAGATATGACGGATCGAATACCGGGAAGGAATCTGTTGAGGAGCACCAGGAGATAGCCATATTTCCTGTACTGTTCCTCAGCTCGGATGATCTGCTCCGCACTGAAGAACCGGTAATCTCTCTCAATAAAGAAACGCCTTCCCAGAAAGATGCCTGTCCAGAAGAGAGTCATAAAGCCGCAGAGGCTCCCTACGGTCGTGGCCATGAAGACTCCCACGAAATCCAGTCTATTGGTTCCGACCAGAAAAGCGCCGAAGGCCGTAATGGTATCCCCCGGTATGGGAGGAAAGACATTCTCCACAAAGGCGCTCAGGCCCAACACAATATAAATAAGGTAATCGGGCAAAGAATCAAGGAGGTCGAATAGACCGTTTAAATAGGCTGCCAATCGGGGCTCCTTAGGGGCAATGAGTATTTTCAAGGGTGGTTGCGACTGAATTATTAAGCTTTGGTCCGAAAAAGACAAGATCCTTTTTGCCTTGACTGAAATCCTTGCTTTTGCTATCAGATCAGTGGATGGATTGTCGATGGTAATCCTTCCGGATTTCAAAATAAAGCGAGTCGGTGATGGCCAAGAAAAAGATAACCAGAAAAGACCTCTTGAAAGAGACGGATGAGTTTCTCTCTTTTTCCGGCAGGGCCATCAACTTTTTCACCGCTCACCAGGTCCAGCTCAAATATGCTGGCATGGGAATTGGTGTCGTGATTCTGATCTATGCGGCCGTTTATATGTACCTGGGCCATGTCAATAAAAAGGGACAAGAGGCCTATGACAGGGCCTATTATTCGCTCTCAGAAAGCCTGAAGCCGGGAGCAGGTCATGAAGACCTAATGAAATCGGGGACATTATTCCAAGAAGTCATGGACCGTCACGGACTTTCAGAGGCGGCGCGATTATCCCTGCCCCAGCTTGCCTATGTGAAGGCGGCAGACAAGAAATATGATGAAGCCATTGCCCTTTATCAGGAATTCCTGGATGACATGGCAGGGGATCAGCCATACGAATCCCTCGCCAGGCTTGCCATGGCATCCTGTTATGAGGCCACAGGCCGGATCAAGACAGCCATAGAGACGTTGAACCCAATTATGGAGGATGGGGAAAATCCACTGAAAGAGGCAGCCATGCTAAGCCTGGCTCGCCTCCACAGGCTTGATCAGAACCCAGGGAAGGCGAAAGAAATCCTCAAGACATTCGTCGAAAAGTACAAGGATTCACCTTTTCTCCCCATGGCCAAGGCAGGACTATACTAAAAGGCTCTCCCTCAGATTCCTTTGACAACCCTCGATAATCCCTTGTCAGTTACATTATAGCAGAAAAAGAATCGTTTCCGTGGTGAGCGGTTATTTGTTGTTCAGGAGATTTATTGATGTTAATCACTGATATTTTAGCCCGAAACGCCGATCTGTATGGTGATGAGATCGCCCTTATCGAGAGAGAACCGGCAAAAAATCGAAAGAAGGCCATTACTTGGCGTGAATTTGATAGTCTGGCCAACAAAATCGCAAACAGCCTTATGGAAAGGGGCGTTTTAAAGGGGGACAAGGTCATACAGCTTATGATGAACTGTCTGGAGTGGCTCCCCATCTATTTCGGGATCTTGAGGACCGGGGCATGGGCGGTTCCGTTGAATTTCCGCTTTACCGCTGAGGAGATACGTTATTGCGCCAAAATCGTTGATGCAAAGGCCCTCATCTTTGGGGAGGAATTTGTAGACCCTATCGGCGCCATTCATTCCGATCTGGAGACTATCGCCGATTATGTCTTTTTGGGGCCGGACCAGGACCTACCAGGTTATGCCACGGCCTTCAGCGACTTTTGTCAAGGGGCATCCGAAGACCACCCCAGGGTCTCCCTCGCCCTGTCTGATGAAGCGGGCCTCTATTTCACGTCCGGGACAACAGGGACCCCGAAACCTATCCTCCTGACTCACAACAACCTGGAATTCGCCGCCTTAATTGAAAACGCCCACCACGGGCAGGTCCACGAGGACAATTTCCTCTGCATACCCCCTCTCTATCATACAGGCGCCAAAATGCACTGGTTTGGGAATCTGATTGTGGGAGCCAGGGCGGTCATTCTTAAAGGGGTCAAGCCCCAATGGATCCTCGAGGCGGTCTCGGAAGAAAAAGTCACGATTGTCTGGCTTCTCGTTCCATGGGCCCAGGATATCCTTGTCGCCCTTGAAAAAGGAGACCTGAAGCTTGAAGATTACCAGCTGGACCAGTGGCGTCTGATGCATATCGGCGCCCAGCCCGTGCCGCGCAGCCTGGTAAGAAACTGGAAGAAGATCTTCCCGAATCACGACTACGATACAAATTACGGGTTAACAGAGACAACCGGGCCGGGATGCGTGCATTTGGGGCTGGACAACATTCACAAGGTAGGCGCCATAGGCATCCCGGGTGTTGACTGGGAATGCCGGATCGTGGACAATCAACACAAGGAGGTGCCAGCTGGTCAGACCGGCGAATTGATGGTCAAGGGGCCGGGTATGATGAAGGAGTATTACAAGGCGCCTCACCTAACCCAAGAGACCATCATTGATGGCTGGCTCCTTACAGGTGACATGGCCAGGGTCGATGGAGAGGGTTTCATATGGCTGGTTGACAGGAAAAAGGATGTCATTATTTGCGGCGGGGAGAACATCTTTCCCGTCCAGATAGAAGACTTTCTCATGGATAACCCCAAGATTCAGGATGTTGCCGTCATAGGGACCCCGGATGTCAGGCTGGGCGAGGTGGTCACCGCCATCATCCAGGTCAAAGACAGCCTGCCCATGACGGGGGAAGAGGTCCTGCGATTCTGTGAGGGCCTTCCAAGATACAGAAGGCCGCGGAAGGTCTTCTTTGATAACATCCCCAGAAACGCCACTGGAAAAATTATGAAACCTGATCTCAGAAAAAAATACGCCGGCATCGAGGAAAGTTTCCAAATCTGATCTCCTTCAATGCCTTATGAACAAAACCATCAGGAGGAAACATGCATAAGCTACTCGCTGAAGATCCAGGCAAGGAATTGCTCCTTTTAGGGAACGAGGCCATCGCTCGAGGGGCCCTTGAGGCGGGCCTTTCTTTTGCCACATGCTATCCAGGGACGCCCTCATCGGAGATTCCGGAGCAGTTTCTCGCTATAAGCCGTGAGACGGATCTCTATTTTGAATACTCAACCAACGAAAAGGTCGCCCTCGAAGTGGGGGCGGGCGCCGCTATATCAGGGTTGCGGACCATGGTAACCATGAAACATGTGGGCCTCAATGTGGCCGCGGATCCTTTGATGACACTTGCCTATATAGGCGTGAAGGGAGGCATGGTCATTGTCAACGCCGACGATCCCTCACTCTTTTCGAGTCAGAATGAACAGGACAACAGGTACTATGCCCGGCTCTCCGGTTTGCCCATGCTGGAACCCACCAATACCCAGGAGATGAAGGATTTTACCATAGCCGCCTTTGATCTTTCAGAAGAACTTAAGCTCCCGGTCATCCTGAGGACAACCACCCGGTTGAATCACATCAGGGGAGCGGTGAAGCTCGGGGCCCTGCGTCCTATTAAATCAAAGGACACCTTCCAGCTCGATCCCTTCAATCTGGTGGCGGTTCCGGCCGTATGCAGGAAGCTCCACGGGGTCCTCTTGGAGAAATACGACCGGGAACTCGAAAAATCCGAGACCTCGCCCTTCAACGAGATCATCGGCAAAGGAAAGTACGGCATTGTGACCAACGGCGTCAGCTTCAACTATGTCAGGGATGCTGTCGCGGATCTCGGCATGAGAGAGGATGTCTCCATCCTCAAACTCGGCTTTTCGTGGCCCATGCCCAAAGGACTCTGCTCACGCTTTCTCAACCAGGTGGAGAAAGTCCTGGTCGTGGAGGAGCTTGAACCGGTCATTGAAAATGATCTCAGGGCGATCGCCCAGGAGGCCGGGAGGCTGATCCCCATAAAGGGTAAGGGTGTCGGGAGACTCTCCCGACTCTTTGAGTATGACCCTGCCATGGTCCGCACGGCCATTTCAGAATGTTTCGGCGTTGATGATGCGGGACCTCGAATGGTTGATCTCACAGACCTACCCGAGCTGCCGGGAAGGCCGCCCAATCTTTGCGCCGGTTGCCCGCACAGGGCCTCTTATGTTGCCATAAAGGAGGTCTTCGGTCCGGACGCCATTAACCCGACGGACATCGGGTGTTATACCTTAGGCCTGCTTCCGCCCCTTTCCATGGCGGACTTTTTGATCTGCATGGGCTCTTCGGTCAGCTCATCCTGCGGGTTTTCTCGTGCCACGAATCAGAAGGTAGTCTCTTTCATCGGTGACTCCACCTTCTTTCATTCAGGCGTCACCGGTCTTATCAACGCGGTTCACAACAACCACAAGTTCACACTGGTGATACTTGACAACGGCACCACCGCCATGACCGGGCAACAGCCTCATCCAGGCGTTGATACAAAGCCGATGGGGCTTGAAAGGACCCAGGTATCTATTGAGGACCTGGTCCGGGGATGCGGCGTTCAAGATGTTCACGTGGTCAAATCCTATCATCTCAAAAAGGTCATGGAAGCAGCCAGGGCCGCTATGGAATATGACGGAATATCCGTGATTATTTCGAGGGAATTCTGCCCCCTGTTTGCCAAGGCCACGGGACGGGCGAAGAAGGCCCGGCCTTTTTCCATCAACCATGACAGGTGTAAGGATCATCGGGACTGTATTCATAAGCTTGGTTGTCCGGCCATGTTCATTGAAGCCGAAGAGGTTCGAATCGACGAAAACCTCTGTATCGGCTGTTCCGTGTGCGCCCAGATCTGCCCGGAAAATGCAATTGTACCATTAAAGCGATAAGTGAGGACTTCTATGGAAACGAAGAGGCTCGTGTTTATAGGTGTCGGCGGCCAGGGAAATCTCCTTGCGTCCCGTCTCTTGGGAGAGGCTGCCCTGTCTGTGGGTATTCCCGCAGTGGTCAGTGAAATACACGGCATGGCCCAAAGAGGTGGGATTGTCGAATCAGCCGTGCTAATGGGGAGCGTGTCAAGCCCGATTGTCTCAGACGGTGAGGCGGATATCCTCATCGGATTTGAGCCTATGGAGACCTTGAGGAGTTTAAGAAAATGCAACAAGGACACGGTGGTGATTACAAACACACACCCTCTTCCCCCTTTCACGGTCTCAATTGGTCAAGGCTCCTACCCATCCATGGATGAGATCCTGTCCCTGATAACCAAAAAGGTCGGGAGATGTGTCACTTTAGACGGGAATGCCCTCGCAAGGGAGGCAGGCAATCCTCTCTCTCTTAATATGGTGATGTTGGGGGCACTCATCGGCTTAGGCACGATTTCCGTCGGGCCTCAAGATATGAAAAGGGTCATCTCCACATCCACCAAAAAGGCCTTCCTGGAATCCAATCTCAAGGCCTTTGAACTCGGTATGGAAAGTTCCAGACAGTCACCCTAGACCCGGGCAGCGCCCCTCTTTCTCGGCATTGGAAATGGGTGTTTCTGGCAGACTATGTTTTTTTTCATCGCCGGCGTGCAGCCGAGGACCGTCAAGTTGTCAGGCCCTGCCAGGCCCTGCCCATCATGCGGGCTCTGTCAGGCTCGTCTCAAAAGAACGGATCATTATCTGTCTCTCTTTTTTGTCCCTCTTCTAAGAGTGCAAAAGGGCGTTCCTTTTCTCCAGTGCGAAAGGTGTGGGAACCTGAGCGCTGAATCGGGAGAGGCATTGTATCCGCCTCGAAAGAGAGATGATAAAATCTGTCGCTATTGTGGAAAGCAACTGGATCCATCGTATCGCTACTGCCCTTTTTGCGGGAAGACGGTTTAAAGGCCGGTAATCAGGCCTCTAGGGAACATCAAGAGGGGATGCCCTGCCAGGGGAGATCCCACATTGGTTGATGAAACCGAGACCACTGTTCGTTCAGGATAAAGGAGTGGAACCATGCAGGTCAGAGCCAACCATATTCAGATGAATTACACCTTGACGGGAAAGGACAAGGCGCCTGTGGTGATGCTCAGCCATTCTCTGGGCTCCAGCCTGGGCATGTGGGAGCCCCAGATGGAATCGTTGGAGGCCTCCTTCCAGGTTCTACGTTACGACACTCGAGGTCACGGCGGAAGTGATGCCCCGGCCGGGCCGTACACCCTGGAAGAGCTGGGTGAAGATGCCGTGGCTTTGATGGACAAGCTGGGCCTGGATGTCGTGCACTGGGTCGGTCTCTCCATGGGCGGGATGATCGGGCAAGCTATCGCCCTGTATCATGCCGATCGACTCCGGAGTCTCTCATTGTGCGACACGGCCTCTATCATCCCTGAGGAGGCCCAGCCAACGTGGGAGGAACGGATTCGCAGGGCCCGTGAGCAGGGCATGGAGGCCCTGGCCCAGGAGACCCTCGAGCGATGGTTTACGCCACCCTATCTCAGCCAAAACACCCCCGATATACAACGAATCCGGAGCAGTTTTCTATCCACACCGGTGGCTGGCTTCGTCGGTTGCAGTGAAGCGATTCGCAGGCTCGATTACCTGGAGCGCCTCTCAGAAATCGCTATGCCCACACTCATCATCGTTGGCGAACAGGACCTCGGAACACCGGTGGCTGCGGCTCAGGCCATGCACGAGCGTATCTCCGGATCCAAACTGAGGGTTCTGCCCTCTGCCGCTCATCTCTCCAATGTGGAGCAGGCAGAGCCCTTTAATGAAACCCTTTTGGCCTTTTTACGCGAGTCCTGACAGCTCCTATGAAATGAGGCAAGGCTTTAGGACCTTTCAAAAGGGGACCCCTGAATTTCTGAGAACCTGCAAAAGGAGCTGACAAAAATGAAATGGGGAAGTGTCTTTATGGTCGTCGCAGGATTGTTATGGTCGGTCCATGCACACGGAGCCGCCCTGGAAAAGGCCGATTTTCCCTCGCTCCTTTCATCCCTGCGCTCTGTTGGCCCTTTGGAGTTTTGCGGGGAACCGGTCCCATTGGAGGCTCCAAATGTAAGGGAGCGGATGGAAAAAGAACTGCTTCTCACCTTGTGGGATCGACCCCAAGTGATCCTCTGGCTGAAACGCTCCCGTCGCTATCTTCCTTCTATCGAAACCATGTTGCGAGAGAACAACCTTCCAGACGACCTCAAGTATCTGGCCGTTGCTGAAAGCGCCCTGAGACCCCATGCCGGTTCAAGAAAGGGGGCTGTTGGGTTTTGGCAATTCACGACCTATACCGGTCGGAAATATGGGCTGGTTGTTGATGAACGCAAGGATGAGAGACGGAGTCTATTCGCTTCCACAAGGGCGGCGATCCGTTACTTGAAGGCCCTCCATGAATCCTTCGGGTCGTGGTCCCTCGCCGTGGCCGCCTATAATATGGGGGAAGAAGGACTGAGGGCGGAAATTCTGGAACAAAAGACCGACCGCTATCATCAACTCTATCTCCCCCTCGAAACGCAAAGGTTCCTGTTTCGCATTCTCTCGGTCAAATTGATTCTCTCCGATCCGGAGGCTTACGGTTTCAGGCTCACACCAAAGGATTATTACCCCCCCCTGAGGATTGATCATCTCCAGCTGGAATGTTTTCAGGAAGTACCGATCCGAATCGTGGCTCAGGCCGCGCAGACCTATTTCAAGACGATCAAAGATCTCAATCCGGAGGTGAGAGGGCACTACCTTGCGGCAGGCCGCCATAGCCTTCTGATTCCAAAAGGCGCCTCCGTCGGTTTTGAGGCCCGATATCAAGATCTCCTCAAGCAGTTCTTAACGAGCCAAAAGGAACGCGTCTATATCGTCAAAGAAGGAGATAATCTCTCCACAATTGCCGATAGATTTGATGTCCCCGTCGCCTCCCTTATCATCTGGAACCGTCTCGACCTCAGGAGCCCTATCCACCCTGGGGATCGCCTTATGATTTATCCATCGGGAAAGCATTCCGGCCATGGGAGGGACCGCTCAAGAGGAGGGAACGTCAAAAGCGATGCGTTTGAGGAGACCAGGTGATTCAACAGAAAGGAGATAGGGCTGATTGGCCTGAAATAGGATACTTAGCAGATCCTGAAGGATAGTTTGAGATGGGCTGTCAGCAATGAAAATCATGCATCACGAAAACGAGTCTGTTCAAGAGGATGGTTCGTCGGTCTGGACCACTTCTTTTCTTTTTTTGAACCTCTCCTTTTTTATGGTATTTGCGAACACCGCCCTGTTTTACATCTATCCCCTCGCCCTTGACCATATGGGCAGCGGACACCATATCGTGGGGCTCGTCATGGGGATCTTTTCAACGGCCGCTGTCTTATCACGGCCGTTTCTGGGCAAGCTGGTCGGCCTGAAAGGGGAGTCCTGGGTGATGTCGTCGGGATTGGCCCTTAATATGGGGGTCTGCCTGGCCTATAACCTGATCGAGGAATTCGGTCCCGCCATGCTGGCGGTCAGGACCCTTCATGGGATCGGATTCTCCGCCTTTATCACGGGTGGATTCTCACTGGCAGCCAAGGTCTTTCCACCTGCAAAGAGGGGTGAGGCCTTCAGTGTCTTAGGGGCATGCCTTATGGGGACGGTTGCTCTGGCCCCTCCCTTTGGAGAGTTCCTGGTCGGCCGATGGGGATTCGGCTCCCTCTATATAACGGCATCAGGATCGCTTCTTTTGGCATGGGTCTGTTTGCGGATAGTTAAAGAGCATTTGAAAGAATCGACATACGAACACACCAAGACCCCGGTGAAATACCTGGGCCTTTTAAAAGACAGGGCCTTTTGCCTCCTGCTGATTTCAACGATCATCTTTGCCCATTGCCAGGCAACGGTTCCGAATTTCCTCGCCCTTCTTGCCGCAGGCAAAGGGGGCAACAGCGGCCGCTTCTTCATGGTTTCCTATTTCACCGCCATCCTTTTTCTCCTCGCCATGGGTCGATTCATCGACCGGTTCGGCATGCGGCTGTTTCTGGTAGTCGCCTATCCCTTCTTCTTGCTCGGTATATTCCTTATACCTTCCTCGCTCCCATCTTTTTACTTCCTGTTTCCTGCCGTCCTTTATGGAGCCGGCATAGGACTTCTCTTTCCAGCTCACAACGCCGCAGCGGCCGGTCACGGCAATGAAATGCAAAAACCGGCATATATGTCACTCTTTACCGCTGTCTACGATGCTGGATTTATCACCGGTGGGGTGGTGTCGGGATGGTTTGCCCAGAAAACGAGTCTGGATTTGCTTTTCACGACCTGCAGTGTTTTTGGTCTTCTCGGTTTTGGTGTGGTCATTCTCCTGTCAAAGACTCGAATGGAATGACCTACAGGTGATCACTTCTGTTTCTTTTTCTTTTTTTTGACCCTTTCAATAAATTCTTCCAGATCTTCAAGCGTCCCGAATTCGCTCCTGAAAAGCTCTTCGCTCCATTGATTGAGGCCGAGGGTGAAAATGTGGTGGATCAGTTTATCTACGTCTTCGGGGCCCTCCAATTTCAGCATTTGGTAGAGAAAATCATTAGGCACCTTGATTGGGTACAGTGCTGTCTTGCCGCCTTTGTCCGGTTTCAGGTACTCCTGAATACTCTTAAGGATTCTCAGGTTCACGTACCTTCTTTCATAGTCCTCGGTCATAGCGTTGACTCCCCAAATCGGACCTTTTATGGTTTTAATATAAGGCCTGGAAAACTGAAAATCAATAAAAGACTTTTGCCCTTTGCCGCCGGGGACCTAGAGCACTTTGATCATGCTCAACCATCCCGGCTCTCCCGACGAAGAAACTTCGATCGCCCCCTGAGATCCGAGGATCTTTACGATGCCACCCTCCTTGACCCGTTCCATGAGGTGCCCAAATTCCCTGAAGTGGGACACATTCGTAGCGAGGATCTCCTCCCTCATCTGTTGGCGGATATCCAGGCTGTCTTCGGTGAGATGGCGAACCATTGAGACGTACCCCTTTCTGTCCGGCAAGAGATGGGCATCCAAATCGCCGATAGCCCCTATAATAGCCTTGGTCAGCTCCGTGTCCGGCAGTCGGATCTCCCTCAAGAACCTGGCCGTCCTATCATAGACATCTATTGTTTCAGAGATATTCGGATCTCGATAGGACACCAATGTCATGGTCCCTGAATGACGGTCAAACAGACAGAATACGCCGTAGGCCCCTCCTTTGACTCTGATCTGATCCCACAGCCAGGCGGTTCGCAGATAGCGGGTTATAACCGTTGCCGACCCGTTGTATCGGTAACCCATCTGAAAAAGATTCGCTCCTTTGCCCACGTAATTGACTTTCGAAGAAATAATCATGCCCTCGGATAGGGCCGGTCTCGTGAGGGACCAGCCATGCCTATCACCGGAGCCCTCAGGCAGGGCATCTATCAAGCTGTTCAGATGGGGTTCTATCCCGGAGTACTCGGTCTCATCGAAAGTGACATTGACAATCCCCGCCTTCCGGTTGATGAGCAATCGCCGCATCTCCTCTAGCGTGCCCTGTATTTCAGACCAGTTTTTATCAACAGCCTCGGCCAGGTCTCTCAAGAAAAACAGATTGGTGACCCCTTCCATCTGTTCGGAAGCCCACCCAGCCTCGGAAAAATGGGATCGGAGCCTCAGATCGACAATATGATGGCCTCCCGGAATCAGCAGCTGTTCCGCCCGGGCCTTCTCCTCCATCACCATCTGCCTGAAACGTTCCCTATTGTCGAGACGGGCGGTCAGCAAGACTTCTCGAAGGATACTGATCAGTTCTTCCGTTTGGCCCAACATGGCTTTGCCGCGCAGGAATAGCCTGGCAGCACACTGGTTGCGGTTCCTGACGGCTGACGCAAAAGAGGAGGGTCGGACGCCGCCCGTCTTTCGGCTGATCCGTTGGCTGAGCGCCACAAAATCCTCTTTCTCCGTTCCCGTTTCGACGAGGGCACGGCCGAATAGGGGGACGTAGGCAAGATATTTGTCGGGAAGGGCATGAAGATCAAAACCGATATCCAGATAGATGATGCCGTGGGTTGAAAGACTATGAAACAGGAGGGGTGTCCCCTGTCGTTCCATGACCTCAATCGGCAGGACCTTCTCTTTTTTGTCCAGGTCTCTCAGTCTCAAGCAGGGTATAGACGCGAGGGCCTCGGGAGAGTCCGGCGTTTCCTGGGCCTTTTTCAGATCAAGGGTGTTCTGAACAAGGGCATCAAGCGCTTTTGGATCCATGGTTGATCGGGCCGCCTCGAGACGCCCCTTCTCATCGGCCTCTTCCCTCTCCCGCAGATTCGCATCGGGCTTCAAAAGGACCCTGGTTCTTTGGGTATTGTCGAAGAAAAATTGCTGAATCATATCCTCAAAAAAGGTCTTGTTTGATACCGCCTTTGATCGGATCCGCTTCAAAGGAGCCTCAAAGGCAAGCAGGGCCGTTGGACTACCGCCGTAGAGCCACGTCGTGAGGGATCGAAGCATCAGGATGAGCCCCCTGGGGAGATGACCGCTATTGTTCTCCCGGAGCCTGAATTCTACGGTATTCAGGGCCGCTTTGATTGTGTTGGGATGAATTCCGTCTCGGACAAGACCCTGGAGAGTCTCCACAATTATCTGTTCAACCTGGTCACAATGATCCATGTCAATGCCCTTGAGGCCTGTGGAGAAATACATCTGCCGCAGTTCTCGGCTAAGGCCCTCTCCACAGATATCTTCTCCCAGACCGGAGTCAAGAAGCGCCTTTCGAAGGGGAGAGGCAGGCATTCCCAAGAGGATATATTCCAGTATCCTCAAGGCAAAGTTTGTCTCCACATCGGTCGTCTCAGGAAACAACCAGTTGAGGGTCATCATTCCCTTTTGCCGGCTTTCTTCCTCTCCGGCCGTAAAGGGATACTCCAGCCTTCTGGGCTTGGAAAAGGGTGTCTGTGGAGGTATGTTTGAGTCAATGCTGATAGGATCAAAGCCCTTCAGATATTGGTCCGCTATTTTCAGGCGTTTCTCAGGGTCATCATCGCCATAAAAATAGATCCGCGAGTTGGAGGGGTGATAATACTTCCGATGAAAGTCTCTGAATTGATCATAGGTAAGAGCCGGAATCTGTTTTGGGTCTCCCCCGGAGTCCAGCCCGTAAGGGTGGCCGAGAAAGAGGGATTGCAAAGAATGTTCGACAAGCAGCCTATCTGCCGACGAGTAGGCCCCTTTCATCTCATTAAAGACCACCCCCTTGTAGGACAATGAATCGCTTGGGTCATCCAATTCATAGTGCCAGCCCTCCTGCTGAAAAATAAAGGGAGTCAGCCTCGGATAAAAGACAGCGTCGAGGTAGACATCAATGAGGTTATAGAAATCTTGCAGATTCTGGCTCGCCACTGGATAGCAGGTCTTGTCGGGATAGGTGAAGGCATTGAGGAAGGTATTGAGAGAACCCTTCAAGAGCTCAACAAAAGGTTCTTTTAAGGGATATCTTCTCGACCCGCAAAGCACTGAATGTTCCAGGATATGGGCAACACCTGTTGAATCGGAAGGCGGCGTGCGGAAGGTTATGCCGAAGACCTTGTTTTCATCATCATTCGACAGGGACAGAAGTTCCGCGCCGGTCTTGAGATGTCGAAAAAGCCTGGCCACACTCCCCAGCTCCTGGATCTTTTCCTCTATTTCCAGTTGAAAGCCATGTCTCATCTGCATATTCATCTCCTCGAAATCTCGAAATAGGGTATGGATTCCCCCTTGTGTACTTGTGTGTATCAGTGACGGCCCTGTTGCCTCGCGTGAGCTTGAGTAGTCGCAACAGGGTCACACCTGTTTTTCATACCCGATTTTGCCCATAGTTTCCAGAAAGATCGCGTTTTGCAGTGAAAGCTTTCATCATTTGAGCTATACTGGCCAAGATACCGAACAGTCCTGTTTAAGAACACCCCTTCACGATGCATAAAATCTTACATATTGTGTCTTTTTCTATTGACATACTATATATAGTATTCCATATTAACATCCTTCGAGTCTTAAGGCATAGCTCGACTTGTTTCGGCAAAAAAAGGGGGCTCGGAAGATCGAGATCTATCAGATGTCTTGGCAAACGCCTTATTTTAGTCTGTCAACCGGTGTTGAAGATTCATAAAGGAGAATACGCATGGGTCAGAAAGGGAAAATTTTGGTTACGGAGGATGGGACCTATGATTTGGACACATACCGGTGGGACGATCACCGCTTTTCAGATCTGCTCGTCAGAGAAAACCCGATTGACACGGACCAGGCCATGGATATCAGCCGTTTTCTACGCCAAGAGATCTTACAGATGGACCTACAAACCATCACCCTGCCCGTCATTGAGAAGATCGTTGAGGCAAAGCTCCTGGAATATGGCCTTTCAAAGCAATCTCCCATCCAGCTTGATGAGTTTATAATGATTAGGAAAGGTCTGTCCCTCTCCGAAAATGCCAGGACGGTCCTTGAAAGGAGATACCTCAAGAAGGACGACCAGGGAAAGGTCATTGAAACGCCGGAAGAGATGTTCAGAAGGGTGGCCCATCATATTGCGGAGGCGGAAAAGCACTATGGCGACGATACCCTCGCCCAGGAGACAGAAGAGCTGTTCTTCCGGATCATGACGGAATTCAAATTCTTGCCCAATTCCCCGACGTTGATGAATGCCGGACGTGAACTGGGGCAGCTGGCCGCCTGCTTTGTGCTTCCCGTTGAAGACAGTATGGATGGTATTTTCAACTCTCTCAAGAACGCAGCCCTCATCCACAAATCCGGGGGAGGCACCGGCTTCTCCTTTTCCAGGCTGCGGCCGAAGAACAGCCGGGTTGGAACAACAGGAGGGGTGGCATCCGGAC
Organism: Thermodesulfobacteriota bacterium; assembly: GCA_034189325.1. GTDB lineage: Bacteria > Desulfobacterota > DSM-4660 > Desulfatiglandales > Desulfatiglandaceae > JAXHUM01. The sequence continues at coordinate 49,591 of JAXHUM010000054.1, forward strand.
CGGTTTCTTTCATGAAGATATTCAATACGGCAACAGAGCAAGTCAAGCAGGGCGGAACCAGGCGGGGAGCCAACATGGCGATCCTGAGGGTGGACCACCCGGATATCATGGAATTCATTCATTGCAAAAGAGACAACGAGGCGTTGAATAATTTTAATATTTCCGTGGGTATTACGGACGCCTTTATGGAAGCGGTGAGAAACAGGGGGCCCTACGATATTATCGATCCAAGGAATCACGAAAGCGCAGGAGAGCAGGATGCCTTGGAGGTATACCAGGCCCTTATCCGGCAGGCCTGGGAAAACGGTGACCCGGGCATCCTTTTTCTGGACCGGACTAACAGAGACAATCCCACACCTGCCCTGGGTGAGATTGAGAGCACCAATCCGTGCGGCGAACAACCATTGCTTCCCATGGAGGCTTGCAATCTCGGATCAATCAATCTAGCCAAGTTCGTTGTCGAAGATGAGGGAAGGAGAGGTGTTGATTATGACTCCTTGAAAGAGGTGTTGTGGGCCACGGTCCGCTTTTTGGATGATACGATCGATATGTCCAGGTATCCTATTGACGAGATCGAAAAAATGGTTAAGGGAAACCGTAAGATCGGCCTCGGAGTCATGGGTTTTGCCGATATGCTGTACCAATTGGAGATTCCTTATAACTCAGAGGAGGCCCTTCAGGTAGCGGAAGAGGTGATGGGCTTTATCCAGAAGGAGTCTCATGAGGCATCCAGAGAACTGGGGAGACAAAGAGGGTCCTTTCCCAATTTCAGCAAAAGCATCTTCTCCGACCAGAAAGAGGCAACCTATAGAAACGCAACGACCACGACCATCGCTCCTACCGGCACTCTGAGTATTATCGCCGGCTGTTCCAGCGGTATCGAACCCCTCTTCGCCCTGAGCTTTGTCAGGAATGTCATGGATAATGACAGGCTTGTGGAGGTGAACCCCTATTTTGAACAGGTGGCCAGGAAAAGAGGGTTTTATACCCGTGAGTTAATGGATACCATTGCCCAAAAAGGAAGCATCCAGGAGATCGATGAAGTCCCTGAGGATGTAAAAGGAATCTTTGTGACCGCCCATGATGTGTCTCCTGAATGGCACATACGCATGCAAGCGGCCTTTCAGAAATGCACGGATAATGCAGTCTCGAAAACAGTGAATCTCCCCAAGGATGCCACCATAGATGACGTGGCAAAAGTCTATGACCTGGCCTATGAGTTAGAGTGCAAAGGGGTGACGATTTATAGGGACGGCAGTAAACAAAACCAGGTGCTGTCTTTTTCGCAAGAAGACGACGAAAACAAAAAATTTATGAACGTTGCAAAGACAAGGCCCGAGACACTTGAAGGCTATACAACCAAGATGGTTACGGGTATGGGGCACCTCTATGTCACGGTAACGGAATTTGAGGGCCGGCCCTACGAGGTTTTTGCGACTATCGGCAAATCAGGGAGGTCGACGACCGCCAAGACAGAGGCCATCGGCCGCCTGGTCTCCCTAGCCCTGAGATCAGGGGTGAAGGTCGAGAAAATCGTGGCTCAGCTGGAGGGTATCGGGGGAGAGTATCCGGTCTTTCAAAAGGATGGCCTGGTCCTGTCTATCCCTGACGCCATCAGCAGGGTCCTTAAGAACAAATATCTATCGGGCGGTTCTTACAACAAAAGGAAAAGGAATGCGAACAGCCTCTTGGGAGAGACCTGCCCCGATTGCGGTCAGACCATAAGCTTTGAGGAGGGCTGTATGACCTGCCACTTCTGCGGCTTTACCAAGTGCGGATAGAAGTCAGCCCCCTGATTCTCTCGCAGGGCACAATGTCTCAGCCAGTCCCTTTTTGTCTATTTCTTGCGATAAAACACCTGCCGAATCCCTCTTTCCATCGTCCTGATCTAAGTTGAGCAATGAGTGGGTTAGCCTTCAGATAACCAAACGGTCTTATTGATTTTTATACTGACCTCTGATAGATGGAACCTAACCAACTGCCAAGAGCTGAGCAGGAAGGACGATTTCTTTTTGATCTTATGCCTCATGATGTTATGATTTTGGAAGGGCACCCTTGAGGGAGCTTTTCTGGAATCTTCGATAGAACCATGGAGGAAACACTATGCTCGGACCGATGCTGAAAGGTGTAACGGTCATTGATCTCACCAGATATCTGGCAGGCCCTTACTGCTCTATGACCCTGGGAGATCTGGGCGCAGACATTCTCAAGATTGAAAAACCCGGCAGAGGGGATCCCATGCGCTTGGTGAGCCCCCCATTTGTCAAAGAAAACGCCGCCTATTTCTTGAGTGTTAATAAAAACAAGCAAAGCATAACCCTGGCGCTCGATTCCGATGAGGGCCGTGCCGTCTTTTTTGACCTGGTGAAGTCGACGGATGTCGTTGTAGAGAATTTTCGACCCGGCGTTGCCGACAAAATCGGCATTGGATATGACGCCTGTTGTGAGGTGAACCCGAAGATTGTCTATTGCGCCCTTTCCGCGTTTGGAGAAACCGGTCCCTACAGGGAGCATACCGGTTTTGATATCATCCTGCAGGCCTTGAGTGGTGTCATGTCTCTCAATGGCCTCCGCGATGACGATATAGTCAAGCATGGGATCCCCATTGCGGATCTGGGGGGTGGACTCTTCGCAGCCCTCGGTATTGTCTCCGCGCTGTTCAATAGAAGCAGGACCGGCCAAGGTCGAAAAATCGACCTGGCCATTCTGGACACCCAGGTCTCACTTCTCACTTATTTCTTGGGAAACTACTCTGTTGATAAGCAAATCCCCGGTCCACAAAAAAATGATCATCCGAACATCGTCCCATACGGTCTTTTCAGGACGAAAAATATCCCTCTCGTCGTGGCCGTCCTCACAGATAAGGCCTGGGACGGTTTTTGCCGGGCTATTGATGAGCCGGACCTCGCCCGGAACCCGCGATACGAAACAAATGTCAAGAGGAGAGAACATAAGGAGGAGCTCAAAAAGTTGCTCCGTGAGAAGATCGAACGACTGGATGGGAAGGTTCTCTTTAAACGCCTTCGGGAAGCAAGCGTCCCGGCGGCGCCGGTAAAAAACCTGGACGATATCTGCAGCGATGAACAGGTCCTGTTTCGCAAGTCGATCAGACAGGTCAAGCATCCCGATTACGGTGAATTCACCACTGCCAGTTGTCCAATAAAGACCTCAGGGGAGACCGATCCTGATTCCCATCCTCCCCCGCTCTTGGGAGAACACACCGAGAGCATCCTGAAAGAACGCCTGCAATACTCCGCGGATAAGATCGCCCGTCTCAAGAAGAAATCGGTCATATGAATGCCCCCCCCAGAGTCTTCCCATTTGATGTGAAAGCCGATCGTCTGTTCCGGAGACCATTCTTCCTGGAATCTATAAAATTTTCCTTAAGTTAAACCGTATTTCCGCCGATAGTCTAGTAAGTTCTTAAAAAGCCCGGGAGGAGCAAAGGTCGGCGTGGGTTTTTTGGGGAAGTGACCTAGATCGTGATCTCTAACAGATTAGGAGGCGATTATGCAATGGTACTATGCAGAAGACAATCAGCCCGTTGGGCCGATCGGTCAAGGGGAGTTTCAAGAGCTTGTCCAAGCCGACAAGATAAGATCGGGGACACTGGTGTGGAATTCCTCCCTGTCCGGATGGCAGGAGTATGACAAGATCATTGCCCACGCTCCTGTGGAAACGCCGACAACTGCGGAAGGTGTGATTCCCGGGCAATCGACCTGCGCTGAATGCGGTCAGGCCTTTGCCATGGAGGAGATGATCCATTACGGGGATGCATGGGTCTGTTCGGTCTGCAAGCCCGCCTTTGTTCAAAAGATCCAGGAAGGAATGAACGTAGGCAGTGCAATGGCCTATGCCGGATTCTGGATCCGGTTTGGAGCAAAATTCATCGACTGGATCATCCTATCTGTTGTTAACATGATTCTTACCATTCCCATAGGTTTTTTAACGGCATTTTACATGTCCAAACAACCACCTGAAGTGGCTGATATGGCGGTCTTTCTGGTCATTCAATTCGGCCTGATGTTTCTGCAAATGGCCGTATCCGCCGCTTACTCCACCTGGCTGATAGGGAGGTACGGGGCGACGCTCGGCAAAATGGCCTGCAGGATAAGGGTTGTCTGTTCCGATGGCGGCAGAGTGACATACTGGAGGGCCTTTGGTCGGCATTTTGCCGAAATCTTGAGCGCCATGACCCTGTTGATCGGTTATATTATCGCCGGCTTTGACGAAGAAAAAAGGGCACTCCACGACCGGATCTGTAATACACGGGTAGTCAAGAAATAATCACAAAGGAAAGCAGCCTTTGGTGCACTGCGTCAAATGTGAGAATCCCCTTCCATGGGAAGCCTTTAGCAGGGCCGATCTGAGCCCTTGTCCCTCGTGCGGGGCCCTGGTAAGGGTCGATATCTTTCCCGCCCTCTTCCGGGAACCTGATCAGGGGAGAAGGGGGGAGACCCTCTCGGCAGATCAGGGGGCCTCCTGTTTCTATCATCACAACAAGAAGGCCGTTATTCCATGCGAGAGCTGCGGACGCTTTCTGTGCGCCCTCTGCGATGTGGAGTTAAACGATCGCCACATCTGTCCATCCTGCCTGGAATCGGGCAAGACCCAGCGCAAGATCACCCACCTGGAAAACAACCGAGTCCTTTATGATACGATTGTCCTGGCCCTGGCCGTCATTCCCCTCCTCATGATCTGGCCCACCATCCTTACAGCGCCTGCGTCCCTATTTTTGGCCATCCGCTACTGGAATACCCCGACAAGCATCCTCCCCAGGACAAAGTTTCGATTCATCTCGGCCATCAGTCTCGCGGGCCTCCAGATAGTAGGATGGATTATGATCATTGGGTTTATGGTAACCCGGACAAGAGGGGCTTAACTCATGTCAAAAGAGGTCAAGACATATAGACGATTGTGTCGACCTAAACGAGGATTCCTGTTTGGAAAAAGCTCCCTCTGGTTGGGCAGGGATCACCTGCTTGCCGTCCAGTCAAGATATTTTTCGGAAGACTACAAGCGGTTCTATTTTAAAGATATTCAGTGTCTTGTCACCTGCAAAACAGGGACGGGCAAGACACAAAACATGGTCTTAGGCCTTTTCGGACTCCTTTTCATTGCGCTGGGTATTCGGGTCCAGGGTGTGTGGGTATGGCCCACGATATGTTGGATAGCGACCTGTGTCATGCTCCTGTTGCTGGTGATCAACTGGCTACGCTCACCAACATGCGACTGCTATCTCAAAACAGCCGTCCAGACGGAAAAACTCCCCTCCCTTTGCCGAATGCGAACCGTGAAAAAAGCATTAGGACTCCTGGAACCTTTGATTCAAGACGTCCAAGGTTCCCTGACGGAAGAGGAGATGGAGACAAACTTGACCGAGGGGAAATCCCAGGAGATCGATTCGAAAGGCTCGGAGAGATCTAATCATCCCATGATATGGGAGTCGGGGAGGACCCATCGCACCCTATTTTATTTGCTCCTTATGAGCGGCCTCATCACTGCTTTAGATATGCGTTTCAGTCATGTGACGATCACCCTTCTGGGCACCTTCATCAGTTTAGGGTCGGGCATCTGTACGATCATGGCATTGGTCAGGCAGTATGAGTCCAAGACACCTCGGGCGCTCAGGGTCATCACATGGACTACCCTGGCCTTTGTGTGTCTTGAATTCTGCTTCAGTTACGTTTTCTTCTTTGTTGCGGCCATGAAAAACCAAGAGGTCGCCCACAACCAGTGGGAAATGATCAAACGCTTGGCGGCCCTGTCTCCGCTGGATAGCCCATGGCTGACAGGACTTTTCGCCTTCAGCATCTCTCTGTCTGTGCTCCTTGGTGCGGCCGGGCTGATCCTTCTCAGGCGCTACCAATATGCCTACAAACCCTCTTCCCAGCCCATCCCCGTCACTCCCGGGCACAATCCTCGGCCTTTAGAGGTGTAGACTGTGGTCATCCTGGATTCCCAGCGATGTTTCCATCACGAACACCGAGGCGCCATGGCCCAGTGCCTGGAATGTGGCCGGTACTTCTGCCTGGAGTGCGTGACCGAGCACAATGACCGGGTGTTGTGTTCCTCCTGTCTAGCCGAGTTATCCTCGCCTTCCCTTGTCAGGGCCGATCGCCTCCATGGACTCATCAGTCTCTCCCAATCCGCCTTTGGGATGTTGGTGTTATGGCTGCTCTTTTATTATCTGGGTCAGGCCCTGCTTTCCATACCTACCGATTTTCATGAAGGCACCTTGTGGCAAGGCCCATGGTGGCATCGCCCATGAACCGGGAAAGACAACAGCAGGGGAGGGGCGCGCTCCCGCTCTTTGAGGAGGCCGTCCACCTGTTGCGCCGCTCGCCCCCCGGGTTGTTGGCAAGCTATTACATCGGCAGTCTTCCCTTCATTTTAGGACTCCTCTTTTTCTGGGCCGATATGAGTCGAAATCCCTTTGCCGCACAATACTGCTCCCCTGCCGCCCTCGGCCTGGCCATACTCTTTATATGGATGAAATGCTGGCAGGCGGTATTCACCCGGAAGCTGTGGCAGGGTCTCAGCCGTGAACCCGCTCCTTCCTGGTCCCTTCGCCGGGTGCTCCGCCTTGTGGTGGTCCAAAGCTTCCTTCAACCATCCGGGCTGGTTGTGCTGCCCATCTCCCTGCTGATCATGTTCCCCTTCGGCTGGACCTACGCCTTTTATCAAAATGTCTCTGTAGTCACTGTAGAAGGACCCGACGCACGTCAGGGCATCAAGACCCTGTGGAAACAATCATGGGACCAGGCAAAGCTCCAGCCCCTGCAGAACCATATTATGTTGTCGGTGTTGACCCTTTTCAGCCTCTTTGTTTTTCTGAACCTTGCCGTAGCCTTTATTCTGCTTCCCAGATTGCTAAAGATGTTCTTCGGTATAGACACGATGTTTGTGATGAGTGCTTCTTCAATGCTCAACACGACATTTCTTGCTGTGACATGCGGTATCACCTATTTATGTGTCGATCCCCTGGTCAAGACACTGTACACGCTAAGGTGTTTCTATGGATCATCCCTTAGTTCAGGCTACGATCTCAAAGCGGAGCTCAAGGGCTTTCTGCCCTCCGGCAGGACCATCGCTGCCATAATGGTCTTTGTCTTTGCAGCAATGCCCTTTTCACCTCTTGAGGCCGGCCAGGAGACGCGCCCCCGTGTTGTGAAAGAACCTGCCTCCGCCAGGTCGGTTTCCCCGAAAGAGCTGACGCATGCCATAGAAGAGGTCCTGAAAAAACGGGAATTTGCCTGGCGCATCCCGAGAGCGCTGCCCAAAGAGGAGGTCGACCCCAAAGGACCCGTTGAAGCGCTCATGGATTGGGCCCTGGAGGGCGTGATCCGAATGGTAAAGACAGCGGCGCGTTGGATGGAGGCCTTTGTGAAATGGCTCACGGACCTCTTCCCAACGAGTTATCGGCCGGGAGAACCGACAGACAAAGGATGGGTTGATCAGGTCCGCGGTCTTCTCCTCCTGATGCTGGCCGGGGCAATGGGACTATCCGTTGTAATCTTCTGGAGAATAAGAAGAGGGCGCAAGGAGGCGGAACTCCTGGTTGTCAGCGAGGCGAAAACAGAGACTCCCGACCTGACAAAAGAGGAGATCAGGGCTGACGATCTTCCTGTGGATGGTTGGCTGGAAGTGGCAGGGCAATTGCTGGCACAGGGCTCATGGCGACTGGCATTGCGGGCCTTCTATCTCTCGATCCTCGCAAATCTGGCGGATCACGATATGATCGTGATAGCCAAACACAAGTCGAATCATGACTATGAACGGGAGCTGAACCGGAAGGCCCATGACCGGGAAGAGATGTGCGCCCTGTTTTCAAAGAGTGTGCAGATTTTTGAGTCGGCCTGGTACGGTATGAAAGAGGTTGGCCGCGAAGAGGTAAAGGCCTTTGCGTCGAACCGGGAAAGGATCACGGCCTATGTGGAGGCATAGGAGAGCAGCCCAGGCGGTTTTGGTGGTCGCCGTCATCTTGTTCGCCGCAGGCGTGACCTGGTTGTTCACCATGCGGTTTGAGGCGGGAGATGTCTATCCCCCATATTCCTCCCTCCGCTCCGATCCCTTGGGCACCAAGGCCCTTTATAGAAGCCTTGAAACGGTGAAGGGTCTGTCCGTCCGCCGGCATCACGATCCTTTATCCCGGTTGAAACAGGGGCAGGACAAGACCCTCTTGTTCTTGGGAGTCCGAAAATGGGAAGGCCGCTACCTTCGAAAGACTCTGATCAAGGATCTTGCGCCCTTTCTCCTCACCGGCGGACGTGTGGTGATAGCCTTTCTGCCTGAGGCGACAGGACGAGCAACCAACGAATCTCCCTCGCCTACAGGGACTCCGCCTGAAGATTGTGCGGCAAGGGATTCCGACGAGAATTCCTCAAAACCGGCCAAAGACAAACCAAAGGGGGATCAAGGCGAGCCCCATCCTAGGGCCCCAAACACCTCTACCGCCAAACACTCCGTGGGTGTCTGTTTTGGCCTCGAAGAAGGTGTTGAGGAGCCCGGGCAGGCGGTTAAGGTAGCGAGGGCCCACAGAGAGGGTCTGCCGGAAACCCTTTCATGGCATACCCTGCTCCATTTTCAGGACCTTGAAGACCCATGGCAACCCCTCTATACCAGCCGGGGCCATCCCGTTATTATTGAAAGGCCTTACGGCAGGGGAAGCCTTGTCTTTTCGACAGGCTCCTATCTCTTCAGTAACGAGGCCCTTGCCGATGAACCGCATCCGGGCCTCCTTTCCTGGTTCGTGGGGAAGAACAAGGGGGTGATCTTTGATGAGGCTCATTTGGGGATTCGAAACAGTCATGGCGTTGCCGACCTGGCCCGGCAGTATGATCTTCACTGGCTATTTGCGGTGATGATCCTCCTGTTCGGCCTGTTTATCTGGAAAAACTCGCTCCCCTTCATCCCCTATCATGCCGATAATCGTTTGGAGAGGAGCCATATTGTTGAGTCACCAAGAGACGATACCGAAGGACTGATCAGCCTGCTCCGCCGTCATATCTCCAAGCAGGATATCCTCGGCACCTGTTTGAAGGAATGGAAAAAGAGCCCTGTCGCTGACAAAGACATGAAAGATCCTACCATGGATAAGATCAAGGCGGTGATCGAGGCCGCAGGACGGGGGCCGGGACAAAAGAGCGACTTACCAGGGGCATACAGGAGCATTGCGGCCATTATTTCAGAGGATGCTGTCTCAAGACATCGAGGTGTCTGAAGGTTCGTTCAACCCCGATTCAGGGAACATGGGTGGAGGTAGAAAAATTATGGAAGAGAATATCGAAAACTTAAAGGAAGTTTTTGCTCGCGCGCGACAGGAGATCTCAAAAGTCATCATAGGGCAGGAGCCGGTCATAGACAGCGCATTGATTGCCGTGTTCACAGGGAATCACGCCCTCATAGAGGGCGTGCCCGGCATTGCAAAGACCCTTCTGGTACGGACCTTGGCCCACGTGTTGGGGTGTGATTTTGCCCGCATTCAGTTCACACCCGATCTCATGCCTGCCGATATTACAGGCACCCATGTCTTTGACCTCAAGCGCAATCTATTTTCCCTGGTCAAGGGCCCGGTCTTCACCATGTTTTTGCTGGCAGACGAAATCAATCGCGCCCCTGCCAAGACCCAATCCGCCCTGCTTCAGGCCATGCAGGAGAGAACCGTTACCATTGATCGCGAGACCCATGTCCTGTCGCCCCACTTCACGGTCTTTGCCACGCAGAATCCGATTGAATACGAGGGCACTTATCCCTTGCCCGAGGCCCAAAAGGATAGGTTTATGCTTAAGATCACCATGAATACGCCCGACCTCGAGGAGGAGTTGACCCTGGCCAAGAGAATGGTTGGCGATGATTCTCCCGAATCTACGTTGGCAAAGGGTGCTGTCCGGCGGATCGTGCACTCCGAGGACCTGACCCGACTCCGAAATTGCCTGGGCCGGATACTCATTCAAGAGGAGCTGTTGCGTTATATGGTGGATATCGTCAGGAAGACCAGAACGCACCAAAGCGTACTCGTGGGCGCCGGGCCGCGGGCAACACAGGCCTTGGTTGTTTCCTGTCGGGCCTTTGCCGCCCTCAACGGACGGGACTTTGTGACGCCGGATGACATCAAGTCGATGGCCTTGCCCGTTCTGGAGCATCGTTTGATTCTCCGTCCCGAATACGAGATGGAAGGACTGACCGTCATTGAGGTGATTCAAAACCTCTTACAGGATATTGCTGTGCCGAGATGATCTTTCCAAGAAACAGATTATTGTTCTGGGTGGGGATGGTGTGCCTGCCCTTCACGGCCCTGGCAGCGACCGTACCCTCTTCGGTCCTGCTCTCCCTATGCCTGATCTCCGCTCTCTTTATTCTCATTCTGGCAGACGCCCTTCTTATCCATAGGTGTTCCGATGGAATCACCCTGGAACTGCCCGAGGTGGTGCGCTTGTCAAAGGGCGTGGAGGCAAGCATGGAGCTTTACGTCCATCACCCCGGAACCAAGGGCAAAAGACTGAGGATCGGCCTGCCCCTTCCTCTCGAAATCTCCTCTCCTCATCGGGATCTGACGGCTGTGATACCACCACAGACCCCCTGCGTATCTCTCGCCTGGTCGGTAAAGGCGACAAGACAGGGGAAATACAACCTCGACAGGTACTTCCTCGAGCAGGTATCCCTTTTGGGCTTTTGGGCAAGGCGCTATTCTGGAAAAGCACATACGGAGATCAGGGTCTATCCCGACCTTCTCCGTGAGAGAAAAGGGCTGGCTGCCTATTTTTTGAACAGGGGACAGGGGATGCATACCCTGAGACAGGTGGGGCAGGGAAGGGATTTTGAACAGCTCAGAGAGTACATTTCGAGCGACAACTATACCGATATCAGCTGGAAGGCCACGGCCAAACATGGATATCCCATTACAAAGGTCTACAAGATTGAACGCACACAGGAGATCTATCTGATCATTGACGCCTCCCGTCTGAGCACCCGGCGCGCCGGTGCCATGGGGCATCGATCCTTGCACAAAAAGGAGGACCACGAGTTTTCCGACACGACTATCCTGGAACGTTTTGTTTCGGCCTCTCTCATTATGGGACAGGCTGCGGAACAGCAGGGCGACCTGTTCGGCCTTTTGACCTTTGACGACAGGGTCAGAGGGTTTATCAAGGCGAAAAACGGCAAGGACCACTACAACAGGTGCCGGGATATCCTGTACAACATGAAACCACAGGTCGTCACCCCAGACTTTTTTGAGCTTTTCGCCTTCCTTGGGACCCGTATCAGGCGAAGGGCCCTCCTGATCTTCTTGACAAACCTCGATGACCCTGTCCTTGCCGAGGGATTTGTCCGCTCCGTGGACATCATAGGCAGGCGCCACCTCGTATTGGTCAACATGGTCAGACCCGACCGAGCCGTGCCCCTCTTTGCTTCCCCCGATGTGCAATCGGTCGATGATATCTACCAGCGCCTGGGCGGACATCTCTTATGGAACAATCTTTGTGAGACAAAGAGGACCCTTCGAAAAAGGGGCATAGGGTTTTCCATGCCCGACAATGAGAAACTCAGCGCACACCTGGTTTCCCAATATATCAACATTAAACAGAGGCAGATCCTGTGATTATTGACCTCAAGAAATTTGTCGGCGAGGAAAGAGGTTACTGGACCGAGCTGGAGGGCATTCTCGATTCGCTGGATAACGACCCGGAGCAAGATATGGCCCTGGCCGAGGTGAAGCGGTTCCATTATCTCTACCAGCGGGCCTCCACGGATCTTGCAAGGATCATGACCTTCTCATCAGAGCCGGAGACCCGGAAGTATCTCGAATCTCTCGTCGGAAGGGCCTATGGGGAGATCCATGAAGCCCGCGAAAAACCTCATCGCTTCACCCCGATCCACTGGTTTTTTCATACATTCCCCTCTGCCTTCCGGCGCCATATCCGGGCCTTTTGTCTCTCTCTCGCGATCATGGTCGTAGGTTGCCTGTTTGGGGGGGGAGCGGTCACTTTTGATCCCGAGGCCAGGGACCATCTCATGCCTTTTTCCCATCTTAAGATCGACCCGTCCGAAAGGGTGCGACAGGAAGAAAGCGTGGAGATGGATCAACTCAAAGGCTCAAAGACCTCTTTCTCATCAGTCCTGATGACACATAACACCAAGGTCTCTATCCTTGCCATGGCCCTCGGTATGACATGGGGGATAGGCACCGTTATTCTCCTCTTCGGCAACGGTGTGATGCTCGGTTCCGTGGCCTTTGATTACGTCCTGGCAGGAGAGACCGAATTCCTCTTAGGATGGTTGCTGCCCCACGGGGCCATAGAGATTCCCGCCATTCTCCTGGCCGGTCAGGCGGGGCTGGTCCTTGCCGGGGCACTTATCGGGTGGGGCGAGTCGACCCCCCTGAGCGTTCGATTGAGGGCAGTAAGCCGAGATCTGGTTACATTGATCTTTGGTGTGGCGATCATGCTCGTTTGGGCCGGACTGGTTGAGGCCTTCTTTTCTCAGTATCACGAGCCGGTGCTTCCCTATGAGCTCAAAATCGGCTTTGGGGTGGTGGAAATGATTGCGCTCACCCTGTTCCTTGGAAAATCAGGAAAGACAAAGGCGGACAAGAAGGGGGAGGTATCCACGGCCCCTGGTTTGCGATCTCAATTTCAGGCACAAACCGAAGGTTTTTCTTCATGACCCAAGCAAAGGCCAATACCCTGACGATCCACACACCTGAGGGAGTCGCTTTTTCTTTTCAACTCTCCGGACCGATCATACGCTTTTTGGCGTGGCAGATAGACCTTTTTGCCATAGCCGTGATCTCTATTTCCGTCATGACACTCCTTCGCCTCATCAGCATCTTCAGCGTGGATCTGGCATGGGCCGTCACGGGAATAGCCTTTTTTGTCATTTCTATCGGTTACGGTATTGCGATGGAATGGTATTGGCGCGGCCAAACCATCGGGAAAAGGCTGTTCCATTTGAGGGTTATGGATGCACAGGCATTGAGACTGCAGTTCAGCCAGATTGTCATTCGAAATCTGCTCCGATTTATCGACAGCCTGCCCATATTCTACCTCGTCGGAGGACTAGCCTGCCTCATCACCCGTCACGCCCAACGCCTGGGAGACCTGGCCTCCAATACAGTGGTGGTGTGGACACCCCCTATCCCTGAGCCGCACCTGGATCAGCTCCTGAAAGACAAGTACAATTCATTCCACGACTTTCCACGCCTGGAGGCCCGTCTTCGGCAGCGCACTTCTCCTCAAGAGGCGGGCGTGGCCCTTCAGGCCCTGCTCCGTCGGGACAAACTCGACCCTCAGGCACGGGTTGATCTCTTTGAAGACATTGCCTCCCACTTCAGGGCCCTTGTCGAATTCCCACAAGAGGCTGTCCATGGAATTTCAGATGAGCAATATGTGCGAAACATTGTGGATGTCCTGTACCGGTCATCCACATAGTCTTGAAATCGGAAAGCGATTCGGTTTTGGGAGAGGGAGGGATCGCCCCCATGAGCAGTCGACGGGCACTGAGGCAATTAAGGGCAAAAGCTTGCGGAAGATTTTCGGTGGGCACAACGATGCCGTTGTCTGATGTCTGAATTACCTCTTTTCACTTAATGGATATGCCCTGATCATAATGGAGGAATAATGAGTGATATTTTCCCATATCCAATTTCAAAGCTGCCTAAGGCTGACATCCCGCTTGAAGGCTTGAAAGCATACCTTTCTCAAGCGTCTGATCATCAAATTATCTTCATGGAATTTGAAAAGGATGTTGAGCTTTTCGAGCATTCTCATTCGGCCCAATACGGAATTGTTCTTGAAGGTAAAATCGATCTCGTGATTGGAGGTGTCAGTCACACATTTACCAAAGGTGATCGGTACGTCATTCCCGAGGGTGTGGTTCACTCGGGTAAAATCTATGCGGGATATGCAGATGTTTCTTTTTTTGATGAGAAAGATCGTTACAAAGCAAAGGAACAAGGCATTTAAGCATATCAAGGCGCTTACCTCAGACGGCTAAAACCGCGACGCGCTGAGCGGTTTTTGTACCAACAGATTAATGAGCTTCCAACAAGGTCTATTCGTTTAAGTCGCCGCTGGTTAGCTCACCAACATGGAAACTGAGACAAGTTCCGCAAATAACATTAAAGGCCGACAAATAAAGGATTCGTTTCGAGTTGAGGGACGAGAGCTCGGCACTAAACCTTGGTTCAAGAAGCCGCAATCAATAGGGAAAAGGTTGTTAGTTTCAGAGAGTCTTTGAAGTCCGGATGAGGAGGGAGATCTGCAAAATAAGGATTAAGCAAGGGACCATCGAAAAGGAAGCCATGGTTTATGGCCAAAAATGGCTGATCAAATGCTTAAAAATCGTTCTTTGGGCAGACGGGTATTGTAAGACATGCCCAGGGCAACTCTTGTAGTATATTCAGGATTGATTTTGTTACACTTATCTTTTATCTGGAAGATCCCCATCTGGGTGGGGGTTTCAAAAAAGCAGTAAACCTTGGAGTTTTTCCGCAACAGACACAAATGATTTCTGTGTTTTTAGGTTCCGGTATTTCAGGTGAGAGTTTACGGACGATATCACGGATGAATGGAATCAGATTGACAATAGAGCCAATATTGACGCAGATCCTCTTCAATGATAACTTCTAACCTCTTATTGTAAAAGCTATGATCCCTGCTGTTCTTTCAATTCTATTCCCAGGGCTCGGTCAAATCTATTACGGCGAATATGTTCGAGCCATTATGATTATTATTGCACTTACTCCTCTTTATCCAGCAGCACTTATCTGGAGTATTATTGATGTAATAAGGCTCAATAAACAAGACACGGAGCCACATTTTCTTCTAATTTTTGCACCTTAAATTTGCGCTACAGTTAGATCCGCACTCTTTTATAATGCCCCCGCTTCATTTAATTCTCCGGTTGCTTGTTAAATTGTTTTCTCAAGGCGGGGCATTTGATAAAACTGCTTTCAATGCTGTTAATCTTCCTGAGGAAAAACATTCGTCTCTTCCTCAGCGGAATCCCTCTGTTTCTCCAGCTTACGCTGCTTTTTTTTCTCTTTCTTCTTTTTCTTTGCCAATTCTTTCTTGCGCTTTTCAAATGAATAGTTTGGTTTGCCCAAGGCTTTCTCCTTATTCACTCTCCGTATTCGACGTAAAAGGCGCTGCCGCAAGAAAAGACCCCGTAGAATACGGGGGCTTTTCAATGGTCAATATCAGTACTTACTGCTGGACAACATTCTCTGCGGCCGGACCTTTGGGTCCATCAACAACATCGAAGGTCACCCGCGCACCTTCATCCAGAGATTTGAAGCCCTGGGACTGAATTGCCGAATGATGCACAAATACATCCTTGCCGCCATCCTGCTCAATAAAACCAAAACCTTTCGAATCATTAAACCACTTTACTGTTCCTTCAGCCATCTTGTATTACTCCTTTGTTATGGGTTACTTATGGTAACCACATTGTTATAGAGCCGAGGCATCATTTGATACTTCGACTGGAAGCCTGGGTGTCCAGGCAAAATAGGTTATCGGTGCGCAGTCTTGCTTATGCCAAAATCGAAGGAGGAAGCCCTGTTGCGCCGGCTTTTGCCACGGCCAGCCGTAACCGCTTTCTTTCTTCTCGGCATCTGCCTTGAAATATTTCTCCTTTTTTGTTCACGAACACCCCCTCCTGCCTCACAGACAAAAGCAGGGGGCACCTCGCGGAGCATCTTTTTACCGAGCTTGTGCTCAATGAGAGAAATGATCTTGCTGTCCTCCCGGCTGACAAAGCTCAAGGCCTGACCGGTCCGTGTGGCCCGGCCCGTTCGCCCGGTGCGGTGGGTATAGGCTTCGGCCGTGTCCGGCACATCATAGTTGATGACATGAGAAATCCCGAGCACATCAAGGCCACGGGCCGCAATATCCGTGGCGACCAGAATCTTGAAGGTACCGTCACGAAATCCATCCAGGGCCCGCTGCCGTTTTTGTTGGGAGAGATTGCCTTGCAGCGATGTAGCGCTATAGCCGGCCTTAGATAAATGCAGGGCCAGACTTTTTGCCTTGTGCTTGGTGCGAGTGAAGACGAGTGTGCTGTTCATTTCCCGCTCTTGGATTATGCTCTTTAGTAAAGAGGTCTTCCGTTCTTTTGCAACCTGAAAAAGGACATGCGAGATTGTTGGAAGCGGCAGGGTGTGGTTGATCTGTATCCTTGCCGGGTTCCGCAAAATTTTTTCAGCGAGGTGACTGATTGGCTTGGGCATGGTGGCGGAAAAAATCAGGGATTGACGCTCCCTGGGCAGCTGTCTGATGATCTCCCGGATGTCCGGGAGAAACCCCTTGTCAAACATGTGGTCTGCCTCATCAAGAACCAGCACCTCAACGGCGCCGAGGTTGACGGCCTTTTGATCGAGGAGGTCGAGCAGGCGGCCGGGACAGGCAACGACAATTTCCACACCGGCACGGATTTTTTTGATCTGCGGCTGTTTGCCCACACCGCCATAAATGACAACGCTACGCAGGCCGGTCTTTTGCGCCATCCTGCCGATGTTGTCATGGATCTGCTCAGCCAGCTCTCTGGTGGGAGCCACGATCAGGGCCCGCACTCTCTTGCGGGGCCCCTCGATCAGCCGCTGGAGAATGGGCAAAACAAAAGCTGCGGTCTTCCCGGTACCGGTCTGAGCCAGGCCAATGATATCGCGGCCTGCAAGGATCGAGGGGATAGCCCCTTTCTGAATCGGGGTGGGGACGGTATAGCCACAGGCAGCAATGCCGGTGTTTATCTTCGGGTGAAATTGAAAATTTTCAAAACTCATAAATACTCCTAATATTACATTTTGATCTGCCAGAGCTTTTCCCTGGTTTCTCGACCTGCGGATTCATTAAGATCAGCCGGTCATTCTTCTGTTTGTTTTATGAAATGGTTGGGCTGGTGATATCTGTTTTCAGAACCGGGCCGTGGGGCTGAGAAGGCCGCCACAGGCAGTTTCTGACATGTTGTAACAAAGGGTTTACCACATAAAGTTTCGTGCTGTTTCTCCCGTTTAAGTAATAAGCAGAAACTTCAACGGTAACGAACGATGATTTCAAAACAACGAGGTTAACGAGGACAACCTGAATGGGTTTGCTCCTACTTGATGGGATATTTATATGTACAATACACTATTGCGCAGACTTTGCAAAGAAATAAAAAATAAATTTTGTGCCAGAGTCCTCAGCGCTTGGTGGGGTATTCGCAATAGTCTCCCAATCGGCACCTTTATTAACGGTATTTATCGGGTTGCAAAATCCGCCCGAAGAGTTTAGTGAATTTTCACCGACAGTTCTTTGACAAATAAAGACCTTGATCCCTGACCCATTGATTGGTCATGCCGGTCTGCGTGCCCGGTGTCCAGGCCTGGTGCCAGGGACCTTTTCGGCTTATGGCTACTTGATGGCAGTGTGCCAAGCTTGCGAGGTTCACGCACCTTTAACAAGGCTGCGGGTCCCTTTCTCAGATACACCTGATCGATAGCGAAAAGTCGTCTCTTTTGTGTCTAGATTTAGTTATGCTCTGACCGTGAAATGTGCTCTTTTTTCTTGCTTTTCTTAAAAATAAAATATAAATATCCTCGTCCGTCTTTATTGAGACACTTGAGTCGCCGGTCTTCTCTTGTCAGATCTCCGGGACTTTCTAAAGATATATCTTTTAGCGTGACAAATTTCGGGAGTATTTATGGTTGCCGATGAAGACCCTTTCAGCCCCCACAAAAGAGCATACGGCCCAAGGAGATTATTATGTCCTTGATGGTGATACCAAAT
Source organism: Thermodesulfobacteriota bacterium (assembly GCA_034189325.1). Taxonomy (GTDB): domain Bacteria; phylum Desulfobacterota; class DSM-4660; order Desulfatiglandales; family Desulfatiglandaceae; genus JAXHUM01. The sequence goes on from JAXHUM010000054.1 coordinate 67,359, forward strand.
ATGCGGGGATTCACCTTCTCGCAGAGCTTTGGCATGCACGATACCTTAGGGATGCCACCAAGATTCGAAAAATCCTTATCAACTCCATCGAAGCCTGTGGTGCGACCATGCTCAGTATCGATCTCCACACCTTTTCCCCAAACGGCGGCGTATCAGGCGTCGCTGTCCTTCAAGAGTCACACATAAGTATTCATACATGGCCGGAGTTTGAGTATGCAGCAGTTGATATATTTGTCTGCGGCAAAATCAAACCCCACAGCGCTGTCGAAATCCTTGAAGCCGAATTCCAACCAAAACGGATGGAACTAACAGAGATAAAAAGAGGAATATTAACATGAATGGGCGTAGTAGCATCGCTAAGGACTGGATCTGCGAAAAATGGGAGAATGTAGAAATCCGTTATAGGCCAAAAGAAATCTTACAGGATTTGAAGACCAATTTTCAACATTTGATGCTTGTTGACACGTTTCAATATGGAAAGATGCTTATACTGGATGGAATTGTCCAAACCACGGAAAAAGATGAATTCATCTATCATGAGATGATGGCGCATGTACCTTTATTCTCCCATCCAAATCCACGAAAAGTCCTGATCATCGGCGGAGGCGACGGAGGTGTTCTGAGGGAAGTATTAAAACATGAAAGTGTTGAAGAGGCAACTCTTGTAGAGATCGACGCCAAAGTCATTGATTTCTGCAAAAGCCATTTGCCCACTATTAGTAACGGAGCGTTCGATGATAAACGCGCCACAATCATAAACGCTGACGGGGGAGAATTCGTCAAAAAGACAAATAACAGCTACGATATCGTTATCGTAGATTCACCCGACCCGATCGGTCCAGCTCAGGTCCTATTTTCTGCAGAGTTTTACCAGGATATTCATAGAATTATGAAACCAGATGGTATTATGGTTCGTCAAACCGGGTCGACACAAATGCAGAGAGATGAGCAGGAACAGGCCTATAGGATATTGAAGAATATATTTCAGTATAATGCATTCTATCTGTATTCCGTACCCACCTATATAGGAGGGTTTTTCTCCTCTTTATTCTCTTCAGATAGCATCGATCCTATAGGGAAGAAACATGAAAATAAAAGCAAGGAAGATCTAATCAAATTTCAAACAAAATACTACAACGAGAAGATCCATTCCGGGGCATTCGATCTACCACCGTTTATGGAGGACATTTGTTGCGATGCTTTCCAACGAGAATAACGATTATTCTTATGGCACTCCCACAGAGCCTCCTCTTTTTGGGTGGGAATTGATAATGGATCTCTATGAATGCGCTCATGAAAGCATTGCAACAGAAGAGATCATTCAGCGTTACGCCAAGGAGATATGCAGCGTCATCGATATGGAGCCGTATGGCGACCCCCTTACCCCATATTTTGGTGAAAAACAGGAGCATACCAAGGGCTTCTCTCTTATACAGTTTATAGAAACATCTTCAATCACCGGTCATTTCTCTGAAAACACAGGTGCGGCCTACATAAATATTTTTTCATGTAAACAGTATGATTTTGAGAAGGCTGAAAAATTCACGAAAGCCTTCTTTGGAGCGAAAAGAATCAGTTCACGCTATTTAATACGTAGATAGCCGGATCTTTCATGAAAAATGGACCCTATAAAGGGTCACCCATTAAAGGGCCCGGCAAAGTAACAAAACCTCTCCATTGAAGAAAACCTTCTTCTTTTTGGCTTAGCAATTACGTCCGCATAGCTCGGATTCGGTTCCCACCCATGCCCGTTTCCGCTATTTCGATATTGTAAGTTGACGGTTATCTTAGTCTGATCCGCGCCACTCCCATCTCTCGCCGTTGGGAAGGACACGGCAAAGTATCCATGCTCTTTAAAGACGAATCACGCACAAATACTGTTGAGAAGCGGTCCGTACAGCCAGTCGAAGCAGATGAAGAGACTCCTCGTGGGATATGCTGTTTCCTACAACCGTCGGCATAACAGGCGTGGTCCTTTGTCGCAAATCTGTTTTGGATCCATAGTGGTTGAAGAAGATGCCTACTTTCAGAAACTCCTTCGCTACATTCATCTCAATCTATTGAGATCAATATCGTTGGTGCTGAAATTCCGCAATACCGAGGAGATTAAAAAAATGATTGGCAGGACAAGAAATATCTGCTGAAGTGCTTTGGTAAAAGGCAGACGCAAAGAGAAAAAACAGATTAACGACACCAAAAACATGGAGGCAGCCCTCTAATATATCAAAAAGGAATGTCAAAATGGGAAGGTGGATATTAAGGCTTTGCAGACCGGGGGCCGGAGGCGTAAAGTATCCCAGATAAGGACTCACTGAATTGACAAATTGGCAAGCCTGTTTGGTTTTTTCTTGGCAGAAACTGTCTATTGGGAGTTTCGTCATCAGCCGTTGACAAGGCATTGGGTCGCAGAAACAGGTGAAAAATGCTGGTGCCGACTGGCGAGGGCGTCTCCACTGACCCCCTAAAAGGAGGTAACATGAACAAGAAAAGGTTCTTGGGAGCAGTGATTGCGGTTTTTGCGGCAATTCAGATAACTGACCCGATCATCCATGGCATGATTTTGGGGAAAAGTTATGCGGCTCTTCAACATGTTTGGCGGCCTGATATGATGTCTAAGATGTGGATAATGTTAGTTAACTCTTTCATGTTCTCAATCCTTTTTGTTTACATATTTCACAAGGGGTGTGAGGGAAAAGGCCTACTGGAAGGTGTACGTTTTGGATTGATAGTCGGGTTTTTTGTGTATATTTATAGTATAATCAATCAATACGTGGTATACCCCTTACCATTCTCCCTGATATGTCTATGGGGCCTACTTGGAATCATTCAGTTCATTCTGTATGGGGTTGCGACCGCATTCATACTCACACCAAGATCAAGCTCTTAATCCGTGTGCATCCGGCCAAGCCAAGGAAGCCGGGCGCACGGCCGTGCTCGCTGAAAAGTGACATTTTCAAAGAAACATATAGGAGGAAACAATGATAGCCTGTTGCGGATTGGACTGTCTACAATGTGAGGGATATATGGCTACTCAGAAGAATGACGATGCCGCCAGAGCAATCGTGGCGGAAAAATGGTCCCAATTGTACAACCATGAGATCAAGCAGGAACAGATCCATTGCGATGGATGCAGAACCGACGGGGCCAAATTCTTCTATTGTGAAGACATGTGTGAATTACGTCGATGTTGTCTAAGCAAAGATATTGATACTTGCGCTGAGTGCGATGATTATATATGCGATACCCTGTCAAACTTCATCCAATTGGCACCAGAAGCTGGAACAGCCCTAAAAAAACTTCGTACTTCATGATCAAGAAAAGAGCCAACATCTTCAGCAGACCGCCCACACCATGCCGCCCTTGAAGAACTGTTGAATTGTAGTCATTGCATGGCCGTTCGTTCAAACAGGGACATCGAACCTATCAAAGAGAACTTGCTGTGAACCGGCTTAGCCAAACCTCGCGCCCTATTCGGACTGATGCTCCGTGGTCTTTTTCACCTACCAGCCGGACTACTAGGCGTCAGAAGAGGAGACACAATGAACGACTTCATCGATATTAAGAGGGGGAAGGATCTTGTGCACGCTCACTTCCGCGGTCCGGTAACATTAGAGCGACTTGACGAGCTTATGGTGAAAACGACGGAAAAAGCAAAGGAGTGGGGCTTTAACAAGTACCTTGTTGACTTCAGGGAGGCGGACGAAAGACGCGTTACAACCTCCGATGATTATGATCTTGCCTATATGAAATTTGAGCAATACGGATTTGAGCCGGGCTCCAAGCACGCACTGTTGGTAAGAGATGATAAAGAGATGGATCAATGGAGATTTGTGGAAACTGTATTTCGAAACGCCGGACACAATCTGAGAATATTCACGGAAGAGCAAAAGGCCTTTGAATGGATCTGAACGAGGGCCCTTATGTGGCAAGATGTAACGCATCTTGTCGGAGACGCCTAAAGATTCCCACCTCCCCGTCTCGATCGACGGCGATTGACTAATCCGCACAACAGAGGGCAAGATAGTCACTTGCGAGAAGCCCTCTTTTCGTGGGGATAACTCGGCCTTTACCAAGCTTTAGCATGCCCAGATCTTCCAGCCCGGCAATCCTCTCATACAATCCCGGATCATCGGACAGGTGCTTGAGATCGAAGCCCTGTGCGCACCTCAGGCCGAGGGATATGGCCTCTATCCTCAGCTGGTCCTCGCTAAGGTCTTCAGCCTCCAGAACCGGGGCCTGTCCTCTTTCCAATGCTTCGCTGTACTGCCTGACTGACCTGACGTTCCACCAGCGCTTGGAGCCGATGAATGAATGGGCGGAAGGACCCAGGCCCAGGTAGGGGACATGATTCCAGTATTTTGAGTTGTGACGGGCATATCGGTCTTCATCCCTTGCAAAGTTTGAGACCTCGTAATGGATATAGCCGTTGTCTTCGAGAAACTCGGATGTTTCCACAAAAAAAGCGCATGCCTCTCTTTCACGCAACGGACGGATCTCCCCCCTGTTCTTCAGGTTTTGAAAGGGGGTCCTCTTTTCGAACGTCAACTCATAGCAGGAAAGATGTTCCGGTTGAAAGGTGACCGCCTTTTTCAGGATATCGATCCATTTGTTGTGTGAAAGCCCCTGAAACCCATAGATGAGATCCATGCCTATGTTTTCAAACCCGCAGTCCCTCAGAGCATTTAAAGCCTTTTCTGCCTCTTTTGCCTTGTGTGTTCGACCCAAAAAGGCCAGTATCCGGTCGTCGAAGGATTGGACTCCGAGACTGACTCTGTTAAAGGTGAGGTCTTTAAGTGCCTCGATTTTCTCTCTTGTCAAATCAGAAGGGTTCGCCTCTATGGTGATCTCCGAATCAGGGGCAAAATCGAAGCTGTCGAAGATATGCCCTACCATAGCGCTAAGGGTGCTGATCTCCAGGAACGTAGGGGTGCCTCCGCCCAGATAGAGGCTGTTAAAGACAGGGAACCTTTCTTGATAGAGGGCTGCTTCCTTTTTAAAGGCCTCCACCCACCTGGGGATGAGAGATGTCGCGGCAATGGAATAGAAGCCGCAATAGGGGCATTTGCTTCGACAAAAGGGGATGTGTATATAGAGGCCGGGGGCTTGCATGGTCTGTGTACCGGGGAAGTCGTTACTTGTTCTCACTCTTTAAAACGGCCACAAAAGCGCTCTGGGGGATTGTAACGGAGCCTATCATCTTCATTCGCTTTTTGCCCTTCTTCTGTTTTTCGAGGAGCTTCCGTTTCCTTGTAATGTCTCCGCCATAGCACTTGGCTGTCACATCTTTCCTGAAAGGCGCCACGGTAGTACGGGCTATAATATCTCCACCAATGGCGCCCTGGATGGCAATCTTGAAAAGATGCCTTGGGATCTCCTCCTTTAACCGCTCGCAGATATGAAGGGCCCTGGGTCTTGCCTTGTCTCTGTGCGCAATATGGGAAAAGGCGTCGACCCTCTCACCGTTCAAAAGGATATCTATCTTGACAAGCTCGCCCTCCCTGTAGTCAAGGAGATCATAATCAAATGATCCGTATCCCTGGGTCACAGTCTTAAGACGGTCGTAAAAGTCAAAGATGACCTCTCCCAAGGGCATATCAAACTGGATTTCGATCCGGCCCTGCGTGGGGTAGTTGAACCTGGAGTTCACCCCTCGACGGTCCAGGCAGAGCTCCATGACCGCCCCCATAAAACGCTCAGGGATCAGAATAGAGGCCCTGATATAGGGCTCCAAAGCCTTTACTATGGTAGAAGGCTCGGGATAGTGTGTGGGATTGTCCACCGTGACGGTCTCCCCATTGGTGAGCTCGAAATGGTACTCGACTGTAGGGGAGGTCATGATGATCGACTGGCCGAACTCCCTCTCAAGACGCTCCTGGACTATCTCCAGGTGAAGGAGGCCGAGGAAACCACAGCGAAAACCCATGCCCAGGGCAGCAGAGGAGTCCTTTTCATAGACCAGGGCCGCGTCATTCAGCTTGTACTTGTCAAGGGCATCGACCAGGGAGGAGTAGTCATCGGAGGATATAGGGTACAGGGAAGAAAACACGACAGGCTTGACCTCTTTAAAACCGGGCAAGGGCTCGGGGGCCGGATCCGAATTCAGGGTGATGGTATCCCCGATCGCTGTATCCCTCACCGTCTTGATACCGGCAATGATATAGCCCACATCGCCGGCAGAGAGACTGTCTTTCTCTTCTCTCTTTACCCGAAAAAAACCGACCTCTTCCACCTTATAGGTGGCGTTGTTGGACATCATCCTGATCGTGTCACCCGCCCTGACACGGCCTGAAAACACCCGGCAACTGACAACCGTCCCGCGAAAAGGGTCATAGTTGGCATCAAATATAAGGGCCTTAAGGGGTGCGTCCACACGTCCGGTGGGGGGAGGAATTTGTTGGGCGATGGCCTCCATAATCTCTTCTACGCCGGTGCCTTCCTTGGCTGAGCAGAGAATGACGGAATCCGAATCAAGCCCGAGGTCGACCTCGATTTGCTCCATGACCCCCTCTATATCGGCTGAAGGCAGGTCGATCTTGTTGATGACCGGAATGATCATCAGGTCATAGTCCATGGCCGCATAAAGATTGGCCAGGGTCTGAGCCTCAACCCCCTGGGACGCGTCCACCAAGAGGAGCGCGCCCTCGCATGAGGCGAGCGTGCGGGATACTTCATAGGAAAAATCCACATGTCCGGGCGTGTCTATCAAATTGAATTCAAAGGCCTCGCCCTCTCTGGTCACATAGGGAAGTGTGATGGCCTGGCTCTTGATCGTAATGCCCCTTTCCCGTTCGATTTCCATGTTGTCCAGGATCTGATTACGGAAGTCCCTAATATCAACCAGCCCGGTCGTCTGAATCAAGCGATCCGCAAGCGTTGATTTGCCGTGATCGATGTGGGCTATGATACTGAAATTACGTATGTTGGATATCTTGTGCATAGTTAACATCTTCAATCGTTATAAGATGACCCTCTGTTTGGGGTGAGAAAATCCCTGTCTCCAGTCGCTCTCGACCTGCTCGTCCTAAAATACTCTCTTTTCCGGGATCGGACAATAGGTGATTTGACCTGGCGGGTCAAGGTTAAAGACGAGTTCTTGACTTCGGCGGACAGGTATTACTTGCTATTCCCCGTTGTTTTTAATAAACATCTGGATGCTTTTCAAAGAGTCCGGGGGACAGTTTAAAACCTTTGTCACGTCAGTATGAAAAGCTTGAAAAGAATTGAATTAATGTAAGGAGCCAGGAGAACATGGATATTATTGCGCATATTGCCGAGGAATTATCAGTCGATCCCCATCGGGTCAGCGCCGCTATCCGACTTTTGGATGAAGGCGCCACGGTTCCCTTTATAGCCCGTTACAGAAAAGAAGCCACAAACGGCCTAGACGACACCCAACTCAGGACATTGGAGCAACGACTGATCTACCTCCGGGAACTCGATGAACGTCGCGACACGGTCCTGCATTCCATCAAGGAACAGGGAAAACTCACCCCTGACCTGGAAAGAGCCATCAGTGAAGCACACACCAAGACCGCCCTTGAAGATCTCTATCTACCTTTCAGGCCCAAACGTCGCACCAAGGCCCAGATAGCTCGCGAGGCCGGTCTTGAGCCTTTGGCGGAGGCCCTTCTCGAAGACCCCGAAAAAGACCCGCAAACCGAGGCAGCAGCCTATCTGGACAAAGACAAGGGTATCGAGGATATACCCAAAGCCTTGGAAGGAGCCCGTCAGATCCTTATGGAGCGTTTTTCCGAGAATGCCCCACTGCTTGCCTCTCTCCGTGACACCGTATGGCAGCAGGGGATACTCACTTCCAGCGTGGCCCCTGACAAGGAAGAGGAGGGCAAGAAATTCAAAGACTATTTTGATTACGCGGAACCGATTCGAAACATACCCTCTCACCGTGCCCTGGCCCTTTTCAGGGGCCGTAACGAGGGGGTGTTGAATCTCAAATTGGAGCCTGGAGAGGATGCGGAGCAGGCCCACGAGCACTGTGAAGGAATGGTGGCATCCATGTTCGGTATTGAAGACAAGGGACGTCCAGGAGACCCGTGGCTACTGGAGACGGTACGGTGGACATGGAAAATCAAACTCTTTACAAAGGTCGACCTGGACCTCAAACTACAACTACGTCAAGACGCTGAAGAAGAGGCTATCAAGGTGTTTTCTCATAACCTGAAGGACCTGTTGCTGGCCGCTCCGGCAGGCCCCCACGCAACCATCGGACTCGACCCAGGTCTTCGGACCGGGGTCAAAGTTGCTGTTGTGGATGCTACCGGCAAATTGCTGACAACAGAGACGATTTATCCCCACGCGCCCAAACGAATGTGGGACGAATCGATTGCCGTTCTGGCCAAACTTATCCAAAAACATGGCGTTGACCTCTTGAGTATCGGTAATGGTACGGCTTCCCGGGAGACGGACCAGCTGGTTGCCCATCTCATAGACCTCCATCCCGAATTGGGGCTCACGAAAATCATCGTGTCCGAGGCAGGCGCATCGGTTTATTCCGCTTCAAAAGTCGCGGCAGATGAATTCCCCCAATTGGATGTGTCCCTCCGAGGAGCCGTTTCCATAGCCAGACGCCTCCAGGATCCCTTGGCCGAACTTGTTAAGATAGAGCCGAAATCGATCGGTGTCGGTCAGTATCAGCATGACGTCAACCAGACCCAGCTGGCAAGAAATCTCGATGCCGTTGTTGAAGACTGTGTCAATGCTGTGGGCGTCGATGTCAACACCGCGTCTGTTCAACTGCTCAAACAGGTTTCCGGTCTCAACGCGACGGTGGCCCAGAATATCGTCGCCTACCGGGACGAAAACGGAGCATTCCGAGATCGTAAACAACTCCAAAGGGTTCCCCGCCTCGGGCCAAAGGCCTTTGAGCAATCTGCCGGTTTTTTGCGAATCATGAAGGGAGAAACCCCCCTCGATGCCTCAGCTGTTCACCCTGAAGCCTATTCCGTCGTTGAGATGATACTAAATTCAACGGGCCGTAGCATTGACTCCATTATGGGAGAAACCGATTTTCTCCGTTCATTGAACCCGGCGGATTTTGTGACGGATCAATTCGGCATTCCCACTGTTCAGGATATATTAGTAGAGCTGGATAAGCCGGGACGAGACCCCAGGCCTGAATTCAAGACAGCCTCCTTTAGAGAGGGCGTAGAAAAGATGGAAGACCTGTCCCCTGGGATGGAGCTGGAGGGAGTCGTAACCAATGTCACGAATTTCGGGGCCTTCATTGACATCGGCGTTCACCAGGACGGTCTTGTCCATATTTCCCAGCTTGCCGACAGCTTCGTAAAAGACCCGCGCCATATTGCGAAGGCGGGAGACGTGGTGAAGGTGCATGTTCTGGATGTGGATATGGAACGGAAGAGGATTTCCCTGTCCATGAAAAGCCGGAGGGGCCGCGAAAAGCCATTGGCAAAGGACTCCAAAAGACATGACCCGATCACGGGCAAAAAGACTCGGCAGGGCCGGAAACGGGCCGGGCGCCAGGAATCCTCAGGGGCCTTGGCACAAGCCCTGGCACGGGCCCTGAAGCAAAAGTGATGGATTCCTAAAAAGTCAGGATGTCGACGGTTTTGACTGTATTGCCCTGTTTTCGAAGGAAAATGTGCCCCTATCACCGTTCATTCAGAATTGCTGTTTTGCACTTGACAGGTCATCGGTATTGCACTAAAATTTTTTGCTGTTTTTAGGCCCGAAACAACAGATTTTTGCTTCGGTTTCAAATAAAAGCCAAACACACTGAAAAGGAGTTTTTATTATGAAAAATGTAATGGCAACCGTTATCCTTATTCTGTCTCTTATCGTACTATTCGGGATTGATCAGGTGTCTGCCGGAATATACAAGCCCGGCACATACAAGGCATCCGCCCAGGGACGGAAAAGTAAAGAACACTCCGGCATTGTAGAGGTCGAAGTCAAGGTGAGCGATTCCAAGATCGAAGACATCAAGATATTGGCCTATGAGCAGAGTGTTGACCATAAAAAATATGGTCCTTCCACCCTCGAGGCCAAAGAAAAGGTGCCTGCCGCTATCATAGAGAAACAGTCTTTGGACGTTGACGTGGTAGCAAAGGCGACGATCTCTGCCCGCGCCATCCAGATCGCCGTAGCCAAAGCACTTGAACAGGCCACCAACAAGAAGTACAAGCCCGGCACATACAAGGCATCCGCCCAGGGACGGAAAAGTAAAGAACACTCCGGCATTGTAGAGGTCGAAGTCAAGGTGAGCGATTCCAAGATCGAAGACATCAAGATATTGGCCTATGAGCAGAGTGTTGACCATAAAAAATATGGTCCTTCCACCCTCGAGGCCAAAGAAAAGGTGCCTGCCGCTATCATAGAGAAACAGTCTTTGGACGTTGACGTGGTAGCAAAGGCGACGATCTCTGCCCGTGCCATCCAGATCGCCGTAGCCAAAGCACTTGAACAGGCACAGTGCAAATAATCGACGGGATCTCCCTAGGTTTTAGATCGTGGTGTGGCGGAGAGGATTCATTCCATAGATAACAACCATCATCCTTTGAAAGGATCACTCCGCGGTATAAAAGCTGTAACAGGGGCTGTCTTTCTATCGACCCTCGGGGTTGCCGTTTTTACATTCTCATTTCCCCTGCTGGCAAGGGAGCATATCATAGCCGGAGCGTGGCTTGGAGCCGCCTTTTCCGGCTATTTTTTTGCCAAATTAATATTGGCGCCCTTTGCCGGAATATTGTCCGATAAAACCGGACCCAAACCCCTTTTGGTCGCCTCGACATTTCTTGGTGCGCTTTTTCCCCTTGCCTATTTCATCTTTCAGGGTCAGGTGACCCTTTATATAATCCAATTCGGTCTCGGCCTGGTGGGCGGCGTTATAAAGCCTGTGGGAATGGCCGTCATCGGCGCTGAATCCTCAAGCATAGCCAGGGGCAGAGTGTTTGGGTGGTATAATGTTTTTTTTAACGCCGCTTTTATGTCCGGTCCGCTGCTAGGGGGCTTCCTGTTTTATCAGAGAGATTTCACTCCTGTTATTCTGTTTCTTTCCTTCTCAATGGCGATCTCTTTTTTAATTATCACCCTCTTTCTCCCCACTCCCACCCGTTCCCAAAGGGTAGTAAGGGGCGGACGCACCTCGGAATTTCTCCAGGCCGAGTCGGGCTTTTTCCATCTTCTCATTGCGATCGCCGGCCGGACATTGGGAATCGCCGTGGTCATTGCGTATTATCCGGTTCTCCTATCAGAAAGCCTGTTTAACAGCAGCCTGGTATTCGGTGTCCTTTTCTCGATTCCCGCTATAACCACATGCCTAATCCTTCCCCTGACCGGTTGGCTTGCCGATCGATTCGATAAGACCCGTCTTGTCCTTGTCGGGATGCTCATGTGCGCCGTCTCCCTTCTCTTTATAGGGACGATACAATCTATCCCGGGGTTTATCGCCATTGGTTTGTTTCTTGGTTTGGGATCGGGGATCTCAATTCCCGCTTCCATGTCTTTGGCCTCAGGCGCCGGAAACAGCCAGGGAAAGATCATGGGCATATTTCACGGGGCCGCCAATATCGGCTTCGTCATTGGCCCGCTCTTCGGAGCTATTGCCGTGCGCCAGACCATGGAGATCCATTCTGCTTTCTATGTGGCTGGCATTCTTGGTATTGCTGCGTGCATCCCTCTGGGGCTGAGCCTTGTCAGGGCTTTCCTACACCTCAAGACCAGATATCAGAACTTCATATCTGTCGGCGCGGTGTGCCTGACGATCTGTCTCGTGACAGTCCTCTTGTTGGGGCCGCTGAAAGCAGGGGCCAAAGAGACTTATCGCTTTGCCGATCTGGCCATGGGGACGATTATCCGTCTGACCTTGATAGCCCCGGAGGAGGATATCGCCGACAGGGCCGCGAGCAAGGCCTTTGCCACTATCCATCGCCTGGAGAAGGATCTGGGGCACAGGCACGCTTCAGGTTCTATTGGGAGAGTCAACCTCTCAGCGGGTGTGGCCCCGGTCGAAGTTACGCAAACCGCCTACAACCTTCTTGAGAGGGCCGTGGATATCTGCAAAAAAACCGAGGGGGTCTTTGATATTTCCATAGGGGCCGTCACTGTAAAAGAGGACTATTACTCTCAGGACTCCCCTGAGGAGAAGAAACGCCTCGTAGATTACCGGCTGGTCCAACTGAACAAAGAGGACCGGACCGTATTCTTGCCCCAAAAAGGCATGGCCTTAGACCTGGGAGGACTGGCCAAGGGCACTATTATAGACCTCGCCGCCGGAGCCCTGAAATCTGAGGGCATTCGGAAGGGCATCGTTGAGGCGGGTGGGGACCTCTACTGTTTTGGAAATAGGATATGGAAGGTGGGAATCCAACACCCCAGGCAGGAGGGCCTGATAGGTTCCATCTCTCTTACAGACAGGGCCGTGTGCGGATCCGGGGACTACTATCAATACGTGATGATAGAAGAGGGTGGAGGACAAGAGAGGAAGCACCACATTCTCGATCCGGAAAAACTGCGTTCCGCCAAGGAGAGCATAGGTGTAACGGTTATCTCCCCTACGACTGAAATGGCGGATGCATTGGCGACAACCCTCCTGATTATGGGGCCGGAGCCAGGAAAGAGACTGTTAAAAAACGAATTTCCCGATTCATCGGCACTCTGGATCCTTCCAGACCTTACTATCGTAAAAAGCGACAATTTCCCTCCATTCACGGGCATTAGCAAGGAATAGATGCCCCTTCTCAAAACCTGTCGATGTGAGATCTCCCCGATTCCATGCCCGAAAACGCAAGCTGCTCCCTCCTGAAGTTTAAGAGAATTTACGAAACAAGAGTGCAAAGGCCGAGGCTATGTCAACCGGACGGGTTTGCCGCGTTGACAATAGCCCTAGTCGATGCTATGTAAGGGCCTGTCGATCAGAGATTCCACTCTAGGGCCTGGGATTCAAGGTTTTTGAAACGATCCGACAGCGCTTTTAAACGTACACAAATCGCATACCATTCTTTGTAACGGATATTATGATAGAAACAAGAGATCGACTGCTGGCATTGCTGAGAGAAAGCAAAGGGGACTGGGTTTCCGGTGAATCTCTGAGCGCAAGAATCGGTGTAAGTCGATCAGCCATATGGAAACATATCCGTCTTCTGAGAAAGAGGGGCTATCTGATACGATCCTCACCCAAGAAGGGATATTGGTTCCAAGGAGTTTCGGACTTGCTTCTGTCCGATGAAATCAAAGACGGCCTGGACACGGAAATCTTCGGAAAGAGGGATATCGTCTATTTTTCTGAAACCGATTCCACCAATGTGAGGGCCAAGGATTTGGCATCCAAGGGGGCCCCCGAGGGCACGCTGGTTATATCAGAGGGCCAGACCGACGGAAAGGGGCGAAGGGGAAGGGACTGGTTCTCTCCGCCGCGATCCGGTATCTACGCTACCTTGATTCTGAGGCCGACCATTCCCCCGGGGGAAGCGCCGCAGATAACTCTCCTGACGGCCGTTGCCGTTGCCGAGACCCTCCGATCACATACTCAGCTCAATGCCCACATCAAGTGGCCCAATGATATTCTGGTAGGAGGAAGAAAAATCGCCGGGATTCTCACCGAACTCAGCACGGAGATGGATGAGGTCAATTATGTGTTGGTCGGCGTGGGCGTGAATGTGAACACACCCCGTTTCCCAGAAGACATCAAAGAGATAGCCACTTCCATTCTGGTTGAAACAGGAAAGCCGAAAAAGCGGGTTGAGGTTGTCCAGGCCTATCTCAAATGGTGCGAGAAGTATTACGGAATATTCAGAGAAAAAGGCTTTGCGCCCATTCGACAAAGATGGGAGGAGCTCACGGACATTATTGGAAGAGAGATCGTCATTGAGACAATCGGAGAGAAACAGACGGGCATTGTCCAGGGCATTGATCAGCGTGGATATCTGATCGTCAAAGATAGTGACGGTGTTTTACACAGTCTGTTTTCGGGAATCGTGAACTACACCTAAGAACAGATGGACATCGCTATAATCATAGGGTATTTTTGCGGGCTTCTCTTTATCGGCGGCCGGTCCTTTAAGGTCATCAAAGAGACAAGCAGTTTCTTTGTCGCCAATCGGAGCGCCTCCTTTTTCCTTATTTCGGGATCGCTCTTTGCCACGGTCATCGGCGGATCTTCCACTATCGGTATGGCGGGCCTGGGATACAAACAAGGTTTGGTAGGATCTTGGTGGCTATTAGTAGGAGTGATCGGGCTCATCCTTCTGGGCCTTTTCCTCGCAAGAAAGATTCGAGCCTATTCTCTCTATACCTTGCCGGAAATCCTTCAAGTCCAGTATGGACCTGAGGCAAAACTGGTTGCGTCAGCCTTGATCGTGATCGCCTGGACAGGCATTATTGCAGGCCAGATTGTGGCGGCGGGAAAAATCCTCGGGGCCCTTTTCAGTGCTCCGCCATCCCTATTGATGATTGTGACGGCCTTTGTCTTTATCCTCTACACCCTCTTGGGAGGACAACACTCTGTTATCCGCACGGACACGATCCAGAGCCTTATTATTATTGCGGCGGTCCTGATTGCCATTCCCCTCAGCATTGAAGCGGCCGGGGGCATTCCATCCATGCGGGAAGCCCTTGGGGCCGACTATTTTTCGTTTCCCGTAAACGCCCATTTCACATGGAAATCATTGATCACCTATCTGTTATTGGTCGGATCGAGCTACCTGGTGGGTCCGGACATATATTCGCGACTCTTCTGCGCCCAGGATGAGAAAATAGCCAAGGGGGCTACCCTTGCCGTAGCCCTGGCGTTAATTCCCTTTGCCTTTATGATAACAACCATAGGCATGTCGGCCAAAGTTCTATTTCCCCAGATCAGTCCCGAGGCCGCCTTTCCCACGATGATCAGCCACCTCTTCCCCACAGGCCTGAACGGCCTCATTATTGCCGCTCTCCTTGCCGCGATGATGTCCTCTGCGGACACATGTCTTTTGACCACCAGCACGATCCTCTCCGTCGATGTCATAAAACCCCTTGTGAAAACAGGGATCTCAGACAAAAGACTTCTTGTGCTTTCAAGGTTTTTTGTGGTGATAATAGGAATCGTGTCTCTGGTCGTGGCGCTCCATCTGAAGGGGGTAATTGCCTCTCTCCTGCTGGGCTACACGGTCTACACATCGGGGCTTGTTCTTCCCATACTTCTCGGCTTTTATAGAAAGAGGTTGCATCTCACCACGGGAGGCGCGATTTCAGCCGTCGTGGTAGGGGGCGGCGTGGCCCTTGTAGGCAAACTCCTGGGCTACCCTGATTGTGGTCTGTATGGTTTTTTTCTCTCCGGTATCGTCCTGATCACCCTCAGTAGAATCCTGCCCTCTAAAGCCAAACAGTCTTGAGGATATGGGGGCTCAGAAAGACCCTACACAACTGGGTTGACCAAGAGCCCTTTGGCGTCGCCAATCTCTTGTTCGATCACAAGTTGAAGTACGCCCTCACTTCATCAATCGAAAAAGGGCTGACATCTTTAAGGAACCTTCCCTTGGCCTTCATTATCCTCGCCACCGAGTCCTGGAGTCGGTGCATGGAGATTTCATTATGCACCAGCTTTTTCCGGAGGATCTCTATGCCTTCCAGGATGTGCCTCTGGTCTTCACAGATCAGAAGAATGTCCGCCCCCGCCTCAAATGAGGCCACAGCCCCTTCAGCAGCCCCCCAACTCTCGGCAATGGCCCCCATTTCAAGGTCGTCCGTGATGATAAGCCCTTCAAACCCCATTCTCTCTCTCAAAAGCCCCCCAAGAACCCCGGGGGATAGGGTGGCTGGAATCTGGGGATCCAGAGAGGGATAAATGGCATGGGAGGTCATGATCGCACTGACATTCTCCTGTATGGCGGCCTTGAACGGCAAAAGATGATGCTTTTCCATTTCACCTGATCTTATGTCGATGGTCGGGAGATGGTGGTGCGGATCTAGGGAGGCACCGCCGAGACCGGGGAAGTGCTTGGCAACAGCCATGATACCATGGTCCTGGAGGGTCTTGACCACGGTTCGTCCAAGCAAAGACACCTCAGAAGGATCGTCGCTGAATGTCCTCCCTGCGAGGTGTTTTTCCGGCTCCCCTATTCGAAGGTCCAACACCGGGGCCATATCCATGTTGAGTCCGACAAGGCCCATTTCCTTGGCCGTGACTCGTGCAAAGTCCATGGCCTTTTCCACCGGGCTGGGATCCTCTCCAATGGCCGTATTGCCCGGAAAATAGGTAAAAGGCTCTTTCAATCTCCTGACCGGGCCTCCTTCCTGGTCAACGGCCAAAAACAGGGGAATGCCATGATGTTCTAAAGCGGTTTCTTGGAGGTCATGGGTAAGCCGGGCCAGCTGCACCGGATCTTCTATGTTCCTATCAAAAAGGATAATACCACCAAGGCAGTAGTCCCTGATAAGGGTCCGGGTATCATCATCCAAAAAGGTCCCTGGCATGCCCGCCATAAACAGCCTGCCTATATTGATGTCCAGCTCTGACAGATCGAGTGTCGTATTCACGCTCTAGACTCCCGGAATGATGGGTGGATTGAGATCCTTGTCTTGCCCTTATGATCGATCTCTGTTCACAGAGGCTCTTTTCATGTATAATCAGTCAACAAGAAATGCAATGAAAATGTCACCAAAGGTTCTTTCCATGAAGGCAATGATTCTGGCAGCCGGCCTGGGCACACGATTACGTCCCCTCACCACGGACAGGCCCAAGGCCCTTGTTCCGGTTGGAAACAGGCCTGTCATTGACAGGGGCATTGCCTATCTTAAGGAATATGGCGTCGACCACATCGTGGTAAACGCCCACCACCACCATCAGCGCTTGATAGAATATCTGGACGGGGGACGTCCTTTCGACCTCCCGATCCAGGTCTTAGTGGAACCCACCCTAATGGATACCGGAGGCGGCATCAGGAATGCCTCCTCTTTTCTGGACACATCACCCTTTATTGTGATCAATGGAGATATACTGACGGACATCGATCTGGGCAGGGCCCTATCCGCTCACAAGAGGAGCCACGCCCTCGTTACCCTGGTCCTCCATGACTATTCCCCCTTCAATCAGATAGCTGTAGACGACAACATGAAGATCACAGACATTGCAACAAAAAGCCGTCCCAACAGGCTCGCCTTTACAGGCATCCATATCTTGGAGCCGGAGATCATGGAACATATTCCGCCTAGTGTGCCTGTGAGTATTGTTCAATGTTATCGAGAATTAATAAACGCAGGAAAGCCGATCATGGCGTATATTTCAAACGATCACTACTGGCAGGATATCGGAACGATCGAGACCTATCTTGCGGCAAACCAAAGGACCGCAAAAGTCCGCCCCTTCCTTGTCGGTTCCGACTGCAGCATGGATCCTTCCGTCAGGTTAGGGGATTGGGCCGTCATCGGGCCGAATGGACTTCTGGAGAAGGGGGTTGAAATAACGAGGTCCGTTCTCTGGGAAAATGTAACCGTCAGGAGGGGAACAAAAATCATCCATAGTGTTATCAGGTCTTCCAATGAGGTCACCACTGACGTGATCAATACGGTCCTCTAGCACATGGCATTCCAGCAAAGGAGATGTCTGCACTTCCAATAATCCATGGATCCTTCATTCAGAAAATTCATTGTCCGCTTTTTCAGAGACATCGGCGTAAAGGCCGACCCTATTGAAATCACCTTACTCCAGGGAGATGGATCAAAACGGATCTTCTGGCGCGTCAGCCAGGGCGACACGCACACCAGCATAATCGCCATGTCCAACCTCCCCACAGACAGCATCTCAAGGCGTGAAAACCTGGCATACCTGAGAATAGGCCGTCATCTTCGAACAAAAAAGACCCCCCTTCCTGAGATCTTTCGGTATGACCTTGATCAGGGATGGTTCATCATGGAGGACATGGGGCAGACAAGCCTCCAGGATCTACTCTCATCAAAAGAGGATGCCTTTCCGGTCTACAAAGAGGTCCTCGGCCACCTATTCCGACTCCAAACAGACGGCGCCGACGGCTTTGATCCCTCATGGTGCTGCCAGACCGAAACATATGACAGGCTTGTCATGAGACGTTATGAGTCGGATTACTTTAGAGAGGCCTTCTTGTGCGGATACCTCGGTCTGAACAAGAATTGGGACGAACTGGAGGGCCCCTTTAATCACCTTGCGGACATGGCATCTCTGGCCCCGAACCCCTTCTTTCTCCATCGCGATTTCCAATCGAGAAACATCATGGTCTCGGAGGGAAAGATCGCCTTTCTGGACTGGCAGGGGGGTCGGCTGGGTCCTCTTGGGTATGATGTTGCCTCGCTGATCATCGATCCCTATACGGCCCTCTCCCGCAGACAACAGCGTGAACTCTACAAGACCTACCTTTCTCTGCTGGAAGGTTTTGATACACAAGCGACAGATGCTTTCAAGAGTACCTTTCTTTACCTGGCTATCCAGCGAAACCTCCAGATCCTCGGGGCCTTTGCCTATCTTTCCAGGTTCATGGGGAAAAGCTATTTTGAGGCCTATATTCCCCCTGCCCTCAGCACTCTTCGCGATCTACTGCAACTCATTGATGATCCTCGACTGACCCCTCTCACCCATCTTGTCGTCCAACTTGGAAATAAATCTCGACTTCTATGATTCCACGAAATAGCATAGGCCCAATGGATATTTAAGATACCCTCTGACTTACTTCAATAGGAGATGAAGGCCCTGCATGAAGAGACGTCCATTCAAGGTCGAAAGGAGGAAGAATGATGGAAGAGTGTATTTTCTGCAAAATCATAAGAGGCGAGATCCCCAGCTTTAAGGTGTATGAAGATGAGAAGGTCTTGGCCTTTGAAGACATAAATCCCATCTCGCCAGGCCATACCCTGGTCATTCCCAAGAAACATGCCCGCAATCTTTGGGAAATCCCTGATGAGTATCTTGCTGCGGTGCAGTTAGCCTCAAAAAAAATCATTCACGCTATCCAAGAAGCCCTCCATCCGGCCGGTGTGGCCTGTCTACAATTAAACGGCCGCGGCGCGAACCAGGTGGTCATGCATTACCATCTCCACCTTATGCCCCGGGCAGAGGGGGCTCCGGAACTTCCAGTGACCATGTGGGAACTCAAAGAGGGAGACATGGATGCCATCAGGCAGACAGCTGAAAAAATCGCCGCGGCAATTCCCTAACATAAAGGGAGACTGGAGAATCTTACACTTGGTCGAGGGCGTCGGCCTATCACGGAAGGGGTTGATCTGCTATCGGCCGGAGGCTCCTAAAAGGAGACAGGGCGATCTCGACCTTTGTTTTCCCTATTCGATCAATTCAACATTCCAGTACAGGTAGTCTCGCCAGGATTGGGGAACTTCTTTGACTCCAATCGATATTCTGAGGGAGGGTAGCCAGTTAGGGCGATAAGGTTTTCGGATGAGTTTGAGGCCCGCTTCCCTGGGGGTATGCCCCCCTTTTTTCCTGTTGCAACGAATACAGCAGGTGACGATGTTGTCCCACCGGGTCTTCCCACCGCGAAACTTGGGAATCACATGGTCATAGGTCAATTCTTCGGGAGGGAATTGATTGCCGCAATATTGGCATCGATATTTGTCTCTTGCATAAATATTCTGTCTTGAAAATTTGACGGGGGTCTTCGGCTTCTTGACCATCCTCAAAAGCCGCACAACGGAAGGTAGTTGAATGGTGAAGCTGACGGAATGAATTTCTCGACCGTATTCCTCAAGCACCTCAACTTTGCCCAGAAAGAGCAGAGTGATGGCCTTCTTCCAATTGATAATCTTCAGAGGCTCATAGGTTACGTTGAGGAGCAGAACCTGTTCCATGACTGTATACCGAGTGTTGTGTCCATCCTATAGGGTGTCTAAGGCAAACGGCAATCTCAGGACCAGTGACGAAATCAGTTTTGTGCTTGCCCCAGAGGGCATTCTCGTATCGGTACCTCTCAATTCATGTTGAATATTAACCACATAATAGTAAAAAAACAAGAACAAAATCAACGACAACCCGCCTTTTGATAGACTCTTCCGGTGATATTGCCGGGGCAAGCCCCATTTCTTCGAATTCACCTTGACGGTACACACTATCGACAGGATACGAGGTATTTGTTTTGATAATA